>JAKAOK010000015.1 GCA_021812245.1 bacterium | reverse complement strand
CATAGCGAATATTCATTGTCTCTTATAAAATAATTAAAAGAATACGTCTGCGGTTTTCCTTTAACATAGTAAGCAAGTTCGCTTGCCGTCTGAAATCTTCTTGCGGCTATAAGAAGGTCGTCTTTTTTATGCGCCGCTAAAATTTTATCTATGCGCACCCCCATTTCTTTCCAACCAAGCATATCCCTTAATGGGCTTTTGCTGATTTTAACGTTTATAAAGGGGTTGAAAACCGGATAATAAGGAGCGATAAAAATAATTAAAGAGAAAACAAGTCCGGTAAAAAAAGATAAGCCGTAAAAATAAAGCATAATTTTCTTTATCTTATCGGCTCTCAAGGCGGCATATAGCCTTAAGGATAAAACGAAAGAAAGCAGAAAAGCCGGAAAATATAAAAACACCGGCCAGTTAGGCTGAACCATGGTCTTGGCGCATTGATACACAAAATATAAGAAAGGGACTAGCGATGCCGTCGAAAGAGCAATATATATATCGTTATTTTCTTTCAAGCCGAGATATAGGCCTGTAAATACCGAGACCATAATAATTATAAATAAGAACGGGGAAATTATGCCTGCCTGAGATATTATAAATAAAAAAAAGTTGAATAAAAAAATGCCGAAGTTTTCGTATCCGCCGGATAATGTTAAAAGATGCCTGAAAGATACGAAATCGTTGAAATAATTCCATATTATTACGGGGGCGAATATAACGATAGATATTAAAAAAGCCAGGTAGGGTTCTTTTCTAAAAAAATATTTTCGATGTTTTTTGCTTAAAAGAAGGAAAATAAAAACTATTAAGTAAATAAAGACCGCCGTATATTTGCTTAATAATGCAAGTCCCGTAGAAATGCCTATCAAATACCAGTAATAATTTTTGCCCGTAATAATCAAATATAGAAGGAACAGAACGGTCAAAGAAAAAAACAGCATCTGCAGGTTCCCGTAAACTATAAGTACCGAGCCGACGTTAAAGATGGGGATAGCGTTTAGCAGAACTGCCCATATTAACGAAGGCAGGGTCCCCCCCGTTATTTTTTTTAACGCGGTAAATACAAAAAAAGACAGCAATAGCGATATTGCCGGAGCGGCGAGCCTGACGAAAAACTGCGAGTTTAATTTTCCGAAAAGTGTCGTAAGGGCTATAGTATAAGCAATCATAGGCGACATATCGTAATAGGAAAGCGATAGATGCCTTGACCATTGCCAGTAATATGTTTCTTCGGGAATCAGGTCTATTTTAGTTATCAGTATAAGCCTGATTATAAAAAAAACTAGCAGAGCGGAAAAAAGGGAATATGCGATTATTTTATTTTTGTTCATAATTTATATTTTTTTTAGAAACATTATACGATTTTTGAATTTAAAATCAAATCAAAAAGATTATAATTTTTATAAAAAATAATAAAAAAACTTGACAATCATTCTTATTGAGGTTATCTTAATAATTATTATCGATATTATTATATAATTAAATTTAATTAAAGTAGGGTTTTAAAAAGTCGATAATTACTATATGCGTATAATTTTTAACGGGACTATTATGGCTTTAAAATTAGGCATCGGTTCTAAAACAGGCGTAGGAGTTGATATAGGTTCCAACTCGATTAAAGTCCTCGAGTTGTCTAAATCCGGTCGCAAATATTATATCGATGCGCTTGACATAATAGATCTGCCTGCGGGTGCCGTCAGCGGCGGCACCGTAAACGACGGCGCGTCTGCCGCCTCCTACCTGAAAAGCTCTTTTTCCAAACTCGGTATCAGCGAAAAAAAAGTCGCCATAGGAATACCGTGCAAACATGTCATAATAAAAACCATAGAAATGCCTAAAATGAAGGCTAAAGAGGTCGATTCTTCGATATATTACGAGGCCC
Organism: bacterium; assembly: GCA_021812245.1. Classification (GTDB taxonomy): domain Bacteria; phylum SZUA-79; class SZUA-79; order Acidulodesulfobacterales; family Acidulodesulfobacteraceae; genus Acidulodesulfobacterium_A. The sequence goes on along the minus strand of JAKAOK010000015.1, from coordinate 37,836 downwards.
AAAGATATATTACCTACGATATGAACGAGGTATTCTTAGACTATATAATTTTAGGCGATTCCCCTAACGATGCGGGCAGTAATTTAATAATGATAGTCGCCGGCAAAAAAGATATCATCGAGAACCAGATGGATTTTATTCACCAATGCGGATTAAATCCCAATATCGTGGACGTCGATTGCATAGCGCTGGAAAATATGTTTAATTTTAATTATCCGGAAGAATTTGACGAATTGACGGCTATTATAAAAATAGGAGCGTCGGAAACGAATGTCCATGTGCTTCAAAAAGGCGTGAATTTATTCAGAAGAGATATCCCTATAGGCGGGATGAATATTACTGAAGAAATAGCAAAAAAATTTCAAATAGACGTTAACGAAGCGGAAAATATAAAAATAGGCAATATGGGGAATAGGGGCGGAGATTTTAAAGCCGATTATTCGATATACCTAAATATGATATTGTCGAGGGTAACATCCGAAATTCAAAGAACGATAGATTATTTTGCCGCAAACAACGACAAGCAGTATCCCAAAAAAGTTTACCTGACCGGCGGTTCAAGCAAATTGCCCGGTATTCTGGAGGATATAGAAACAAAAATAAATATCCCTGTAGTTAGCATAAATCCTTTTCGGAATTTACTTTTCAGGCAGAATATCGCCGACGATAAAAGCCATTTTTTTGCCGTTGCGGTCGGATTGGCGTTAAGGGGAGCAGAATAAATTGATTAAAATTAATTTAAATAAGAAACCCAAGAAAATAAAAATCAAAATTGAAACGGGCGGCTTATTGATTTATTTTATCGTTCCCGTAGTTCTTGCCGCAATAGCGGTTTTCTTTCTTCAAACATCCATAGATAAAAAAATCAACGGTTTAAACGGGAACATAAAGAATTATAACGAAAAAACGGCGATGTTGATGCCTAAGGTCAGAACGGTTAACTCGTTAAAAGCTAAAGAATCGCAAATTCTCGAGAAGATTAACGTTATCAAAACATTAAAAAAAGAGCAGATGGGTCCTATCGGATATATTTACTATATTACAACGGCAATCCCCAGATTTGCATGGATTAATTCTTTAAAGTCAAATAAAGGGGCAATTTCCGTTACGGGAATAGCTTTGGACGGACAAGTAGAATCCATATTTATGAATAATTTAAGCCGGACGGGCTTTTTCGGCGGAGTGAGTTTAGTCCAGACTTCCGAGGTCAAAAAGCAGGGTTTAAGGCTTCAAAGTTTCGGTTTAACTATGAACGTAAAATAAAATGGATATTAAATCGATTAAATCAAAAATAGATTTCGGCAATCCGGCAGTTCTCGGAACGGCTATAAGCATCGTTTTATTTATAGTCGTAATGGGGATATACTATTATTTTATGTATTCGGGGCTTAGGGCGAAAGTCTCTCAAAAACAGGCCGAATTAAGCCAAATAACCGCCAAGTATAATTCATACTTAGCATTAGTAAGGAGCTATCCCGTATTATTAAAGCAGTATGGGAAACTCAATAAAGAATTTTCCGGTCTGCTTTCGGAACTTCCGTCTAAGAAAAACATACCCCAGCTTTTAATGAAAATTTCAAACTACGAAAAGGTCCTTAATCTTAATTTAAAAATGTTTAAGCCGGAAAAGGGCGCCGCCAAAGGTTTTTACGAAACAGTCCCCTTTTCGATGAGTATAAGTGGAGATTTTTATAACGTCTATAAGTTTTTTTATAAGCTTGCGGTTATGAAAAGAATAGTGGACGTGCATAACGTTGCTATTTCAAGAACTTCTAAAGGACGCAAGGTTTCGGTTTCTTTTAAAGGAACGGCTTTTTCCTTTATAGGCGCTCCTCCGGCAGGGCAGTTAAAAGCCGGTAAAAAAAATGGAGGCGCGGTTAAAAAATGAGAAAACTTCTCTTTATATTTGTCTTCATATTTGTCTTTACGTGTTTTTTTCGGCAGGTAAATTCTTTTGCGACCTCCTACCCTTATTATTTAAAGAGGGACCCGTTCCAGACGTTTTTATATGCCCAAAAGCATATTACGTCGTTCAAAGCCGGCGAACTGCCTCTTCTGCAGTACGGCATTTCATCGCTAAAGGTCGTCGGCATTATTAACAGGAGGGGTAAATATTTTGCGATGATTCAAACTCCGGATAGCAGGTCTTATATAATCACCGTAGGTTCGTTAGTCGGCGTAAATAGGGCAAGAGTGGTTTCGATAAGCGGCAGTGAAGTAAATTTAATCGAAAGAACCTATAATATTCTCGGACAAATGCGGTCGGTGAAAGTCGTTATGGGATTAAAATGAGTTATTCTAAATTAAGGTATAATTAAAATATATATAAAAAAATATAAATAAAATGTCATTGCGAGCGTTAGCGAAGCAATCTTGATAAATCTTAAAAATTAAATAATTTAGTTGTAAAAAATAAAACGAGGAAAAAATATGAAAAAGCGAACATTCTTTTTAATGGTTTTGTTTGCATTTGGGGTTTTTATATGCGTTATATACGGGGCGGCTCAGGCATATGCCGGACAGAACGGGGACGGCACATTGACCGCGAAGCCTATAGGCGGTCAGCCGGCGGTATCTGCATCGTCTATGGCGACAGACAGTTCTCCTCAAACCGTTAAAAAATTTTTCTTAGACCCTAAGGATATGAGAGTCAGTTTCGACTTTCAGAATGCGAGCGTAGTCGATGTTATAAGAATGATCGCAAAGGTTTCCGATATGAACGTTTTAATAGGTTCGGATGTCAAAGGAACCGTTACGATGAAAATGAAAGATGTTCCGCTCAAAAATATTTTATCTCTCGTACTCGAAGCATACGGCCTTGGAATGGTTAAAAAAGACGGGATATATTACATAAACTCTACCGGAACGATAGCGTCGGTAGTTTCCGCAGAGAAAAAAGCCAGAGCGGTTTCGGAGCATAAGGTCACAAGGCTCATTCCGGTTAATTATGTTTCGGCTACAGGGCTTATATCCAAAGTAAAATCGGTTTTAAGTTCGCAGGGCAAGGTTATTTACGACAAGTCCCTACATTCTTTGCTTATTACGGATATTCCGAATCATGTCGCAAAAGCCGTAAGATTAGTGAAAATGCTAGATAAAAGAACGCCTGAAGTAGAGATTGTCGCAAAGATGGTCGAGGTCAGTAAAAATTATTCGAATCAATTAGGTATAAACTGGAACGGCAGTTATCTGGGGTCGGCGCCGACTTCTTCGAATGCCGCCGTATCACCGAATTATTTCAGCGGCGAAACTACCGGAACGCCTTCCGGCCCGGGGCTAAGCCCAACGCTTACGACGCAGCCGTCCGCAGGGACGTTCACCGTTGGAATATTAAACTCTTACGCCAGCATAAACGCAACGCTTCAAGCACTCGAAAGTTTGTCTAAAGCAAAATCCATTGCTTCGCCTAAAGTAGTAGTTCTTAATAACCAGACGGCAACTATAGAAAAGGGTCAAACGCTTTATCTGCCCGGCGTAGCCGGAGTCGGCGCAACCGCCGCTCCTCAGGCGATTACCGCGCAGATTTCGCTTCAGATTACTCCTCACATTATGGCAAACGGAAACGTAAAACTTGTTATAAACTCGTCGAATAATACCGTCGCTCCTCCCGTTTCGGGAGCACAGGCTACGCTTGACACGGAAAGCGCCAATTCTACCGTTATAATTAAAAACGGACAGACGGTAGTCATAGGAGGCGTTTATCAGATGAGTAAAACCGTTACTAATAACGGAATTCCGGGACTTATGAGTATTCCTCTTCTGGGCTGGCTCTTCAAATCCCAAAGTATAAGCTACTCCAAAGACGAGCTTATGATATTTATTACGCCGAGAATCATTAACAGCTGATTATTTTTTAAAAAAGATGTTATAAAAAAGTAAGAGAAAAAGGTGTCAGATTTCAAATCTGACACCTTTTTCTCTTTACATTATATACTCAAAAGCTATGTTAATTCTGGATTCCCGCTTTCGCGGGAATGACAATGCAGAGATTGAGGTTTTAACCCAAAAGATGTCATTCCCGCAAAAGCGGGAATCCAGAAAATAAAATTTCTAATGCAGGATTAAGGTATTTGCCCCCTTTTTATTATTATGTTTTTTTGCTAAAATATAGCAATGTTGAAAGACGTTCAAAATTTAAAGGATAAAAGGGGAATAGCAATCGATAAAGTTGGTATAAAAAACCTTCATTATCCTATATCCGTTCTTGATAAAGCAAAATCATTCCAGCATACCGTAGCAGACATAAATATGTACGTTGACCTTCCCCATTACTTTAAAGGAACGCATATGAGCCGTTTCTTAGAGGTTTTAAACGAACACAGAGGCGAAATAAGCATAGTCAGCTTTCCGGATATTTTAAGAAAAATTAAAAAAGTTTTGAATGCCGGTTCGGCTTCGGTCGAAATCGAATTTCCCTATTTTATAGAAAAAGCGGCGCCGGTCAGCGGGAAAAAAAGCTTGATGGAGTATGTTTGTTATTATAACGGCACGATAAAAAATAAAGCGCGGAATGATAAATCAGAAAAGGCGTCAGATTTTAAATCTGACGCCTTTTCTGCGGGTATTGAGGAAAATGAAGAAAGCGTTATTAAAATCGGCGTCAAGGTTCCGGTAAATACTCTTTGTCCCTGTTCTAAAGAAATATCTAAATACGGCGCGCATAATCAAAGGGGTATGGTTTCTGTTTCCCTTGAATTTTCTAAACTTATATGGTTCGAAGATATTATAGCCGATGTTGAATCCTGTGCAAGTTCTCCTATTTATTCGTTGTTAAAGAGGGAGGACGAAAGGTTTTTGACGGAGCATGCCTACGAAAATCCGATGTTCGTGGAGGATGTGGCAAGGTGTGTGGCAGGAATACTGAAGAAAAATAAAAATATTAAATGGTTCAGAGTTGAAGCGGAAAATTTCGAAAGCATCCATAACCATAACGCTTATGCGATGATAGAAGGATAATGTTTCTATAACTATTTTAGTAGGGGACATACATAACCATAACGCTTATGCGATGATAGACAGATTGCTTCGCTTCGCTCGCAATGACACTGTGTCGTCATTGCGAGCGAAGCGAAGCAATCCCATGCGCTCGCAGTGACGGCAGATTGCTATTTGGAGGTAAAGGGAAATGCTAAGATTTTTGACGGCGGGGGAATCGCACGGAAAAGGGCTTGTTACCATAATAGACAACTTTCCGGCAGGCGTTAAAATAGACGAAGATTTTATAAACGTGAAATTGAGGCTCAGGCAGTCGGGCTACGGCAGAGGCGCACGACAGAAGATAGAAACCGATAAAATAGAGTTTTTATCCGGCGTCAGGGGCGGCTTAACGACCGGCTCGCCTATTTCGTTTTTTATAAAAAATAAGGATTACGAAAACTGGCGGGACAGGATGGACGCTTACAAGCCGGTTTCAGAAGAAAGCAAAATCCATACTCCGAGACCGGGGCATGCGGATTTCGCCGGTTCGATAAAATTTGGATTAGACGATATAAGAAATGTTTTGGAACGTTCGAGTGCGCGAGAAACAGCATCGAGGGTTGCGGTCGGGGCTATCTGCCAAATACTTTTAAAAAATTTCGGCATCGAGTTTGCTTCGGCGGTTCTGAGCATCGGCTGGGCAGGAATAGAGACGGCTGAAATTTCGGCATCGGAAAAGGAAAAACAGGCAGAAAATAGGCCGGAGAAAAAGGTGCAAGGCGAAAAAAAGTCATCGGAATTGAGTTATGACGCCTATTTTTCTTCGGGGGTCAATCTTTTCGACGAAATTATAATGCGGAATATTGAAAATTCCGAGCTCCGTATGCCGTATAATAAATTGGAAGAAAAAACAAAAGAATTAATCGATAAGATGAAGGCGGAAGGAGATACCGTCGGCGGGCTTATAACCGCTCAGGCAAAGGGCGTGCCGGTAGGTCTAGGCAGTTTTACGCAGTGGGACGAAAAATTGGACGCCCATATAGCGATGTCTATAATGAGCATACAAGCAATTAAAAGCGTCGAAATCGGCGCAGGAGTAAAATCGGCTTATCTGAAAGGTTCGGAATGCCACGACTCTATTTATTATAAAAAAGAGGAGTCCGACGGGTTTTACAGAAAAACCGACAATGCAGGTGGTATAGAAGGCGGAATGTCCAATGGAGAAATGATAAGCGTAACATGCGCAATGAAGCCGATACCTACCTTAATGAAGCCTTATCTCGACACCGTAGATTTAAAAACAGGCGAAGCAAAAAAAGCTTTCCTCGAAAGGTCTGACGTCTGCGCCGTTCCGGCGGCGTCCATCGTCGTCGAGTCCGCCCTCGCTTTTTCGATATGCTGTTTTTTCCTCAAAAAATTCGGCGGAGACGGTTTGGACGAGATTAAAAGGAATTACGAAGGGTATGTGAAGAAATGAAAACAAATATAGTATTAATCGGTTTTATGGGGGCGGGAAAGACTGAAGTCGGGAGGATTTTGGCAATAAATCTTGGGTTTAATTTTTTAGATATCGACGCCTTAATAGAAAAATATGAAGAGATGTCAATTACGGAAATTTTTAAAAAAAAGGGCGAGAAATATTTCAGGGATTTAGAAACGAAAATTTTAAATTCAATAAGGGAAACAATAAAGGGGGTTGAATTAAGCGGAAAAGATAAGCCATCGGTAATTTCTACCGGAGGGGGTATGCCGGCGTTTAACGGCAATATGAAACTGCTTAAAAATATCGGAACGGTTATATATCTTAAGGCAGATGCCCACACTATTTACGAAAGGATAAAATCAGAGACCCATAGACCGGTTCTAGGCGCGGACGGTTTTACCCTAAAATCCGTTTCGGACAAACTTAAAGAAAGAGAAAAATTTTATGAAAAAGCCGATATGATTATATATACCGAAGGGTTAACCCCGCAAGCAGCTGCGGAAGAAATTGAAATTTTTTTTAATTTTTGTTAACCACCCCGTCGGCCTTTGGCCGACACCCCTCCTTAAAAGGAGGGGAGCTAAAATCCGCAAAATTAAGATTAATCCAGCCGAGCGACGACACCCCTCCTTAAAAGGAGGGGAGCTAAAATCCTGATAAATAAAAAGGCAGGTTAGTTGCCTAAAAATATATTTTTAAAAAAATTAAAGTTTTTAAAAAGCTATGACGATTAATAAATAAAAGGATAGGTTAGTTGTCTTAAAATTTTAGATAACGAATATAAAATGGTAGAGGAGGTGAACGAATTAGCACTTAAATTAATGTTTTCTAAGCGGAGGACATTAATCTATTCGAGTAAGAAGTTTCAAAATAATCCAATTTAACAATTTCGGCACGGATGCCGGAATAATTTATCACGGAGGATAAAATGTATAACGGTCTATTTATCAACTCGAACCAATCCGCAGTCATTGCTACGGATAACCTTCAAAACACCAACAATTCTCTTGGGCAGTCGTTAAACGAACTATCGAGCGGCTTGCAGATTACCGGAGCATGGGTCAATCCTGCAGGCTACGAAATAGCCCAGAGCTTAAACGCAACTAGCTTAGGCATCAATCAGGCAACGTCAAACGCTAATAACGGCAATTCGTTAATCAACATCGCTTCCGGCGCTCTTTCCACCATACAGGGTATGCTCGGCACGATGCAGACCCTTGCGACCAACGCCGCCAACGGAACAAACAGCGTGCAGAATTTGAACGCGTTAAACAGCGAGTTTCAACAGCTTGGTTCGGAAATTACGCAGATTGCAAATTCTACGCAGTTTAACGGACTCAACCTTTTAAATGCGTCGGGATCAGGTGCTATAACCAGCTCGGTAAGCGCTTTCTCGTTTCAAATAGGGCCGAATGCAGATGTTGGAACCAATCAGATTTCGGTTTCTATTCAAGGCGTTGCGGCAGGCTTATTGGGCTTAACAAAAACCAACGGCAGTATTGCTTCATCTTTATCTTCGGTTAGTTTGACCGGTTCTACCACCAGTGCGGGTAACACCAGCGCATTAATCGCTCTTTCGGCCGTTCAGGCGGCTATTACACAGGTCGCCGGTATAAGCGGTCAGCTTGGTTCTTACCAGAACAGGGTTACCCAGATACTTGGAAATCTTCAGACGGAAGGAACAAACACGCAGGCTGCATATAACAACATAATGGACGTCAACTTTGCGCAGGAAATGTCTCAGTTTACACTGCTCTCGACTCTTGCCCAATCCGGCGAAGCGATGCTTTCGCAGGCTTCAATGGTTCCGCAGGGACTTTTGACTCTGTTGAAGTAAAATAAAATCAGGGGACAGACTTCGGGAAGATGGGGACGGAATTAATTTCATCCCCATCTTCCCTCCTCTTAATAAAGAAGTGATATATTATGGAACATTTATCATTAAACGTAAATGCGGTAAATATTGCAAACAACAATAATGCATCTGATGTTAATAATAATATAAATGCATCTATATTAAATTCTAAAAATAACGCCGTTCAACAGAATGCAGGGAATAACAATAAAAATACATCGGCAAATCAAACCAACCCGGTAAATAACAACGCCGAGAAAGAAAAAGAATTATCAAAGCAGATAGATGCGAATCTTAATCCTTCCCCCATGCTGTCTCAGGCAATGCTTTTTAAATGGGATGCAAGCGCCGGGGGCGCCGTCATTAACGTGGTAGATTTTAAAACAGGAAAAGTTTTGGCGCAGATTCCGCCTAACTCGGTTTTGAAAATGATGTCGAATTACCAGAAGGGTTCGCTTCTTAACAGTAAATTATAATGTTAATTAAGGATAATAGGGACAGAATTAATTTCGTACCCATTATCAGAGGTAATATAAAATGTCTATAACTTCAACGGGAAGCAGTTTGACCCCGAGTTCTTATCCTAATCAAGGTCTTGTTGTTATGGGAACCGGTCCGGAGTCCGGAATAAATTATACTGCCATATTAAATGCGCTGAATCAGGAATTATCCGGACCTATTACATTGATGCAGGCTCAGGAAACCCCTTTAAATAACCAGCTTTCCGCATGGCAGTCTATAGGTTCGGATATTTCCGCTTTAAGTTCTGCCGCTTCGGCTCTAGGTCAATCGTCGTTATTTCAGACATATACGGCGGCTTCGAGCAATACATCCGTGGCTACTGCGACGGCTTCGTCTTCCGCTATTCCAGGAACGTATAACTTTTCCGTAAATCAGCTTGCACAGGCCTCGGAAATTGCTTCGCAAGGCATCGCGGCTACTTCGACCACCGTAGGGACAGGTACTTTCGGCATTACGGTTAACGGCACGTTAACAAACGTCAGCGTAACTTCGTCTAACGATACATTATCCGGTCTTGCGCAGGCAATAAACAATGCTGGAGCCGGTGTAAGCGCCGCAGTCATCAGCGACGGAAGCTCAAACAGTCCATACAGGCTTGTTTTGACAAGCAATACGACCGGAACGAACAGTGCGATTACGATTAACAATACTCTTTCGGGGGGAACGGCGAGCCTTAATTTTAATAGCGCTGCTATTAATCCTACTTACTGGAACGGCACTCCGTCTTCTGGAGATACTATCCCGACAGCCGCAGGAACATATACCGGAAAGGCAAGCCAGACATACACTTTTACCGTAGGCGGCACTGGAACCCAAACCGTGGGAACAAATGCCATAACTATTAACTGGACTAACAGTTCCGGGCAAAACGGAAGTTTTACCGTTCCGTCATCGGAAACAGGAACTACTTCTTATTATATAGACGGTTCGGGTAGTTCTAACTCTACCAATAGCGGAATAGAACTTTCGGTCACCGCAGGACAGACTTTAACCGCAGGGGATTCTTTTTCTTTGGACGCTTTTAATCCGACGATGCAGACCGCTCAAAATGCCGTCGTCGATTACGGAAATACTTATATACAGAGCCAGACGAATACCGTTACTAATGCTATCCCCGGAGTTACCTTAAATTTGCTTTCCGCAGGTTCAACCGCATTAACAGTGGGAATAGATACACAGGCCATTGACGGCGCGGTAAACAGCTTTATTTATGCGTATAATAAAGTGATAAGCGACGTGTCGGCACAAAATACCGTAACTTCAAGCGGTTCCGGAAATACAAAAAACTCGTCCCTCGGTCCGTTAGGAGGCAATATTGCGCTTTCGAGCCTTGTTAATTCATTATACGGTTTCATGGGCAGCGAGGCGCCTACCCTTTCCGGAGACGCAGGTCTTCCTTCCACATACGGAATCACTTCCAGCTCTAACGGTTCCGGTCAGTTACAGCTCAATACCTCGACCTTAAATAATATGCTGGTTACAAGTCCCCAGCAGGTTCAGCAGTTTTTCAGCGCATTGGTTAACGGTTCTTCCACTGCCGACGGCGTTTCTATGTCTGGAGGAATGACGAGTTTTTTAAATACGTATACCAATCCCGCAAACGGCATTATACAGTTTAACAAACAGGAAATTAATACGGAAATTACGAGTATGAATAACCAGATATCGCTTCAACAGGCGCTTGTACAGGACCAGATGGGAATGTACACTAAAGAGTTCTCTACCCTCGAATCTTACATAGGGCAGATGCAAACGACAAATTCCACGATGTCTAACAGTATAAAGCAGATGATCGCGAGCGGAGCATAATCATAATACGTTAATTTTGCAATAGAAAAATTAGGACTGGATTCCCGCTTTTGCGGGAATGACAAATAAAAAATAAATTTCAAGGAGGATATATTTTTATGGGGGATGGAATTTCTAAATACGAAAACGTCAACGTTTCGACGGTGGACCAGGGAACTCTTATTATTATGGCTTATGAGGGCGCCATAGGTTTTGTTAAAGTTGCCAAAGAAAAACTTGCGCAGAACGATTATGCGGGCAAGTCTATAAATATATCTAACGCCGTATCCATAATAAACGAACTTAATGCGCGGCTCAATATGGAAAAGGGCGGGGAAACGGCAAAAAATTTGAACAAGCTTTATACTTTCTTATCTATTCATCTTACGACGGCGAACCTAAAGAAAGACGCTCATAAGTTGGACGAATCCATAAACATACTTGAAAATCTCCTGAAAGGCTGGAGAACAATAATAGAAAAAGACAAAAAAAGCGCTTTGGAAGTATCAAATGCCGATATTAAATTGCCGGCTGGAGCCGGCAGTCCTATTACGGGCGGTCTTGCTATAACCGCTTAACCCTGCCTTAATAAAATATTTAATGGAAAATGTATTTATTTTTCAAACGAGGAGAATAGGGGATTTTTTTCAAGCAGTTCCTTTGATAGATTATCTTTATAAGAAATCATCCGGCAAAATAAACGGCTGCGTGGATATTTTAATAGACGGAGCGATTTCGAATATCAACGGCGCATTTAACCGAGAGATAAATTTTTTTACGTATGAAGATATATTTAAAAATTCTTTATATGATTTATCTGCAACAAACCTGTTCGGTTTTTTAAATAAGTTTAGCCCTTTTTTGTCGGAATTTTCGGATAAATACGGCATAGCCGTTAATCTTAACTATGATACGGCAAATTCACTTTTTATCAGTTTTTTTAAAAATCAAAAAAGGGGTTTCAGCGATTTTATTTTAAAAAGCGGTGCTTCCAATTATCTTTTTCACTCCGTAAGAAATAGAAATTCCAATAAAATTAACATAGTAGATATTTTTTCTTTAATAGGAGCAGGCAAGCCGGCTGAAATAAAGCCCAGCTACGACATTATAAATTTAAAAAGTTCGAGAAAAAGCCGCCGCCCCTTTAAAATTAACGATATTATAAGAGTATGTATTTCTATCGGCGCTACTTCCGTAAAAAGAGTATGGTCTTCCGAAAATTATGCATCGCTGATAAAGCTTTTGTCCTGTAATTTTAACTGCGAAATCGTTATAGTCGGAACTGCGGAGGAAATAACCGCCGCCTTAGAAATTAAGAAATATCTTAATCCGGATATTAATGTTTTGGATTTAACCGGAAAGACCACGCTTAGCGAACTCATTTATCTGATAAAAGACTTTGACCTGATTATTTCGTCCGACACCGGAACGCTCCATATAGCCCAGATTTTTAATGTTCCTTCCGTCTCCATCTTTACCGGTAATGCCAATTTTTATGAAACAGGCCCCCATATAGAAAATTCTTTGGTTATTTATTCGCGGGCCGAATGCTATCCCTGTTTTCAGCATGAACAGTGCAGATTTAATTATTCCTGCAAAAACGACGTAAAGCCGGCGGACGTTTTTGATTTAATTTTATTGCAAATAAAAAGCAATAAATTAGATTGCCTTAATATCGATAGAAAAACTTATATAAAAACGATAAAAAGTAATATAAAGAGCAATATTAAAAAAGGGAATTTTTCGGTAAGTTTGTGCAGGCATTTAAATTCCATACATTTTTATCCAATATTTAAACAAGAAATAAGCAAACAGGAACTTGCCTCCGAAGTTTTAAAATTCGCATGGATTAACGTCCTTTCGGAAGGCGGCGCGGACATAGACGGCAATAAAGTTTTGAGATATACAAAAAAATATTATAAAATAGATAAAATATTCGCAAAGTCTTTAATTTATGAAATTTCGTTCGTAAAAACCGTCTTTGAAAATGGACGGCGTTCTTTTGCCGAGGCTATAGAATATGACAGTCCATATTTTGAAAAATTCAAAGAATCCATAAAATCCATAGGCGCAAACTATAATTATCTTAAACTTGCCTGCGATTATTTTATAGAAGAATTGAATTCGTCCGGAGAGTCAAAAAGTTTTAACGACATTATTTTACTTTTAGGCGGAGCTATTCAAATTTTACAAATGTTTTAAAATTAAAAATATAAATATAAATATATGAATGATTTAAATTTCGAACTTATTCCGACCAAAAAGGCGGACGCCCCGTCTTTTAAAATCAACGGAATTACCGTTCATTCTGTTTATAACCCTTTTTCCGAAGCGCAGAAATGGGCGGGACAGGTTGCAGGGCAAATAGAAGGACGGAACAAGCCGGATAAAATTATAATTTTCGGATTAGGCGCCGGTTATCATATAGAAGCTTTAACCTTTTTATTGAAAAAAGAAGAAAACAAAATAGAAATCGAGGTAATAGAGCCTTCCGAAGAATCTTTCCGGTTTATAGAAAACAACTTTAACGTTTCAGAATTACTGAAAAATGTAAAACTTACTATTTATAAAGACGCTTCTAAGATTTCCAAAAAACTCGAACTAGATAGAAGCAACATATTATTCTGCGAACTTCCGTCTTATAAAAAAATATTTTCGGATATTTACGATTTAATATATAAGCTTTACGGTATAAACCAATTTTTTAGCCCATCTTCATTTAAAGTTTTAGTAGTCCAGCCTATGTACGGCGGTTCTTCCACGATAGGAAACTACCTGTATTCCGCGTTTTTAAATCTTGGATACGACGCAAAAATACTCGATTTTTCAAAATTTTACGATGCGTATAAATATATGGGGGAATTTACGCCCAACGAGGACCATGTAAATTCTTTAAAACAGATGCTCGTAAACATTATGTCCGAGGCCCTGCTCTCGTCGGTATTTAACGACCCGCCCGATTTGGTTGTTTTTATGGCGCAGTCTCCCGCGAGCGAAAGAACTTTGCTGAAGCTAAGAAGCATGGGCATTAAAACGGCTTACTGGTTCGTCGAAGATTTCAGGACGCTTACTTACTGGAATACCATAGTAAAAAACGTGGATTATTTTTTTACCATACAGAAAGACGATTTTTTTGAAGAGCTTAAAAATATCGGCGCAAATAACTATCATTATCTTCCATTAGCCTGCCTGCCGGATTTTCATAAGAAAATTACCGAAATTAATAAAGAAGACGAAGCCAAATATGCCTGCGACGTCGGCTTTGCGGGGGCGGGCTACTTTAACAGAAAAAACGTATTTGCGCAGCTGGTAGATTTTAATTTTAAAATATGGGGCGGCGACTGGTATGCAGGAATGCCTTTAAGCCTGTTGATTCAGGAAGGAGGAAAGCGGTTTACGGAAGAAGAAGCCGTTAAAATATATAACTATTCTAAAATAAATATAAACCTTCATTCCTCGATGTGGCACTGGGACATAAATCCAAGCGGAGATTTTTTAAATCCGAGAGTTTATGAAATTTTAGGGTGCGGCGGTTTTCAGCTTGTCGATAGGCGCAGGTATTTGGAAGGAATTTTTGAAGACGGCAAGGATTTAGTCGTTTTCGATACTGTGGATGATTTAAGAAAAAAAATAAAATATTACCTTGCTAACGAGGAAGAAAGGCTGGCTGTCGCAGCTCACGGCAGAGAAACCGTCGTAAGGAACCATACCTATGAGCGCCGCGTACGCGAAATGATGAATATAATATTGCTGGATTCATACGAACAAATAAGAACAAAATTAATTTTCAAGAAAGAAAATGTTTCCAAGCTGTTAAAAGAAACCGAGGGAAACGAAGAGCTTCACCGGCTTATTATGCAATTTTCGGATAAAAACGCTATCTCCATAAAAGATATGGCAGATTATATAAAACGGGGAAAGGGCAGATTGTCTAAATCGGAAGCCATGATTCTAATGCTCTGGGCTATAAAAACCAAATTAGTTAAACTCGAAGGGTTGTAATGCGTCGATGAAAGATAATAATATTAACAGATTGGTTAGCTGCGCTGGACTTCGTCCGCTAACGCTCGCAATGACGTAACGGGGGTCGTAATGCGTCGATGAAAAACATAATAATATTAAACCTTACCCGCATGGGTGATTTAATACAATCCACCTCTCTTTTTAAGAAAATTAAACTTGTTTATCCGGAAAGCCGCGTAACCCTTCTTATATCAAGCGACTTTGCCGGAATTGCGCCTTTTTTGCCTTATATCGACGAGATTAAAACGATTGAACTAACGGGGCTTTCGGATTTATTAAAATCAAATAATTTTGAATTTACGACAGAAGTTTTGAAGGCCGTTAACGCAATGTTCGATGGAATTTTATCGGTAAAATACGACCTTGCCGTAAATCTTTCGCACGACGAATTCAGCGTTTATTTTCTTTATATATTAAATTCCTTAAAAAATATAGGCATATACATAACCCGCGAAGGAACCATAATATCGAACGATAAAATGATAGCCTATATGTTTTCGGCGGTTAAAAACAGAAAGGTAAGCGTTTTAAATCTTGTCGATATTTACGAAAGATGTTTGAATTCCGAAGATAAAATCCATGTAAATAAAATTTTTTTAGATACCGAAAATATAAACAATAGCGGCACATGCGATATTTTGAAAGAAAACGGCATAGATGACGGCGATATTTTAATATCTTTCGCTATAGGCGCATCGACGTCTCTTAAAAAATGGCGCTACGACTATTTTGCCGAACTGGCAAAGATGCTTTTAGCGGGCAACTCAAAAATAAAAATTATTCTGCTCGGCGCAAAATACGACGTGGAAGCTGGAAATTATATAGAAAATTCCGTATCGGACGGCAGGCTTATAAATCTAACCGGCAAAACTTCGGTTTCAGACCTTGTATATTTGGTAAAACGCTGCCGCCTTTTAATAACCCACGATACGGGAACTATGCATATAGGGGTTGCCGCAGGGATTAAATTAATAGTTATTTATACCGGAAACGTCGGTTTTTGGGAGACGGGACCGTATTCGGCAAATCAGGTGCTTGTCGTGCCGGATATAGGATGTTTCCCATGCGATTTCAACCTTAAATGTTTAAACCCAGTGTGCAAGAGCCTCATTAAGCCGGAATATATTTATGATATAGCAGAGATGATTTTAGAAGAAATCCCCGCTGAAAATTACCGTCAAATCTTGTCTAAATATAAAAGTTGCGGCATAATTCCGTATATTTCTAGACTCGATTCTAAAAAGTTTATCGATTATCTTCCGGCGGTAAAAGGAAAACTTAACTCTAAGGATTTAAAACTGAAAATATTAAAAACGGCTCTCGAGCATTTTTACGAAGAAGATTTTTGGAAAATAGACGAAAACGAAATAGAACTTTTTCTTGACTGTTTCGAAGCCGTAGAATATAATTTTAGCTTGGATATAAGCGAGGAATTAAAGGTCGCAGATAATATGATTGCCCTTTGCGAAAGCGGAATGGCGGAGACAAAAAAAATGGTCTATTTAGCCCTAAACGACCCGTTCGATACCGATAGAATAAATGTAACGACCGGCAATATAAAGTCTATAGACTTCGAGCTAAAATATCTTTCTTCGGTTTACGACGACCTGTCTTTGTTTAATCAAATCCACGTCATAAACCAGAGCAGTTCGGCTAGCTACGATTTGTTCGGGCTGGCGGTAGATTCGCTTAAAAGCTATTCCCGGTATAAACTTCAATTAAATGTATTTAAAAGAGTTTCACTAATGTTTTTAGACAAGATTAACGATAATTTTAATTATAAAACGGAGGAGTTAATATGAAACTATACGTTGACGAAAAATTAACCGATGCAGCTTTCGGCGCGGGCGCGGGTAGTATGCACGATATTTTATACGGCGATATAAAGAGCTTAGTGCCTGTCGGAATGGTGGTAAAAAGCATTTATATAAACGGGGAAAAATATAACGATTTAATGCTCAGCGCCGATAAATCTAAAGCTTTCAAGTTGTCGGACGGCGACGAAATCAAGATAACCACTATGAGCCAGCTCGATCTTGTAAACGGTTCCATGGACGCCGCCGCCGCATTTTTAAAGGAGTTTAAAACAGGAATAATAAAAATAACCGACGAAATAAGATGGGGCAACAGCGCCGGAGGGTTTAATAATTTCTCCGAATATCTTAAAGGACTTGCGACGTTTGTTCAAATTATGGAGAAAATATCGGAGTTTTTGAAAATAGATTACAATAATCTTGTTTACGGCGGCAAAAGCATTCAGTCTTATTTTAACGAACTTGAAAGAATTCTTTCTTCTGTTCTTTCCACGCAGGTCGAACAGGATTACGTCATGCTTGCCGATATAGTCGAATTTGAACTGAAACCCAATATAGATATCTGGGGCGATATTCTGGAAGATATTAAAACTAAAATAAACGGCACCGCTAATGCAGAAAGCAAATGACCTTAAAAAAGAAGAGGATTATAGCGGTAATAGGAGTTCAACGTAGCGGCACAAGCGCAATTACAAGAGGGCTTCAAGTTTTAGGGGTCAATCTCGGGGAGTTTTACGGACAGGACGTCGTTGGTCCGGATAACGAAAAAGGATATTTCGAGGATTTTGAAATAAGCTTTTTAGACATAAGTATGCTGAATTCGATAGGTTATACTTGGGATAATCCGGTTTTACCCATATTTGACGATAATACGAAGCAGATTTTATCGTCTTTTTATCCTATTGCCGCAAATATTCTGCAAAGGAGGTTTGAATCGACGGATTTATTCGGTTTTAAGGATCCTTTAATTGTACGGCTTCTGCCTTTATGGAATGATATATTTAAAGACATCGGGGCGGAAGTATCCTATATAATTGCATGCCGCAATCCTTTAAGTACTGCAAAATCTATGCAGAAAAGGGACGGCTTCGACATAGTCAAAGGGTGCTATATCTGGCTCGGCGCCGTTACAGCTTCTTTGATTCATACGACAGGTTATAACCGTATAGTCGTCGATTACGACGAGTTGATGAAAGACCCCGAAAAACAGCTCAGAAGGACGGCAGAGCGGTTAGATTTAAAATTTAATAAGGAAAGTTCAGAGTTTAAGGAATATAATGATTCTTTTTTGAGCGAATCGCTAAGACATACCAGTTTCGGAATAGGCGACCTTACTGCTAACGATGAAATTCCGCCCAAAATTACCGAACTTTATATTTTACTTAGGCAGATTGCGATAGACGAGATTGAAATAGACGGCATCGAAGCAGCGGTAAAGATTAACAAAATTTATTCATGGATGACGGAACTCCGCTCCACGCTTTTATATATGCAGGCGCAGTTTGACGCATTACTTTATTTAAAGAAAGAGTTAAATAAAAAAAATGTAAAAATCGACGAACTAAATAAATTGCTCAATAATATAAATAATTGAATAATTATGGCGTCAATAAGCAATCATGATTCTTGTATCGTCTGGCATGAACATAAAGTAAAAAGGAGCGACAGGGAAAAACTTAAAAACCAGAGAGGCTGCGTCTTATGGTTTACGGGACTCAGCGGATGCGGCAAAAGCACTATAGCGAATATGCTCGAAGAAACATTAAATAAGAAAGGCAGTCATACATATCTGCTTGATGGGGACAATATAAGGCACGGCTTGAGCCGTGGGCTTGGATTCTCCGATGAAGACAGGATGGAAAACATAAAAAGGGTTGCCGAAGCGGCTAAACTTTTCGTCGATGCCGGAATTATCGTAATTGCGTCGTTTATTTCTCCTTTAAGAAAGCACAGGCAGGCGGCAAGAGAAATAATAGGCCCCCGCGATTTCGTCGAAATATTTATAGATACGCCTTTTCAAGAATGCGTTAAAAGGGATGCGAAGGGCTGGTACAAGAGGGCGTTGAACGGAGAAATCGAAAACTATACGGGCGTCGATTCGCCTTACGAAAAGCCTGAAAAGCCGGATGTACATATAAAGGCCGGCGGTATAAATGCCGAAGAGGGAGTTAAGAGAATTATCGAAATATTATCCGCAACAAACAAACTTTAATTTAAATATGGAAAATATAAAACCTAAAATATTTAATATTTTCGGCGAAAAAGCAATAAACGAATCCCTGCCTTTAATTATGAAAGAGCTGGAATCTGCGGATTTTTTTAAATTTGCTGTTCCTAAAGATTATATATTTCTGCCTTTATTTGAAGAAAAAATAAATCAAATCGGTTTGTTGGTTTTCATATTAAAAGAAAGTTCGGATTATATAGAAATTGCCGTAAAAAAATCCCATGATTTTAATAAAATAAAGGTTGCAGGTTTAGAGATAACCTCTTTTAATACGCCTATCAACCTAAATCTTAAGGATAAAAAAAATTTTAACGAGTTAAGCGGTATATTGAAAAATATACCGGATTCTTCCGTTAAGGCATTATCGTTCAAAGAAATAACCGAAGATTTTACTTATGAAGAATTGGAGAAATTATTTTTCGAGGCTTTCAGAATTTTATCATACGGTTCATCGTTTTATATGGAATATAACGGGACGGCTGTTTCCGAACATCTTTTAAAAGGATATATCGAATATGCCGGTTTTACAAATGTTTTTCCGGCAGCGTCTCCAGGGGAATACGAGCAGGGCAAAATCAAGATTTATTCTAAAAAAACCGGTTTAACGGACATATCTAAACAGCCTAAAAAAGTTTTAATAAATATCGACTTAAAACAATCTGAAAAATTACTAGAAAGCACTGTTCTAATCAGAGACCTGCATAATAAATACAATAACTGGGATTTATATCTTATTTCCGATGACTGGAAACTTTTCGACGAAAATATTTATTTGAAACATTGTTCCGCGGAATCTCCTTCGGTAAATATCGACTATGTTATCTATATCGACGATTTTAATCCGTTTCCGGTTGTAAATTATGAATTTAAGAGCCTTAACAGCCGTAAAATAGATTTATTTTATTCGCATGAAAATTTGACCAATGTTCGTGCCTTTTTAGATAAGCACGGCATAGCGGGATATGGTTTTTTTCTTGTTATAGATGCCGCTTTCATAGATATAAAAAGCAAGGAAAATATTTTAGAAAAATTTAAAACCGACTTTCCTTATATCGTTAAAATTGGCTTTAAAACGCTTATTATCGGAGAAGATTTTAACGATTTGACGCTAAAAGACAAAGCTTTGCTTTTACAGCTTTCGTCTTTTTATGCAGGCGGCGGGTTTAATTATTTTCTTTCTGACGCCCTGTATATTCCGTCTTATAATACAGGTTCAGGCGCGGTTAATTATAAAAGGCGGCATAAAGCCGAAAGCTTTGACGTATCAATCGTCATACCGGCATATAATAATTTTAGCTACACTAAACAATGCGTTTTTTCGATATTTAAAAATCATCCCCTGTTAGATTTTGAAATAATTATAATAGACAACGGTTCAACCGACGAAACAAAGGAATATTTTGCTAATTTTCACGGTTTAAAGAATTTTCGCTTTATTTCAAACAATGAAAATTTAGGGTTTGCAAAAGCGTCTAATATGGGAGCAAAAGTTTCAGGTTCAGGGAATATTTTATTTTTAAATAACGATACGGTAGTTTCAAAGGGAGCCATAGACGAACTTTATTGTTCCATAAACTCCGGCGAGGCAAAATCTTTAAAAATCGGCGCCGCAGGTCCTCTGCTATTATATCCCGACAAAAAAATTCAGCAGGCCGGCATAATGTTCGAGGAACGTTTAGTTCCTTACAATGCCTATTCCGGAATGGATATATACGGTTGCGGGCAATCGGATATCAAGAATACAATTTACATAAGGAACTATAACGCTCTTACGGCGGCATGCCTTATGTTCAAAAAAGAAATATTCGAGGCATCGGGCGGTTTCGACGAGGGCTATATTAACGGTTTTGAGGACGTGGATTTATGCCTTAAATTGCGCGAAGCGGGTTATAGGCTGATATTTAATCCAAAAAGCATAATATTTCATTTTGAAGAAAAAACGGCAGGCAGAAAAAAGCACGATATTGAAAATATTAACCGCTTTATGGAAAAATGGAGGCTTAAATATAAAAGAGATAATTATATATTTGCCGAAATGGATAATTTATTTATCTCGAATAAATCTAAAAATGATGTTTCTAAATATATTATTTCGTTAAATAGGTTTAAATCGATCGAGAGCGAAATTGATTTTCTAACCTTAAACAAGAAATATGAAGAAGCATTGAAACT
Organism: bacterium; assembly: GCA_021812245.1. Taxonomy (GTDB): domain Bacteria; phylum SZUA-79; class SZUA-79; order Acidulodesulfobacterales; family Acidulodesulfobacteraceae; genus Acidulodesulfobacterium_A. The sequence goes on along the minus strand of JAKAOK010000015.1, from coordinate 17,035 downwards.
TTGCGGTGATATTTTAGAATTAAACAAATATAATATAATAATTTATAAAAAAAGAATAGATATAAAGCGAAGTTTAGACGTATTAGAATCTCAAAAGGATATAAAATCATTACTTAATGAAAAAGAAAAATTACTTTTTGCTTACAGAACATTAATTAATAATATAGTTAAACATAATAAAGATATAAAAGTGTCGCTTGAGCAGAATGAAACTTATCAAGCATGGATTAAATATAACGAGCCTTCCCGAACGGAACTTGAAGAACAAAGGGCCTTTATATTCGAATTTAAACCGAAAATAAGCATTATTATGCCTGTATATAATACGGACAGAGAATATTTAATTAAGGCGATAGAATCCGTAATCAACCAGACTTATAGAAACTGGGAACTGTGTATCGCCGATGATGCATCTACGGAAATTCACGTAAAAGAAATTTTAAAATATTATAAGGAAAAAGACGAAAGAATTAAAGTAATATTTAGAACAGAAAACGGTCATATATCAAAAGCCTCTAACACCGCACTTTCTATTGCTACCGGGGACAATATTTCACTGCTAGACCATGACGACGAACTTTCCGAATCTGCTTTATTTTTTGTAGTAAAGGAAATTAACGAACACCCCGAAGCAAAGTTAATTTACAGCGACGAAGACAAATTGCATTTCGACGGAAGCAGAGTCTTGCCTTACTTTAAATCCGACTGGAATCCCGATCTTTTTTTATCTCAAAATATGATAAATCATCTGGGAGTTTATAAAAAGTCGATAATCGATGAAATCGGAGGCTTCAGGGAAGGGTATGAAGGTTCTCAGGATTACGACCTAGCTATCCGTTTTATAGAAAAAATAAAATATAACGAAATAATGCATATTCCAAGGATATTATACCATTGGAGAATGACGGAAGGTTCTACCGCCATAAATACTGAAAATAAGCCATATGCTGCAATAGCCGCAAGAAAAGCAATTCAAGAGCATCTCGACAGGTTGAATATAAAAACTAAAGTGGTGGAAGCGCCTTTGATGCCTACGTGGAACCGAGTTATTTACGATATCGATAAAAATCCTCTTGTAAGCATAATTATACCTACATTTAACGGCTACGACATCTTAAAAAAATGTATAGACGGCATAATTAAAAAAACTTCTTATAAAAATTATGAGGTCATAGTCGTCAATAACAATAGCGACGATAAAAAAACGATCGAGTATTTAGCGTCTATTAATACTTTAAACAATATAAAAGTGATAGATTATAATAAGCCTTTTAACTATTCTGCTATTAATAATTTTGCCGTTAAATCCGCAAAAGGAGACGTATTGGTTTTACTAAACAACGATACCGAAGTTATTAACGGTGACTGGTTAAGAGAGCTTGTTTCTCATGCCTTGCGACCCGAGATAGGAGCGGTAGGCGCTAAACTTTTATATCCGGATGATACTATTCAGCATGCAGGCGTTGTGATTGATAAATTTGGCGGTCCTATTCATGTATTTCTGGGGCTCCATGGAAATGATGCAGGTTATTTTGGAAGAGCTAATTTACTGCAAAATTATTCAGCCGTTACCGGCGCTTGTATGGCTGTTAGAAAAGGATTATACGAAAAAATAGATGGATTAGACGAAAATTTACCTATAGCTTATAATGATGTAGATTTTTGCATTAAAATGATAAAGCTTGGTTGTTATAACGTTTATACCCCGTATGCAATTCTTTACCATTATGAATCTAAAACAAGGGGATATGATGATACCGAAGAAAAGAAATCGAGGCTTAAGAAAGAATTGGATTACTTAGTAAATAAATGGGGAAAAGTTTTAGAACATGATTTTGCTTATAACGTTAATTTTGATCTGCTGCTATATATTAGGTGCTCAATTGAGAATATTCTAAAATGTTAGAAATTTAATTTAACGGTGTGGAAGTAGTTTATAAATATTCTAAGAAGGACATTATATGAGGCTACTACGAAGTTTATTCGGTTTGGATAACCGAAGATTTTATACAACTTATAAATTATATGAATGAAAATATGATACTCCCAAATCGGGTTATAATAGAAGCAGTTCAAGATATTGATGATAAAGTCGGCAATGGATTTACGGTAGTGCTTCGTAAAAATTAAAAAATAATTATATAATTAAGGCAGTAGTAAATAATAAAAAAAATGTTATGAATGATTTGCAATTATATAAAGAAATAATTAAAGGGTCGGGTCTTTTTGACGAAGAGTTTTATCTTTCAATGTATGAAGATGTTAAACTTAATAATATGAATCCGATTGAACATTATTTAATTTTTGGTTGGAAAGAAGGCAGATACCCGTCTTTGAAGTTTGATACAAAATTTTATTTAGATTATTATACCGATGTAAGGAATTCAGGGATGAACCCTTTATTGCATTATATTATATATGGTCGGAAAGAGGGAAGAGATACATTTGCAAAGGTCCCAAAACGTAAAGAGAACGTAAAGTTTATCATTTATGCCCCCCTCTTCGACGAAAATAGCGGCGGCAATCTGGTATTACATAGACTTTGCGATTTATTAAATAAACAGGGGGAACAGGCTTATATTTGGTTGTGGTCTCAGTCGCAATTGGGTAATAACGGAATTTACGAAAAATTTCACACTCCTTTAGCAAAAATTTATGATTTAGATGATAATCCGATTGTGGTTTATCCCGAGGTTGTTAGCGGAAATCCACTTAAAGCAAAAAACGTCGTTAGATGGTTGCTTTATAAGCCTGGTTTTTTTACCGGAGAAGTTAATTATGGAAAAGACGAGCTTTTTTTCTATTTGCAAAAAGATTATATACCTCCAGAATTCAATATACCGGAGGAAAACAGATTATTTGTAGGGCTTTCATTTTTAGATGTTTATAAGCAAACTAATTTTGGCGCAAGAAAGGGAACCTGTTACATTTTGAGAAAGGGCAAAAATAGAAAGATTGTGCATAATATAAAAAATTCAATTTTAATCGACGACAAGTCTCATAAGGAAATTGCAGAAATTTTTAATAATACTAAGTGTTGTATATCATATGATTTAAATACAGCTTATGTTCCATATGCCGCTATTTGCGGCTGCCTCCCTATCGTTATACCGGAAACAGGATTATCAAGAAAAGAATGGTGCATTAACGAAAAAGATTGTTACGGTTCTGCATATGGATTTCGTGATATAGATTATGCAAAAAAAACCAGAGAAAAATTACTTTTAGAAATTAAACTTTATGAAAAAGCAACAGAGGAATCGGTTAAAAAATTTGCACAAAAATGCAAATCTTTTTTTAATTCAAATTAGCAAATATAATAATCCATTTGTTTTTTATAAAATATGATAAATAAAAGCTTGTTCGCAAAATTATTTATTTTAGAAATGGCCAACAACCATATGGGTGATGTTAAACACGGTCTGAATATAATTCAAGAACTTCATAAAATATGCAATCGTGATGATTTTGCCGACTTTAAATTTGCGTTTAAATTTCAATATAGAAATCTTAAAACGTTTATTCATCCAGATTATATTAATAGGACTGGTTTGAAATACGTAAAGCGTTTCCTAGAAACAAATTTATCAGAATCGGAAAGGTTATTTTTAAAAGAAGAAGCGCAGAAGTTGGGTTTTATTACTATATGCACTCCTTTTGACGAAGATTCCGTAGATTTAATAATAAAGCACGAATACGACATCATTAAGGTAGCAAGCTGTTCTTTTACAGACTGGCCGCTTCTCGAAAAAATTGTTCAAAAAGATAAACCGCTTATTCTTTCGACGGCGGGTTCTACTATAGAAGACATAGACAGAGTTGCAGCTTTTCTTGAAAATAGGGATAAAACTTTTTGCCTTATGCACTGCGTAGGAGAGTATCCTACGGACAGAAAAAACCTTCAGCTAAATCAGATAAATATACTTGAACAAAGATATTCGGATATTCCTATAGGTTATTCTACGCACGAGCTTCCAGATAATTATGATGCGATAAAAATAGCAATTTCCAAAGGAGCTTCCGTTTTTGAAAGACATGTAGCATTGAAAAGTAACAAGTATGATATTAATTCCTATTCATCGCTTCCGGATAATATCTCTTTATGGTTGCAATCAGCTAAAAACGCATATGAAATTTGCGGAATATCAGGAGAAAGGAATAGCGGTACCTATAAGGAAAGACAAGATTTACGCGGACTTCAGAGAGGCGTTTTTGCTTCCAAGATCATAAAGAAAGGCGAAGACATTGATTTAAATAATGTTTATTTTGCCATACCAAATGTAGAAAATCAAATTGTGGCAAATCAAATGTCAAAATATCTCAAACTTACGGCTTCTAAGGATATAAACGTTAATCAACCTATATTAGAGACTGATGCTATATCTGTAAATCAAAGAGACAGAGTTACGCAGATAATCAATAAAGCAAGAATGCTGATTTTAAATAGCGGTATTGCGCTTCCTGGTCGTATGGATATAGAAATATCCCATCATTACGGCATTCAAAGATTTGATGAAGTCGGTGCGATTATTATAAACTGCATTAATAGGGAATATTGCAAAAAATTAATTTTATTGCTGCCGAATCAAAACCATCCGGTGCATTTTCATAGAAAAAAAGAAGAAACGTTTTATGTATTATACGGTAAAATAATTATAACTATTGACGGAGTTGAAAAAGAATATAAATCAGGAGACATCGTGGTCGTAGAACGAGGTGCAAAACATAGTTTTAGTACTAAAGACGGTGTTATTTTCGAAGAAATATCCACCACTCATTATAAAGACGATTCTTACTATGATGATGAATCGATAGTGAATAATAAGGATAGAAAAACTTTTATTAACCTTTGGTCTGACCGGCTTTTAAAACCTATTACCTAGAACAGGCTAAATCGATAATCAAATAAATAAGGAGAATTTTTGATTAAGCTATCCGATTACGTAATAAATTTTATTTCAGATTTAGGTATTGGTCATATATTTTTGCTTCCAGGCGGCGGCTGTATGCACCTTGTAGATTCTATGGGGAAAAAGAAAAGCCTTCAGCATGTTTGTATGCTCCATGAGCAAGCAGCGGTTATAGCCGCAGACGGCTATGCGCAATATAGCAATAATATTGCCGCAGCTATAGTAACTACCGGACCAGGCGGCACAAATGCAATTACCGGAGTTGCCGCCGCTTGGATTGATTCTACTCCTCTTATCGTAATATCGGGGCAGGTTAAGCGTAAAGACCTTCTTGCAAATAAAGGCGTAAGGCAGATGGGTATTCAGGAAGTAGATATAATATCTATCGTAAGGCCGGTAACTAAATATGCCGTTACGGTAACTGAACCTGAAGATATAAAGTATCATATGGAAAAGGCGGTTTATCTTGCAAAAACCGGCCGACCTGGGCCAGTTTGGATAGATATTCCCTTAGACGTTCAGGGTGTCGTTATAGATGAAAATAATTTGCGTGCGTTTGATAAAGGCGAAGAAGAATGTTCAGTTTTTAGAAAAAAGGGGTTAAATAAGCAGGTTGCGCAGTGCATAAACTTGTTAAATAGTTCCAAACGCCCAGTTATTCTTGCGGGAAGAGGCATTAGGCTTTCAGGAGCTGAACAGATTTTTAAAGATATTATTGATAAGTTGAAAATTCCCGTTCTTACCACATGGAGAATGACTGATTTTTTGCCGGAAGACGGCGAAATATATTTCGGCAGACCTGGCTCTATTGCTTCAAGATATGCTAATTTTATTCAGCAAAGCGCTGACTTCATACTTGTTATAGGAGCGCGCCTTGATCTTCCTCAGGTTGGGCACAATTATCAAGATTTTGCGCGAAGCGGCATAAAGGTTATAGTAGATATAGACGAAAACGAAATTAAAAAAACCAATACAAAAATAGACCTGCCTATTATAAGCGATGCGGGAGATTTTATAAAAGAATTTGCCCTGCAGTCCGTTGATATAAAACTTAACGATATTTCCGAATGGATAGAAACATGTAAAAAATTAAAAAATAAATATCCGGTTATTTTAAAGGAATATTTGAAACCGGCAAAATACGTAAATACTTATGCCTTAATAGATGCAATATCGGATTTACTTTCCGAAAAAGATTTATTAGTTCCCGGAAGCTCAGGCAGTTGTGCCGAAATAACCCTTCAGGCTTTTAGGGCAAAGTCGGGACAGAGAGTCATAAACTCTCCTGGTTTAGGCTCTATGGGTTTCGGTTTGCCGCAGAGTATCGGCGTATGTTTAGCAAGCGGCGGCAGGAGAACTATTTGCATAATAGGCGACGGAGGACTCCAACATAATATTCAGGAATTAGAAACTTTAAAAAGATTAAACATTCCCGTAAAGATTTTTGTCCTTAATAATAACGGTTACGCCGCTATAAGGAATACTCACAATAAATTCTTTGAAGGAAGATTGGTCTGTTGCGACCCCTCAAGCGGTCTAACACTGCCTGATACCTGTAAAATTGCTTCGGCATACGGCATTAAAGTAAAAAAAATAGAAAACCAGTATATTTTAAAAGAAGAAGTCGAAAGCGTTTTGAACGACGAAGGACCGGTATTATGCGAAGTAATGATAGACCCGGATTTACAAACGGCGCCAAAACTCTCGTCCGTAATTAATGACGACGGTTCTATCGTTTCAAAACCTCTTGAAGATTTATGGCCGTTTTTAGACAGAAAAGAATTAGAGAAAAATATGCTTATTCTACTAACAGATAAAGATAAGAGGATTAATTATTGAAATATAAAATCGGGTCAACTATACATGAAAAATAAAGTTATAATATACGGGGCAGGATTTTTCGGACGTCAAATTAAAAATATTTTAGAAAAAAATAATTGTGAAGTTTTATATTTTATCGATAAGGATAAAGATAAAATAGGTACATATATCGATAATACCCTTTGTATTTCAATAAACGACACTAAGTTGACTGAAAACTTCAAAGCCGGAACAACCTGCTTGATAGGAATTTTTAATGATAAGGTCAATTTATGGGACATCGAAAAAATTTTATTTAATTCAGGATTTTTACAAATTATTAATCCCATTAAATTTTATCAGGATTTTAGCGATAATATGTGTGGTATCGATGATTATTTCTGGCTGACGAAGAATAAAATGAAACCTGAGCATAAAGAGATTATAGAAAATATTGGAAAAATATGGTCGGATGATTACTCTAGGAAGTTATTTAATAAAATTTTGGAATATAGACAAACAGGCAAATTAGATATTTTGCCGCCGCCGAATGAATGCAACGAACAGTATTGCCCTAAAGATATTGATTTAAATCTTATAAACGTTAATTTAATAGACTGCGGCGCATATAACGGGGACAGCATATATAAAATCAGTAAAAATTTTAATTTAGTATCTGTCGTCGCTTTTGAGGCTTCTCCTATGAATTTTATATCATTGAGCGAGTTTGTTCATAAAACCGATATAAATTGTTTTTTGTTCCCATGCGCCGTTTGGGATAAACTTGAAATATTAAGATTTAATAATAATAGCAGCAGGTCATCCTCGAACCACATAGATATGAATGCGGATAGTTTTGCAACCGCCATTTCTATCGACGAGTCGTTACTTAATTATCCAGCTAATTATATTAAAATGGATATAGAAGGGGCTGAATTGAATGCTTTAAACGGCGCAGAAAAGTTGATTAAAAAATATAAACCGGTGTTAGCGATTTCAGTTTATCATAAATATAATCATTTGTATGAAATTCCATACCTAATTAAAAGTTGGAATTTAGGATATAAACTTTATTTAAGAATTTATGCGTATAATGCGTTTGAGATAATATGTTATGCCGTACCGGATAAATTATCATAATATGCCATTATTATTATTACCTTATGAAAGCACAAGCTAAAACGCTTAAATGCGAAAATAGGACTAAATTAGAGGAAGCTATTCCATTAAAAATACCTTTCCGTATTTTTATTGACCCATCCGATGTTTGTAATTTTAAATGTAAATTCTGTCCGACAGGCGATAGAGAGCTAATGAAGAAGACGCCGGGCAGGAAGTTTGGATTAATGGATTTTAGCTTATATAAAAAAATTATAAACGATATTTGCGACTTCAAAGAACCTATCAGGCTTTTATTGCTTTATAAGGACGGAGAGCCTTTGCTTAACCCGCATTTTGCAGACATGGTTAAATATGCCAAAGATAAAGGCTGTGCTCAGAAAATAGGGACTGCTACGAACGGCACTCTTCTCAGTTATAAAAAGAACTTGGAAATCATAAAAGCGGGTCTCGATAGAATAACCATTTCCATTGAAGGGATAAACAAAGAACAATATAAATATTTTTCCGGAGTATCCGTTAATATTGACAATATGGTTGATAATATTCGTCATTTTTACGAAAATAGAGGAAATTGCGAGATGTATGTCAAAATAAACGGCGATATATTATCTATTGAGGAACGCAACAAATTTTATGAAATTTTTGGAAATATAGCGGATAAAATATTTATAGAGTCTATTTCTCCTTGCTGGCCAGAATTTGAATTAAGAGAGGTAAAAGTTAATCGGCAAATGAACATGTACGGAGAAAAAATAAAAGAGGTCTTGGTTTGTCCTTTTGTATTTTATTCTTTTGCAATCAATTCTGACGGAACAGCAAGTCTTTGTCATGGAGATTGGTCTAGAAAGCTAGTAATAGGGGATGTTAAGTGCAATACCGTAAAAGAAATATGGAATAGTAAAAAACTTTTTGAATATCAGAAAATGTTTCTAATGAAAAAACGGAAAAACCATCCAGTATGCGGTAATTGCGGGCTAGTAACCCATACACAGCTTGACGATATAGATATTTACTCTGAAAAAATATTAATAAATTTAATGATAAGAAAAGGCGGATTATAGCATATTTGCATTGAAAATTATGAAGCATATAGCTATTGTTTGAAAAAGGAGAGAGGATAAGTATGAATTTACCGTTTATAAGCATAATTTTACCTACTTACAACAGGTCAAATTACATTATTAGGATGATAGATTCTATTATAAGACAAGATTATCCAAATTTCGAAATTGTAATTTTTGATGATTGTTCTACCGATAATACAGAAGATATGATAAGAAAGACGTATTCTAAAGATAATCGTATTAGATATATAAAACGTGAAAAAAATTTAGGTTCTCTTACTAATACTGCAGACGCGATACTTAATTTTGTATTCGGAGAGTGGGTTATTCTTATAGGCGATGACGATACATTTATATATAATAATTATTTTTCCGAAGCAATGTCGCTTGTTTCTAAGGATAAAGAAATCGTAATGATTTGTTCTAATTTTCATGGCGTAAGCAGAGAAACACAAAAAATTTTAAAATCATTTAATTATGCAAATCTTTTTCAAAAACAAATAGAAAACGGCAAAGATATTTTTTTTAGGAACAGAAATTGTCCCGGTCATGTCGGCGGCGTAGCGATATATAAAACTAAAATATTAAAACAAATATATCAAGAAGTATCTTTAGATAACTTATTATCGGATAATCAATCAACCATATGTTCCCTTTTTTACGGAAAAGCAGCTTTTATCGATAAATATCCTTATTTATGGAGTATGGATTTAGAAGGTCAGAATTTTGCTCTTATAAAAAAAGACGATAAAAGGAATATAGGCGATGCAGTTGAAACAGTTAAGTGGATTTACAGGACTGCTAAAACCGTCGGCAAATTAACGGAAAACGAGTTAGATAATTATCTGAAATTAATGTTTGTAAAAATATATTATCGTTTGTTTAAAAATTTTTCCATGTTTAATGCAAGTCCAAAAGAATTAATAGAATATATAAAAAATAAAAACGAAGAATTTACATTTAAACTTGTAAATTACTACTTTAATTCAAATAAGCAGCCGATTGATGAATATAATAATTTTGCAATTTGCGGTACCGGCGATGCAAGTTTACACGTATCGATGTTATTGAAGCGGTTAAATAAGAATATATATTGCTACATCGACGATTTTAAAAGCGGAGAGAATTATGGATTAAAGATATATAAGACAAATGAATTAAAAGGATTGCCTAAGCCGGATATTTATATTATAGCGGTTTACAACCAAAACAAAGAAGAATCTATAAGGGTTAAACTTCAAGAATCTGGTATAAATGACGAAATAATTTATACGCCAAAAGAAATATTTGCGGCAGAACTTAATAAAAATAACATTGTCAATTTATGAATCCATTTAAAGAAAAAGACAATTTAAACCTAAATATAATAAGGCTCAAGCCTCATCACAACTACGTAGCCTTTTTCCTTACTTTATCCTGCAACCTTAAATGCCCTTACTGTATAAATATTCATAACGGCGGTTCCCGCGTTTCACAGGCTCATAGAAACGGACTGACTGCGGAGGAATGGATTGAAGCCGCGAACAGGCTTGTATTAAGAGATGATTTGCCGCTTACGTTACAGGGAGGCGAACCTACTCTCCATAAAGGTTTTTATAAGTTTGTTAACGAGGTAAAACCCGATATTAAAATGGATTTACTCACTAATCTAATGTTCGACGTCGATAAATTTATCAAAGAAGCGCCGGTCTGGAGATTCAACAGAATCGCTCCTTACGCTCCGATAAGAGTCAGCTATCATCCGTGGCAAAACTATATCGACGATTTGATTAAAAAAACTTTAAAACTTAAGGATGCAGGGTTTAACATCGGTCTTTTCGGCATACTTCAGCCTGACGGTTCGCTAAGAGACCACATACTTAAAGTTAAAGAAAGATGTCTTGACATCGGAATAGATTTCAGGACTAAAGAATATTTAGGCGAATATAACGGCAAATTATACGGAACTTTTAAATATAATGGTTCAGTTAACGCTTCGGAATTAAAAACCTGCGAATGCAGGACGACGGAACTTATAGTCGATCCTTCCGGTTATGTTTATAAATGCCATGCAGATTTATATAAAGGAAGAAATCCATACGCCCATATTATCGACGAAAACTTAAACGAAGATATAATAGACGAATTCCGCCCATGTTCGTTTTACGGCGACTGCAACCCCTGCGACGTTAAGATAAAGACAAACCGTTTTCAAGAACATGGACACACGAGTGTAGAAATTATAAATATAGGAAAATAATAAATTAAATATGGACAAATTTCTAATCGACGGACATAAACTTTACTGGCACTTAGACAGGGTTCGGGAATGGCAGGAAAAAAAATATATTTCTCCAATTTATATCGAAGTTTCTCCAGTTTCGTACTGCAATCAAAGGTGTATTTTTTGCGGCGTGGATTTTGCAATGAAAGAAAAGCAAAGTCTTGACGCAGATGTTTTTGAAAATTTTATGAAAAAAATGGGCGAAGCGGGCTTAAAAAGTGTAGTTTTTGCGGGAGACGGAGAGCCTTTTTTGCATAAAGATATAGATAAAATGATAATAGCTACAAAGAAGAATTACATAGACGCCGCTATCGTTTCTAACGGAAGTATAGGTAATTTAGATATTTTCAATATAATTATTCCAAATCTAACATGGATAAAATTCAGCGTAGATGCAGGAACTAAGGATATTTACGAAATCGTTCATAAATCCTCTAATCATACTTTCGATACAGTCATTAATAACATAAAATCCGTCGTAAAAATAAAAAACGAAAATAAACTTAAAACTACAATAGGCATACAGTTTTTAGTTATAGAAGAAAATTTAAAAGATATAGAAAATGCTATTAACCTGTTTTCCGACATAGGTGTCGATTATGTTGTTTTTAAATCATTTTCAAAACACCCGCAACAGCTTAAAAATAAAGAAAATTTATATTCAAGAAAAACATTAGATTATATAGATAATATTATAAAAAAAAATGCCTGCAAGATTAATATTATTTTCAGAAGAAAATCTTTTGAAAAATATATAAAAAAGATTAAAGAATTTCATCACTGTTACGCCCTTCCCTTCTGGGGTTTTCTTACCTCTAAAGGAGATTTTTATACTTGCGCCGTATTTACTGGCGACGAAAGATTCAAGGCAGGCAATATTTACGACGATAATATAAAGGATATTTTATTTTCGGATAAAAGAAAATCCTCCATAGATTATGGACTCAACGGGCTTGAGATTGCGAAAGAATGCAGGGTTAACTGTCGAATGGCGCGCGTAAACGAATTTCTTGAAATGTTGTCCCATAAACCGGAACATATTAATTTTATATAACTACTTTTATGAAGATACTAATTATAAAACTCGGTTACTCCGAAACGCTGGATTCGGAGATAGGCAAAATCCCTAGCCTTGGCGATGTTTTGCGCACGACTCCTATACTTAGCGCTTTAAAAGGCAAGCATCCCGATTCGGAAATAACATGGCTTGTTGCCGAGGAAGCATACCCATTATTAAATAACAACGAGTATTTAAATAGAATTTTAATCTGGGATAATTTTGTTCCGTTTCAGTTATTAAAGGAAAGATTCGATATACTTATAAATCTTGAAAAAATACCAGGGGTATGCGCTATTGCCGATATGGTAGACGCATGGGTCAAGTACGGCTTCAGGTTTGATTCACAAACAGGTGCTTACAGCGCATACGAAAAAGGTTTAGACTTTCTAAATTATATCCAGAATAAAAACGGCGAGAAAAAAACAAACGATTACTGGCAGAAAGTGCTAATTGAAATGATAGGAGAGAAATGGACGGGACAGGAGTATATTTTAGGTTATAAGCCTAAAACAACTGCTGCTTACGATATCGGTCTCAATTATAAATCCGGTTCTAAATGGCTTACTAAAGCTATGCCTATGGATAAATGGAATGAGCTTGAATCACTGCTTTTAAGAGAAAGATACAAAATCTCCTGGCAGGAGGGGTTGAACGATTTATATGAATATATAGACTGGCTGAACTCATGCAGATGTATAATAACGCAGGACAGTCTAGGCTTACATATAGCCCTTGCTTTAAAGAAAAAGGTTGTAGCTCTTTTCGGCGCAACATCATATAATGAGGTTTCTTCATACGGCAGATGTCAATTTGTTACCCCTGAGATTAATTGCAAATACATGCCGTGTTACAATTCGGTTTGTAAAAACGATGCATTTTGTATGGATTACGTTGATATTAATAAAATAATCGATACTTTAAAAAAAATTATTTAAAAAAACATTTTGAATCTTATAGACAAGTCAAAAAACATTAGGAGAAAAATAATTGAAATGGCGCATGATTCAAAGAGTGCGCATGTAGGGTCGTCTTTATCCTGCGTTGACATATTAACGGTCTTATATTTTGATATTTTAAAATTAGAACCATGGGAAAATAGGGATGTTTTTATTTTAAGCAAAGCGCATGGAGCTATGGCTCTTTATGCAGCATTGGCAGAAACCGGCATAATTAATGAAAATTTGTTGAAAGGGTATCTCAAAAACGACGGAACTCTTCCCGCGCATCTCGACAGGTTTACGGCAAAGGGGGTAGAAGTTTCTGCAGGTTCACTCGGTCATGGATTTAATATGGGGCTTGGAATTGCATACGGCTTTAAAAAGAGAAATTTAAAGAGAAAAGTCTATGTATTAATCGGAGACGGTGAATCGCAGGAAGGTTCAGTATGGGAAGGAGCTTTGTTCGGTTCAAAGTTAGGACTGGATAATTTTACGGTTATCCTTGATTATAATAATTTGCAGGGTTACGGCAGAGCGAAAGAAATTTGTAGCTATGAGCCCGTTAGAGATAAATGGGAGGCTTTCGGCTGGAATACGGCTATAGTAAACGGGCACGATATTTCTGCTTTACGACAGGTTTTTAAAGAAAGAACAAAAAATAAACCTAATATTATAATAGCCGATACCGTTAAAGGAAAAGGGGTGTCATTTATGGAGAATAAACTTGAGTGGCATTATTATATAGTAACCGGTGAACATAAAGATAAAGCATTGAGGGAACTTCTTTGAGAAGCGCATTTATAAATAAGATTACGTCAGAAGTTTCAAAAAATAAAGATATATTTATAATATCGGGGGATGCGGGGCTTGGAGTTTTTGACAATTTTAAAAATGAAAGTCCCGATAATTTTATAAATCTTGGCGTAGCAGAACAGAATGCAACGGGTTTTGCCGCCGGAATGGCTATTGCCGGTTTTAAGGTTTATATATATAATATAATTCCATTTTTATTATACAGAACTTATGAGCAGGTAAGGAATGATATATGCTATCAAAATCTAGCGGTAACGCTCGTCGGGATAGGCAGCGGCGTTACTTATGCTCCGCAGGGAATGACCCATTATTCAATAGAGGATATTGCTATTGCAAGAACGCTTCCTAATTTAACTATAATATCTCCAGCCGACCCGATAGAAGCGGAACTTTCGGCCGAATATTCGTTAACATCGAAAAATCCAGTTTATGTACGTTTGGCTAAAAGAGGCGAGCCAAATATACATGTGGATAAAAACATAAATATAACTGAGCCTATTTTAATGAAAGACGGCGAAGAAGTATGTTTAATATTTCACGGTTCAATCGGGACGGAGGTTATGGATGCACGCAAAGAACTTTTAAAAGAGGGAATATCGGTTAAGGTTGTTTCTATTCCAATGTTGAATCCAATTAACGAATCTTTATTGATAGATACGATAGGCAAAGTTAAACATGTAATCAGCATAGAAGAGCATTATATAATAGGCGGTTTAGGCAGTATTCTTTTTGAGATATTCGCAATTAATAAAATTAATAATTATGAATTGACTACCTTAGGGATAACCCATAAATTTATTCATGAAATAAAAGACCAGAATGGAATGAGGAAATTATTTGGACTTTCTAAAAATTCGATAGTTACTGTAGTTAAAAATATTTTGGGATATAAAATTTTATGAAAAAAATACTGTTACTTGGAGATACCGGTAAACTTGGAACGGCTATTAAAGAAGTTTTTAAAGATGGTTTTAGTATTTGTGGTAAGAATACTTCAAATTTTAATGCCGTTGACTTTAACTTGCTGAGCTCATTAATAGAAAGCGATAAATTTGATATTGTTATAAATACTATCGCTTTTATAGGGATAGATCAATGTGAAAATGATAATAAAACCGCATATATTTTAAATTCGTTATATCCTAAAAAACTTGCGGAATTGTCGAAAAAGAATGATTTTACTTTAGTTCATTTTAGCACGGATGCCGTTTTTGATAACTTTAAAATGGATTTTTATAATGAAAAAGATATTCCTTCTCCGCTTAATATTTATGGAGCAACAAAATATTTAGGCGATTGTTTTATACAGGCATATTCAAAAAAATATTATATTTTTAGAATACCAATATTGTTTGGTTTTACGAAAAAAAAAGAACAATTTGTAGAAAAAATGCTTTTAAAAATAGAAAATGGCGCAAAAATTATAAAAGTAGCCGACGATATTATATCTTCACCTACATACAGTATAGATATAGCGTATAAATTGCTATCTTTTTTAAATAATAATGAAAATTTTGGCTTATATCATATTGCAAACAAAGGCAGTGTTTCTTTGCATGAAATAATGAAAAATATAATAAAAAACTTAAATTTAGATATAGATATTCAACCTGCATCGTATAAAGATTTTCCGTTTGTTGCCATTAAAAATACTTACACTCCTTTAAATTCTATTAAAACATCGCTTCTTAGGCATTGGGAAGATGCGCTGTTTGATTACTGCGAAAGATTAAAAAAAGAAAAATTAATTTAATAATTAAATTTTTATTTGGAGAATTGAGATTTTTATGTCTGATAAATTTTTAATGGACGGTCATAAGTTATATTGGCATTTAGACAGGGTAAATGACTGGTTAAATAATGAAAAAATCGCTCCGTTGCACATAGACGTCGGCTTAAGTAAAGGTTGCAACATACACTGCGAATACTGTTTTGGTATTATGCAGGGCAATTTGTATAAAAAAGGACAAACGACATATTTTCCGAAAACGCCTCTAATAAATTACGTAAAAGATGCAGGTAAAGCGGGTGTTAAATCTATGGCATTTATAGGCGAGGGCGAACCAACGTTAAATCCTTATGTTTATGATGCTATAGTTCAGGGCAAGAAAGCCGGCGTGGATATTTCTTTGGGAACAAACGGGGTAATGTTAGACACGAGCAAAAAAGGCGAAGAAGCGCTTGAATATTTATCTTGGATAAGATTTAATTTAAGCGCGGCTACTAATAACGACTATAAGAGGATACACAGAAGTTTAGATTTCGACAAAGTAATTAGCAATATAAAGTTTTGCGTTAAAATTAAAAAAATTAAAAAATTAACAATTACTATAGGCTTGCAAATGGTTTTAACTCCTAATAACGTTAATCAGGTTGTTCCTCTTGCTAAATTAGGCAAAAAAATTGGTGTAGATTATTTAGTAGTAAAACAATGCAGCGATTCCATAAAAAATGATCTCGGAATTTACGAAAAACTAGGAGAATATGAGAAATATAAGGATTCATTGACGGAAGCCGAATCTATTGGAAATGAAAGTTATAAAGTTATTGTAAAATGGAATAAAATATCAAATAAAGGAGAAAGGAATTACAATAATTGTTTCGGCGTCCCCTTCTTGCTTTATTCTAGCGGAGACGGGAAGCTATATCCATGCGGCGCTATGTTTGGCAACGAAGAATGGATTTTAGGCGATTTAATTAAGAGTTCATTTGCTGAAATAATAAATAGCGATAGATATTGGAATATTGTTAATAAGGTTGCAAAAAAAATAGATGTTAAAAAACAATGTTATTCAAACTGCAGAACGCATAATATAAATGAATTTTTATGGAAGCTCAAACATCCGCCGGAGCATATTAATTTTATATAAAATTAATAATTACAATAACAACGCAGATACCATAGAGAAAATAATTGATGCAAATTAATTTAACTAATTATGAATAAAAAACATTTATTTGAAACAGCTAAAACGGTGGCTATTTACGGAATAGACGAATACAGTAATAATATCTATAATTTCTTTAGCGATATAGGAAAAAAAATATTGTATTTTATCGACGAT
>JAKAOK010000039.1 GCA_021812245.1 bacterium | reverse complement strand
ACCGAAGCCTAAACAGGATAAATATTACCGATATATATTCTCTTATAGGCAGCGAAAAGACGGCCGAAATAAAAACTTCGTACGGCATTATAAAATTAAAAAAGAAAATCGAAAGCAAAAAAAAACGGTTAAGCGGCGAACCCGTTAGGATTTGTATTTCTATAGGAGCAACGCATCAGAAAAGAATTTGGCAGTCGAAAAATTATGCAAATTTAATTAAATTGCTTTCGGATAACCTTAACTGCGAAATAATATTGGTGGGAACGGCTGAAGAATCGTCCGCCGCCGAAGAAATAAAACAAAAACTGCCGGAAGGCTTAAATATTATCGATTTAACCGGAAAGACCAACCTAAACGAACTTATTTATCTTATAAAAGACTTCGATTTAATTATCGCGTCAGATACCGGAACTTTGCATATCGCGCAGATTTTTAACGTTCCGTCTGTTTCTTTATATACCGGCAACGCCAATTTTTACGAAACCGGCCCTCACGTAGAAAATTCTTACGTAATACACTCCGTCATACAATGTTATCCGTGTATGCAGCATGAACCTTGCCGTTTTAATTATGCTTGCAAAAACGATATAAATCCAGAAGACGTCTTTAATCTTGCTCTTATGCAGATAATCAAAAATAAACTGCGTTATTCTTTTAAAGAACAAGAAATTAAATTTTCCGACGTTAAAAAAAGAGTTATCGCAAACGTAAAAAAAGGGAATTTTTCGGTCGCCGTTTGCAAACATTTAGGCACGGTCCATTTTTATCCGTTATATAAAAGAAAAATATCCAAAAACGAATTTGCTTCGGAAATATTTAAGTTTTGCTGGATTAACGTATTTTCAAAAAATAGCGTAAAAATAGATAAAAATAATGTTTTGAGATATACGAACAAATATTATAAAATAGACGGAAGTTCCCTAAATTCTTTAAAAAAGGAAATTGACTTTATGAAAGGCGTTTTTGAAAACGCTTCTAAATCATTTAATAAAGAAGATAAAAATGATAAATACGCCGCTTTATATTTTGAAAAATTCAAAAACTCCGTGAAAGCTCTCGGTTTAAACTATAGTTATTTTAAACTTGCATGTGATTATTTTATAGATGAATTAAACTCATCAGGTGCGCAGAAAAGTTTTAACGATATAATTTTGCTTTTAGATAATGCTATAGATATTTTAAAAATGTTTTAAGAAAATATAAATATATGAATAATTAAAATATGAGCCGTAACGATTTAAATTTCGAGATAGTTCAAACCAAAACTATATCCGCGCCGTCTTTTAAGATTAACGGAATTACCGTCCATTCCGTTTACGACCCTATTTCAGAAGCGCAGAAATGGGCGGCTCAGGTTATGGACAGGATTAATTCGGAAGGGATACCGGATAAAATTATGATTTTTGGTTTTGGAGCGGGTTATCACATAAAAGCATTAATAGATTTTTTGAAAAAAGATAATAAAGAAATAAAAATAGAAGTCATAGAACCGGCTAAAGAATCTTTCGAATTTATTAAAAACAATTTTGACGTTTCCGAGTTGACGTCCAAAATAAATATTATGGTTTTGGACCGTATAAGCGAAAAATCATATTCAGACGCTTCCGCCGTTTTTCAAAGACTTGAACTCGAACTCGATAAAGGCATTATATTGTTTTGCGAACTGCCTCCGTATAAAAAAATATTTTCCGAAGAATATGCGCTTATACATAAACTTCACGGAATTAATCAGTTCTTCACGCCGTCTTCTTTCAGGGTTTTAGTAGTTCAGCCGATGTACGGCGGTTCTTCTACCATAGGTAACTATCTGTATTCGGCTCTTTTAAACCTTGGCTACGACGCAAAAATTCTCGATTTTTCAAAATTTTACGATGTATATAAATATATGGGCGTATTTACCCCCAACGAAGACCATGTAAATTCATTAAAGCAGAGCCTTGTTGACCTCATGTCCGAAGCCCTTCTTTCTTCCGTTTTTAATGAACCTCCCGATTTAGTCATTTTTATGGCGCAGTCGCCGGCAAGCGAAAGAACTTTGCTTAAACTAAAAAGCATGGGGATTAAAACTGCATACTGGTTTGTAGAAGATTTTAGGACGCTTACATACTGGAATACCATAGTAAAGAACGTCGATTATTTCTTTACTATACAAAAAGACGATTTTTTTGCGGAACTTAAAAATATTGGCGCAGACAACTATTATTATCTTCCTTTAGCATGCCTTCCGGATTTTCATAAAAAAATTAATGAAATAAATGAAGACGACAGGATAAAATACGGTTCCGACGTAAGTTTTGCAGGAATGGGTTATTATAACAGGAAAAACGTCTTTGCCCAGCTTGTCGATTTTAATTTCAAAATATGGGGAACCGACTGGTATGTAGGACTTCCTTTAAGTTTGTTAATTCAGGACGGCGGCAAAAGGTTTACCGAAGAAGAAGCCGTTAAAATTTATAACTATTCAAAAATAAATATCAACCTTCATTCTTCTATGTGGCACTGGGACATAAATCCAAACGGAGATTTTTTAAATCCCAGGGTTTACGAAATTTTAGCCTGCGGAGGTTTTCAGCTTGTGGACAGGCGCAAGTATATGGATGGAGTTTTTGAAGACGGAAAAGATTTGGTTGTTTTTGATACGGTGGACGACTTAAGAAAAAAAATAAAGTACTACCTTGCAAATGAAGAGGAAAGGTTGTCTATAGCCGCTCACGGCAGGGAAACGGTAGTTAAAAATCACACTTACGAACGCCGCATCCGCGAGATGATGAATATAATACTTTTAGATTCATACGAACAGATAAAATCTAAACTTGAAACAAGAAAGCAGAATATTTCGGAACTGTTGAAAGAAACCGAAGGAAATAAAGAGCTTCATGACCTTATTATGCAGTTTTCCGACAAGAAATCGCTTTCCATAAGAGATATGGCAGAGAGCATAAAAAGCGGTAAAGGCAGGTTGTCTAAATCGGAAGCTATGATTTTAATGCTATGGGCGATAAAAGCAAAATTAGTAAAACTCGAAGGGCTGTAATAAGCGATGAAAAATATAATTATACTGAATCTTACCCGCATGGGCGATCTTATTCAGTCCACCGCTCTTTTTAAAAAAATTAAATTAATTTATCCGGAAAGCCGAGTTAAACTTATAATTTCAAAGGAATTTGAGGAAATTGCTCCTTTTCTTCCGTATGTCGATGAGATTAAGCCTATAGACGTTACCGGACTGTCCGAGCTTTTAAAGGCAAACAATTTCGACTTAACTATAGATGTTTTAAAAGCTTTAGCCGACATGTTCGACGGTATCTTGCAGGTAAATTACGACCTTGCGGTAAACCTTTCCCACGATGAATTTAGCGTTTATTTCCTTTATATTTTAAATTCGTTAAAAAATATAGGTATATCGGTAAACCGCGAAGGAACTATAATATCTAACGACGAAATGATAGCTTATATATTTTCTGCAGTTAAAAACAGAAAAGTAAGCGTTTTAAATCTCGTCGATCTATACGAAAGAACTATCAAAACGAATAAAACCCAAAATAAACAACACGTCAATAAAATTTATTTAGATACAAAAAAAATCGATGAAGAACATGATGGAAATAAGGAGTTTGAAGTTTTAAAAAAATACGGTATAGAAGAAAGCGATAATATCGTTTCTTTTGCCATAGGAGCATCGACTGAGCTAAAAAAATGGCGTTACGACTATTTTGCGGAACTGGCCAAAATGTTTTTAAACGGCGACATTAAAACTAAAGTAGTTTTACTCGGAGCAAAATATGACGTTAAAGCAGGCGGTTTTATAGAAAGCATAGTCGCAAACGAAAGACTTATTAATCTTACCGGAAAAACCTCGGTTGCCGACCTTGTTTATATAGTACGGCGCTCAAATCTTCTTATAACACACGATACAGGAACAATGCATATAGGAGTTGCCGTAGGAACTAAATTAATCGTTATTTATACCGGAAACGTTGGTTTTTTAGAAACGGGACCATATGCCGAAAACCGTTTGCTCGTAATTCCCGATATTGGATGTTTTCCATGCGATTTTAATTTAAAATGTTTAAATCCGGTTTGCCAGGGATTAATTAAACCTGAATATATTTATGATATGTCTTTGATGGTTCTCGAAAAAGAAAACGACTATGCCCAAAAACTGTCCGATTATAAGAATAGCGGCATTATTCCTTATCTGTCCCGTTTTGATTCTAAAAAATTTATCGATTATCTGCCGGCGGTAAAAATTAAGTTAAATTTTAAAGATTTAAAACTTAAAATACTAAAATTATCTCTAGAACATTATTACGAAGGAGATTTTTGGAAGATAGACGAAAACGAAATAGAACTTTTTCTTGACTGTTTTGAGGGCATAGAATATAATCTTAGCTTAGATATCAAGGAAGAATTAAAGTCCGTTGAAAAGCTTATCGCTCTATGCAAAAGAGGTATGTCGGAGACAAAAAAAATGATAAATCTGGCTCTTAAAGACCCGTTTAATTCAAAAAAAATAGAAGAATATACCTGTAAAATAAAATCTATAGATTTTGAATTAAAATATTTATCTTCGGTTTATGACGACTTATCTCTGTTTAACCAGATTCACGTCATAAACCAGAACAGTTCGGTCAGCTACGATTTGTTCGGTTTTGCCTTAGATTCTCTTAAAAATTATTCCATGTATAAGCTCCAATTAAATATATTTAAAAAGGTTTCGTTAATTTTTTTAGATAAAATCAAAAATTTATAAATATAATTTAACCATATTACGATAACGGAGGATTTATCATGAAACTATATATCGACGGGCATTTAAACGATTCCGTTTTTAGCGCCGGTAGTATGTACGACATTTTATACGGCGGCAGCATAAAAAGTTTTATTCCGGAAGGCAAAGTAATAAAAAGCATAGCGATAAACGGAACTCAATACGACGATTTAATGCTGGACGCCGACAAATCAAAGGCTTTTAAACTTGGAGACGCCGACGAAATTAAAATAACTACGATGAATCAGCTTGAACTTTTAAACGGTTCGTTAAACGCCGCTATAAAGTTTTTAAACGAATTTAAAGCAGGAGTAGTAAAAACTACCGATGAAATAAGATGGGGAAACAGTAATGCAGGATTTAAAAATTTTTCGGCATACCTAAGCGGACTTACTATGTTTATTCAAATCATGGAAAAAATATCCCAGTTTTTAAAAATTGATTATAACAACCTTGTCTATGACGGCAAAAGCGTCCAGTCTTATTTTAACGACCTTGAAAAAATTCTTGCTTCGGTTCTTTCGACACAGGTGAAACAGGATTACGTTCTTCTTGCCGATATAGTCGAGTTCGAACTTAAGCCTAATATAGATATCTGGAGCAATATTTTGAAAGATATGAAAACTAAAATAAACGGCGTTTCCAATGCAGAAGGCAAATGACCTAAAAAAGAAGAGGATTATTGCTGTAATAGGCGTTCAGAGGAGCGGCACAAGTGCAATTACAAGAGGGCTTCAAGTTTTAGGAGTCAATCTTGGAAATTTTTATGAACATGACATAGTTAGCCCCGATAACGAAAAAGGGTTCTTTGAGGATTTAGAAATAAGCCATTTAGATGTGAACATGCTTAATTCTATTGGCTATACTTGGGATAATCCAGCTTTGCCGATATTTGACGATAACACTAATCTGGTCTTATCGGCTTTTTATCCTATTGCCGCAAATATTGTTAATAGGCGATTTGAAAATACCGATTTGTTTGGCTTTAAGGACCCCCACGCAGTCAAATTATTGCCGTTTTGGAATGAAGTGTTTAAGGATGCAGGGATAGAAGTATCATATATCATTGCCTGCCGTAATCCTTTAAGCGTAATAAAGTCATCGATGCATAATAGAGAAGGTTTTGACTCAGTCAAAGGATTTTATATATGGTTAGGAGCAACATTGGCTTCTTTGATTTATTCGGCAGGTTATAACCGCATAGTCGTCGATTACGACGAGTTGATGAAAGATCCTGGAAAACAGCTCGGAAGAACGGCAGAACGTTTAAATTTGAAGTTCGACGCAGATAGTCCCGAATTTATAGAGTATAAAGAATCATTTTTGAGCGAATCCCTCAGGCATTCAAGTTTCGGGATAGACGATCTTGCCGCAAATGCGGAAGTTCCGTCTAAAGTTGCCGAACTTTATATCTTACTTAAACGCATCGCAATGGATGAAATTTCTATAGATAGTGTCGAAGCGGCGGCAAAGATTAATAAAATTTATTCATGGATTGAGGAACTCCGCTCCACGCTTTTATATATGCAGGCGCAATTCGACGCATTGCTTTATTTAAAAAAAGAACTTGACAAAAAAGACGCAAAAATTGCGGAATTAACGGAATCTTTAACATCTTGTAATTCGCGCCAAAGCGGAAACTTGGAAACATGAAAGCAGAAAATCATTCAAGCCCGTGTATCGTTTGGCACGAACATAAAATAAAAAGGAGCGACAGGGAAAAACTTAAAAACCAGAAAGGGTGTGTTTTGTGGCTTACCGGGCTCAGCGGATGCGGGAAGAGCACCATTGCTAATTTACTTGAAGAGCGTTTAAACGAAAAAGGCTATCATACATATCTTTTAGACGGGGACAATATAAGGCACGGGCTCAGCAGGGGGCTGGGGTTTTCCGAGGAGGACAGGTTGGAAAACATAAAAAGAGTAGCCGAAGCCGCCAAACTTTTCGTAGATGCAGGGATTATCGTTATAGCATCTTTTATTTCGCCTTTAAAGAAGCACAGGCAGACGGCAAAGGAGATAATAGGGTCCGGCGACTTTGTCGAAATATTTATAGACACTCCTTTTCACGAATGCGTTAATAGGGATGCAAAAGGTTGGTACAAAATGGCGTTAAACGGAGAAATAGAAAGCTATACCGGCGTCGATTCTCCTTACGAAAAGCCGGAAAAGCCGGATGTACATATAAAGACGGACGGTATCAACGCCGAAGAGGGCGTTGGCAGAATTATAGAAATATTATCCGCTACAAACAAACTTTAATTTAAATATGGAAACTATAAAACCTAAAATATTTAATATTTTCGGCGAAAAATCAATAAACGAATCCCTGTCTTTAATTATTAAAGAGCTCGAATCGGCGGATTTTTTTAAATTTGCCGTTCCTAAGGATTATATATTTCTGCCTTTATTTGAAGAAAAAATAAATCAAAGCGGTTTGTTAATTTATACAATAAAAGAAAATTCGGATTATATAGAAATCACCGTAAAAAAATTTCATGATTTTAATATTTCTACTGTTATAAATTTTAAAGATAAAAAAAATTTTAACGAGTTGATAGGTATTATAAAAAATATACCGGATTCTTCCTTTAGGAATTTATCGTTGATAAATATAACCGACGATTATACCTATGAAGAATTGGAGAAATTATTTTCAGAGGCTTTCAGAGTTTTATCGCACGGTTCATCGTTTTATATTGAATATATAGGAACTGCGGTTTCTGAATACTTGCTAAAAGGATATATAGAATATGCCGGTTTTATAAACGTTTTTCCGATAGCTTCCGCAGGCGAATACGAACAGGGGAAAATCAAAATTAATTCTAAAAAAACCGGTTTAACGGACATATCTAAACAGCCTAAAAAAGTTTTAATCAATATCGACTTAAAACGACCCGAAAAATTACTCGAAAGTACCGTTTTAATAAGAGACCTGCATAATAAATACAATAACTGGGATTTATATCTCGTTTCGGAAGAATGGGAATTTTTTGATGAAAATATTTATTTAAAATATTGTTCAGCCGAATCTCCTTCCGAAAATATGAATTATGTTGTTTATCTTGACGATTATAATCCTTTTCCTGTTATAGATTATAAATTTAAGAGCCTTAACAGCCGTAAACCGGATTTATTTTATTCGCAGGAAAATTTGACCAACGTTCGTGCTTTTTTAGATAAGCACGGCATAGCAGGAGACGATTTTTTTCTTATTATAGATGCCGATTTCATAGATATAAAAACTAGGGAAAATATTTTAGAAAAATTTAAAACCGACTTTCCTTATATCGTTAAAATCGGCTTTAAAACGCTTGTTGCCGGAGAAGATTTTAACGATTTGACGCTAAAAGACAAAGCTTTGCTTTTACAGCTTTCGTCTTTTTATACGGGCGGAGGATTTAATTATTTTCTTTCCGACGCCTTGTATATTCCTTCTTATAATATAAGTTCAGCCACGGTTAATTATAAAAGGCGGCATAAAGCCGAAAGTTTTGACGTATCAATCGTCATACCGGCATATAATAATTTTAGCTATACTAAGCAATGCGTTTTTTCGATATTTAAAAACCATCCCCTGTTAGATTTTGAAATAATTATAATAGACAACGGTTCAACCGACGAAACGAAAGAATATTTTACTAAGTTTAACGGTTTAAAGAATTTTCGCTTTATTTCAAACGATGAGAATTTAGGGTTTGCAAAAGCTTCTAATATGGGAGCGAAAGTTTCAAATTCCGAAAATATTTTATTTTTAAATAACGATACGGTGGTCTCAAAGGGAGCCATAGACGAACTTTATTGCTCCGTGAACTCCGGCGAGGCCAAATCTTTAAAAATAGGCGCCGCAGGTCCTCTACTGTTATATCCAGACAAAAAAATTCAGGAAGCCGGCATAATGTTCGAAGAACGGTTAGTTCCTTATAATGCCTATTCAAGAATGGATATATCAGGTTGCGGGCAATCGGATATCAAGAATGCAATTTACATAAGGAGCTATAATGCGCTTACTGCGGCATGCCTTATGCTCAAAAAAGAAATATTCGAGGCGGTTGGCGGTTTTGACGAGGGCTATATTAACGGTTTCGAAGACGTGGATTTATGCCTTAAATTGCGCGAAGCGGGTTACATGCTTATATTTAATCCGAAGAGCATAATATTTCATTTTGAAGAAAAAACGGTGGGCAGAAGAAAGCACGATATTGAAAATATTAACCTCTTTATGGAAAAGTGGAGGCTCAAATATAAAAGAGATAATTATATATTTGCCGAAATGGATAATTTGTTTATCTCGAATAAATTTAAAAATGACATTTCTAAATATATTATTTCGTTAAACAGTTTTCAATCTATCGAAAGGGAAATCGAGAATTTAATCTCAAACAATAAATATGAAGAAGCTTTAAAACTTTGCAGCGATATTTTGAAATTAAACGAATATAATATAAGAATTTATAAAAAAATAACAGATATAAAACGAAGTTTCGATACATTCGAATCCCAAAAGGATATAAAATCATTACTTTATGAAAAAGAAAAATTACTTTTTGCTTACAGAACATTAATTAATAATATAGCTAAACATAATAAAGACATAAAAGTATCATCTGAGCAGAATGAAACTTATCAAATATGGATTAAATATAATGAACCTTCTATAACGGAACTTGAAAAACAAAGAACTTTTATATTCAAATTTAAACCAAAAATAAGCATTATTATGCCTACCTATAATACTCCAAGAGAATATTTAATCAAGGCGATAGAATCCGTAATCAGTCAGACTTATCAAAATTGGGAGCTTTGCATAGCAGACGACGCATCTACGGAAATTCACGTAAAAGAAATTTTAAAATATTACAAGGAAAAAGACGAAAGAATTAAAGTTATATACAGAACCGAAAACGGCCATATTTCCAAAG
>JAKAOK010000014.1 GCA_021812245.1 bacterium | reverse complement strand
CCGATTTAGGAATTTATTTTCTGGCATTTCCATCCGTATCAAAGACATGCTTCGATAAACACGGATGGAAATATCGCTTTCGCGGGAATGACAATATGGGGATTTAAGATTTCACCCAACGGGTGTCCATTTCTGTCTGCATCAAAGACATGCTTTGATAAACGCAGACGGAAATATCGCGAAAGCGGGAATCCATTGTTATTCAGTATTAGAACTTATAAATATTTTCTAAATCGGGATTAGGGATAAAATATCGCAATTAAAGCCGGAATGGCGGAACTGGTAGACGCGCACGGTTCAGGGCCGTGTAAGATTACTCTTGTGGGGGTTCGATTCCCCCTTCCGGCACCAGTTATATCTGTTAAATATACGCTTAAATCAAATTAATTCTAAATGCATAAATTTATGGAGAATTTATGACAAAGCCGTTAAAAAAAATTTATTTGCCGTTTATCGCGTTTCTTTTATCGGGATTATTAAATCTAACGGGTGCAAATTCTAACCATAATATATGTTATGCCTCCGCCGCATCTTCAAAAATCTTGCTGGATTACACCCATGAAACAATCACTAAAAATTATGAAGATATTATGTCCGAACACGAAATAATAAAAATAATAAATAAGAAAGGTATCAAAAAATATTCGTCCTTAACTTTTCCTTTTTCTAAAAAAAACCAGAAACTCAAAGTATATTTTATTAAAATAATCCAGCCGAACGGAAATATTATACATATTGCTCCAAACCTCTTAAAAACCGTAACGGCGCCGTTCAATCCAGCGGCCCCTATTTTTTCCAATCAATTATTAAGGACAATGCAGCTTCCCGGTTTAATTAAAGGTTCGATAATCGATTATAAATATCGGACCACCGTAATAAAACCGTATATGAAAAATAACTTTTTTACGGAAGACTATTTCGGCGGACTTTCTCCTTTAAAAAAATCGGTTTATAAATTAACGATACCTAATGGCTTATATTACCGGTATGCCGAATACGGATTGAAAGAAAAACCCGAAATAATTAAAAACTCCTTGAATACGACCCTTGTCTGGTCAATCTGGAACAGGAAAAAAATAACCCCCGAACAAATGGGGCCGGGCGAATCTTTTATCGTCCCCCATGTTATGATTTCTTCGGTAAAATCATGGAACAGGGTGGCTTCATGGTATGCGCATCTTACAAAAGACAGAATAAAGCCTGACGCAGAACTTAATAACTATATAAAAAGATTGGTTTATTCTAAAAAAACAAAATTAGAAAAAATTAAGAAAATATATAATTTTACCGCGAAAAAGATTAGATACGTCGGATATGAATTCGGGATAGACGGATATAAGCCAAGCAACGTAAACTCTATTTTTAAAAACAGGTTAGGGGACTGCAAAGACCACGCGACGCTTTTTTCGTCGATGCTAAAACAGGTAGGGGTGAATGCTTATCCCGTCCTTATACCTACGACCGAAATTCCCGATATGAACCCGAATATTCCTACACCTTTCGTTTTCGACCATGAAATAACGGCTATAAAGTTAATAAAATCCGGAAAATTTATGTTTGCCGATACCACGTCTAACGTTACGACTTTCGGCGACCTTCCTCCTATGGACCAGGGCAGAAACGTATTAATACTTGTTAACGGCAAAGGAATAACCGCAAAAACCCCTATATTTCCTCCGGCAAAAAACAGCATATCGATAAAAGAATATGCTTCAGTTTCAAGCGGAGGAATCCTAAACGTTAAGTCGTCCCTCATATACTCCGGAGCATACGATATGTATAAGAGATATCTCTACTCGTCCACGTCTAAAAGAAAAAAAAAGAACGGTATCTTAAAAGACGTTATGTCTATAGCCCCGAATGCAAGACTAACCGGCTATTCTTTTAAAAACGGCAACAGCCTTACTAAACCTTACATAGAAAATTTTTCGTTCGCTGCAAAAAATTATTCAGGCAAAAACGGCAGTATAGTTATGATACGATTCCCTTTAAGAGCAAGAACCGAACTGACAAAAATAACGGCTATGGATAAAAGAAAATACTCCCTAAAGTTCGGATATAATTTTTCGGAAAAAACCAATGTTTATCTCGATTTCCCTAAAAATTATAAAATAGTTTTTATTCCTAAAATCGTGAATATCAGAAACGACGCCGGTTCTTTCGTAACAAGCTATTCGGTAAAAAACAATACCGTGATTTTTCGGTCGTATTTTTCCGTAAACGGTTATAAAATAAAGTCCGGGGACTACGCCGCGGCAAAAAAATTGTTTAACGGAGCCATAAAAACCCTGAGCAATCAGGTTGCCATATTTCATGAATGAAAAAAATCTTTCGGTTCATAATAACTGGTTTAAAAAAATTTCTTTCGGGAAATTTTTGGAAATCGGTCTTGTTCAGGTTTATACCGGAAACGGAAAAGGGAAAACTACCGCCGCTCTCGGGCAGGCTTTGAGAGCAAGCGGACATAATATAAAATCCTTAATAATCCAATTTCTAAAGGGCGGCTCGTATTCCGGCGAAGTCAAAGCGATAGAAAACTGCGTTCCGCTTATTAAAATATATCAGGCCGGGAGCCCTTTTTTTATAAACAAGGATAAAATATCGGAAAAAGATATGGATTCCAACAGAAAAGGATTGGCGCTTGCCGAGGATGCCGCCTACGGAGAAAACGATACCGGAATACTGGTGCTGGACGAAATTAACGTCGCTATAAATTTAGGCATAATTAAGACCGAAGAAATTATAAAATTGATAAAAAATAAGCGGCCGGATATAGAATTGATACTTACGGGCAGAAATGCTCCCCAAGAAATACTGGATATTGCCGATTTAGTTACGGAAATGAAAGAAATAAAACATTATTATAATAAAAATATTCCTTCCAGAACCGGAATAGAAAAATAATACGGCAGAAGATAAATATTAATTGATTTTTTATCCGATTGTATAATATAATAAGCTTTTCTTATTTTAATTCCATAAATTAAATTCGTTTTATAAAAATACGGAGGCTATTTTAATGAAAGTAAGCATAATAGGCGCAGGCAGGCTTGGAGCAACCCTTGCATATACGCTTACTCTTAAGGATATCGTAAGAGAGGTTACGCTGATAGATATAAACCACAATCTATCTAGGGGCGAGATGCTCGACATTTCCCACGGGATTTCGCTTACCGGTTATACAAGGGTTAAAACGGCCGATTACGACTCCGTAAAAGACGCCGATATTATAGTCATAACCGCCGGCATCCCGAGAAAACCGGGTGAATCCAGGCTTGACCTGAATAAAAAAAACGTCCATATATTAAAAGATATAGTAAATAACATTACCAAATACAATAAAACCGCAATTCTTTTCGTAGTATCTAATCCGGTGGATATAATGACTTATGTTGCATATAAAGTATCCGGCTTCGAGAGAAAAAAAGTCTTCGGCATGGGAACTATGCTCGACACTACGAGACTGCGTTCGGCGGTCGGTACGTTTTTCGACTTAAACCCTAAAGACGTCGATATAATGTTTCTGGGCGAACATGGGGACAGCATGACGCCGGTTTTTTCGCTTGCAGGCATAAACAGCGTACCGTTAAGTTCCATACCCGGATACGACAAGAAAAAGCTAGAGGAAATCGCCGAATATTCCAGAACATGCGCGGCGGAAGTAATTGCTTTAAAAGGCGGAACTATATTCGCCCCTGCAGTCGTCATGGCGGAGATTATAGAATCTATGGTTAAAGACCGGAGACAGATAATGCCGTTATCAGTTTACCTCGATGACTATTACGGAATAAGCGGAATATATACCGGCGTTCCGGCGATTCTTTCAAAAGACGGCATAGAAACGGTAATCAAACCGCCGCTTAACGAAAAGGAAATAGAAGGTCTGAGGGGCTCGGCATCGGTGATACAAAATGCGATAAAGGACTTAAAGGACGGAGGGTTTATAGATTAAAGATTAACCGGCGGTCCTGACCATCAACCGTTATTTGCTTTAAATTTGAATCTGCCGCTTGAAAGCACTCCGATTATGCGTGAAATTTTACCGCCGTTCTTTTCTTCGATAGAGGTTATGCCGAACCTCCCGGTATGCGTCTGTAGTCCGTAAATATTCAGATAAAGAACATAATCGTTCATAAGATTTAAACTTTTTGCAAAACTCCTTTCCAGCGAGAAAACAGAAATATCTACGCGCCCTTTATTTACCGACAAAGATTTTATGCCGGTTTTTCCGAACCTGTGAATCGACAAAAGATAAAGTATATATGAAACATTGACCTGATTTTTGGCAACTTTCCTGAAAAATACGAGATTTGTTTTAATTTTTTTCAGCCTTGTTATATCGCTTTTTAATTGAAAATTTAAATTATTTAAAACTTTATCGTATTTATTTGAATAATGAATGTAAGATACATATAAAAAAACGATAATCAACCATGACAGGGCAATTAAAAAAATAAAAACGCCCAGCTTAAAAAAAGGATTTAATTCAAAATCTTTTTTATTCCCGCCGCTTCCAAGAATTTTTTCTAAATCGGTATGAAAATCAGGTTCCTTAATATCAGCCATATAAATTATACCCCGCCGTTTTTTCTAAAAAACATTTTTTACCTGATTAATTTATATCATATAATTTAATTTTTGTAAAATACGCAAAACCCAAAATTGTTTTCCTTGAATTTTAATCTATTATATTGTAAAATTTTATCTGTCGTTTATATTTCTTTGTAAGAATGGCGGCATAATTTTCTATAAGCCGAAGTGGTGGAATTGGTAGACGCACCGGACTCAAAATCCGGCGGGAGCAATCCCATGGGGGTTCGATTCCCCCCTTCGGCACCATATGTTTTATAAGGTTCTCCGTAGTACCCTTTTTCATATTTTCCTTTTGCCGGTTTAAAACTTAGCTCTCAGATACTGCTTCGGCCATTCTATATCTACGCCGAGTTTATGCGCCGCCATAAGGGGCCAATATGGATTTCTCAATAATTCCCTGCCCATTTCGACCATATCCGCCGTTCCGGAACTTAATATGAAATCGGCAAATTCAGGTTTAGTAATAAGTCCTACTCCAGAAACTGCAATACCCGCTTTTTCCCTTATCTCTTTTGCAAAACCGAGCTGATAGCCGTAGTATATATTCATTTTCGCGTTAGGCGCGATTCCTCCGGAAGAACAGTCTATTAAAGAAACTCCGGCTTCTTTCAGCATTCCGGCTAAAACGACTGCCGAGTCGATATCGAAACCCCCTTCCACCCAATCTACCGCCGATATTCTGACAAAAATAGGCTTATTTTTCGGCCAACCTTCAGATTTTATAGCATCTATTACATCCAACAGCAGTCTTGCCCTGTTTTCAAGAGAGCCGCCGTACTTATCTTTTCTTTTGTTGGATAAAGGCGACAAAAACTCGTTTAATAAATATCCGTGCGCCGCATGTATTTCTATCAGGTCAAATCCAGCCTTATCTGCATTCTTTGCTCCGTTTGCAAAATCTTTTATAACCTTTTTAATATCGTTTTCATCCATTTCTTTTGGAATCGGATAGCCCTCATTAAATGCAATAGGGCTTGGTCCAAGAACCTGCCACCCGCCTTCGTCCGGTTTTAAAGGGTTGTCTCCAAGCCACGGAGCGTTTGTCGATGCCTTTCTTCCCGCATGCGCCAGCTGTATGCCCATTGCCGACCCGCAGGATTTGCAAAATTCCACCACGGGCTTAAAAGCTTCAATCTGCTTTTCGTTCCATATTCCGGCGTCGTAAGGGCTTATTCTTCCCTCCGGGCTTACGCCGGTAGCTTCGACTATAATAAGTCCGACCCCGCCGACTGCCCTCGCTCCGAGATGCGCCGTATGAAAAGCGCCTACTACGCCGTCAACGGCCGAATACATACACATAGGCGCCATCATTATTCTGTTTTTAATTTTAATCCCGCCGATTTCCAATGGTTCAAAAAGCATTCTCATAATTAACCATCCTCCTTTATTTTAACATTACCCTTCTTAACTTTTAAATTATATCACATTTTTTATCCCCGAAAACCGGCGTTATGATATAATTATTCTAAATGGACAATATCAGAATAGGAAGCGGCTACGACATACACAAATTTTTAGAGATTGCGCTTTTTGAAAATGCCGCTAAAAAATTATACCTCGGAGGGGTATTGATAGAAGGGCATATAGGGGTTGCCGCTCATTCGGACGGCGACGTCGTCCTTCATTCTCTTACTGACGCCCTTCTGGGAGCATTGTCCCTTCCCGATATAGGCGCTCTTTATCCTGATAATCTTAAATCGACTAAAGGGATTAACAGCATCGAAATATTAAAATATGCTTACAAATTGGTACGCGATAAGGGATACGGCTTAGTCAACGCCGATATCACGATTGTAACGCAGACGCCTAAAATTTCCGCATATAAAGAAAATATGATAAAATCCGTATCTTCGGCGCTTGATGTCGATAAATCGCGCATAAATATAAAAGGAAAAACAAAAGAAGGGCTTGATTCCGTAGGCAAACGGAAAGCAATCGAGTGCTTCAGCGTTTGCCTGCTGTCGTCGGAGTAAAAAATGAAAATTTACGCCGTACTGCTTGCCGCCGGAACAGGCTCCCGAACCGGCTTGTCAATGCCTAAACAGCTTATAAAGATTAATAAGAAAGAAATTATACTCCGCAGCCTTGAAATTTTTTTAAAATCAAAAATTAATTTTGAAGCAGTTATTATAGCGGCCCCGCCGCCGTCAGTTTTTGAATTTGACTGGAATGATTTTTTTGAAAAAAATCTCGAAAACGACGAAATAAAAAAAATAAGAATAATAACCGGCGGCGAAACGAGACAGCATTCGGTCGATAATTCTATAAAATATATAGAAAGTATTATTTCTCCTGCCGAAACAGAAAATACCGTAGTTTTTATCCACGACTCCGCAAGGCCCTTCGTAACAGATGAAGAATTGCATTTATTGCTTGATAAAACCGCCTGCCACGGCGCCGCTTTTCTTTGCTCTGAAGTTACGGAAACTATAAAAGAAATTAACAATGGAGCAAAAACCGGAATCGGAACTGAAATCGGAATCAAAACTGCAAATCCCGAACTGAAAACACTAAAAAGGGATAAATTAATATCCGCCAAAACTCCTCAAGTTTTCAGATTTGAAATTATAAAAAAGGCGCTCGAAAAAGCCGCCGAAGAAAATTTTATATCGACCGACGATGTTTCTCTTGTAGAAAATTTAGGTTTAACGGCGGCGGCTGTTAAATCGACTGATTTTAACATTAAAATAACTTCGGCGTTGGATATTGAGATAGCGCAATTATTGATTGGCAGATTCAGAAAGACATAACCGCTTCTATCGGATTCTTATTTATTTTCGGACGATAATTCGGTTATATGCAGAAAAAAAATACGGAATAAATAAATCGCACACCTTTTTATAACGATTTTAATTGCGAAAGGATAACGCCGTATCGCTGCTATAAAATTAATTTGCGGCTTGCTCCTTATCGTAATTTATTCTTGCGAATATCATTCTTCCGCTAGACGTCTGTAAAACGCTTGTAACCACGACGTTAAGTTCCGAGCCGACAAGCTTAATCGCATCTTCTACGACCACCATCGTCCCGTCGTCCATATATGCGATACCTTGATTTTTTTCTCTTCCTTCTTTAGTGATTAATAAAGTCATTATTTCTCCCGGAAGGAGAATGGGTCTTAGAGCTTTAACGAGGTCGTTTATATTTAATACGCTGATGTTTCTAACCTGGGCGACTTTGTTAAGATTAAAGTCGGTGGTAATAATCTTGCCGTTTCTTTCTTTGGCAAACGCGATTAATTTTGCATCGACCTCTTTTATATTCGGATAATCCACATCGGTAAACTCGATATTTATATTTTTATCTTCCCTTAGTTCTTTCAATATATCCAAACCTCTCCTACCTTTTACCCTTTTTAGTGGGTCCTGAGAATCTGCTATATGCTGAAGTTCATGTAGAACAAAAGTCGGTATCACAAACGTTCCGTCGATAAAACCCGTTTTTGAAACATCGAGTATTCTTCCGTCGATTAAGGAACTGGTATCGATAACCTTATAGTTGCGACATTGTTCCCAGCCGCTGCTTCCGCCCTGCAAATCTTTTGAATCCGCCTGTTTAACTCCGACGCCGAAATCGTCGGACACCCTTAAGCCTATAATCAGCCCGAGATAGCCGGCTACAAAGTTCACAAAAGCGTAAGTAATATATCCCAGATCAGAACCGGTAAAAAAAAATTTAAATAACTGGTAAGTAATATAATTAATTATAAAAAGTCCGATAAAAAGTCCGATTCCTCCCGTAAGAATTTTTTTTGTGGAAATGGACTCCATGCTTTTTTCAACGGAAACTACGATAAAGCCGATTGTAAAACCGAATAAAAGTCCTACGTAAGATAAAAAATCGTTATGCCAGTATTCTTTGCCTATTAAAAAGCCGAGAATAGCGGAAATAAGAACCAGCATTATCCTTATAAAGAGGATTGGCTTCTTATTAAAAATTTTCATTTATATTATTTATTTATTTAATTAATTATTTTTAAAAATACTAAGCAGTTAAATTTAAATTAGAAGGCTGAGCCGGAGTATTTATAAATATCCTTTGTATTTTTTCTTCTATATAAGTTTCCGGTCTGTTCATTACGGTCGAAAGTTCTTTGATAATTAAGTGCTTTGCTTTTTCAAACATCTTTTTCTCCGCGAAAGACAACTCTTTCTCGCACTTTAAAATATAAAGGTCCCTCAAAACTTCGGCAACCTCGAAAAGGCATGAGGAACACAGCTTTATATTATATCCGTTAAACCTTTTATTCCATGATTCTTTCCTTGCGAAAGGATTTTTTACGCATTTTTCTTCAAGCACGTCAAAAACTTTCTGGATTTCATTTTCTTTAATCAGAAGGCGCAGCCCGACCTCATCGGCATTTTTGACCGGCACCATAATTTTCGCATTGTTTTCCAAAACCCTGATATTGTAAAAAGACAATTCCGTAGAACCTATTTTTTGCTTGGAAATAGATTCCACGATACAAACGCCGTACCCCGGATAAAATACAAACTCGTTTAAGTTCAACATTTTTAGGCCTCCTTAAACTCTTTGAATCATTAAATTAATTAAAAACAACATTATATACGGTATCTCTTTCAATAGGGAGCTTGCCTGCCTCTTCTATTATCTTTTTTACATTTTTAACGCTGAGTCCCGCCGGGTTAACGGAGCCTGCATTATGCGATATTTTTTCCTCCGTCAGCGTCCCGTCAAAATCGTCGGCGCCGAAAGAAAGGGAAACCTGTGCAAGGTTAATGCCTAAGTTTACAAAAAACGTTTTTATAT
Organism: bacterium; assembly: GCA_021812245.1. Lineage (GTDB taxonomy): Bacteria > SZUA-79 > SZUA-79 > Acidulodesulfobacterales > Acidulodesulfobacteraceae > Acidulodesulfobacterium_A. The sequence continues at coordinate 34,202 of JAKAOK010000014.1, read as the reverse complement.
GCTTGAAATTATCTAAAAAAAGGCGCGAAATGGCAATTACTTTAAGGTCGTCGTATCCCGTGGTAAGCCTCGAATTCCTGACTGCGGTATTTTTAGGCTGGAAAGCGAAAGGAATAAAAGATTTGAAGCCTTCCGATTCATCCTGCGCTAATCTTATTTCGTTTAAATGGCCTACTCTATCTTCATAGCTTTCTTTTACTCCGTATAACATTGAAGCATTGGAAGGGATGCCTATTTTATGGGCGGTTTTGTGTATTGAAATCCATCTTTCCCCGCTTATTTTTTGCGGGCATAATTTTTTTCTTATAGCAGGATTGAAAATTTCAGCTCCACCGCCGGGAAGAGCGTCTAAACCGTTTTCTTTTAAATCCGTCAACACGCCTTCTACGGACAGCGTTGAAATTTTAGATAAATAATCTATCTCTACCGCCGTGAAAGCCTGTATTATTAAAGACGGAAATTCATTCTTTATTCTGCGGACCATATTTAAATAGAAGCTGTAAGGAAGGGAAGGATGAAGACCTCCGACAATATGAACTTCTTTAAAATTATTGGCTTTGTAATTCGTCTTAATATATTCTATTATCTCTTCTATGCTCATAGAATATGCATCCGTTTCTTTTCCGTTTCTGTAAAATGCGCAAAAAGCGCACCTGTTTACGCATATATTAGTATAATTTATATGAATATTGACGATATAATATACTTTATCCCCGTTAATTTCAAAGTTTTTAAAGTTTGCAAGTTCTCCTATCGAGAGCAGGTCGTGAGATTTAAATAAAAACAAAGCGTCGTCGGTTGACAATCGTTTATTATTATAAACCTTTTCCTTTATTAAATCAAAAGTTTTATTTTTAATCATAACCCTTCCATCTTGCATAAATATCGTTCTCTATGCCTAACGCATCTAAAATCTTGCCGGTTATAAAATCTATAATATCTTCGACCGTCCGAGGACTGTTATAAAATGCAGGAATGGGCGGAAGTATCGCCGCCCCCGACGAATGGAGCGAGAGCATATTTTTAAGGTGTATATCGCTAAACGGGGTTTCTCTTGGACATACGATTAGTTTTTTTCTTTCTTTAAGCATAACGTCTGCCGCCCGTTCTATAAGATTTCCGGAAATTCCGTTCGCAATTCTGGAAAGACTGCCCATAGAACATGGAATAACTATCATTCCTTTAACGTTTTTTGCAGAGCCGCTTGCAATGCGCGCCTCTAAAAAATTCTCGTCTAAAAAAGCAAATCTGCCGCCGTCTTTATGCAGCCCGAATTTGTTTACTATCTCATTTTTTATCTTTAGATTAAAACCGCTTGAAGAATCGTCTCCGCCGGCGCTTGCTTCGCCGCCCCCGGAAATATCCGCAAACATCCCCATCTCGTCCTTAATTACCCTAAAACCCGGCTTAGAAATTATAAGATGGACAAAAAAAGAGCGGCTGATTAAAGCCTTAAGCAGGCTGAACCCGTATATCGCTCCGGACGCTCCCGTCAAGGCGACTATGTAGGAATGACAGTCCGCTTCCATATTAAGATTTTCTTTCATATTCTTTCATTGCCGCATATTAGAATATATGACGCTTGCAGATATAAAAACGAAAAAAGTTATGGAAATATATCCGTTAATAGTAAAAAACGCAGTATCGATATTATTTAAGCTCTTATAAACTAAAAAATGTTCGTAGGCAAAAAAACAGGTAACGAGAATTATCCCTATAATATATAAAAAATTAAGATTAAATATAAAATATATGTAAACTAAGCATATTAAAGCAAGCAAATGCAATATTCTGGAAACCGTTATCGCGTTTTTTATTCCGAATTTTGCGGGCACGGAAAAAAGCCCGTTTGCGGTATCGAAGTCATAATCTAAAATAGCGTAAAGAATGTCGAATCCCGAACCCCAAAAAACCACCGCAAGGCCGAGAATCAAAATTTTATAGTCTATACTTCCCGTAACGGCTAGCCATGTCCCCAAAGGACCTAATGCCATACTTATTCCCAGAACCATATGGGAAAAAAACGTAAATCTTTTCGTGAAAGAATAAAACGTGATAAAAATAATAACAAAAGGGGAAAGAACGAAACATATAAAATTTAATTCGTAAGCGGAAAATATAAGCATTATATAGGAAATTACCCCGAAAATAACACCGTATAAAGTAGTAAGCTCGCCCTTCGGAATGGTTCTTTCCATCGTTCTTTTATTTTTTGCATCTATTTTTCTGTCTATTATCCTGTTAAACGCCATTGCTCCGCTTCTTCCCGAAGCCATAGCTATAATGACCCATATCATCTTATAATAAAAAAGGGATGCGCCGAAAGACGCGGGATATTTATCGTAAAAGGCAAGGAGGAAAGCGCTGAGGGCGAAAGGCAGGACAAATATAGTATGGGAAAACTTGACCAATTCTAACGTATTTTTTATTTTTTTAAGCATTTTAGTTTAACTTAAACCGTATTCCTTCCATTTCTCATCGACAAGTTTTTTTATATCGTCCGACATAACTATATCGTTCGGCCATTTTCTCTTATAGCCTTCCGATGTCCATTTTTTTGTAGCGTCTATACCCATTTTAGAGCCGTAGTTTGGAATATCGGAGGCATGTTCCAAAACGTCGATAGGCCCTTCGACAAACGAAACGTCTCTTTTGGGGTCGATATTATTACATATTCTCCAGATAACCTCGCTCCTGTCCTGAACGTTAACGTCCTCGTCCAATATGACTATTATTTTAGTAAACATCATAAGGCCGAGACCCCATATTCCGTGCATAATCTTTTTTGCATGGCCGGGATAGCTTTTTTTAATGCTTATAAATGCCAAATCATGGAATATACCTTCGAAAGGCAGATTCATATCTACAATTTCCGGGAAAATCTTTTTTACGGCAGGAAGAAAAAACCTTTCCGTAGCTTTTCCTATATAGCAGTCCTCCATAGGCGGCTTGCCGACTATGGTAGCAGGATATATCGCATCTTTTCTGTGCGTTATAAGGGTTACGTGAAATACCGGATAAAAATCCTCGAGCGAATAATATCCCGTATGGTCGCCAAAAGGTCCTTCGAGCCTGAAATCTTCGGCAGGGTCTATATATCCTTCAAGAACAAACTCGGCATTTGCGGGAACATATATATCGTTGGTTTCCGATTTCACGAGTTCGACCGCATCTTCTCTTAAAAATCCCGCGAACATCATCTCTTCTATGTCGGGAGGAAGCGGCGCCGTAGCGGAATAAATCACCGCCGGATCCGAACCTATAACTACGGAAACGGGTATCTTTCTGCCTGCTTCTTTATATTTTCTGAAATGCCTTGCGCCGTCTTTATGTATGTGCCAGTGCATACCGCACGAAGTATCGTCGAAAACCTGCATTCTATACATTCCAACATTTGTCGAGCCTTTTTCGGGGTCTTTCGTAAAAACAAGAGGAAGGGTAATAAACGGTCCGCCGTCTTCCGGCCACGTTTTTAAAACCGGCAAAATATCCAGCAGGGGCGGCTTGTCTATTATGACTTCCTTACATTTGGCATTCTTGACGATTCTTGGCATATAATCGGCGAGTTTTTTAAGTTTTGAAAGAGATTTTATCTTTTCAAAGAAATTCGTGGGGATTTCGGGGTCTATTATTTCAGAGATTCTTTTTCCGACGTCGTCGAGGCTTTCGACCTCAAAAGCCTGTAATATGCGCTTATTTGAACCGAACATATTTATTAAAACCGGAAAATTATAGCCTTTTACGTTTTCGAATAAAAGCGCCGGACCTTCTTTTTTTACCATCCTGTCCGCAATTTCCGCTATTTCCAAATTTCTATCGACGGAAGCGCCTACTCTGCGTAAATCATTATTCTTTTCTAATATCCGGATAAATTCGTGCAGGTCTTTATAAGGCATGTTTAATTTTTTTATAATAATACATATAATATTAAATTATCATCTGTATTATTATATCAAAATTTATAAAAAAAATAAAAGAAAAAGGGTGCAGCCCCAATACCGGTTTAGAAGCTATTTAAAGAAATTCCAAGAACCCGTCATTGCGAGCATATCTTTGACTGCGTTTATAAAACCAACGGTTTTATGCAGGCAAAGATGGGACGGACGAAGTCCAGCGCAGCTAACTCCAGCGCAGCTAACCAATCTAAAGCGAGATTGCTTCGCTGCGCTCGCAATGACGGAATAGTGCGCTCGCAATGACGTTATTAAGTAATTCAGGTAATTCATATATAGATAATCCATATATAAAAATCCTAAACCGGGATTGGGGTGTCAGATTCCGGCTTTTTTTATCCTGTAATCGCCCTTTTTGACGGTATATCCGGTATTGTCGAAATATTCAAGCAGGGGAATCGCATATTTTCTCGATACGCCTGCAATTTCTTTCATATCTTTAGGCCCAAGCCTTTCTTCTTTTTCAAAAAAATCGTCTAATTTAGACTTGATGCCGTCAATCTGTCCTTTTAGGTAATAAATATCCGGTTTGACCTTTACGAGCTTTCCCTGCTTAACCATAAGAGCGGTTATATAATTTAATATCTTTTTATTTATTTTTATTTTATTTTCTAATTCCGTGAAATCTGGAACGCTGTTGCCGTTGGAATTCAATAAATTTTCTATTTTTTCGGCAATATTTATATATTCGGCGGGAATAACCGCTTCGGAGACGCTATGCTCCAATCCTTTCGGAATTATATTGCCGTCATAGTATAAGACCTCTTTTTTGGACAGTAAATCTTCTACTATGATATCGAAAAGTCCGACTGCCCCGGGTTTATTAAAATTTTGCTCAAAAATAACATATAATTCCTGCTTGTTTAACCTTTTTTTAAAATTAAAGTTTTCGTCTTTTGAATTTTCGTTTATTATTTTTACCAGCAAAGAGCTTCCTGCGTCGAAATCTTCTTTTAAAAAAGCAAATTTATATTTATCGTCCGTTATTATCCTGCCGTCTCTTTTTAATTCGTTTATAACGGCCGTGAAACCGGTAAAATCAATATTTAATTTTTTATAAATCTTTTCTGCGGCGCTTCCTCCGCTAACCGTTATAAAGCCGTAAACGGCTTCTTTAATATCGTCGGAAACCATTGTCTCGTAAATGCTCTTTTTTGACTCTTCATACCCGTAATCCGGCAAAGGGTCTATTATAATTCCGCCGCCGACCGTCCTGCCCGCGCCTATATCTCTTATAATAAATTTTTCTTTAGCCATAACGGATATTTTATCGTTTAATTTAAACAGCGCATATGAATATTCACCCGGTCGGATTCCTTTATCCGCGTTAAAAATTATTATTTTAGAATTGACGGATGTCCCTCCGGTCATAAATGACAATAAAATATGGCTTTTCAAATCTTTTTTATTTTCAAAATCGTAAAAAACTTTTGTAAAAATAGAATCCGACACCGCAAGGCTGTCTTTTGCCGATATTACGTCGCCTAATTTAACGCTTTCCTTTTTTACGGACGGAACGTTAACTGATATTCTCATGGATTTACGGGCGGTTTCGACCGACTTATTATGGGATTCTATGCTTTTTATTCTTGCCGTCAGGCCGGAAGGCATTATCTGAATTTCATCGCCTGCGGAAAAGCTGCCGTATTTCAATGTTCCCGCTAAAATAGTCCCGAAACCTTTTGAAGAAATTATTCTGTCTATAGGCAGAAAAACCTTCGTCGGAAGGGGTTTCAGGGAAGATTTTAAATTATATTCTTTTGCCGCCTTTTCTATTTCTTTTTTTAATCCGTCTATACCTTCGCCTGATTTAACGGAAACTCTAAGTATATTTTCTGCAGATTTATCATAGCCGTATAACTTTAAAAAATCCCTTGCTTCAGCTTCTCTCTCTAAAATAATTTCATCGGAAACTATATCTATTTTTGTAATTACCGGTATGATTAAATCGACGCCGAGCAGTTTTAAGATGAGCAGATGTTCCTTGGTTTGAGCCATTACGCCGTCGTCTGCGGCAATGACCAGCAAAACGCCGTCCATTCCGGCAGAGCCGGAAACCATAGTTTTTATAAATTTTGCATGTCCGGGAACGTCCACGATTCCCACCGAAATACCGGAAGGAAAAAGCATATTGGCATAACCCAGCACTATGCTGATGCCGCGTCTTTTTTCTTCTTCGAGCCTGTCCGTTTCTATACCGGTTAACGCTTTAATAAGCGAAGATTTCCCGTGGTCTATATGTCCGGCTGTACCTAGTATAAAAGTATCCATCTATTAATTTTATCAAATTTATTTTTTAAAAAATAATAGCCCGGCTCTTTTTAGGGAACCGGGCCACCTTTAGGAGGAGTGATGGAAAGCTTACAGCTTTTACAGTTTGTCTTGGTTTTAAGAAAAATTTGTTATATTATTATTTTTTATTACTCCGAATATGCCAGATACAGTTTCATATTGCCCCTTCTTATATAGAAAAGAAACTGCTTCGATTTCTCCGCCCTGTTTATATCGTTCAAATACCCGCCGATACCGTTAACCGTCCGATGGTTTATCGACTCTATAACGTCTCCGGGCATTATGCCCATTCTCTGCCCTGCTCCGCCGGGTATAACTTTCGATACTATAACTCCGTGACGGACGTTTTGTATTCCGTAACTCTGCATGTTTTGAGGGGTAAGCGGCACTATGGTAATACCCAATTTCTTAGCCGAAATTTTCTGGGTTTTTTCGTTAAAAGAATTTTTAGGGCTCTTCCAGTTTCCGACCGTTATCGTAAGCATTTCTTTTTTGCCGTTCCTGATAATTTCGATAGGAACGGTTTTTCCCGGTTTTATATTTCCCACTAACCATGGGAGCTGGGACATCTCCCTGACTTCTTTACCGTTAAATTTTATTATTACGTCGCCGCTTCTCAACCCGGCTTTTGCCGCAGGACCGTCAGGAAGAACCGAAGATACTAATGCCCCGCGTGAAGTTTCAAGATTGAACGCTTTTTTGAGGGCGGGCGATATTTTTTGTATTTCTATTCCTAGCCATCCCCTGGTAATTTTGCCCGTTTCAAGCTCCGGAAGAACCTGTTTTACCACGTTTACCGGTATAGAAAATCCTATGCCCTGCGCCCCTTTTATAATGGCGGTATTTATGCCTATAACCTGCCCTTTCATATTTATAAGCGGACCCCCGCTGTTTCCGGGATTAATCGCCGCGTTCGTTTGTATAAAATCTTCGTACGGACCGCCTATGGCTCTGCCTTTAGCGCTTATTATCCCGTTGGTAACCGTCCAGCCTAATCCGAAAGGATTGCCTATCGCGAGGACCCATTCGCCTATCTGCGACTTGCCGGAATCGCCGAGAATTGCCGCCGGAAGATTGTTGCCGTCGTTTATTTTCAGAAGAGCAAGGTCAACCTGAGGGTCTTTACCGATAACCGTTGCCTTGAATGTCTTTCCGTTGGAAAGTTTGACATATATTTTTGTTGCGCCGTTTATAACATGGTTATTGGTAATTATATATCCGTTTTTACTGATAATTACACCAGAACCTAAGCTTTCTTCGGTATAAGTGCTCTGCGGAACGTTATTAAAGAAATTTTTGAAAAAGTTCCCGAAGGGATTGGGTTGATTTCCAAAAGGACTCCGATACATTTGGAACGGCCCGCTTTTTACTTTTTGTGTCGTCCTGATGTTTACGATAAACGGCTTGTCCCGCTTTATTAACGCGATAAAATTGCTTGGACCGTTCTGCGCCGGCATCGCGGAATCTTTTGTAGTATAAATTGCGGGCGCGCTTCCATCAGCCATAGATTTTTTAAATAAATGCAGGTTTGCCGTAATTATTATCCCTGCTATTATTCCGATTAGCACCGCGACTCCGGCGCCTATAATTTTTGAATCAGATTTTAAACCCATAATCTAAAAACTCCTTTTTGGTTATTTAATTACTTTAATTTTATAATATGCAATAATAATGCCAAAAAAATATAATTTTAAAAAACATTATCCTTCAAGACATTTTATAGCAATATTTAATTTTTATATAATTTTATTTATTATCGTTTTGTCATTACGACAAAACGATAATTGTCTTAATGACAAAACGATAATTGTAATCGGAGCTAAACAGGCTCGGCGCTAACGATGACGGCTTTTTCGATAATAACGTTGTTTATTTCTTCTTTATAATCCAAAACTATCGAATCCCCTGAAACAATGCCCCCTGAAAGCAAATCTATCGCTATTCTGTCCTGTATGAAAGATTTTATAGCCCTTTTCAGCGGTCTGGCTCCATAAACGGGGTCGTATCCCTCCATTGCTATAAACTTGAGCAATGAATCCGTATAATCCGCATCTATGCCTTTTTCCTTAAGCGTATTTTTTAACTTACCCAGCTGGATATTAACTATTTTGATAATGTCGTCCTCGTTAAGCGCATGAAATATAATTATATCGTCGAGCCTGTTAAGAAACTCCGGCCTGAAATGGTTTTTCAAAAGATTCATAACGTTGTTCTTCATTTCTTCGTAATGCTGTCCGCTGTAACTCTGTATAATATCGGAACCTATATTGGATGTCATAATGACAATAGTATTTTTAAAATCGACCGTCCTACCCTGCCCGTCGGTTAATCTTCCGTCGTCGAGAAGCTGAAGCAAAACGTTAAATACGTCCTGGTGGGCTTTTTCGACTTCATCGAATAAAACGACGCTGTAGGGACGCCTCCTGACCGCTTCCGTAAGCTGTCCACCTTCTTCGTATCCGACATAACCGGGGGGAGCGCCTATAAGTCTCGACACAGCGTGTTTTTCCATATACTCGGACATATCTATTCTTACTATACTGTTTTCGTCGTCAAACAAAAACTCGGCAAGAGCTTTTGCGAGTTCGGTCTTTCCAACGCCGGTAGGTCCGAGAAACATAAAAGACCCGACAGGCTTATTAATATCGGATAAACCGGCTCTCGAACGCCTTACGGTATTTGCGACGCTGTTTATAGCTTCGTCCTGAGATATCACGCGGTTATGCAGATGCTCTTCTATGAGCAGAAGCTTTTCTTTCTCGCCTTCCATAAGTTTTGCGACCGGAATCCCCGTCCATTTTGCTACGACCTTGGCAATATCGTCAGCATCGACTTCTTCTTTTAAGAAACTTCCTTTCTCCTGCATTTCCAAAACGGACTTATTTAGGTCCTCTAATTTTTTTTCTAATTCATTCAGCTTTCCATACCTGATCTCTGCAACTTTATCATATTTCCCTTCTCTTTCATATCTCTGCTCTTCAAATCTTAACGAATCTATATCTTTTTTAATCTTACCTATTTTTTGTATATGCCCTTTCTCGTTCTGCCATTTGGCTTTTTTTTGGTTGAAATCTTCTTCGAGATTTGCCAGTTCTTCGTCAAGCTCCTTCAGCTTTTTCTTCGATTCCGCATCCTTTTCTTTCTTTAAAGCCTCCTGCTCTATCTTTATTTTTATTATATTTCTCTGTATCTCGTCTAGGGCGGTAGGCATGGAATCTATTTCTATTCTTAATTTTGCGGATGCTTCATCCATAAGGTCTATTGCTTTGTCCGGCAAAAACCTGTCCGTAATATACCTGTGCGAAAGAGTAGCCGCCGCAATTATGGCGGAGTCCTTTATTCTTATTCCGTGGTAAGCTTCGTAGCGTTCTTTAAGCCCCCTCAATATGGAAATAGTATCCTCCACGGAAGGTTCATCGACAAATACCGGCTGAAATCTTCTCTCTAAGGCGGCGTCTTTTTCGATATATTTTCTATATTCGTCCAAAGTAGTTGCGCCTATAGCTCTTAATTCTCCTCTTGCCAGCGCCGGTTTTAAAAGATTGGAAGCATCCATCGCCCCTTCGGATTTTCCCGCGCCGACCAGATTATGAAGCTCGTCTATAAATATTACTATTTTCCCCTCCGACGATTTTATTTCCTTTACGACGGCTTTAAGCCTGTCCTCGAATTCTCCCCTATATTTTGCTCCGGCGATAAGAGCGCCCAGATCCAACGAAAGAACGGTTTTATTCTTTAAAATTTCTGGAACGTCGCCGTCGGCGACTCTTTTTGCCAATCCTTCGACTATCGCGGTTTTACCGACGCCCGGGTCGCCTATTAAAACGGGATTGTTTTTCGTCCGTCTCGATAAAACTTCCATGAGTCTTCTGATTTCGGAATCCCTTCCTATAACGGGGTCTATTTTCCCTGACCTCGCCAGATTAGTTAAATTAACGGTATATTTTTCTAAGGCCTGATATTTGTCTTCGGGATTCTGGTCAGTAACCTTAGTATTGCCTCTTATGTCCGTCAGGGCTTTTAAAACCGCATCCTTGGTTAAGCCGAATTTTGTTAATATCTCGTAGGACTTTGTATCTTTCACGTCAAACATTGCAAGGATGAAATGCTCTACGGAAACGAAATCGTCCTTCATAGTATTTTTATTTTTTTCGGCAGCATCGAGTATGCGTTTCAAAGACGAAGAAAAACCGGGTTCCATGCCCCCCTCGACCGTCGCAAGCTTTGACAGGGCTTTTTCCGTCTCGCCGGAAAAAGCTTTTAAATCTACTCCTATTTTTTTTAATATAGAAACGGCAATGCTGTTTTCGTCATAATTAATAAGGGCATATAAAAGATGCAGGTCTCCGACCTCCGGATTTTTAGCCTCCTTAGCCGTATTTACCGTCAGTTCTATTACTTCCTGCGATTTTATCGTAAAATTATTTAAATTCATAAAAATATATCACCTCTTTATTCCTTTATTTTTTCTCCGAAATATAAGCCATTCTAAGGTCATATAAAACATTTTCTATAAGCTTTGCTTCGTTTTCGTCAAGATTGCCTTTAGTCTTTTTAGAGAGCATATCTATGGTGTCTATGAGGTATTTCGCAGTGCCTATATCTTTCTCGTACTTTTTAGAGAGCGGATTTGGTATTTTCCCCAGAAAAAGCAAAGCCTGCGTATTCAACGAGTAAATAAAAGTCGCAAAATCCGCCTCGAAATTAGAAATTTCGCCATTTTCTGGGTTTTTTTCGCCTGCGGTTTCTTTTTCCGCATCCGCCTGTTTCGCCTCGATTCCTTCTTTAACTACGCTTTCGCTTTCGGAATCCGGAATTTTTCTTTTATCTACGACTTTGAACGATTTTCCGTTTTCTTCAGACATAATCAGACTCCTCCTTGTATTTTTCCTTTCCGTTTTTGCCATTTTTTGGGGTATCTTTTTCTATATTTTTATTTGCGTTAACGACAATTTCGCCCCCGGAGAGTTCCACGGTAAATATATCTCCTTCTTTCCATTTTAGCGTTAACGGAACTTTAATAACGTCGTCTATGGTGCGTTTGAGAAACCTTGCTCCGAATTTTGTGCTGTAACCGGTTTCCACAAGCTTATCTAAAGCATCGCCGGTTACCGCCACTTCTTTTCCGTGTTCCAGCATAGTCTTATTTATGGTTTCTATGTGCATTAACGCTATCTGCTTAACCTCTTCCTTGGTAAGAGGCGAGAATATGACTATATCGTCTATCCTGTTTATAAATTCCGGCGAAAAAAAGTTTTCTATTTCTTTATTTATGGTCCCTTTCAGCGATTTTACAATGTCGCCGGATTCGATAAAACCCAGCGGCTTTGTGAATTTTGAAAATTCATGGGAACCGAGATTCGAAGTCATAATAATGACGGAATCAGAGAAATAAACTCTTTTGCCCCTGCCGTCCGTAAGAAAGCCTTCGTCAAAAACCTGAAGAAAAAGATTAAACACAAGATCGCTTGCCTTTTCTATCTCGTCTAAGAGAATAACCGAATAAGGATTGTCTTTTACCTGATTAGTTAAAAGCCCTCCTCTCGAAGAACCCACAATGCCCCTCGGCATACCGATTAATTTATCGACGGCGATAGAACCGTCTTTATATTCCGACATATCTATTCTTATAACGTTTCTCCCCGAACCAAAAAGATACTCCGCCATAGCTTTTGCCGTTTCGGTCTTGCCCACACCGGTCGGGCCCAGAAAAAGGAGTACGGCATCGGGCTTGTTAAAATTTTCTTTAAGAGGGCCTTTATTAAGCCTTAAATGTTTGGCAAGCGAATTAACCGCATCTTTCTGTCCGACTATTCTTTTTGAAAAAAAGTCTTCCATATCCTGAAATCTTTCCAGCACGTCTCTTTTGATTAAATCTACAGGCATACCCGTTTCCTGAGAGATAACCTGATATATATTTTCTTTTTTAACCACCCTGTCTTCATTATAAATTTCAGCTTTTACGCAGCCGGAGTCTATCCACCCTATAGCTTTATCGGGAAGCCTTAGCGATTTGGAATAACGCGAGGAAAGTTTTATGGATTCCTCGAGAGCGGAGTTTTCGATTTCGACGCCGTAAGTGTCTTCAAACCTTCTTTTTAATCCGTAAAGTATTCTTTTTGTGTCTTCTGCAGACGGCTCCTGAACGTTAACGAGCCTGAATCGGCGCGCCAGCGCCTCGTCTTCCGCAATGAATTCTTTATATTCCGAAAGTGTGGTAGCTCCTATAATCTGTACTTCACCCCTCGCAAGAGAAGATTTCAATATATTAGCCGCATCGCTCGGCACGGCGATAGCCGAACCCGCCCCGATAATCGTGTGGACTTCATCGACGAATAATATTATACTTTTTCTGGATTTCAGCTCGTTTATTATTTTTTCCATTCTGTCTTCGAACATGCCCCTAAAGACCGTTCCCGCGACTAATGAATTCATCTGAAGATTTACTATGATTTTATTTCTGAGCCTCGGAGGAACGTTATACGGTTCAAGTTCGATTTTTCTTGCAAGCCCCTCTACGATAGCCGTTTTTCCTACACCGGGTTCGCCTACTATTATAGCCGAATTAGGTCTGTCTATATGGCATAATATCTCCATAAGCCTCGTAATTTCTTCCTCCCTTCCAAAAACCAAAGGAAGTTTATCCATAATAGCCAGTTTGCTTAAATTTATGGCATGTTGTCTTAAAGTGTACGGTAAATCGTATTTCCTTCTGTTTTCATCGCTCCTGTTCCTTCTTTCCCTCATTTTTTGAAAAATTTTATCGGCAATTACCACCGAATCTACCCCGAGACTTTTAAAAACCCTGTTAGGAGCGGAATTGGGCTCCTGAAACATAACCATTAAAAAATCGGTAGATTCTATAAGATTTCTTCCGGAACTCTGGGCATAGTCGTAAGCGCTTTTGAATAAATTTCTTGTCTGGAGGGAAATTTTCATTCCTTCGCCTATATATTGTTCGGACGACATCATAAAATCGTTCAAAAGTTTCACCACCTTTCTTTTGTCTATTTTTAATTCTATAAATATTTCGTTCAAAAGGTCTTCGTCCACTAAGGTTAAGGCATAAAATACATGCTCGAGCCCTAAGTAATAATGTTTTCTTCTCTTTGATTCCTCGATGGATATTGTCAGCACCCTGTATCCGCTTTCCGATAATTTATCTTCGTAATAGTCTAAATTAAACATAATAAATTTTACCTTCCTTAAAAAATTTTTTAACCTTTAATTTCGATGCTTGTAAAACTGAATCCGTTATTTCTCGTTTTTTTAGGTATAATTATCTCTAAAAGCCCTTCGCTGAAAGAGGCTGCTATGGAATCCCCGTTAATTGCCCGGGGTAGATCGAAGGCTCTTTTAAAAAAACCGAAGGGCCTCTCCATTCTTTGAAAATTATACTCCTCCGCCCTTTCGCCGCGGCGCTTTACTCCACTGATTTCTATTGCTCTTTCGCCGATCTCGATGCTTATATCTTCCTTTTTTACTCCGGCAAGTTCTATATATATAAAGACAGAATCAGCCGTTTCAAACATATCCGATGCAGGAGTAAAATAATACATTTTTATTTTATTTTAATATATTTTATGCTTTATAAATATATGATTTATAGTTATAATTATATCAAATTAATCTTTAAAAATAAATATAATATGCTAAAAACCTTTTTGAAACCTTTTTATTATAAATATGTCGTGATGACGGCGATTAACGTAACTCCCCTGATAGGAGGCAAATATGTATCTACGGCATATGCCGTTTACAACAGATTGAATCCGTATGCCAGCATTATCCTGATAACCGTTTCCGAAACATTATTATGCTCCTTACTGTTTTATGCCGGCCTAAAACTAAAGTCTCTAAAATGGGTGCACGGGATGCTTGCCTCTAAAAAGGGCAAAAAGGCTCATAATTATGTCGCAAAATACGGTCCGGTGGTAGGGCTTTTCGTAGGGCAGATGTTTATAGGCGCGCCGCCTATATCTCTGGCGCTCGGGGTTTTATACGAAAAGGATAAAAATATTTATATATATTTTTTTATCCCGCTTTTTATAAGCATTTTTCTTTATTCCGTATTTAATTTTTATTTAAATACCGTAGCGATTACTTCTCTAAAAAATATATTTCATCTGGTTTAATCTTTTTATTTTACATCGACTATTATCGTATTGTTTTTAACGGGGTATATTTTTGCTTTTAAATATGTTTCGATAACGGGTTTTACTCTTTTAAAAAGCCTGATTATACTGCCATAATATAAAACTTTTATTTCGGCAAAATTTTCCGAAAACGACGATACGTAAAGGTTTTGCAAATGCCGCGAATATTTGAGCATTAATTTCTGAAACTTGTTGGAATCGGAATAGCTGAAATTTCCTGTAAACTTTACGTAATAAACGTTGTAATTTATTTTTTCCGCTTTAACCCCGCCTTTGGCAATTTTAAACCCTAAACTTTTTAATTTCCTCGTGAGAATATTTTTCCTTATAAAAACGATCAAATTGATATAATAAAGATTGAGGTATTTTTTTGCCCTGATGACTTTAAAAGAATATACGTATTTTAAGCCCTTAGAATAAATTTCCTTTTCAAGAACGCGGTTATCTTTTTTACTTAAAAACCTTTTTTTGTCGGCTAAGCTTTCTGCGGCTTTTTTTAAAGAGAGTCTGATTGCGCGTTTAATTGCCAAAGACTGCAAATCTCCTTTATTATTTTTGGGGATAACTATGTAAGTTTCCGCCTTAACGTTCATGCCGGACGCTTTTCCCGAAAAAAAACACGATAATAAGCACAATAACGGCAATAACGATAATAGAGTTATTTTTTTCATTTTTAATTTATCCTTATATTGTTCGATAATCCAACGATTCGAATATCTTTTCTTTTAATAAGTTTATGTTTTCCCCTGTTTTAGAGGATACCGCAACCAGCGGCTTTCCGGTTAATATTTCAAATTTAACCAATAAAAAATCAACCTGTTCTGCGGACAAAAGGTCTATTTTATTTAAAACCGTAATTACCTTTTTGTCTTCCGCCCCTATTTCGTCCAATATTTTTATAACTTCCTCATATTTGCCCGCCGCATCGCTTTGAATTGGATCTATAACATGTATCAATAAATCGGAATGGACCGTTTCCTCAAGGGTAGCCTTAAAAGATTCTACCAGAAAAAGCGGCAGGTTTTGAATAAATCCTACGGTATCCGATATTATAACCTTTTTTCTGCGGGCGGCGTCGTAAATAGAAGCCATCTTAGTGCCTAGCGTCGCAAAAAGCTTGTTCTCCCCCTTTTCTCCTTTACCGGTTAATCTCTTCATAAGAGTGGTTTTTCCGGAATTGGTATAGCCGACGATAGCGGCGGTGCGCAGCCCCTGTCTGCCTCTTTTATATCTGTGCAACTGCCTTGTTTTCTCGGAAAGCTTTATTTTTTCCTTTATATAGGCAATCCTCTGTCTTATTTTTCTTCTGTCGGTTTCCAGCTTGGTTTCGCCGGGGCCTCTCGTCCCTATCCCTGCGCCGGTCCTCGAAAGCATTATGCCTATGCCTTTAAGCCGCGGAAGCATATAATTAATCATAGCAAGCTCGACCTGATATCTGCTTTCCGCCGTCCTTGCATGAACGGCAAATATGTCTAATATAAGCCTCGTTCTGTCGATAACGTTTAAATCCAAATACTCCGAAAGGTTCCTCTCTTGGGCGGGACTCAGAGAGGCGTCGATTATAACGATATCCGCATTCTCCGAAACGGCGCGCTCTTTTATTTCTTCGAGCATACCTTTAGAAAGATAATATGCCGGATCTATTTTTTTTATATTTTTTAGAACTTTGAAAACATTTTCCGCGCCCGCCGTTTCGGAAAGCATCGCAAGCTCTTCTAACGAATCCGTGCTTTTCTCCCTGTCCGAAGCAGGCACATTTATACCGATAAGCAGTGCCCTCTGGGTCATCTTAAAAACCCTTCTATAGTCTTTGCCGCAAACGCGAGCTTTTTGTTTAAATCCGTAAAATTAACCTCCATCGCATTTTCCGCCTTTTTAAAGAACGTGGACTGCCTTTTTGCATATTTTACGGTGGAAGAAACAATTTTTAAATACAAATCGTTTTCCGTCTTAATTTCCTTGTTCAGATACATTAAAGATTCCTTGTATCCGATACTATTGAACGGTTTTAAACCGGCTTTATATCCCCTGCTTAAAATACTTTCCGTTTCGTCCACTAAACCTTTTTGCATAATGAGCCTCGTCCTTTCCATTATACACGATTTCAGATAATCTCTCGGAGGATTTAAGTTAAAATATATATAATTATACAGCGGCCCACCGAAAGGATTTTCGCTAAGATAATAAGAAAAAGGCCTGCCGGTGGCTGAATACACCTCGTAAGCCCTTGCTATTCTCTGGCTGTCGGAGCTCGATATTTTTCCGGCGTACGCGGGGTCGAACTCTTTCAGCTTTTCATATGCCGCAGAAGTTCCTATTTTTTTAATTAATTCGACCGCTCTTTTCCTGTAAACGGCTTTATCTATTTCCGGAATCGGAGAAAGCCCGTAAATTAAGGACTTAATATAAAGTCCGGTCCCTCCCGTAAAAAGAGGTATTTTCCCTTTTGACGTTATTTCTTCGATTAATCCCGCCGCATCTTCGGAAAACATCCGCGCATTATATTCTTCATCGGGGTCTTTAATATCTACAAGATGATGTTTGACCGCCGCCCTCGCTTCGTTATCCGGTTTTGCGGTCCCGATATCGAAATACCTGTAAAAACACATCGAATCGAAATTTATTATTTCTACCGGAAAAAGTTTCGACAGTTCGACCGAAATTTCAGTTTTTCCGGAGCAGGTCGCACCGCCTATAACTATGATTTTTTTAATATTAGGCATTAATAAAATTAATAAGGCATATCGGGTATTGCGTTAAGTCTTTCCAATTCCTCCGATTCTTTAGTTAAAGAGCCGCCTTTCCTCCCCATAAGCAGATAGGCGAACTTCTTTCCTTTTTCCACTCCGGGCTGGTCAAACGGGTTAATTTTTAAGAGCATTCCTAGAACCGCCACCGCCTCCATACACATAAAGGAAAGTTCGCCGATACCAAATTCGTCTATTTTATCTAAAGTAATTCTGAAAGACGGTCTTTTATTTATAGCAAGGGCAAGTTCCACTCCTTTTAATTCGTTAATAAGAATATCAGACAGTTTTTTACCGTTCAAATAATCGAATTCTTTAAATCCGCTTGAATTGACCGTAAAATCGCCTCCCATATCTTTAAGGCAGAAAAATGCTATGAGCTTATCCTGCGGACCCTGCATATAAAGCTGAAGCTGGGAATGCTGGTCCGTCGCCCCTACCGCCGGAACCGGCGTAGGAGAAACGAGGTCTTTTCCCAGACTTTCGGCAAAAAGCTGTCTGAACCATCTTGAGAATTCCCTTAGATAATCGCTGTAAACAAAAGGAACAAATATGTTGCGGTTCTTTTTTGCATAAAAAAGATATATAACGGCGGCCATCGTATAAACCGGATTATTTTCAAAAACCCCTTTGTTCAGTATATCGTCTCTATAGGATATAGCGCCGCGCAGAAATTTTTCTATATCGAACCCCATTATATAAGCGGGGAAAAGAGTGCCAGCCGTCGTAATAGAATATCTTCCTCCCACATTTTTGGCTATATCTAAAACGCCTATGCCGTTTTCGTCGGCGTAACGCCTTAAAAATCCACTTTGCTTATCGGTGATAAAAATTAAATTGTCCCTGTAGTCTTTAACCGCCTTTTCAAGTAATTCCTTAATAATAAAAAACTGGGCCACAACCTCTATAGTATCGGCGGATTTTGTAACAAAACAGAATACCGTCTTTTTAATATCGATGCTGTCTATATTTTTTTTTATATAGAAAGGGTCTATATTTTCCGAAAAGATAACGTTAATCCCCCTGTCCTTTTTCGCGCCGCCTAACATTCCGCCCACCGCTTCTTTTAAAAATATCGCGCCGAGCGAAGAACCGCCCATTCCTAAAACATAAAGCGTTTGAATATCTTTAGAAAATAATTTTTCGGCTGCCGTTTTAACATCGCTTACCATACCGATATTCGATATTTCGTCGTAAAATCCGACCTCTCCGTTGCGCCTGAGCTCATTAAGGCTTCTTCTTGCCGCAACAATCTCCCTTTCAAAAGATTTGATTTCTAATTCCTCGAGGCCGTTTTCCTCTATGGCAGACTTTAAAACATATTTAAAATTAAATTCTATCATCTTCAAACCCCCGTTGCTTTAATTTTTTATGTAATTTTTTTTTATGTATTCTAATTCGTCTTTTTTGGATTTAAGCCTGCCCTCTATTTTTAATAATTTAATTTCGTTCAATATTTTGCCGCATAACGGTCCTTCGCAGATACCCATAGACTTAACGTCGTGTCCGCTCAAATAAGGCTTGATTAATATTATTTTATTTAAGTATCTTACTATAATTTTCCTGAAATTTAAATCCGGTTCGTTCCTGCCGCAGTCTTTGAACAGATAAAATAAAACGCTTTTTGCGTCTATTTTATTAAGTTTATCATATATTCCCGTATTTTTTACGCTTAAATTAAAAAGATTATTTGCTTTTAAATTATTTATTTTTTTTATATCCGAATATACCGCCTCCAACATTTTTTCGATTTTCTGCCCCATATTTAACCTTTTCACCGCTTCGCTTAATTCGGAATTACTCAAGCCGTAAAAAATTTCCGCCATATAAAACATATTAATATCTATATCTTTACAAACCCTTCTTATCTTGCCCGCTTTATCCGGTTCGTTAAAATATACCGAAATTTTTTTAAAAACGATTTTATTTTTTTTGCCGAATTTTAATTTGCCGTAAACCGAGCTTAGAATATTTAATTTATCGAGCCTCTCGAAATATATCTCCGGCTTTTTCTCTTTCAACAGAAGATATAATTCCGCCGTTATTCTTTTGCCGGAAATATTGTCTAAAATATTTTTATCTAAAGCGGTTTTTATCAGTTTTAGCGTCTTGCCGCCTATTCGAAAACCGAGCCTTTTTTCAAATCTAACAGCCCTGAACATTCTGGTCGGGTCGTCAATGAAACTTAAATCATGCAAAACGCTTATTTTTTTATTTAATATATCGCGTATTCCCGACGAATAATCTTTAATCTTGAGGAAATCTTTGCGGTTGATTGAAAAAGCGACGGTATTTATGGTAAAATCTCTTCTGCTTATATCGTCTTTGAGTCCGGTTTTTGCCGTATTTACTTCCGGCAGCATACCGGGTTTTTTATAAACCTCGGTTCTGAGGGAGGCAAGGTCTATTTTAAGAGGCATACCGTTTACTAAAAACTCCAATGAAGCCGTCCCGAATTTCTTATGCGCTTTCAAATAATTTAATTTAAATTTTAAATTTTTTTTTTCTTTTATCAAAAAGGCAAGTTTTTCGGCAGAACCTCTTACGGCAATATCTAAATCAAGAAAGCGGGAGTTTGATTCAAAAACTTTGGAAGATTTAAATTTGCGCTGTTTTGTCATTGCGAGCGCAAGCGAAGCAATCTGTTTTGATTCAAAAACTTTGGAAGATTTAAATTTATCAGACGTTTCGGGGTTTGACTTTAAAATATGTATTATAATATCTCTCGGAAAGCCGCCTATTAAAAAAGCGCCGAATCCCGCATTTTCGGAAACAACGCCTATTTTTTTAAGTAAATCCTGCGCCGGTATTCCGTATCCGTATCTATAAAAAATTTCGGTTATAGCCTGTTCGATTGAATTTTTTTCAAATTCCGCCAAACCGGTCATAATTTTTCTTTTTCGTTTTTTGTTTTCAGTTCTCTTTTTGTTTTATAAGCGGTATAAAAATGGTATATCAAGCCTATAAAAATGCCTATTATAGCAGAAGAAAATACAATCACCGATATAGGAAGATTGATTGACCGGAATTCTAAAAATTTTACGCTGACAAGCTCGGGATTTTCTGCGGTAAAAATTAAAACTGCGGCTACAAAGACCACCAAAAGAACGAGGTTTATATATTTAACCATTTATATACGCCTCTTACAAGATTATATTTTTAAAATCGCCGGATAGTTTGCCATAAGTATCGTCGAGTATTTCCGAGACGACTCTCAGTTCCGAACAAACGGTATAAAAACTAACGTCGCCTTCCCACCTCGGTATTATATGAAAATGCAGATGCTGTTCGATGCCGGCTCCGGCCGCTTTGCCGAGATTAAGCCCGACGTTTATGGCATCGCACTTGTAAACTTTTTTTAAAATATCGCAGCTTAAAGACAGTAGTTTCATTATTTCGGCTCCCGCTTCAAAAGAAATCCCGTTGAGTTCCTTTGAGTGGACGTAAGGTATAATCAAAAGATGTCCGCAGTTATAAGGAAAAGTATTTAGTTTTACGTATGAATATTTTCCTTTAAAAAGAACGTATTTGTCTTCATAACATTTGCTGTCTTCGCAAAAAACACATTCTTCCTTAGATTTATCTTTTACTAAATAGTCCATACGCCATGGTGCATAAATAATTTCCATACGGCATTTTTTAAATTAAATTTTTAAAAATCTAATCGCATATTGTTGTATGAAACAAGTCCGCCGCCTTTAAAAAAAGAGGCTCCTCCAATATTATCGACAAAAGACTTAACCGCTCTTTTTATAACGGATTGAAACAGGTTAGAATGTTTTCTGACCGGATATATTAAAGTAGCTTTGCCCTTAATTCCGGCTAATTTTTGAGCCAGTTTAACCGCATCCTGAAAATCGCCGAGTTTATCCACGAGACGATATTTCAACGCCTGCTGTCCCGAATATACCATGCCGTTTGCAAGTTTTTTTACATAAGTAACTTTAAGATTCCTGCCCTTAGCGACAGCCTCGACAAACTGTCCATAAACGTTCATTACGACGCCCTGCATTTTCTTTCTCTGAATAGGAGTCATTTCTTTGAAAGGAGTTCCTATGTCTTTATACGGACCGCTTACGATATAGTTATAAGACACGCCGACTTTTTTCATAAGTTTATACACGTTGGGCATTTCCATTATTACTCCTATAGAACCGGTCAGGGTTCCCGGTTCGGCGACTATTTTGTCCGCCGCAGAAGAGATGTAATATGCCCCCGATGCCGCTATGGAATCCATAGATACCACTACTTTCTTATGTTTTCTGAATTTCATAAGCTGTTCGTAAATTGCCTGAGAAGGGGCAACCTCTCCGCCTGGGGAATTTACCCTGATTACCACGGCCTTAACATCGCCGTCCCGTTTATAGTGGCTTAAAAGCCGCACAAAGTCCGACGAACTCGTTATCGCGCCTGTAAGATTTATTATACCTACGGCATAATGAGATGAACCCCTGACGACGTTATAGCTTGATTTTGACTGAAATTTAAATAATATCAGATATATGAATATACCGAATACTCCTATAAATACTATTAAAAAAAGCAATCCGCTTAAAAAAGGGTGTTTATTCATACTCATAATTTATTCTGGTCAACGTTGACAAGGGATAAACCGATTTTTTGTTCATTTCCGTCAAGCATTATTATCTCCGCATTTATTTGTGATCCGGCGGATACATTGTTTTCCTTAATAAAATTATCCGGAATTTTTGAATTATGAATGAGTCCTTCTATGCCTTCTTCAAGCTGAACGAATATTCCGAACTCCGTGATATTAGATACCGTCCCCGTTATAACCGAACCTACGGAATATTTGTCTTTAATATGAGACCATGGGCTTTCGGTAAGCTGTTTTATTCCAAGATAGATTCTCTGCTTTTCTTCGTCTATGCTTAAAACAACCGCCTTGATTTTCTCCCCTGTTTTAAATAACTCGTTCGGATGTTTCGTTCTTTTTGTCCACGAAAAATCGTTCTGCTTGATATAGCCTTCCAAATTTTCCTCTAATTCGACGGAGACGCCGAATTCGTATATATTTTTGACCGTGCCTTCTACGGCTTTGCCTATTGGATATTTATCTTTTAATAAATTCCACGGGCTTTCGGTAAGCCTTTTCAGGCTGAGAGATAATTTTCGCGTTTCGGGTTCTATGTTTAAGATAGATGCCTTTACCCTCTGTCCTTTAGTTAAAAAGGTCTTCGGGTCTATCTGTTTTTTTTCCCACGTCATTTCCGATAAGTGTATAAGTCCTTCAACGTCGTCGTCGAGTTCGACGAATGCGCCGTAATCCGTAATATTTATAATAACGCCTTCTATGATATCCCCCGGCTTATGCCTATCCGCTATATTCCGCCATGGGTCGTCGAAAAGCTGTTTGTAGCCGAGCGAAACCCTGTGTTTTTCTTCGTCGTACTTAATAACCTTAACGTTTATTTTTTGTCCGAGATTTAATATTTCCGACGGGTGCGATATTCTTCTCCATGATATGTCGGTAATATAAATAAGTCCGTCCATGCCGCCCAAATCCACAAAAACGCCGTAATCGGTAATATTTTTAACGATTCCTTCGAGCACGTCGCCTTCTTTTATATCGGTTAAAACATTTTCCTTCAACTTTTTTATTTCGTCTTCTATGACTTTTCTTCTCGATACTATTACGTTACAACTTTTTTTATCCACGCTTATAACTTTCAGGTCTAAAGTCTTTCCGAGAAAAGCGTCAAAATCCTTAGTTAGCTTAACGTCTATCTGCGAACCGGGCAGAAACGCGGTAACCCCGTTCAAATCCACTATTAGTCCGCCTTTGGTCTTTGCCGCGACGGTCCCTTTTATTAGTTCGTTGTCGTTGCATACCTTTTCTATATCGTCAAGCGCGTAAACGTTTTTTGCTTTTTCTCTGGAGCATATTAAATATCCGAGTTTATCGTCGTAACTCCCGACAAAAACTTCTATAAAACCGCCTATCGCAATAGAAGTAATATCGATAGCGCCGCCGGAGGATATCTCCTGAACCGTAATTATACCGTCGGACTTATCTCCTACATCAACGTAAACATAGTCTTGGTCGATATTTAAAATTTTTCCCTGCCTCACGAGCCCTTTACTGTTCATATTTTCATAAGAACCGAGCAGAATCTCAAATTCGGTGGGATTGCCGTCGCCCGCGTTAACGGATTTAAATTGATTAAAACTTTTTTTTGCCATAAATATATTACTACCTCCTAAATTTAATAAAACTAATCTACCACATTTAAATAAATTAAGCAAATCTTTTTAATCCGGCTTCGTCTATATCGTGGACTTTCTTTAAAACCCGCTCTATTATCCAGTCGGGAGTGGATGCCCCCGCAGTTATGCCGACGCTTTTAGCATTTACAAACCATTCCGGGTTAACTTCGTTTTCGGTTTCTATGTGATATGTATTAGGCTGAATCTCTTTGCATATATTTTGCAATTTATTGGTATTCGCACTGTTATAGCCTCCTACGACTATCATAATATCGACTTTCGAAGCTATAATTTTAGACTCTTCCTGTTTTATCATAGTGGCATCGCAAATCGTATCGAAAACGACGGCACTGTCTTTTGCTATTTTATTTATTTCGTCTATTACGTGCTTGTAAAAATTTACATCCTGGGTAGTCTGCGAAATTAAAGCCAGCTTTTCGGATACCGGAACTTTTTCCATATCGGTAAGATTATTAATCACTAAAAACCTGTCTTTATCCGCAAAACTCATCACGCTTTGAACCTCGGGATGGTTTTTATCTCCGACCATTATTATAAAATAGCCTTTAAAAGCGGCTTCGTTTATATAATTCTGCGCTTTTTTCACAAAAGGGCATGTGGCGTCTATTATTTTTACGCCTTTGGATTTCAACGTTTCCATAACTTCCGCCTTAACGCCGTGGGAACGGATAAGCAAGGTGTCGAAACAGCCGCAATCTATGTCGTCTATCGAAAATACGCCCTTCTCCTCTAAGGATTTAACCACCTGCGGATTATGTATGATAGGTCCGAGGGTATTTAATTTTTCTAACGGCCTGCATTGCTCGGCCGCATCTAAAGCCATATTGACCGCCCTTTTAACGCCGAAACAAAAGCCGGCGGAAGGCGCTACTATAATTTTCATATCATTTTTATTTATATCCTTATTGGTTTATTAACCTGGAAACGGTATCGAAAAATTCGGGAAAAGAAGTATTTATGCATCTTATACCGCTGATTTCTATTTTTCCGCTTTTAAGAATAAGTCCAGCGATTATCATCGACATAGCAATCCTGTGGTCGCCGAACGAATTTAATGCCGTTAAAGGTTCGCGGCCGTTTTTTAAATCGGGATTGCCGTTTATTTCAAATCCGTCTTCCAGTTCCTTTATATCGACCCCGAGCGCCCTTAAATTATAAACTATAGTCTTAATCCTGTCGCTTTCTTTGACCCTTAGCTCCTTTGCTCCGGTTACAGTCGTTTTGCCTTCCGCAAAAGAAGCGATTACGGAAAAAATAGGAAACTCGTCTATCATATCCGGAACCAGTTCCAAAGGAACGGTTATACCTTTAAGAGTAGAGTATTTTGCTTTTATATCGCCCATTTTTTCCGGAACTTCTCCGGTAACGGTCAAATTAACGTCCGCACCCATCATTTTCAGTGCCTTAATAAACCCTGCTCTTTTATCGTTAAGAAGAATGCTGCCGACCGTAATTTCGGAACCTTTATGTAAAATACCGAGTGCGATAAAAAATGCGGCGCTGCTGAAATCTCCGGGGATATCGATATTAAAAGGCTTTAATTCGCCCCTGCCGCGCCCTTTAACCGTTATAAGACTGCCGCTGCCGTTAACGGGGACATCGACATTAACCGGGTATCCCTGAAGTTTTAATAAATTTTCCGTATGGTCTCTCGTCTCTTTTTTTTCGTATATAACGGTATCCCCTTCGGCAAAAAGAGCGGCAAGCATAACGCAGGATTTAACCTGGGCGCTCGGCACCGGAACTTCGTAAAAAATAGATTTTAAACCTCCGCCGGAAATTGCGAGCGGCGGATAAGCATTTTTATTGCGTCCGGTTATTTTAGCCCCCATAAGGCTTAAAGGCTCGATTATACGCCGCATAGGTCTGGAATTAAGGTATTTATCGCCGGACATTACCGAGAAAAAATCTTTCCCTGCAAGTATTCCCGCAAGGAGCCTCGTGAGGGTGCCTGAATTAGCCGTATTAATAACCGATTCAGGCTCTTTCAAACCGTGAAGCCCGGCGCCTTCGATTACGAAATCTTTTGGCGAGCCGTTTAAATTTTGCTTTTTAATATTTATGCCGAGTTTCCTGAATGCCGCGACGGTCGCCATGTTGTCTCCGGATAAAGATAAATTGGATACGCGGGATTTTCCTGCGGCTAAACTTCCGAGCATAACGGCCCTGTGAGATATAGATTTATCGCCTGGAACTTCTATTGCCGCGCTAAATTCTTTTGAAAGCCCTTTAACTAAAATTTTATCCTGTTTAAATTCCAATAAACCTTTCGTCAAATCCCCGCCTCTTTCCGTTCTCCGCAAATTTTATTCAGATATGAGCTTAAACCTTCTTTATCTCCCGTTTCTATAAATCCTTTCATTATATTTGCGGACGCTATAAAGTCTTCTAAAGAAGCAATAATGTTTGCGCCGTTCATAAGAAATATATCCGTCCATAATTCGACGGAGGAAGAAGCTATTCTGGTAGAATCCTTAAAACCGCTCCCTATAAAACCGTTAAACTCCGCAAGCCTTCCGGAAATATAAGACAGCGTCGTATCCGACAGCAAAAAAGCTATAAGGTGGGGAAGGTGGCTCGTGTATGCAGTTATATAGTCATGCGTTTCAGCCGCGGCAAAAATAACGTCCATGTTTAAAGATTCCCAAAATTCCGCCGTTTGCTCTATTTTTGCCGTTCTTCGTTTATCCGTTAAATCGGCAGTTTCTCTGATAACGATGCATTTCCTGCCGTCAAAAAGCGAAAAATCGGCATTTTCCGGTCCGGTTTTGTCCGAACCGCACATTGGATGCGAGCCTACGAAATTGCTTATATTATTAGCTTCGGCATTAGAAGTGATGCCGTTTTTAACACTCCCGATATCCGTTATTAAAGGCGCGTTAATAAAAAAAACCGGATGTTTTTCAAAAAAAGATACGATAGCCGCAGGGGGAATGCATATTATTATTAAACAATCGCTGCCTCCGCATCCAGCTTTCTCGATATTTACGACACCGTCTATTATATTTTTAGAAATACAGTAATCGATATTTTTTTTAACGGCGTCGTACCCTCTAATTTCTGTTTCCGGAAATTTTTTTTTGACGGTTCCGGCTATAGACGCCCCCATAAAACCGAGCCCTATTATTGAAATTTCTTTAAACATAATTATTAAGGTCTATATGTTTCTATTGACCGCCCTTGCGACCGCCCTTGCTTTATTTATTAAATCGTCGAAAGTGTCATATTTTAAAGACTGTGCTCCATCCGAAAATGCTTTTTCCGGCACAGGATGAACTTCTATCATAAGTCCGTCGGCTCCAACCGCTATTGCGGCAAGAGAAAGCGGCTCGACGTAATACCATACGCCCGCCGCATGGGAAGGATCGACTATGACGGGAAGATGCGAAAGCCTCTTTAATACCGGAACTGCGCTTAAATCAAGCGTGTTTCTGGTGGAGGTTTCGTAAGTCCTGATTCCCCTTTCGCATAATATTACCTGTTCGTTACCGTTTGACATAATATATTCGGCAGACATCAAAAATTCCTGTATAGTCGAACACAAGCCTCTTTTAAGTATTACCGGCTTATTTACTTTTCCGACCTCCTGAAGCAGTCTGAAATTTTGCATATTTCTTGCGCCTATCTGTATAATATCCGCATAAGAGCAGATAAGGTCTAAATCTCTCGGGTCCATTACTTCCGTCGCCACTAAAAGTCCGGTTTTTTTCCTTGCCTCGCTCAGATATTTAAGCCCTTCTTCTCCGAGCCCCTGAAATGTATATGGGCTGGTTCTGGGTTTAAAGGCGCCGCCTCTTAATACTTTGGCGCCGGATTTTTTAATATTTTCGGCAATCTCCGTAAGATTTTCAAGATTTTCTACGGCGCAGGGGCCGGCTATAACGGCTATATCGTCCCCGCCTATTTCTATATTTCCGATTTTAAAGACGCTCCTTTCCTTGCCGAGCTCTTTCGAAGCCAGTTTATACGGCTTGGATATTCTAATGGCTTTATCGACTCCCGAAAGCGCTTCTGCCTCTTCAAAAAAAGCCTTAACCGCGTCTTCGTGTCCTATGCAGCCTATAATGGTAACGTCGGCTCCTTCCGAAATGTGGGGCTTTAGTCCTGCCTGCTCTATTTTACCGAGGATATGGTTAACTTCATCCTTGGTAGCTCCTTTTTTTAATACCAAAATCATCTATTTCCTCCTCGAACCAGATTTTTATTTACCTGTCATTAATTTTTCTTTTCATGCAACTTCCGTTTCTGCAATTTTTCTTATATAAGGAACGGCATTTGATATTATGTTATTGTGAATATCTTTAAGGTTTTCCTTTAATTCATCCAACGATTCTCCCTGAGTCATATAGTCCGGGTATTCATATAAATAACCCAACCAAATATTTTCATCCTGCCAATAGACAAATTTTATTTTATTCATTTTGATGCCTCAGTTAATATTTTATTTTACTCTATCGGCAAATAATTGTAAAATTTTAAATAAGTCTGCGTAATGCTTTGATTAATTTAACATTCTCTTTATGCGTGCCTACGGTAATCCTTACCATATCGCCGTAGCCGAACCTGTCCATATGTCTCACGATAACGCCGGCGTTCATAAGTTTTTCCGATATTTCGGCGGCTTTTTGCCCTTTCAATTTTACGAGTATAAAATTTGCCCCCGTTTTTACGAATTCTAAACCTATTTTTTTAAATCTGCCGTAAAGATAATTTTTCTCGGTTTCGTTAGTCGTTATAACTTTTTCAAGATACTCTTTATCTTTTAATGCCGCCGCGGCGGCGGCTAAAGAAAGCGAACTGACGTTAAAAGGTTCGCGGACCCTGTCCATTAGAGAAATTAAATCTTTATGCCCTATTCCATAACCAACCCTGAGTCCCGCAAGTCCGTAAACTTTTGAAAATGTCCGCAAAACAAGGATGTTTGGAAAATCGGCTATATTTATATCTTCAATTAACGATTTGCCTATGTATTCGATATAAGCCTCATCGATTACGACTAATACGCCGTCTTTTACCTTTTTAATAAAATTTATAATTTTATCGTTCGAGAAAAACGTGCCGGTAGGATTATTTGGATTGGATATGAAAACCACTTTAGTTTT
The DNA here is from genome assembly GCA_021812245.1 of bacterium. Lineage (GTDB taxonomy): Bacteria > SZUA-79 > SZUA-79 > Acidulodesulfobacterales > Acidulodesulfobacteraceae > Acidulodesulfobacterium_A. The sequence continues at coordinate 5,703 of JAKAOK010000014.1, read as the reverse complement.
GCCGTCTATTAATTTATGCATATCGTCTAAATCAAGGGCATAATCTTTGAGCCTGCTTATTTTTAACTTTAAACCGAGCTGTTCTCCCGCAAGATAATACGCAACGAAAGAAGGGAACGGGGACACGATGTTTTCATTCTTTTCGCAAAACGTTCTTACGGCAATATCTATTAATTCGTTGGAACCGTTTCCGAGGATAAAATTTTCAGGCGTAAGGCCCTGCTGTTCGGATTTTTTCCGTCCGCCGCTTCCGCCAAAAAAATTAACTAATTCCTGCTTTAAATAAAAACCCGAACCGTCCGGATATCTGTTCAAATTTTTAAGGCAAGCCTTAACCGCTTTTAAGGCTAAGGGCGAAGGACCGAGGGGGTTTTCGTTCGACGCCAGTTTAACGATATTTGTAATCCCTTTTTCCCTTTCGACTTCTTCTATAGGCTTGCCCGGAATATACGGATTTATTTTATAAATATAATCCGGCGCTTTTACGTTAAAAGATTTCATAAATAACTCCTTTTTTCGGGGACAGACTTAAGTCTGTCCCCATGGAATTTATTTGTGCGAACCGGAAAACTTCAGCGTTGCGGCAGGCTTCTTAACCGAATAGTCTTTAGGTTTAGCCGTTTTTTTAATATCTTCCAGCGTATTCTGGACTACCGACCTTTCATAGATTTTGACCCACGCGCAGTCCATATTTTCATCTATTTCGCATTTATAATTTTTCATGCCCCCGCAGGGACCGTTTAATAAACCTTTCGGGCAAAGCGTTACGGGACAGATTCCGCCGGTTTCGTTTAAAACGCAGTTTCCGCATAAAGAACACATCTCTTTAAGCGAAGACAGGTTTTCGATATTGCCCAAAAACATGGTATCCACGCCGGAAACTACTTTTATATTATCCGGGAGGGCCATTACGGCTGACTGCACGCCGCTGCCGCATGACAAAGCCAGAACGGTCTGCGCTTTCGACAAACCCTCTCTGTTGTCCCTTGCCGCTTTTCTGACTTTCTGAAGATGGCACATAGCGTCTATTACATATGTCCCTTCGACGGCGATATTTCTATCGGTTAAAACCTTCCTCATAGCCTCTACTTCCCTTGGTCCTCCGGTTCTGGAGGTATCGGAGCAGATGCCGCAGCCGAATATAAAAACGGAGCCTTTGATTTTTTTTATTACGTCGTCTAATTCTTTTTGTTTGGATACTATCATTTTTATTTTTTAATTCCTGATTTTATTAAAGCCGATTTAACGGTATTTTCCATTAAAACCGCGACGGTAAGAGGGCCGACGCCTCCCGGAACCGGCGTTATTTTTGAAACTTTGTTTATAACCCTTTCGAAATTTACGTCCCCGCAAAGCTTTCCTCCTATATTGGAAATGCCGACGTCTATTACGACGGCTCCGTCTTTAACGTAGTTCTCGTCTATTAAATGCGCCTTGCCGGTCGCGGATATTAAGATGTCGGCTCCCGCGGCGATAGATTTCACGTCTTTCGTAAAAATATTTAAAGACGAAACGGTTGCGAGCCTGTTCATAAGCATAACGGCAAGAGGCTTGCCCACGATGTTGCTCTGCCCTATTATAACGCAGTTTTTCCCTTTAACCGGAATATCGTAATAATCCAGCATTTTTAAGATGCCGTAAGGGGTGCAGGGGTAAAAAGAAGCGTTTTCGGTAAAAATTTTCCCGACGTTTAAAGGATGAAACCCGTCAACGTCTTTTGCCGGATTTATCGCTTCCATTATTTTTTTTTCGTCGATATGAGAGGGGAGGGGCAGTTGGACAAGAATGCCGTGAATTAAAGGGTCGTTATTTAATTCTTCTATTTTATTTAAAAGCTCTTTTTCGGTTAAAGATTCGGGGTAAATATCTTTTTTGGATAATATTCCGCATCTTTCCGCGGCACGTTCTTTGTTTCTGACATAAACTATGGAAGCCGGGTTTTCTCCTACCAGAATGACGGCTATCGACGGAACGATCCCTTTATTTTTTAATTCTACGATTTTTTCCGATATAGAGAGTTCTATTTCCGAAGCAATGAGTTTTCCGTCGATTAGCTTTTTTTGGATATCGGAATTGTTCCCTGTCATTAAATTAAACCGAAACGCTCGATATTTTCGTCGGCAATTTTTTGAATCTTTCCTATTTCCGCTCTTCCGGCATCGTCTTTAAACAGATGTTTAAATCTTCCCTGCAGTTTGAGATATTCCTCTACCGGAACTTTTTTGCTTATCTTTTTAACCGAAATTATTTTGTCGTATTCCGCCTCGAATAACGGATAAAGACCCGTCTGGACCGCAAGCTGGGCAAGTTTTACGGAATATTTCGGCTCGTATTTCCATCCGGGAACGCACGGAACGTCAACCTGCAGATATTTTGCTCCCGTTATGGATTTAGCCTTTTTAACCTTTTTTTGAAGGTCCATAGGATAACCTGCGGATGCAACCGCTGTGTACGGAATTCTGTGAGCCATCGCAATTTCAGGCATATATTTTTTCGGTCTCTGGTTTCCGAAAGATTCTTTTCCCGAAGGACTCGTCGTGGTATAGGCATCGAACGGGGTCAAGCCGCTTCTCTGGTATCCCGTATTCATATATGCGCCGTTGTCGTAGCAGACGTATAAAACATCGTGGTTTCTTTCGAACATTCCGCTAAGAGACTGAAGTCCGATGTCGGCCGTACCGCCGTCGCCGCCCTGTGCAAGAACCGTAATGCCGTCCTTTTTGCCCATAGCTTTAAGCGCCACTTCGACTCCCGAAGCTACCGCCGCAGAATTCTCAAAAAGAGAATGTATCCACGGAATCTTCCATGAAGATTCCGGCCAGCGCGTGGAAAAAACCTCGAGGCATCCAGTGGCGTTAGTGGCAATGGTATTTTTGCCGAGGATTTCCATTATCATTTTCACGCTCATAGACTGGGCGCACCCCGAACAGCCGGTATGTCCCATTGTAAACAGTTCGTTATGAGTTTCCTCTTTCGTCAGCATAATTTTAATATTCCTATTTTTTATTAATATTTTATTTTTATAGATACTGCTGGGACAGCCCCACAAATTCGCCGTCGACGTTTTCTTCTTTTTCCGCCCTCGCAACAAGGTCGTGAATATTTTTAGGCGTGATATCCCTGCCGCCAAGTCCAAGCGTATAACCGTTGACGCTGACGGAATTAATTTTATGCTTAAACAGGGAATCCCTTATTTCCACGGAAAGAATTCCGCCTTTTCCCGGGCATATGGCTTTTTCTATTACTATAACGTTTTTGACGTTTTTAAGGGCGGCAACGATTTCTTCTTCGGGAAAAGGTCTGAACGAACGAATTTTAAGAACGCCTATCTTTTTTCCCGCTTCTCTTAATTCATCTACGGCATCCTTTATCGTGCCGAGAACCGAACCCATTGCCACGATAACCGTTTGCGCATCGTCCATTTTATAAGAGTCCGTCAAACCTCCGTAAAACCTGCCGAACATATCTTTAAACTCTTTTGCGGCTTCTATTATAACGTTTCTTGAAAAATTCATGGCGTTATAAAGATTATACCTCGCTTCCATATAAACGGAAGGCTCACCCAGCGTCCCGAAAGAATAGGGATTTTCGACGTCCAATTTATATTCCATATTTAAAGGCGGAAGATATTCCCTTACCTTTTCGATGTCGTCTATAGTTTCTACAACTTCAAAAGTATGGGTTAGAACAAACCCGTCCACGTTCACGATAACCGGAAGCATTACATCCTGATTTTCGGCAATCTTAAACGCCTGAATATGCATATCGTAGGCTTCCTGATTGTTTTCGGCGACAAGCATAATCGCGCCGGTATCTCTTACGGCCATAGCGTCCTGCATATCGTTCCAGATATTTATCGGCGCCGAAATCGCCCTGTTGGCTAACGTCATAACGACGGGAAGCCTCATTCCCGCAATATTATATATGACTTCTTCCATATACAGCAAACCCTGCGAAGCCGTTGCCGTATAAGTTCTGACTCCGCATGCGCTTGCGCCGAGAACTACGGAAGCCGCAGAATGTTCGCTTTCGACCATAATAAATTCTGATTTCAAATCGCCGTCGGCAACCATTTGTGAAAGATGTTCGACTATGTGGGTCTGGGGCGTAATCGGATAAGCCGAAATAACAAGGGGCTCCGCCATCCTGACGCCGTCCGCAATAGCCATAGAGCCTTCGAGAACCTGTTTCATATTGTATCCACCGTTTATATTTGCAAATTAAAATTATTTTTCTACGAGAACCATTTCTATATCGTCCACGGGACATTCTTCGGCGCATATTCCGCATCCCTTGCAGTAATCGGAATCGTAATCGTATATTTTAGTTTTTTTGTCTCCATACACTACGCCTTCGGGGCAAAAATAGATGCAAAGATTACATCCCGTGCATGCTTTATGCTTAAATACCGGGGTTTCGTTGGCAAAAGAACCCGTCTTGTTGGAAAGCGCCGCGCCCGGCATCGCAATTATTCCGACCTTAAAATCCACTCCTATCTCCTTTTATATAATTATAAGCTGTTTGCGCCGCTTCGGCGTTAAGTTTGCCTAATTTAGAACCGAACCTGTTCTCTATCTCTTTCTTGACAGAATCTATGGTGACGTCTCCGCTTAATGCCGAAAATGCGCCGAGCAGGGTGGTGTTGACGATAGGCTTGTTTAAAATTTTCATTGCTATTTTTAATGCCGGAAACATTACTATGCTTTCTTCCTTAGTTCCGCCGAGTCCGCCTATGACGTCTTTAACAGCGGCTTCCGAATTAACCAAAATCTTGCCGCCGTCTTTGATGCCCTTGTAAACGGGAACTGATTTAAGAAGCGTTATATCCTGAACGATTATATAATTCGGCTCGTATATCTGGTGTCTCGTTCTGATAGGCTTATCCGAAAATCTTGCAAAAGCCTGAACCGGCGCGCCGGTTCTTTCCGACCCAAAAGAAGGAAACGCCTGACAGTAATTTCCGTCGTCGAAAAAGCTGAGGGCAAGAATGGATGCCATAGTAACGGAACCCTGGCCGCCTCTGCCGTGTATTCTTATTTCTTTCATCATAAAATATTTATCCTTTTTTATTTTTAGAGGACGATTTTAAATCTGTCCCATCTGTCTATTCCTTGAAATAAATTAAAAGATTTTATATCGGCGTTTTAAAAATTATACACTTTTTAAAGCCCGAATGTCAAGAGTTTTCCGAACCCGAAACTTGCCGATTAAAATAAATAATACCGGATTACCGCCTATGCGTTAATCCGGTATTATTAAAACATTGAAGCCGATTTAACAAATTCAACCGGCAGGTTTTAAGATAATGCCGTAAAATTTATAAATATTTTAAAACCTCGCCTCTAGAAGGAACCGAAGGGTCATTAATAAGCCCTGCACCGGTAAGTTCCGTGTCTCCCCTGCCTTCCGTCAAGTGGGACTGCGGCAGGTTTAACCGGTCAAAGGTTTTAGACTGCGGCTCTTTTATCCGTTCCATAATAAAAGTCTTCTTATAGGTTGATACTATTAAATATATAATCCGTTTAAATTTTAATTATTTATATATAATAATTATACTCCTCCGTATTATGTCAATGGGGGGTATAAAATTATCGTAATAACCGCGCAACCGTGAAATAAGTAAGCTGACGGTATAAAATATATCGAGCTATAACTGTACTATATTATAATTTTAAAGCAAAACTCATGCCAGTTTGAAACAAG
>JAKAOK010000038.1 GCA_021812245.1 bacterium | reverse complement strand
TCTATCAAATTTGTTAAGACCTTTATTATTTTAAATATTTATCGATATTTTTTCTGAATTTCAAAGCGGTTTCCAGAGGATTTTCGGCATTTGAAACCGCGCCTATTACGGCAATTCCGTTTACGCTCAACGGGGCAAAATCCTTAATATTAAACTCGTTTATACCTCCGACGGCTATTACGGGTATATTAACCGCGCCGCATATTTCTTCCATAGTTTCACGAGCCATTAACGCTCCTGCGTCGGCTTTTGAACCGGTATGGTAAGCCGGCCCGATACCTATATAATCGGCGCCGTCTTTCTCGGCCTTGACCGCCTGCCCTATGTTTTCCGCGCTGACACCTATTATCAAGCCGGGAAACAATTTTTTTACGGAAGCCGCAGGAAGGTCGTCCTGCCCTATGTGAACGCCGTCCGCTCCTGCCATATATGCGATATCCGGCCTATCGTTTATTATAAACGCAGGTTTTTTGTTTTTTACAAAACCTTCCAATGTTTTTTTTATAAAAAGAGCCGAACGGTAAAGACCGCGCGCCGGTATTTTTTTATTTCTTAACTGCAAAATATCCGCAGAACTTAAAACGGCAACGTTAACCAAATCTTTTAGATATTTTTCTTCTCCGTCCGAATCGAAATCTTTGGTTATTATATGAAAATTAAATGTTTTCATTTTATCATATATTATAATATTATATTGCAGATTTTTTTCAATAATTTTTTTCCCCAATTAAAAATTTCTCTTGACAAAACCTTCCGCTAAAAATAGAATAAAAAATGTTAAAGGAGGTGATAAATTTTGAAAAAGCTTACAGTATTAGTTTTAGGAGCGTTTTTAGTCGTATCTGCATTGGCATTCTCTGGTTGCGCAAAGAAACCGGCTCCGAAACCGGCTCCTAAAGCTCCGGCAGCCGTAACTGCACCGGCAGCGCCTGCTGCCCCAGCCAAAGCTCCTGCTAAAAAAGCGGCGGCTAAAACAACCGCGGCCCCTAAAGCTCCGGCAGCCCCTAAAGCAAACAGCTAAGGTTTTAGAATTCAAAATTTTCCGCCCGCTTTTCTATGCTAATACAAATCGGCATAGAAAAGCGGGATTTAATTTTATCGATGAAAAAAGCAATAGCATCTTCTCCCGTTTTTCTGATAATAATTTTAACGGTATTTTGCCTTAGCGCAGCCGTCGCATCTTCCAACGGACGACCCAGCCGCCACGCTACAAAATCAGCTTCAAAATATTCCGCTATATTAAAAAGACTCGATTTTTACAAAAGAGACCTTGCTTTTTTATCTTCAAAAATTTCTAAAGAAGAGAAAGATATTAAAGATTTAAAAAATAAAATAAAAAATGTGGAAGGTGAAATAAAGAAACTAAAGGATAAGATAAAAAAAGACGGACTGCTTATTAAAGACCTGACGATGAGAATTTTTATAATCCATAAAGAGTACGGCTTGGCCAAGTTATTATCTTTTAAAGATAATGCGGACAGTTTTATTATAAACTATCAGCTAAAAACGCTTTTACAAAAAGAGGAGATAAAACTATCGAAACTCATTAAACGCAAAAATAAATTTTTAAAACTTAAAAAATATTTAAAAAAAGAAAAAAACAATATAGTTCCGGCGGTTAAAAGAATTAACGGCACAAAAAGAAAATTGGAAGGTTTAATTGGCGGAATAAATAAATATATAAAATCCGTAAAAATAAAATATAAGCATAATAAAAATAATAGACTTTTAAAGCGCAAAGTTATAAAATTAATTCATAATTTAAACGACAGTTCCAGAAAAAACGATATAAAATTTATTATAATGAGGTAAGCGATGGGCAAACTGCGGTATTATTTAGTTCTTTTACTTTCTGTTTTTATGGTTTCGGCATTTGCGCCGAAAGGAAATATATGTTTTGCCGCCGGCAAAACCGGCAAAAAAAATCAGGAATACACCGTAAACAAAGAAAAATTAAGCGGACACACGCTCAAAAATTTAAGATTATTTTCAAAAGTTTATACTTTAATAAAAAATAATTATATTAAAAAAGAATCTTCTAAAAAGCTCGTATTTGGCGCCGTAGAAGGCATGGTATCGACTCTGGACCCCCATACGTATTTTCTTACCCCCAGCGAATTTAGGCAGATGAGGTCCGAAACATCCGGAGAATTTACAGGCATAGGCATTAAAATTTCGACAAAAAATAGATATATAGTCGTTATAGCCCCTATCGACGGTTCTCCGGCCGCTAAAGCCGGCGTTAAAGCCGGAGATATCATTGAAAAAATCAATAGTATCTCGACCTACAATATGAACATCATGAAAGCCGTAAACCTTTTGCACGGCAAAGCAGGCACTTCGGTAAATCTACTGATAGGACGTAAAGGGTTCAAGCGCCCTAAAATTTTTAGCCTTATGCGGGAAAAGATAATATTAAAAAGCGTTAAATATATGATACTTCCGCATCATATCGGCTACGTCAGGATTTCGAGCTTTCAGGAACATACCAATTCACAGCTCTTACAAGCGTTAAAAATAATAAATTCAAAAGAACGCGGAATTAAAGGGCTTATACTCGACTTAAGAAACAACCCCGGCGGGCTGTTAAACGAAGCAGTCAAGGTAGGCAGCGATTTCATAAAGGACGGAGTAATAGTTTATACTAAAGGAAGAATAAAATCTCAGGACATAAAATATTATGCGCTGGGAAAACATATAGTTCCTAATTATCCCATAGCGGTTATCGTAAACGCGGGTACGGCAAGCGCTGCCGAAATAACGGCGGGCAGTCTTCAGGCGCATAAAAGGGCTGTAGTAGTAGGGACAAGAACATTCGGGAAAGGTTCGGTCCAGACGGTTTTTGCTCTGCCCGGCGGCACCGGCATGGGACTTACCACGGCTTTTTATTTTCTTCCGAACGGCGTTTCCGTGCAGGATACAGGCGTTATACCTAATTTCGACATACACAGCTCGAAAGATTTTATATTCGTCAAGCCTCTTAGAAAATTAAGAGAGGTTAATTTAAGGCATCACTTTCAGAATCCCGAAAGCAAAAGAATGAAAAACAGACGCAGCTATAAGACTTTCAAGATTTATTTCAAGAAAGACGACCAGTTTCGATTCGCTTACGAACTCTTAAAGAGCTGGGACGATATTAAAAGCATCGGGGTAAATGAGTAACAAAGTGTTGCCTGAAAAAAAGATAAATAAACTTTTTTTAATAATACCGGGCATTGCAATCGCCGTTATTTTTTTCGCAGCCGTTTATTATAAATTTGTGGTTTCAAAAAAGCGTTATAGCGAACAACCGCTTCTTATCAAATCAGCTTTAAAAATAAAAGAATATAAAAAACATCCGGTAAAAAACTTTAAAAAGTTTTTTAAAAAAGCGCTGATAAACCTTAAAATATCTAAAACCGATATCATAAAACAGCATATCTATTTAAATATTAAAGCCCCCGTTAATTTTAAAAACAATTTAAAAAGAGTCGGAGTAAGTTTTTTAAAATATAATATTCTCATATCAAAAAACGGCGGTTTCGGTCCGATAGAAAATATTTTTAACGATGAATTCAAAAAATTTATAATTCCGTCGAAAGCCGGTTTAAAATATTATTCCTATGCCGTTAAAAACAACTGTCTGTGCTTATATTTTTATTTTAAATCAAAACTATTTTTAAAGGCGGTATTTATAGTAAAAGGGATAAACGAAAGCGGATTTACGTCTATAAGAGAGTATGCCGGGTCGCCTAAAATCGCCTTAGATATTGACGATGTCGGATACCGCAGGTCTTATGTAAACAGTTTGATTTCGCTTAAAACCCCGATTACTTTCGCAATATTCCCTTATGCGCATTACTCGAAGGATATCGATTTAAAATTACATAAGCTCGGATACGAAACGATTATGCATACGCCTATGGAACCCGTTGATACCGCTCTTTTTCCGGGTGACGGAGCATTGTTCATATCGATGGATAAAAAAGAAATAAGGCGGAAAATATCCGCAGACATAAAGAGGCTTCCATATATAGACGGCGCAAACAACCATGAAGGGTCGCTGTTCACGTCCGATAAAAAAAAGATTTGCGATGCCGTATCCGATTTTAAAAAAAAGAACATGTTTTTTATGGACAGCCTGACGGACGATAACAGCTATGCTTACAGATGTGCATTGAAGCAGGGTATCCCGTCGGCGCAGAGGGATGTTTTCATAGACGATAAGCCTGCGGACGGTTATATCGAAAATCAGATTAAGATTGCGGCGGCTTTGGCAAAGCGGTTTAAAAGAGTTATCGTCATAGGGCATCCGAGGTCGGACACAGTTAAAACGTTAATGAGCGAAATACCCGCGCTTAAAAAAGAAGGATATAAATTCGTGCCTCTTTGCGAGTTCTTAAGATGAAAAATTTTAAAGAGAAAATAATAATTGCTCTGGATTACGGCGATTTAAAGCCTGTTAAGGAACTGCTCGAAAATCTTAAGGGCAGGGCGTTTTTTTATAAAATAGGGTTTGAACTGTTTACCTCCTGCGGAGCAAGAAGCGTGGATTTAGTAAAAGATTACGGATGTAAAGTATTTTTAGACCTTAAATATCACGATATTCCCAATACCGTTTATAAAGCCGTTAAATCTGCGGGGAAATTAGGCGCGGATATAATTAACGTTCACGCTTCTGGAGGCTTGGATATGATGAAAGCGGCAAAAACGGCGGGCGAAGAGGCTTCCTATGCGGCAGGCAGGCGTATCGACATTATTGCCGTTACCGTCCTTACAAGTTTGTCCGATACCGATGTAAAACATGTTTTTTATAATAATATGGGAGAGAAAGGGCTGGAGGAAGCGGACGGCATCGCTTCGGGTCTTGCCCTGCATCTCGCGGAATTAGCCAAGATTTCGGGTTTGGACGGGGTGGTATGCTCTGGGCATGAGTCGCTTAAGATAAAAAATATATTTGGACAGGATTTTAAAACGGTAACTCCGGGGATAAGGATGAAGGCAAAGGCAAAAAATGCAGATGTCCATGCTCTTTCGCATGGAGAAACAGAGGGACTGAAAGAGCCGAACGGCGGACAGAAAAGAATAATGACGCCTTCGGAGGCATTTAAAGCCGGAGCGGATTATATCGTAGTAGGAAGGGAGATAACGGGCGCGGAAAATCCGGCGGACGCTCTTGCGAATGTTCACGCCGACATAGAAAAGAGCTAAAATTATAAATACTGGATTTCCGCCTACGCGGGAATGACTATATGGGGAAGGTAATATAAAAAATATGAGGCTGACTGTTTACGGCACTAATACCGTCAGAGAAGCGGTTCTTTCGGGGAACGTCAAAAAGGGCGGCACGGTTTTCGTAAGCGAAAAAAAATGGAAAAGCGGAATTATAGATAAAAATCTTACGGAGCTTCTCAAAGAAAAAAACATTAATATTACCGCCAAGAACGACGGCGCCTTTATAAACGAATACGGCAAAGAAGCCCTTATAAAAGGCATAGCCGTTAACGTCGAATATATCGAGAAAGATTACGAAGATTTGTTCGATAAAGCCGGTAAAAATAATTATATACCCCTGTATTTAATATTAGACGAAATAACCGACCCCCAGAATCTCGGTTCTATTATCAGAACGGCAAGCGGAGCCGGAGTCTCCGGCATAATAATGCCGAAGTCCAACTCTGTTTTTATAACCCCTTCAGTCGCTTATGTTTCACAGGGAGCCTTGTTTTACGTCGATTCGGTAAGGGTAGTTAATATTTCGCGGACGATAGTGGATTTAAAAAAGCGCGGCATTTGGGTCGCAGGACTTTCCGGAGAGGCGGACGATACTATATACGATATGGATTTCAACGTTCCCTTAGCCGTCGTGGTAGGTTCCGAAGGAAAAGGGCTGAGAAGGCTTACCGCCGAAAATTGTGATAAGATTTTAAAAATTCCCATGGAAGCCGGAGTAAACTCCTTAAACGCGTCCATAAGTTTTGCCGTCGCCGCATATGAAATTTTGCGCCAGAGGAAATACGGCGGAGTAAAAAATAAGGGTAAAAAATAGCTTGACATTATCTATTCAGTAGTTTAAACTTTGTAGAGTGGCTAATTTATCTAGTTGTTTAGATAAAAGCCTAATTTATTAATTTAGCGGCCGGCGTCGTTATTAGAACGGCGGGAACGGCGGCTCAAGATTCAAGGAGAAGTTAAGTATGAGGTACCAAGGGAAAGTGAAATGGTTTAACGACAGCAAGGGTTTTGGTTTTATCGAACAGGAAAACGGACCGGATGTTTTTGTTCATTACTCTGCAATTTCGCAGGATGGTTTTAAAACATTAACGGAAGGACAGAAAGTAGAGTTCGAAATCACCAACGGCGCAAAAGGCCCGCAGGCTATCAACGTAACGAAGGGTTAATTCCCCGTTTATTACTTTAAGCGGTGTATGCGATCTACTTGCGTTAAATACATATTAAATAGTTCACTATCCTATATAATTTAGCAAGCAAACAAAAGCATACCGTTTTAAAAGTTTGGCCATTTTAAAATCATTTACCCCAGTAAATAAATTAAATTTATTGGGGTATTTTTATTTAATAAAGAAAATTGGAGGTATATATAATTGAATTTTCAGGAAAAAATCAGAAATATTGCCGTAGTCGCGCACGTTGACCACGGGAAAACAACTCTTATAGACAAAATGCTTAAAGAAAGCATCAGTAAAAGGGACTTCGAAGCTCTTTCCGAAAGAGCTATGGACAGCGACGAACTGGAAAAAGAGAGAGGAATAACTATTTTATCCAAATGTACGGGAATTAAGTATAAAGACTATAGAATAAATATAGTGGATACCCCAGGACACGGAGATTTCGGAAGCGAAGTGGAAAGAGTTCTTGCTATGGTGGACGGCGTTCTGCTGCTTGTGGATGCTTTCGACGGACCGATGCCGCAGACCAGGTTTATCCTTAAAAAATGTTTCGAATACAATCTGCACGTCCTGCTCGTCATAAATAAAATAGACAGACCCGGAGCAAGACCTGAAGAAGTTTTAGAAATGGTTTACGACCTCTTCCTCGAACTCGGCGGGGAAAACGTAAATTTAAATTTTCCGGTTATTTATTCTTCGGCTAAAGAAGGCTATGCCATTAAAGATTTAAAAATTCAAGGAGAAGACAGATTTAAAGATAAGCTCAACCCTTTGTTCGACGCAATAATAGATTTTATACCTCATCCTCCTATACTGAACAAGCCCGGCCTCGAATTTTTGGTTACCAGCATAGGACACGACGATTTCCTCGGGGCAACCGCCATAGGAATAGTTAAGTCTGGCAAACTAAAGGTAAACGATTCGGTGTATCTATATAACGCCAAAGACGAATTAATAAAGACAAAGCCGAATAAAATGTTTTTATTCGACGGGCTTAAAAGATTGGAAACCAACGAAATCAACGAAGGCGATATCGCTCTGGTAGCCGGACTTACCGGAGTAAACGCAGGCGATTACGTCGTGAACGATAAGCCGATTTCCCCGCTTCAGAGAATAAAAATAGACGAGCCGGTTATCCTTGTAAATTTTATAGTCAACAAAAGCCCGTTTTCCGGAAAAGAAGGAAAATTGGTTACGACGAGACAGTTGAGAGAGAGGCTTTTCAAAGAAGTATCTAATAACGTCGGGCTAAAGGTCGTAGAAACCGGAGATGAAACGGTATTCGACGTTTACGGCAGGGGACTTCTGCATCTTTCTATTTTAATAGAAAAAATGAGAAGGGAAGGATTTGAATTTGCCGTTTCCAAGCCCAAGGGCGTGATAAAAGAAGTGGACGGGAAAAAGATGGAGCCTTACGAGCTTTTATATATAACCGTCAAAGACGAATTTACCGGTTCGGTGCTTGAAAGACTTTCTTCAATGAAAGGCAATTTATTGGATATGACGAAAGACGACAAGGGCAATACCTATCTTGAATTCGTAATACCCTCGAGAAGCATAATGGGATTTCATAACGAGTTTTTGACTATGACGAAAGGTACAGGCACGATGAACCATAACTTTTATAAGTTCGACGACTATGCTTACGACATATCCCCAAGAAAAAACGGGGTAATGATATCCATGGAAAACGGAGAAGCTAACTCTTACGGACTCTTTAACCTTCAGGACAGGGGCAGTATGTTTGCCGCCCCTCAGGACGAAGTTTACGAAGGTATGGTAATAGGAATCCATTCCAAGCCCGGAGATATAAACGTAAATCCGTGCAAGAAAAAACAGCTTACAAATATGCGGTCTAAGGCTTCCGACGAAATGATAACGCTGACGCCGCCTATAAAGCTTACCATAGAATATGCCCTTGAATTTATAGAAGACGACGAACTCGTGGAATTTACGCCTAAATCTATACGCCTGCGGAAAAAATTGTTATCGGAAAATGACCGCAAGAAAGAATCGAGGGGCCTTCTCAAGGTTTGACGTAATTATATTATATAAAACTATAAATAAAACTGGTTTTGGTTATATAATTACAAAGTATATATAATAAAAACATAATTAAACCGCTATATGAGAGTAAAAGTTTGCGCCGTGCAGATGTCGCCTTCGAAAGATATCGATTCATCCATAGTTAAAGCTATGGACTTTTTATCTATGGCGGCAAAGAACAAAGCCAACGTCGTTTGTTTCCCCGAGCTTTTTTTGATGAGCTGGTTTTTGCAGGATAAAAGTCCCGAAAAAATACGGGAGAACATTAAAGCGGCGGAAAGCTTAGACGGCAAAACCGTAAATCTTTTCAAAGAGCAGGCTAAAAAATTTAATATCGTTATTATAGTTCCGTTTTTTGAAAGGCACGAAGACAATTATTACAACAGTTCCGCCGTGATAAGCGAAGAAGGCGGCATCATAGGGGTTTACAGGAAGGTTCATCTTCCGGGGCTGGAATATTATCACGAGAAGTCCTATTTTTCCGGCGGGAACGAGTTTCCCGTTTTTAAAACGAGTTTCGGAAATATAGGCATTCAGATGGGCTGGGATAATTTTTACCCCGAATCTTCGAGAATTTTATCCCTTAAGGGAGCGGAGATTATTTTCGCTCCGACCGCTTCGGCTTTTAGTACTAACGGCAAATGGTTTTTATCTATTTCGGCTAACGCTTTTTTAAACGGCGTGTATATATTGAGGGTCAACAAGGTGGGCAGGGATAAGCCGCTTGATTTTTACGGAAAATCTTTTTGCGTAACGCCCGGCGGAAATATAATAGACGATTTTGCCGGAATAAACGAGTGCGCCCTTATTTACAATATCGATACTAAAGAAGTGGAAAGAGCCCGTGAAAATTGGCCTTTTATAGAAAACCGCTCTAAAGATGCTTATAAGGATATTATTAATTATTAACGGCGTTAAAATTAAAATATCGTTTCGTATGAAAATAAATTTTTTAGACCTGAAAGAATCCCATTTAACCGGTTCGTCCGTCTTGCCGGAATTTCAAATCTTGACCGAATATATAATTAAGGAAATGTTCGACCTGCATATGCAGGCTTCGCAAACCGTATGGGACAGAAAAATGTTCGACGATGAAGTGAAGCGGGAAGGTTCCGGTTTTTTAATATGTTATTCCGATGCCGCGGCGGGTGCGGGGAGCGGCGGCGGTTCTTTTATAAAATTTACCGCCGGCGATATAGATGCTTCTATGAAACTAAATTTACAGTCGCATATTATAGGTTTTTTTATTTTCTATAACGTTTTGGATGAAATGCATATATTGGATATTACGGTGGCGAAAGAAATGCAGTCGAAAGGCATAGGTTCGTTAATGCTTGACCGGATTATCGGAATAAATACGGACAGGGGCATAAAATATTTTTTTCTGGAAGTCAGGACGTCGAATTTAAAGGCGGTAAATCTTTATAAAAAATTCGGCTTTAAAATATTTATGCTCAGGAAAAATTATTACGAAGATAACGGAGAGGACGCTTTATGCATGGTAAAAGAATTATAAGCGAAAAGTGCGGAATAACGGTCAACCGAAAAATAAAAGATACCGAAGGAACATATATTTTAAGGATTAAGAACCGGTTTATCGCGTCCAATTACAAGCCCGGACAATTCGTTATGCTCAAGGCGGACGAGGGAGGGCTTAATCCGCTTCTAAGCAGACCGTTTTCTATTTTTAACAAATTTAGCGGCGACGAATTTGAAGTGCTGTACAGAGTTTTCGGCTCGGCGACAGAAATTCTGAGCGGCGTTAAAGAGGGAAGTTTTTTGGAAGTGACCGGTCCGTTGGGAAACGGGTTTAATCTTAATGCCGATAATAAAGACGATGCAGGAACCAAAAAAGGAAATGTTCGCATATTGATTGCGGGAGGCATAGGCATCGCGCCTTTATATTCTATGCCCGAATATATTAATAATAATAATTCCGACGATGCCGGCAGCGAATCCGAAGAAAAAGATAAAATAATATTGTATTACGGGGCGAGAAAAGCCGAAGAGCTGTATTTTCGGCACAGCATTCATTCAAGGTTCGACGAAGTTTATTTTGCCACGGACGACGGGTCTTTCGGGTTTAAGGGTAATATAATCGATTTGCTTTATGAAAATATGGGCGGTTATGCGGACGCCGATTTTTATACCTGCGGTCCAAAGCCTATGCTGAACGCGCTAATTTCCAAGTTTTCGGCGTCCGGGCTTTCCGGCAGGCTTCAGGCGTCGTTAGAAGAAAGTTTCGGCTGCGGCATAGGGGTCTGCCTCGGATGCGTAATAAAGACGAAAACAAAGACTGATTTTGAATATAAAAGAGTATGCAAAGACGGTCCGGTTTTTTACGCGGACGAGATTTTAATTTCCGAAAAAAAGCCGGAGGCGCTCGAAAAAAGCGGTATAAAAAGCGTCGGAAAAAACATCGAACCCGACCTTTCCGTGAAACTCGGAAAT
>JAKAOK010000037.1 GCA_021812245.1 bacterium | reverse complement strand
TTCCAATGCTCGCATACGGTCTTGCGACTATGTCGAACTTTGTCGGAATGGAAGTGGTAGCCGCCGCAAGCGGAGCCATAACCGGCGGCATTAACACCGCCGCCCAGACCGTAGCGACGGAAAAAGGGGCGCAGGGATTGCAGAATCAGGCTCAAAATATGATGCAGAATCAGGCGAATAACGCCTATACCGACCCGTCCCAGTTCGACGGATTAATGGAAAACAACGCCGAGTCCGTGGCGGCGCAGAGGCAAGCCGTGTCCGATTTTATAAAACAGCGCGGAATGGGTAACGTCGAAAGCGCAGGTCTGGCGGGAATGGAATATCAATACGGCGCAAATTCTAAAATGGGTCCGGATGCGTCGAGGTTGGGACAACTTAGTTCCGAACAAAAACTCGCTCAGAACAGAGCCGTTCAGGATTTGGCTAATCAGTATTTTGGTGGAAGCAGGCAAGACGAATTAAACACGGTAAGTTTAATCGACCAGACCAAAAATCTTGCAGGAGCGGAAGGAACCCTGCAAGCTTGGGAAACCGCGCGTAAAGACGGTTATTTCAAGGGTAGTTTAGAAGAGTTCGAGCAGTTTAAAGGCGATTATCAAAGTAAAGTCGGATTTGCGGACGCCGCCGGCGCAACGTCGGGCATGCATTCCGCAGGTTTAAACGTAATAGGCGGAACGGCTCTTACGGCAAGGGAAAATACCGTAAAGAATCTTCTCGGAGCTCAAGCGTTTCAGACCTTAAGGCAAAACTTCGGAGACGGCTGGATAAAAAACGGCATGGTTTTGGGAGAAGTCGAAAAGCTTGCCAATAGCAACGAATATAAAAACATGGGCGAAGCCGCAAAAATAGGTTATATTTCCGGAGCGTTGCAAGCGGGAGAAGCCGCCGGATACGGAACTACCGGAGCGGCTAAAGAAACCGCCGAGGTCAACGCTATCGAAAGTTATAACGCCGCCGCAACGGTCGGAACCAAGAACGCCGCCTATGCGGGATACGCTAAAGGCGTAAATCAGATGAACGACGTCTTTACTTCGTTTTTGGCGTCTCCTAAAGGCTCTGAAGCCTATCATAAACTCGGCGAAATAACCAATGCGTTTTTAAACAACTCCAATCCGGTAATTCGCAATATATCAAGAAACTTATTTGCTCAGGACGCATCAAAGTTTGCCGTCGATACGAGACAGCTTACCGGCAATAGCCAGCATTCCAAATCTGCGAGCGCGGATAGGGGTTCTAAGTCTAATACTCAAGTTGAAGTAAAAGCCGGCGTTAACGCAAATGCTAATTTATTATGGAAAAATACAGGGGGGACAGTCGGCGAAATTGCCGGCGGAATTCTCGGTTCTCTTTTAGCCGCAGGTTCGGACGTAGCTACCGAAGGAGTGGGTATTGCGGGTAACGCGGCGGAAGTGGGCACGGGAGTGGCTCTTGGTAGAACGATAGGCGCCGATGTCGGCGGATTTATTCAGCATACTTGGGATAATTGGACCGGTTCCGACAAAAAAACTACCAATACCCATACCGATACCCTTGCTCATACAACAGGCAATACTACGGCTGGAAGATTTGCTACTTTGCTAAGCAATGGAACGAATGCCCAAAGCATATATGAAATAGTCCACAAAGATGGTTATATAGACAAAAACACTGAACCTACAACTCCGAAAATGCCTAATACTCCAAAGTGATTATAATAAAAAATCCCGCTTTTTAAGGCGGGATTTAATGTCATATAGTTTTCTAAGATTTATTTCATTAATTACAATTAATTATCATGATGATTACATCCATATGGATTACCTTTAATATCGTAAACATCATTTAACATTAGCAATCCAGTCGCAGGGTTAATATCTGTTAAACGTTGGTCTGCCGGCACAAATTTAAGTTTTCCTCTCCGGACTCTTACTATTACCGAAATTACGCTTAAAAGGGCTATTCCGAATACCATGCCGACGATTACGAATAATATTATGTTTGCAATATGAGCCGCTTGATCAGACATTTTATTTCTCCTTTCCTTTTGCCCTTTACCTCTTAGGGCATTAACTTTACCGCCCTTATTCCCTTAATAAGGGCTTCTTTTTTATTTATACTACCAAACATATCAAAAGTCAAATCAAAGGGGTAAATGGGTAAATAAGGGCGTTATTTACTGGGTAGGCGGAGATAGGAAATACAAGGAGTTGGGGAGATACGAATTAAGTTCATTTTTTCCTTTATTTATCCGATGTTTATTTAGTATAATACTTATAAATAATCCTAATAAGCAAGGCTAAAATATTATGGCGGAAAATTCAAAAATAGAATGGACGGAAAGCACGTGGAATCCCGTTACGGGTTGCGCTAAAATTAGCGACGGCTGTTTGAACTGCTATGCGGAAAAATTAGCCTTAAGGCTAAAAGAAATGGGGCAAAAAAAGTATGTTAACGGATTTAACGTTATGCTTCATCCGGAGACCATTAACGAACCGTTAAAATGGAAAAAGCCGAGAATGGTGTTCGTATGTTCTATGAGCGATTTATTCCATAAGGATATACCCGACGAGTTTGTGTTGAAAGTTTTTGAAACAATGAATAAAGCTACTCATCATATATTCCAGGTGCTTACGAAAAGACCGCAGAGATTGTTTGAAATGAAAAACGATATTGACTGGAGCGAAAATATATGGATAGGCACAACCGTCGAATCCGAAAAATATGCATATAGGATTAAATATATAGAAGAAATTCCTGCCAGAGTAAAATTCTTATCCCTTGAACCGTTGCTTGGACCAATACATAATATTAATCTTAATGGAATAGACTGGGTTATAGTCGGCGGCGAAAGCGGTTTCGCTTCAAGACCGGTAAAAAAGGAATGGATTACCGATATAAAAGACAAGTGCAAAGAAAAAAATATTCCGTTCTTTTTTAAACAGTGGGGCGGAGTTAATCGCAAAAAAGCAGGTAAGGAACTCGACGGAAAGATATTTACCGAAATGCCGGCAAAATCGACAACCCGCAATAATACGCCTACAGCGACGTGCTGTTTATTTTAATTTCCTTTAAGTCGTGAATATTCTTTAAATTATTGTAATTAATATAGCCATTTCTAATCTTAGGTTTTTTATAAAGATATTTTCCGTCTGCGGCAATCTCCAAAAGACAATTGTTTTTAAAATTATTTATTATACCGGTAATATTTTTCAAAGTCGGGACTTTCAAATTTGAATCCGTTATTAATTTTTTCCAAGAAAGAAAATTTTGCTGATAATATTCCCATATTTCATATAAAGATAATTTTTTTACTTTTTTTAATAAATTATAAAGCGGTTCCTCATTGTAATTATCAAATGGCAGATTACTTTCTTTATTTCTATACTTTTCTATGATATCAGCGTAAGATTTTAAGAATGCATTTCCTACCATAACGCTACTTGTAAATAAAACTAAATAAAAATAATTCATCGTTCTTAATTCTTTTTTTACCGCTATCGGAATGGCTACTCCGATGGAAAAGTCTTTTATTTTTCTAAGTTTATTCTTTAATAATTCTATAAATTTTTCGGAAAAATCTATATCTCCTTGTAATTCATTTTCCGAAATTCCAAAAAACTCACACACTCTTTTTATGTCGTTGTCGTGACTTCTGGCATATTGTCTTGCCAACGTAATAAAATTGGCAAAAATTAATATATCTTTATATTTACTATAATTTTCCAACTCGTTTTTTAAATCTTCTAATTTCAATTCCGTCGAAAAAGGATCTGCAAAAACAAACCCCCACGTTGAGTCTCTTAGAATTTTTTCTATATCGTATTCTTCCCAGCTTCCATCGCCAATTTTAACTCTTAAATTTTCAAGATTATGTTTTTCCAATTCTAATTCAACATTTTTTTTTAATTCATCGGCATTTTGCTTGTCTTTTTCTATAAATATTAAATCAATTTCATTAAAAGCATTTCCTTTATATTTTAAATGATTTGCAGCTATATCAATAGCTATCAACGGCGAGCCTTTGCTATCGTCTTCAAATTTTCCGCTACCGGCGAACAAATCTATATAGGTATATGAATTGGAATTTGTATATTTATTATTGCGAACCATATTATTAGCTATAAATAAAGACGCTTTAAAAATTTCCGAAAAAAGATAATGTTTAATTTCAGTATGTTCCATTCTTGGTTTTTTAAAATGAGATTCCGGTGAGTTATGCATTTTTTATTTACCGCGTTTTAAAATCGTTTTTCTTAAATTTTGGCTATTTATTTAAAAACTTTTGCTTATAATTTTAAAATAAAATCTATAAAATAGAAATTATCGTAAATCCAAACTCTATAAAAAGTAATATCTTGTCTCTTATTATTTCATAAATTTATGAAATACAAGTATTTTTACTATTATTTATATTAAAAGTCAAATCAAAGGGCTTGAATGGGCAAATTTGAACGATTTTAAAATATCTATGCATTCGTTATGCTAAAAGGTCTTATCGGTAATATAATGCGGATTGACATTAAAAAGTTTGGCGGCTTTATCGCGGGATTTTTCGGCAGATTTTTTATTTTCTTTATTATTTAAACCCCCTTGTGGAAAAATTTCCACAAGGGGGTTTTCGTTGTCAACTTCATTATTTTCGTCGTCATCGCTATCGCTTTTAAATTCGTTAACTTTTTCTTGATATTTTTTACTGTCTTTAGTTATGCCTCTCCCGCCTAATTCGCAGTAAAAGGGTTTTCATTTTTATTTTAGGTATAAAACCATTAATATTTTTATTTCGCTTAATCGATAATAAGAATGTTAAATCCGCAATTTGTAAAATTCCTTGCCGGCAGATAAAAAGCAATTTCTGCAATCCGTTTAAACCTTATTATCCTATCGATATCCAAGCAAAACCGTTGTTATCTTGAAATTCTGTAAACTATTTTATTCAGGCAGAGCTCGCCTATGATTTTATTTCTATCTTCCATAGAATTAAAAACGATGAAATACTCGTCCTGTTCGTCGTCGTATTCCGATTTTGCGAAAATATTTCTTGCGACGGCGTTATTCCTGAACGTATCTCCGTAAATTATTATCCGACCTTTATTTCGCTTCATACGTCTGCCGCAGTTTCGAACGTCTCGCAAAAAATAATCGTGTCTATATCTATGCTTAAATCCATTTCGCAGGCATATTTTCCTTTTTTGTCGTCGTATATTTTATATATGCAGTTTTTGCAGGTTTTATCCATAACGGCTCCTTTGTTAATTTGTTCTTTGTTCCTTATTACTCCGTTTGTTTAGGTTTGTTCTTTGTTACCTCATCGTAGCCCTTAATACGGCGTTTCTGATTAAATCGGCGTCCTGTTTGCTATAGGCGTAATTTTTGTAGCCTTTATTCATACAAACTTGTTCTTCTGGCTCTACCGTTTTAGACCTTAAAAACTCGTCGATGTCTTGAATAGTAAAGAGAGTTTTAGCCCCTATTTTGATATGCCGGATTCTTTTGGCTCTGGCAAGGGCGTATAGATATTCTTTTGAAATATTCATATATACGGCGGCTTGTTTGACAGTTAAATATTGTATATCAGGCAAACCGATAGTATTTTGAGTATCAGTAGTAGTTTTATTAGCGATTAACATAAAACGCTCCTTTTAAAAAACTCTAAATAAAGACGTTAACCTTGCTACGATTATTTCTTCAGGGCGACATTCCATATGAATATCTTTATAATTATTGTTATTCGATTTTAAGACAAGCTCGCCTAAGTCGCCCCTAAATACTTTTTTGACGGCAACGTAGATTGAAAAGTCGTCCTTTAAATAAACCACGTAAAGCTTGCCTTCGGTAAAGTCTTCGGGATTTGTAAAAAAAGAGGCGGTAAAGATATCGTTTTCGTTTATTATAGGCGACATCGAGTTATTGGCCATAACTCCTGTGAAGCCAGTTTTGTCGAGAGATTTAAACGTAAAATTTTTGCAAATTAATGGATTGCTCTTAAGGAAGGTTAATTCTAAAGCTTCTTTCGAATCTAATCCGTCGATTTTGGAATAGATTGAATTGCTCGTTGCTTCTAACGCTAATTGCATAACAAGTCCTCCTTTTTAAAAATGTTTTTAATGAAATCTTCCGCTTCTTTATAAGTGCCGAAAGATTCTTCCGAATAGAGTTCTTCCCGTCCGATTAAAAAATAGCAACAATAATCGGATTTTAATTTTTCGACTTTGGCAAGACGGACGTCTTTGACCCTTGCGGTTATTTTTTCGCCTTTTGAGGTTATCAATTTGATAAACATTTTAGTCCTCCTTAAAAAATAACTTTTAATTAAGTATGATATTTGTTATAATACAATTAAGTTATTATATTGTTATTCATACTTATAAGCATAATAAAAGATTTTATGACGTTTGTCAATAGAAAAATTTAAACCTGTATGCTAAAATGAAAGCAGACTAATTTTTAAAGGAGATTAAGCCAATGGAAAAACTCGGAAAACTTATTCAGGATTTAAGAAAAAGAAAAAATTACACAGTGGAAGAATTTGCGAAAGAGATCGATTTAAAACATATCAGCGTAAATTTGATAGAAAACGGGCAGAGGCTGCCGAGCGCGGAAAAGCTGGAAAAAATAATAGAAGTCTTGAAATTGAACAACGATACG
The DNA here is from genome assembly GCA_021812245.1 of bacterium. Taxonomy (GTDB): domain Bacteria; phylum SZUA-79; class SZUA-79; order Acidulodesulfobacterales; family Acidulodesulfobacteraceae; genus Acidulodesulfobacterium_A. The sequence continues at coordinate 4,371 of JAKAOK010000037.1, read as the reverse complement.
GTAGAAGAGCTTTACAGGACGTTAATCTTCGAAAAGTTAAAAGACGCCGTGGAAGAAAGCGTTTTAAAAAAGATATTGTTCGATAAAAACGTTATGCCGGCGAAATTCATATCGAGAGTAAAAAAAGACGTCGAATACGAAAGATATAGATTGTCCGGCAAGCTAAAAGAGGTATTGGCGGGAGAAAGCAAATTTTCCAAAAAAGAAATAATAAATCTTGCCGAAGAATTAAACCAACCGGCGGAAGAATATTTAAGCCTTGCAGAAATAGTTCCGGACGAGCTGACGGAATTTACGAGGTATAAAGGGGCGAACGATTTTATAAAGACTTTGTTAAATATTAAAAATCCTCAGAAAATAGAAAGCTTGATTAAAGATTTTACCGACGTTATCGAAACCCTTAATTCTTAAAAATTATTCATGAGAGATAAATTAGAAGATTTGTGGCAGTATAGAGCCGTATTTACCGGCAGGTTCGTAAAGTTCGGGATTAAGGCGGACAGGAAAGGAAATCCCGTATCTACAGTGCTCTTATCTGAAATAAGGGACGAATCCGGAATTTATTTATGCGATCACTTATGGATAGAAGACGCAAAAGATTTTTATTCTTTAGATTTGGCCGCCGGCGACATAATCCAGTTTTACGGCAGGGTCGAAAGTTATAAGAAAGGATACAGGGGAAACAGGTATATCGATGTTATGTCAAAAAAACCTATGAAATGGGATTACAAAATAACGAACGTAATGGGAGTTAAAAAAATAATTCCGTCTTACGACGACTATGCGGATGGCTATGAAATGTAATCGCAATAAAACGGTTCTCATCCAATTAAAGTTGGTTTTAAATAACTGCTAATGGTTTTATACCTAAAGATAAGTTTCAGAGCCTAAAAACGCAAATTAGAGCGTATTTCTTTTCGTAAATTTGGCAAAAACCGTTTGAAACAAAAAACCAAAAGAAAAAGCGCAACGCTTACGACAAATTTTGCCATAAGCAAAATCAGCTTAAAAATTTACTTCCTGTTATGTATTATTTTAGGAAGTAAACCTACCCTTTCAAACAAAAAATAATAAAAATTTACTATTTTTATATTGATTTTTAGCTCAAAAATTCCTATAATAGTATTTAAGGAAGTTAAAATTTATTCAACAATTTTTGTGGATAACTTTTTTAAGACCCAGATAATCGAAATTATATATTTTAAAAATTTCGTTAGCTTAATCAAATTGCGTAATTTTTAATCACGTAAAAATCAATAAAATTTATGGACGACAAAACTCAAATAAATATCTACACCGACGGAGCGTGTTCCGGAAATCCGGGTCCGGGAGCATACGCCGCTATACTGCTATATAAAGATAAAGAAAAAGTAGTATCCGGCTTTAAAGAGCAAACGACCAATCAAGAAATGGAAATATCGGCCGTCCTAAACGCACTGAAAGCCGTTAAGAATAAAAATATTGATATAAATCTTTATTCAGATTCAAAATACGCGTTGGACGGTATGTCCGACTGGATGCACGGCTGGGCTAAAAAGCAATGGGAAAAAGAAATTAAGCATAAAAATATATGGCAGGAAATTTATAATCTTTATAACGCTTTAAAAATTAACTGCGTCTGGGTTAAAGGACACTCTGATAATTTATACAACGAAAGATGCGATAAAATAGCGCGGAGCTTAATTAAAGAAAATAGGTAAATCTTAATCTTATGGACAATAATCAAATCGCAATTTATACCGAAACGCCTATTACCAAAAACGGCAAGAAAACTGAACTCGTAAAAACCGATTTAAAGACTAATAATTATTACGAAAACGACAATATCGTTTTCTTTACCGCTTCTCAGATTAAAACTTTAACGGACGGCATAGACAACCCTTTCCATAAGCTCGTTATTCTTTTGCTATACGAAACCGGAGCAAGAATCGAAGAAGCAAGAACCTTAAAATTTAGTGATATAGACACCGGCAACGGCAGAGTTAAGCTATTGACGTTAAAACAGCGGAAAAAAAATAAAATTTACCGCTATTTAAAAATATCCGATAAATTATTGTCGTTAATTTTAAATCACAGGGTTACCGCTAAACTTACCGACGGGGATTTTATTTTATCCCAACGGCAAGGCAAACCGGCTATCACGAGAAAAGGAATAAGCCTTATGTTTAAATCTTACGTCGTTAAATTATTGGGTCAAAGCAATTTAGACAAAGCCCATCCACACGCTTTAAGGCATACAAGAGCTGTTCATTTGCTTGATAGCGGTATGAATATAATGCTCTTGAAAAACTTTTTGGGACACGCAAGCATATCGAATACGCTAATCTATCTTAAATACAGCAATAAGGACATGGCGGAAGCGATAAGCAGGGCGAATAACGGATTGTAAATTATGCTGCATAAAATATTATTTCAAATATTAAACTATTCGGGCTTATCGGCTACTCTATTGGCCGTCTGGTTTTTTTCTTCGCATAAATATAAAATAGGATTCGCGGTCTCAATATTAAGTTGCATTTTGTGGATAGCGATAGCGTATATCGATAACGTATGGAGCCTTTTAATTCTAAACGCTATATTGCTGATATTGGATATAAGAGGATATTTCAAAAAAGATAGTCAGAAAATAAAACAAACAGAGGCAAATTAATGTTAACCCAAACCGCATTAGACTTAGACGGCGTTATATTCGACTACGAGAAAACTTTCCGGAAGAAAGCCGCAGAACTCGGTCTAAATATTTCAATCAAGCGTCCTGAAATTTACAATATGGCGGAAAGATACGAGATCATCGCGGAGCAGGTATCCTTAATCAATTCAAGAATAGACTTTTCCGATATGGAAGTTTTTGACGAGGTTATAAATCTAAAGCATCATATTAAGGATATCAAATGCTTTATAACGGCAAGCCCGAAAGAAACTTTGCATTTAAGGAAATTAAACGTATCCAAAGTATTCGGCAAAGATATTCCCGTATGTCATGCCGACACGAAAGAAAAGTATAGAATTATTGCCGAACTTGGAATAAAATATTTCATAGACGATTATAATTTGGCAATTCACCATATAGAATTAAACTGTCCTGAGTGTAACGCTTATTGGCTCAATAGGGGTTATGGAGATTTTAACCTGCCGGAGCCGGAGAATAAGATAAATAGTTTGACGGAGTTCTTTAAAAAAAATTATTCATTTATTTTGTTATGAAAAATAAAAATATTAATAAGATCAAATCGGTTCAAAATAATTATTTTAGATATATAATAAATAATATTCAATGCTTGGTTATTAACGATTTTTTCAATAATAATCCGTTAATAACAAGAATTGATAATTATCTCGGAGATATTAAGAGTATAGATAACTCCGTTAAAAATGCTTTAGTGTCATTAATCAAAAAATATCAACAACAAGGGAAAGCGCATACTAAATTATTTAATTATTTTATAAAAATAGAAAACGGAACTTTATATATCAGAGATACAGATTGGGTAAACGGTAAATCAAATTCTTATAAAAAATTTTAAAATGATTAAAATAATTTTTAAAATATTTATATTTGCATTTATTTTGTTTTCTGCAAATATAGTTTTTGCTTTCGGCATTTTTAATATCCCATACAACAAGTCCGACCCCAACTTTAATAAACTCGCGATGCGGGTGTATAATTCCGGCAATCCTTATACCTACACTTACGGAGCTTATACCTATAACGCTTTGCCTATAACGACGACTATGTCCGGGTGTAAGCTGATAAGCATAATAAGGCGGACTAAAGGCTTTTCTAATCCGAACTATTGGGCTATCGAAAATTATAAGATATGCAACGGAAACATCGCAGAGGTTAAAAATACCAATATGGCAGGGTGGGACAATTTGCCAAAAGGCATTAAACTTGTTATAAATAATGTAATAGCGGAAGCAAGGCAATACGGCAAAGCAACGGCTAATTATTACGAATACAGGGTAATAGCAAAGACCGGAGTTTACGTCGGGACGGTATTTGTATATGTGCTTAACGGGATAAAGTTAGAGGCGATGATGAGGTTTTAATCCCAGCAAAAATTTAGAGTCAAAATTATAATAAAATATTTTTATAGTATAGGAATAGAAATGAATTATATATTTACTATATTTATAGTTATTTTAACGGCTGTTTTAACAGCTCTTTTTGAATATTATTTTAATGTAAAACGTGACCGCCAAAATAAAAAGGATAGATTATTAATTTTGCTTGTGTCTATAAAAGCAGAATTATCTGTTATTAAAAAAAGAGAGCAAGAAATCATAGGAAATGTTATAGATGAAACTGATAAATCAAATAAAAAGGACTGTATTAAATTTAAAAATTCACGTACCACTTTCTATTTAAAG
>JAKAOK010000013.1 GCA_021812245.1 bacterium | reverse complement strand
ACACTTTAATTCATAATTGTGTCAAGATTAAAATCAGAAGAACTGCTTAAAACTGCGGTTTTAACGTGGTGGGCTGTCCCGGGATCGAACCGGGGACCTACTGATTAAGAGTCAGTTGCTCTACCGATTGAGCTAACAGCCCGGATGAATTTCACTAAAAATGCAGGGGAATTATTTATACCTATCAATTATATACTATTTTTATTTTTTAAAGCAATATTTTTTATTAATGATATACTTATAAGTAAGGTATTACGACAGAGGATAGCGGCGCCATTCATCTTTTGTCTTAATCTAACCTGAGGTTGGAGGCGGATAAAAAGGATTATCCGAAGGGATTATATGATATTTAAAAACAGGCGGGAAGCAGGGAAACTGCTTGGAGAAAAGTTATCCTCAGGCAAGTTTGGCGGCGGCAATACCGTAGTAATAGGTTTATTGAGAGGCGGGATTCCCGTTGCTTATGAAATTGCGGCGGTTTTAAAATCGCCGCTGGACGTGGCATTAGTAAGAAAGATAGGCGCCCCTAATCAGGAAGAGTTAGCCATAGGGGCGATAGTCGACGGAAAATCTCCCAAAGTTTATCTTAACGAAGCTCTTATATCCCGCATTAATATACCGGCAGGGTATTTAGAACGGATAGAGCAGATTAAGCTGAAAGAGATAAGGGAAAGAGAAAAAATATACAGGCATGAAGGAGAAAAGATAGACGTCGGCGGTAAGACCGCGATAATCGTGGACGACGGCATTGCGACCGGCGCATCGGTCAGGGTGGTTATCGATGCCCTGAAAGAAGAAAAGCCGGCGAAAATAATCGTTGCCGTTCCGGTTATCGCTGCCGATACTTTAAGAGAATTAAAAAAGGCGGTGGATAAAGCGGTTGTTTTAAGCGCTCCGGAAGAGTTTTATGCCGTAGGAGAGTTTTACGAGGATTTCAGCCAGACTACGGACGAGGAGGTGATAGACCTTCTGCAAAAATCCAGAAAATAGTATAAACCGGATAAATTAATAAATGGAATAGAAATTGTGATTAAAATCAATTTAATTTAATTTTAAATTTGATAAACTTTATATTAAAGGAAATAAGCGGAAGGATTTATTAAATCTTAATATAGGAGTTTATCATGGCAGAATTTAACGAAAACGATGTTCTGGAGAAATTAAGGAATATCATAGACCCCGAACTTGAACTAAATATCGTAGATCTGGGGCTGATATATAAAATAAATTTAAATGAAAACGGCGGCGTAGGTCTCGATATGACCTTAACCGCGAAGGGCTGTCCTATAAGCAGCGTCATAAAATACGAAGTCGAGGAGGCATTAAAAAGTATTCCGGGCGTTAATGCCGTAAAGGTAAATTTTGTCTGGGAGCCGGAGTGGAACACTTCGATGATAAAGTCTGAAGCTCTCAAAAGACTTAAAACCCATTGATTTGATTTTATAAAGAAGGATTCCTGTATATGCGGGAATCCCCGTTTGCTTTTATCAAAGCATGCCTTTGATGCAGGCGGCAATGACGATATAAAAATAAAAAGGACGATTAACATATGAATACAACCGACAGTTCAATAGAAATATCTTTGAAACATATAAAAGCCGCGCTTATTTTCCTGCCGGTTTTCTTTATCGTGATGTTTTTAGATTCTAAAAGTTTTAACGAATATTTTTTTATGAATTATAAAATAATCGCCCTGACGCACATCTTTACGCTTGGATTTTTAGTCATGGTAATTATGGGGGCTTCGTACATGCTTTTGCCTGTGGCGCTCGGCGTAAAAATCGCTTACGAAAAGCTTTTTTTTCCGGTTTATTACGCATATGTAATTTCTCTATTGCTATTTATTATCGGAATGTATTATTTTTGGGGCATAGTAATTGCCGCCGGCGGCATCCTCCTGTTTGCTTCCGTTTTGATTTATAACTTAAACATACTTTTAAGCTTGAAAAAGGTAAAAAAGTGGGATTATTCCTCCGCGGGAATCGCTTTCGCATATTCGTATCTTTTTGTAGGATTGTCGATAGGGTTATATTTGGCTTTGTCGTTTTATTTTAAAATAGGGCTCAATATTTATGATATATTGCAGGGACATATTTATGTTATGTTTATCGGTTTTGTCAGCATGCTTTTTATAGCCATTTCATACAGGCTGCTTCCCATGTTTTATATGACTAAAACCCCTGATAACCTATACTGGAAAACCGATTTAATCGCCGTTAATGCGGGCATTATAGCAACGCTTGCATCTTCATTTTTTGGAAACGGGTCTGCCGCCCATATTTATCTGAACGGCGCCGGCGGGTGGCTGTTGGGATTAGGCATCCTTTTATACTGCTATATATTCTTTAATCTTATGTTAAAAAGGCTTAAGAAAAAGTTTGATATTACCACTTTTTATCTGTTTGCAGGCATTATATTTTTGATATCGGCGGCGCTTATAGGTCTATTTATAATTACTATTCCGCAGGAAAAATTAAATATGTTCGGCGGTATAAACGGCGTATATTACGTATTCGGGTTTTTGGGGTTGTTCGGTTTTGCGGGAATGGTAATTATCGGTTTCCTGCATAAAATATTCCCTTTTCTAATAAGCCTTAAAGTATTTGAAAAGGCAAAAAAAGGGGCATACGGAAAACTGTTTTCGGATTTAAAAACTAAATATTTCGAATATGTAATATTCGCGCTATTTCTGGCAGGTTCTATTCTCTGGATATTTTATTTAATACAGATTGCCGCCGCAGTTCTTTTTATTGCGTCTTTACTGCTTCTGTTTCATATATTTTCCATGGGCTGGTAAGGTTATCTCCAAATCTTTATAGTATAAAGATCGTCCCCGGTTTCTTCCGTTAAGAATTTATACCCCGCGTCTTTTAATCTGGGGTATAAATGTATCGGCTTCCTTTCATGGATTATATGAAGGGCGGCATCGCTGTCTAAACCTTCCAGCGTAGAGAATATTTTGAGAAGGGGCTGAGGCGGTTCAAGGCCTCTTACGTCGAGTTCTATGATATTCTGCTTGTGGGCAAGGTTTTTTAAATCTTCGTCGCCGAATTGATTTTCGTCGGCTTCTTCGGAAACTTTGACGGGTTTTGCCTCCGCATTGCTTCTAAAAAAAATTATTTCGAATCCATCCGGCACCTTATTGGTTATATGGTCGAACCCTTTATTTTTTAAAACCGAATAAAGCGGGAAAGGTTCGAAGCCGTTTATTAAATCGAGCGCTTCGCCGGTTTTTAACTTATTTACCGCTTCCATAATTTTTTTAAACGGGTCGGCCCCGTTTTTAATGTCTTCTCTTACGTCGAGCTTGATTTTTTTTAAATCGTCTATATTTTGCATGATTTTACCCCGTTTTAATATTTATTTTTAAAACTATTTAATGGCGAGTATCTTTTCCATAATGCTCCGTTTTTCATCCTGAGTCAGGTGCATCTCGGCCATATTAAATAGTATATGGTCTTCTTTGTCCTCATGTTCGGACAGAAGCTGGCTCAAAGAATTTCCGGCGTCGATAAGCGCTTTATAATTCTTATCCGACCGGTAGTTATTAATTTTTATTTTAAAGCCGGCGGAAAGGTCCCTGCAATGATTATGCTCTATTAGCATAACGTTTATGGGGCCGGTTTCTATGCCGATATAATTTCCGAGAACGGGAAACAGAGCCTCCTCTTCCCTTTTGAAGTGTATTTCCATGTCTTTATCCATAAAAGCGGTTATTCCGCTTAATTGATTTATTAAATTATTCCTATCTTCGTCGGATTCAGCCGATGCCGTTTTCTTTAAATATCCTTCAAGTTTGTTTAAAATGCCCCTGATTTCTTCGTGTTCAATCCTTAAAGCCGCAAGAGGGTCATGACTCGCATCCATAGTAAAAGCTCCTTTTAGTTAAATTTTGATTAAATTAAATTGTTAAGTTTATTTAATTTTATCATAAAATTATTTTATTGCAGTGACAAATGTCACAAATATATAAAAAAGACGATATAAAAAATATAAATGTTAAAATTATGCCTTATTATGTTATAATTAACGTATAAATTGTTATAAAATAAAAAATATATGCCGTTAAAACTTTCACAGTTTTTTAAAAGATTAGATAGATTTATACTCTGCATTGCGGTTTCCACAAGCGTGGCTATTGCGGTTATATCCGCTTACCTGCTGTATAATTTCGGAAATAAGATAATAAATACCGGAGCTACGACCACGAGTTCCTATATGGCCGACCAGACCTTCAATACGATGTATCAGATAATGAAGAGGGGTTGGGACGAAAAACAGGTCGAAGGTTTTATCGGAGCGCTGAAAAAATCTTCTAAGAGCGAAAAAATGGTGGGGGTTTCTATATTCAGGGGCGCTATCGTAAAAAAACAGTTCGGTACGGTTCTGCAGCCGAAGGAAAACAGTATCGTTAAAAAGGCTTTTGAAACAAAATCTATAATTCATAAAACGTTAAACGGAAAGGAAATTTACGCATATCCCCTGCTCGCGAAATCTATGTGCCTGAGATGCCACACTATGGCAAAAGACGGAGACGTGAACGGCGTAATAGAGGTTTCTTTTAATACCGCAAGCCTGACTGATAAATTTAAAATCTATTATTTTTTTATTTTATTTCTTATTTTTATTCTGCCGATTTCAGGCGGGGTTTTCGTAACTTTAATTTTAAGGCGTTCTATCAAGCACGGAATAGAAAGCATAAATAAAGAAGTAGAAAATATAAAAACGGTCAAAGATTTAAAATCGTTAGACACAAAGTTCATAGACCTCAAATTTGAGGAATTTAACCAGATTTATAAAGGGGTGAGCGGCCTTTCCGCAAGGCTAAGGGATATAGCGGTCGATAAAGATGTTCTCGAATTTGAAATAAAACTCTTGGAGCGGTTTATTATTACTTCCGAAGTGGTTAAAGATTGGAAGGAGCATGTCTTTAACCTCCTGATAGAAATGAACAATATCATTAAAGTATATAACGTTTTTTCGATATTTATTCAGGACGAGAATTTAATCGAAATAGAGGTATTCTGGAAAGGAGAGCCGACCGAGAAAACTAAAAAATTATTTGATAAGCTTATTTACCAAAGCATATACCATAACGGGCTGAGCAGTTTTTTTATAAAGGGAATAGAAAACCACGAGATATTTCATAACATAGCCGATAAAGATTCAAAACTGCCGGAACTTTGCGAAGAGGATTTATCGGTTCAGACAAAAAAGGTGATTCTTGATACCCCGCGTATAGGAGGCATAGTAGGTATAGGGATTCAAGCGGAAGAGTCGATAGATACCGTAAGAGAACTTGTAATAAGCTCTGTTTTGGCCACTCTTTTGAACGTCATAGGTTCTATAAAAGCTATATATAAATATACCCAAGAACTTGAATATTACGCCACGAGGGACGGGCTTACAAGCCTGTATAACCAGCGGGTTTTTATGGAGTTTTTGCATTACGAGGTTGAAAGGTCGAAGAGGAATAACAATCCTTTCGGCTTAGTTTTTATCGATTTCGATAATTTTAAGCTGATTAACGATATGTACGGGCATAATTTCGGGGATAAGTTTCTTAAGGCAATCGCCGATATACTTGAAAAAGAAAAAAGGAGCGAGGATATTTTAGCCCGTTACGGGGGCGACGAATTCGTGATGATTCTTCCCGGGGCGAAAGAAGAGCAGGCGTATATGATTTCTAATAAAATAAGGGAAAGTATAAAAAAGTTTTTACTGTTGGATTCTAACACGCAAAAATCGGTAGGGGCTACCGTTTCGGTAGGCATAGCAGTCTATCCTTATTCGGCGGCGGACGAAAAAGACCTGTTTTTGCTTGCGGACAACATGATGTATAAAGCCAAAAAAATGGGAAAAGATACTGTTTACGTCGCAAAGGAAGAGGACGCGATTTCCGTCTATAAAGAGGTTTCCGAAAAGAGCAAAATGGTCTTGAACGCTTTAGAACAGGATATAATACTGCCGTATTTTCAACCTATAATAGATTTGAATACCGGCGGCGTTATCGCGCATGAACTTTTAATGCGGATAAAACTAGAAAATATCAAAGGCGGACTGCCTAGTATTATTTCTGCGGGAGAATTTATAGAAATAGCCGAAAATATAGGTGTTGCACATAAGTTGGATTTAATGCTGCTGGAGAAAGCTTTTCAGAAAATCAAAGAAGAAAACTACAAAAGCGATATGTTTATAAATCTTTCTCCTAAATCATTAATAGTAACCGATTACGTAAAAACCGTAAAGCGCTTGTCTTTAAAATATAATATCGATACTTCCAAAATAGTTTTTGAACTTACCGAAAGGGAAACCGTAAAAAATATAACTCTTTTAGAAAAGTTTGTAGTTAATCTTAAATACGAGGGCTTCAGATTTGCCGTCGATGATTTCGGTTCGGGTTTCAGTTCGTTTTTATATATCAAGAGGTTCCCTATCGATTTTCTTAAAATAGACGGCGAATTTATAAGGGGAATTTTTGATGATAAAATGGACAGGGCGGTCGTGGTTAGTTCCATTTCGATTGCCAAAGAAATGGGGATTAAGACCATCGCCGAATTTATAGAGTCCGATGAAGTTTTAACCGAATTGAAGAAGTTAAACGTTGATTACGCCCAGGGGTTTTTCATAGGAATACCGTCTGAAAATTTCTCGAAGTAAGACCCTCCTTATTTATTTAATTATAATGTTATTAATATATCTTAATTATTATATATATTTTTATATAAAATAGTTAAGAATTATAATTGATTTATTTATTATAATATGTTAAAACGATAAATAATAGTTTATAAAATTAACGTTTTACGAAAAAATGGGGAGGAAAGAGTTATGAAACTTAAGTTAAAACCTCTGTTATTATTGGTTTCCGTGTTTCTATCCGTGTTTTTAATTGCAGAGAATGCATTTGCCGCCGATTACGGGGTGTTTACCAAAGTTGCAGTCAATGTACCAGGAAGCATTTCATCCGTAGCGCAAAAAGTCGAATCTGCTTTGAACAGCCATAAATGGACGGTAATAGGCAAGTTTAACACGGCGCTTCCAGCCGGAGACTCTTATAATTCAACGGTAATCGTAGCGACTAGCGGGGTTTACGACAAATACATGGCGGATAACGGAAACTATCCCTTGGGCGCTTTCGGACTGCCTTTAAGGGTAGCCGTTTATACTACGCCTAATCAGGGAGTCGTCGTGAGCATGGTAAACTTGCCGGCATTGGCAAGGACTTTTTCGGGTAATTCTTATGTTAAATATGCGGCGGAAGTTAACAGCTATTTGAAAAGCGCCATAAGAGAAGCGGTAGGCGGAACGCCGTCGAACAGCCAATACGGTCCTATGAGAACCGGCAGGTTTCCGGGCGGTATCGGAGGGGGTTCATTTCCGGGAAGCGTTGACCAGATATCCAACTATTCCGGAAGCGCCGATTCAAATCTGTTAGGCGTAGCGAACTTAGTTTTACAAGGCGTAAAACATAATACCGGGGGATGGCATTTAGTTTATAATATAGAAAGGCCGTCCATAGGCTTTATAGAAATAGGCGTTACAAGAAGTTCCACGGAAAGACATTCAATAGAAATAGACAGCGGCGCAAGAGCGACTTCTACGGATAAATTTCCGGGAATAGACCACAGTCCCTCTTATCCCGTTGAAATACTTATATACAGAGACGGAAATTATACCGATGTTTCGATACTTGGAGAAATGTGGAGAATGAAGTATTATTTTGCCGATGCAGGCATGATGGCTTTTATGAGCCATATGGGTATGCCAGGTTCTATTCAAGGGTCACTGAAGCAGATGATTTTATACGGGTTGGCATATTAAAAACCGACAATTTAGAAAAAGGGGTCAAAAGAAAAAGGGGTCTGATTTAAAATCAGGCCCCTTTTTCTTTCTTTTTCTATTTCTTTTGCGCATCATCCGCAGTCGGAGTATCCGCAGTCAAGGCATACGGTACAGCCTTCCGCATGTTTTAAATTGGAGCCGCCGCATGAAGGGCAGGCGCCCCTGCCTTGAACTTGAGCCGTGTGGGTGTTGTTCGCGGCGATTTCATGTTTTTCCGTTTTTTCTTGATTTTGCGGTTTATCGCCGTTCCCGTCAGACGTTATTATGTTTTCGCTGAGGCTTTTTTCAAGAGCTTTGCCTATGGCGTCGGCGCATGAATATATCGTGTTGGCTCCGAAACCGTAGGGAATATTACATCTTATTCCTTTCAGCTGGCTTATTATTTCTTCAGCTCCTATTCCCGACCTTAAAGCTAAGCTTACCATTCTTCCGGTGGACTCGGTTTGCGACTGGGCGCATCCGCCTGATTTGCCGATAGAATTAAATATCTCGAAAGGATTTCCATTTTCGTCGTAATTTATCGTTACATATAAAGGACCGCATCCCGTAGTAGTTTTAACCGTTACCCCGCGTATCATATCAGGGCGTTTCCTCGGCTCTATTTGTCTATTATTTTTTATATTTTCCGTGCCGTTGCCTCCTTCGGAAGACCCTGCCGTTAAAACCTGCTCTCTGGAACCGTCCCTGTAAACGGTAATGCCTTTAAGATTAAGATTATAGGCAAGCGTGTAAACCTCTTTAATATCTTCTTTTTTTGCCGAATTTGCAAAATTAACGGTTTTACTCACGGCGTTGTCCGTAAATTTTTGAAAAGCCGCCTGCGTCATAACATGCCATTTTGGGGTAATATCATGCGAGGTGATAAATATCCTGCTTAAATATTCGTATTCTTCCTTAGTTAATAATTTCGAGATGTCTTTTTCGTATGTTTTTCCGAGACTGCCGTTTTTCACGATTAAGTCTATTAATTCTGCTGAATAAACTCCCATAGCGTCTAAAATGCCCTTAAGGTTTTTATCCATTTCTATTAAAGTCTGCTTGTCTAATACATGCCTTTCGTAAGCTAATGCGAACAAAGGTTCTATGCCGCTCGAAGCGCCGCCTATTATGCTGATAGTTCCGGTAGGGGCTATAGTAGTGGTCGTCCCGTTTCTCATAGCCTTGTGTCCTTTTTTATCCCAGAGCGAACCTTTAAAGTTCGGAAAACTGCCGCGCTCGATACCCAGTTCCTCCGATTTTATTTTTGATTCTTTATCTATGAAACCCATTAAGCTTTCCGCGATTTTGAGCGCAAGTCCGCTGTCGTAAGGTATTCCGAGTTTTATAAGCGTATCGGCATATCCCATAATGCCTAAGCCTATTTTCCTGTTAGAAAGCGTCATCTGTTTTATTTTTTCTATAGGATAATTGTTTTTATCTATTACGTTGTCTAAAAAATGAACCGCGGTATGAACGGTTTTTTTAAGCGCTTCAAAATCGATAAAATCAAGATAACCCGATATTGCGTCGTCAGGATTATTCTCAAGCTTGTTCAGCGCTTTTTTGAGATTAAGCTTATCTTTTTCAATTTTATTTTCTTTTATAAATTTCCCGATGTTAATAGAGCCTAAGTTGCATGATTCATAAGCGACCAAAGGCTGCTCTCCACAAGGATTAGTGGCTTCTATTTTTCCGGCTTTAGGTACGGGATTAAGTTTGTTAATCCCGTCTATGAAGATAATCCCCGGTTCGCCGCTAGACCAAGCCGTTTCGACGATTAAATCGAAAACTTTTTTGGCGTTGAGATATTTTACTATTTCATTATTTCTCGGATTTATTAAAGGGTAGTCTTCGTTTTTTAACGCATGTTTCATAAAGTCTTCGGTTATTGCGACGGAAATATTAAAATTATTGAGCTTTGAGGTATCCTTTTTAGACGTTATAAAATCTATTATATCCGGATGGTCTATTCTCAAAATGCCCATATTTGCGCCTCTTCTTGTTCCGCCCTGTTTAATGGCTTCCGTAGCGCTATTGAATACCTGCATAAACGAAACCGGTCCGCTTGAAACGCCCTTTGTAGAGTGCACGGTATCGTTTTTCGGCCTTAAGGACGAAAAGGAAAAACCGGTTCCGCCGCCGCTCTGGTGAATTAGAGCCGTATTTTTTATAGTTTCGAATATCGATTCCATCGAATCTTCTATCGGAAGAACAAAACATGCCGAAAGCTGCTGGAGCGGCCTGCCTGCGTTCATTAAAGTCGGAGAATTGGGAAGAAAGCGGAGGGAGGACATTTCGTCGAAAAAATTGTTTGCCGTAATTTTAATATCCGTTTCCGATTTGCCGTAGTTCGAGTCTGCTTCGGATATGTTTTTTGCGACCCTTTTGAACAACTCCGTTATAGTTTCGATAATTTCGCCTTTTTCATCCTTGGCTAAATATCTTTTCTTTAAAACGGTAACCGCATTTTCGGAAAATTTTTCGGCAAGCGGGTCTGCAGGCGCATTATTTTGTTTTTTCATAGCTCCTCCTGAATCTAAATTCAATTATATACAATATTCAATATTCAATATACAATATATAGACAATATTTTGTATTTCTATACAATATATTGTAATAAATTTTTTGTCAATAGATTTTTTTATAAAAAAGTTTTATAATCTTAAACATACTAAAAACATATAAGAAATCGGGAGGAATAAGTATAAATAATACTATGAATATACTGTCGCATATTCTTACTACTAATATCGTAGTTAAATTAGTTTTGCTCTTGTTGTTCGTTTTTTCTTTAATATCGTGGGCTATTATATTTTACAAGCTCCGTTATCTCGGCAAAGCAAGGAAAGAGGACAAGGAATTTCTCGATATTTTCTGGGAATCAAAAAGGCTGGATTATGTTTATACCGCCGCTAAAAGCTTGGATTACAGCCCGATAGCGTTTATGTTTAACGTCACGTATAAAGAACTTCTGAATATTAAAAAAAAATCTGCCGACGGGGAGCAACAGGCCGATAAGGAAAACAACGAAGAAAATCTGGCATATGTCGAGAGGGCTTTGAAAAAATCCCAGCTTTCTTCCATTGCAAAACTGGAAGTTTCCCTTCCTTTTCTGGCTACTGTAGGTTCTACCGCTCCTTTTATCGGTCTTTTCGGAACGGTATGGGGGATTATGACTTCGTTCGAAAGCATTCAGAGAGCAGGGACAGCCGGACTGGCGGTAGTCGCTCCCGGCATAGCCGATTCGCTTATCGCTACGGCGGCGGGTCTTTTTGCGGCGATACCGGCGGTTATAGCTTATAACTATTATTCTAATAGAGTAAGGGTCATAGTAAACGAAATGGTCGATTTTGCTTATGAATTTATGACTATAATAGAAAGGCAGATTTTATAAAAAAATTAAATATATTATTATGTTCACGCCTTTTGACGATAAAGAAGATAAAAGAAGCGGAGTTTCGGGTTACAGGCTTATGTCCGAAATAAATATTACTCCTTTCGTAGATGTTATGCTTGTCCTTTTAGTCATTTTTATGGTAACAGCTCCGATATTAGTCCACGGAATAAGGGTTCATCTGCCGACGGCGGCGGCGCATGCTTTAAAAGCCCCCGAAAAAACGATAGTCGTTGCGGTAAAGTCCGATAAGGACGTATATATAAATAAATTCAGAGTCGGACTGCCGGTTTTGACGGATAAGCTTGCGGCGATATATAAACACAGGAATGATAAGCAGATATTTCTCAAGGCAAGCTCGTCGCTGCCTTACGGATATGTAATAAGAGTTATGGCAGCAATAAAAGACGCCGGAATTACAAAAATCGGAATGGTAACGGCAAACCCGGTTTTAGCGGGCAGGAAGGGCAGGTAAAACCTTTATGCTCAGCGAAAACAATAAAGGCATAGGCGTATATTTAGTATATTCTGCCATTTTCCATATATTATTAATAGGATTAATAATATATCTTTCGATAAGATACAGGCCGGAAATTCAGTCGATAGGCTCAAAAGTGGTTGTGAGCGTCGTAAGCAGGGTTCCCGGACCCCTTGCTTCGGTTAAGTCCATACTATATCCGCCAAAGCCTAAAACCGTGGAGCGTCGGGCAAGCAAACCGGTTCCGGTTGAAACCGCAAAGCCCGTTTCCATACCCCTTACCAAAGCGCCTTCATCTATGGTTTATCCTAAAAAGGCCGCGCAAAAACAGGTTCCTGTCAGAAGATATGCGCCGCCGCATACCTATGTTCCGGCTTTAAATTCGAATGTTTACGCCCATCTCCATAATATGGTGAGTCTTAATAATGCTTACAGCAAGCTGAATGAGTCGTTAATCAGGGGCAATGTTCACAGATTTCAGGGCTATGTAAATAAAATAGTTTCGACTATAACGTCTAATTTTAATATATCTCTTAATAAATATCTAAATTATAAATCGGTAGTGGCTTTTCAGATATCAAAAACAGGGCGCATTTACGCCGTCAGGTTAGTTAAATCTTCCGGAAACGGATACTTTGATTCCCAGTCGGTGGAGGCGGTCAAGCTGTCAAGCCCCCTGCCGCCGCCGCCCGCAGGTTTTATGAGGTTCGTAAATTCCAACAATGCCGGCGAAGGAGTGTTGATGAACTTTAATCCGAGAGAAATACTCAAAGGCAGACCTTGATATTTTTTATTAATTCACTGTATAATTATAACGATTATGAAAAAAACATTGCTTAAATTGCTTATATTTGCCTGTGTTTTAACGGGTATTTCAGTTTTATATCCCGTAAATTCGCATGCAAAAGTCTATATAAATATTTACGCCGCAAGGATAAAAAAAATCAGGGTTGCCGTTCCCGATTTTAAAAATATTTCGGCATACGGACAGCATAAAAAAATCGAAAAAAACGCCGCACGCGTTATACGGCACGACCTTTCGGTTATAGGTTATTTCCATATAGTAAATCCGCTTTCGTATCTTGAAAATCCGCAGTATGCCCCGATAAGTTCGGAAAAAATAGATTATTCGAACTGGGGCGTTTTGAACGCCCAGTATCTGATAACGGGCGAGTATAAAACGTCCAACGGCGTCATAAAGATGAAAGCGAATCTTATAAGCATATATACCAAACATCTCCTTTTTTCCGAAAAACTTGAGGGTATGGACAGCCAGTACAGGTTTCTCGCAAACAAATTTGCCGACGATATATTAAAGTTTTTAACCGGAGTAAAAGGACCCTTTACTACGAGAGTATTTTTCGTCGGGGAAGAAGGCGGTTCAAAGAATATTTTAGTAATGGATTTCGGGGGACACAGGGTTAAAAAAATTACGAATAACGACTCCATAAATATTTTTCCTTATCCTTCGCCTCACGGTAATAAAGTCGCTTATATTTCCTTTAAAGCCGGAAACCCTGCGGTTTTTATAAAGAACTTAAAAATCGGCGGAACGAAAAGGCTTAACCTCATCGGTCCGGCGGATTTCGTCGCATGGTCGCCGACAGGGGATAAATTAGCCGTGGCGCTTACCCCCGACCATTTAAATACGGAGTTATACACTGTCGGCGTAAACGGCGGAAATCTAAAGCAGTTGACTTTTGCCGACGGAATTAATACTTCGGCTTCGTTTTCTCCTAACGGAAACAGAATCGCGTTTGTATCCAGCCGCGGCGGAAGTCCGCAGATTTATATAATGAATTCGGACGGAAGCGACCAGCGCAGGATTACTTATAACGACAGCAGTTATAATTCCAGTCCGGCATGGTCGCCGGACGGAAAAAAAATAGCCTTTACGTCTTTCGTAAACGGCGCTTTAGAGGTATGTATTATGAATGCCGACGGTTCGGGTGAAAGGCAGGTGACGAATACCCCTTACAGCGCTCAACATCCGGCATGGACCAGAGATTCGAGGATTATTACGTTTGATACGGAAATTGCCGGAAGGCAGGAGCTGTATATGATAGACGTTAACGAAAGCGGAATGATGAGGCTTATGCCGCGGATATTTCCCGAAATGCAGAATTATTACGATGCAGAGTGGACTTTAAAGTCTTCTTATTGAAAAATAGATATTTATATGATAAATTAAAATTATAAATTATACCGGTTTTATAAAATAGGGGCGGAAAAGTTATGAATACGAACAATAAAAATTTTTTTAAGGCTTTTATCTTCAGTTCCATTATATTATTTTTCGTTTCATCTATTCTTGCGGGATGCGCCCCCATGGAACCGGATTCTATACACCGCTTAAAAGTTCAGGTAAAGAAATTAAATAAAAAAACCGCGGAATTATCGCAAAGCGATACATATTTGCAGAAAAAGCTTCATCAGATGCAGTTAAATACGGCAAACAACGGAGTGGAAATTTCAAGCTTGAACGCTAAAATCAGAGATATTTACGGCAGATATGAGGTAGAATCCCACAATCTTAATATTCTACAGAAAAGATTCAGGGAATACCGCTTAATGGTCAACAAAGAACTGGTAAAATTGTTGAAGCTCGCTAAAGTCGAACCTGTTTTGCCGGGAAAAACAAGCGTAAAATCCGTCGTCGTCAAGAAAGAAAATTCAATGGAATACGGTTTTAAAAAGGCATTATCGCTGTATAACAAAAAAGACTTTGCAGGGGCCGCCGCCGCTTTCCGTAAATTTTTAAATAAATATCCGCAGTCTAATTTTACGGCAGACGCTATGTTTTATAAGGCTTCCGCAAATTTTGACCTTAAAAAATATCCTGTTTCGATATTGGAATTTCATAAATTTTCCCAGATATATCCCAAAAATCCAAATGTTCCTATGGCTATTTATCTACAGGGCGCCGGATTTTTAAAAGTTTCCGACCCTTCGGATGCTTCGATATTATTTCGCCAGGTAATCTCCGACTATCCGGGAACAAAAGCCGCCGGACTTTCCAAGCAGGCGCTAAGCGGGCTTTCAAAATAAAATATAAGCCGATCTAATGGAAGAAAGCGGAATCAGAATTATCAATTTAGCGTTTGAATCCAGCTGCGACGATTTTTCCTGCGCGGTTCTTTTAAAAGATGGAAACGGCATAAAAATATTATCTAATATAATTTATTCCCAGGACTATATACACAGTATATACGGGGGCGTCGTTCCCGAACTCGCTTCCAGAAACCACATAAAGGCCTCTCTGCCGGCTCTCAGAATCGCCGTATCGGAAGCAGGTATAACCTTGAAAGACGTGGATTTAATATCGGCGACCGCCGGACCGGGGCTTGTCGGGTCGCTGCTGATAGGGCTCATGGAGGCAAAGACGCTGTCTTTTGCGCTAAATATTCCGTTAATAAGAATAAACCACATCGAAGGACACATTTTCAGCCCTTTTCTCGAAACTGCCGAAACCGAAGAAAGTTTTCCTTTTGTAGCATTAGTGATTTCCGGGGGGCATACCCATATATATCTCGTAAAATCGCATAACGATATAAGGCTTGCCGGAAGAACGAGGGATGATGCCTGCGGCGAACTTTTCGACAAAGTTTCCAATTATTTGGGTTTCGGCTACCCGGGAGGAAAGATTATCGACGGACTTGCCGAAAAAGGAAACGAAAACGCTTTTAAATTTCCTCTTCCAATGATGCACAGCCACAATTTAGACATGAGTTTCAGCGGACTTAAAACCGCCGTTATTTCTACCATAGACAAACTGGGCGGCCCCGGGAAAATACCGGAAAATATCGTTTACGATGTATTAGCTTCCTTAAGGGAGGCCGTTGCGGAAATCCTTTATAAAAAAACGGCTGCCGCCTGCCGTATTTACGGAGTAAAAACCGTAGCCGTTTCCGGCGGAGTTTCCGCTAATTCGAGGATAAGGTCTATTTTTAACGGTTACGGAAAGAATAATAATTTGAAAATATTTTTCCCTTCCGTTCCGCATTCGACTGACAACGCGGCGATGATAGGATACGCCGGATTTTTTAAAACTTACGTCGACCCCGTCGAAAATAGGGAAGAATTCTTGAATATCAACGCAGACCCTTCATGGGAGCTGTAAACCCGCGATTATGAATAAAAAAAACAAAGTGGTTTTCGGACAAAATTTTTTGACGAATAAAGATATAGCCCGCGATATCGTGGATTCCTGCAATTTTTCGGCCGCCGACAACGTCGTCGAAATAGGTCCCGGAGAAGGCGTATTGACCGGCCTTATTGCCGGCAAAGTTAAAACTTTTACCATAATCGAAATAGATTCTTTCTATTATAATTTAATCAAAGGAAAATTTAATAAATTTAATAAAATTAATTTAAACGAAAATAGCAGACCGGCGGTTAACGCCGTAAACGAAGACGCCCTTAAGTTCGATTACGCGGCTTTAAGCAAAAACCTCTCCTCAAAGGTAAGGGTTATTTCCAATCTTCCTTATGAGATTTCCGGCCCCGTTATCGCTCAATTTATAAAAGAAAAAGACGCTTTTTCAGATTTAACGCTTATGTTTCAAAAAGAGTTCGCGGAAAGGCTTTATTCAAAGGAAAACGATTCGGCAAGAGGCGCTTTAAGCGTTATAGCAGGTTTGAATTTTGAAATAATAAAACTTTTTAATGTAGGCAAATCAAATTTCAATCCAGTGCCGAAGGTTGATTCGACCGTTTTGAGGCTTACGCCTAAATATTTTGAGGACGCCGATTATCTCTGGGCGGCAGGCTCTCAGTTTTTCAGCTATTTTGTCCATCAAATTTTTAAATTAAGAAGAAAAAAACTAAAAAATTCTATTTATGCTTCATTTTTTGGCGTACCTCCCGACGTAAAGGAGAAAATTTTTGCGGGTTTAAATGTAGATTTAAATAAAAGGCCGCAGGAGTTAACGACAGACGAGTTTATAAAAGCCGGAAAACAATATGACGACTATTTAAAAATAATAGAAAAAAGGTATAATTAAGTAAGACCGAAAATAAAAGGACTTTAATTTTGCATTAGAAAATAACCGCCCATTCCGTTAAGCATAAAGCCTTTGGCTTTATAGACGCTGAACTACATAGCTGACGGGCCCCCGCCTTTTTAAATGAGGGGAGTTGCACTTAATATTTATTATGAATTAGAAGGTGTAAAAAGAGATGCTTATGGAAAAGGCGGTTATAGCTCTTGATTTTGGGACTACCGGCAACAGGGCTATCGCGTTTGATAGAAACGGCAGAATTATACATTCTTCTTATTACGAGTTTCCGCAAATACATCCTAAACCGGCATGGGTCGAACAAAATCCTTACGATATTTTAAATTCCGCCTTAAAAGCTCTTAACGAAACTGTGGAAAAATGCGGTTCGTACGAGATAGTTTCGGCAGGAATTACCAATCAGAGAGAAACCGTAATATTATGGAATAAAAAAACCGGAAAACCTATATATAATGCAATAGTATGGCAGTGCAGAAGGACCGCTAAGACCTGCGAAGATTTATCGGGATACCGCGGACTAATCAAAGAAAAAACAGGCTTATTTTTAGACCCGTATTTTTCGGCGACAAAGATTAAGTGGATAATCGACAATGTTAACGGCGCTAAAAGTCTGGCCGAAAAAGGAGAATTGGCTTTCGGAACTGTGGACAGCTGGGTTTTATGGAATCTGACGGAGGGTTCCGTTCATGCCACCGACGCTTCTAACGCATCCAGAACGCTTTTATATAATATAAACACATTAAAATACGACGAAGAACTTCTCAAAATTTTCGACGTTAAAGAATCTATGCTTCCCCTTGTTTGCGACAGTAATTATAATTTCGGCCGTATAGAAAAAAAGTTTGCCGGCAAATCTATACCGGTAGTCGGAATTCTGGGCGACCAGCAGGCGTCTCTTTTTGCGCATTCCGGTTTTGAAAAAGGCATAATAAAAAATACTTACGGAACGGGACTTTTTGCGATGGTGGAAACCGGAAACAGGATTTACGCCTCCGATAAATTAGTTGCTACCGTCGCATGGAAATTAGACGGAGAAGCTTATTATGCGCTGGAAGGCAGTATTTTTACCGGCGGAGAAATTATGCGTTTTATTAAAGACAATTTAGGCATTATAAGTTCCGTGCCGGAATCTTCGGATGCGGCAAAAAGAGTTATTTCCAACGAGGGTGTATATTTTGTTCCGGCTTTATCGGGTCTCGGCGCTCCGTACTGGGACCCGGACGCAAGAGGGCTTATTATAGGATTAACCGGAGCGGCGAATAAAAACCATATAATAAGGGCGGCCCTTGAATCTTTAGCTTATCAGACCAAAGACGTCGTTATAGAGTTTGAAAATACTTTAAAAAGCGGATTTGATTTATCGAAATATAAATTAAGGGTTGACGGCAAGGCAAGCGAGAACGATTTTTTAATGCAGTTCCAATCCGATATCTTAAATATGGCGGTCGAGAAAGCAGGCTTTACGGAAATGACGGCTTTCGGCATAGCGGGGCTTAGCGCCGTTACCGCCGGTTTCTGGACGGCTTCCGAATTTCACGGCATCAAAAAAATAGAAAAGATTTATAGCCCTTCGATGGACGCTCAAACCAGAAACGAAAACTACGCGAAATGGCAAAAAGCCGCGGCTAAATCTTTAAAGTGGACTTAAGGTCGTTCCAAATCCCGATTTAGAGAATCCGTCATTGCTTTGCTGCGCTCGCAATGACGGATAGTGGAATTTATTAAATATTTTCTAAATCAGGATTTGAGACCGGTAATTGAATAGAATTACGGTTTTTTATATGATATAATTAAATAAAAATGTAAAAAGGTGGTCGAAAAAAATGAAAAAAAGCATCGTTTTAGGGTTAATCCTAATATTATCCATGATTGTATTTTCAAGAAATTCCTTTGCGGCTAAAATGCCTACCGGCGCAAATATTCCTGTAAATGTCCACAGCGCTAAATTTCAGTATAATAAGGCTCTCATGGCTATGAAAGGAGCTTATTACTATTCAGCCGTCCAGCATCTTCAAAAAGCAATTCTTATTAAGCCCCATTTTGCTCTGGCATGGGCGCATATGGGAGTCGCTCTGTACAGGCTTGGTTTTCCTTCCTTAGGAATAGTAAGCCTCCAGAAGGCATTAAAATATAACCCGAATATAAAGTGGGCAAAAATCAAGTTAAAAAAATACCTTGCCAGTCCCAGAAGGTAAGGTCGATAAATGAGTTTTAACGGTTTTAGCGCATTTACGGAATCGCCTGTTTTTGAAAATATTATAAAAAAAGAAGCTTTAAGCCTAAATATAGCTTTTACCTGCTTTTACGGGTCAAGGAACTATAGCCTCGAAACGGACAAAAGCGATTATGATTTTTTTATAGTCTATTATCCGGTATTCGAAAATTTTTTCATACATAGATTCCCAAGGTCGTCGGTTATAGAAAAAGATTACGATTATTTTATAACGCCTTTTCATGAATACTTCAG
Organism: bacterium; assembly: GCA_021812245.1. Lineage (GTDB taxonomy): Bacteria > SZUA-79 > SZUA-79 > Acidulodesulfobacterales > Acidulodesulfobacteraceae > Acidulodesulfobacterium_A. Next base: position 27,992 of record JAKAOK010000013.1, on the reverse strand, counting down.
GCACGCTATGAACGGAAATATAAAATTCATCGAGCCCCTTATGTGCAATACCGTATTTAGGGTAGATGCCTCGCCGGAACGTTTTTACGCGCGGGAGCAAGCCGAACAAGGCTTAGAACGGTCTTTACGCTGGAAGGATTTCAAATTAATCGAAAAAGTAAAAAATTTTATTGCCGTTAATTTTAAAAAAAATTTTGATGCTATGGCGGGGATAATAAAAAATAAAAAATTAAACGTAGAAAAAGGGCTTTATACGTCTAACACTTTAAAATATAAAGAATCCCATGGATACGATATTAAAGAGGCGATAAATTCCCTTCGCATCGCCTTTCTGCTTGAACACTATATAAATACGGGAGAGTTCTCTTTTGAGGTCAAGCAAAATCCGGTATATAAAGAGTTTGAAATTTATTTATCCGGTATAAACGATAAAAAAATATCTAAAAATTATTATTTGGAAATTATAAATAAAAAAATAGACGATATTGCCGGTCGTTATGAAAAACTTGGAGCAAAAGAAAAACCGGGAGGAACGTTACGGGTTGAGATTAAAAGGAAAATAGAACAAGATATTGTTGAAATCTGCAGGGATAAAGCCTGTTTTGCAAAAAATAATTAATATATGATATAATAAAACACGAAAAATAATGCAAAAAATTTTACTGAAATCTAAAATACACAGAGTAAAAATAACGGATGCGAACCTCGAATACGAAGGCTCTATTTCCATAGACGAAGAGCTGATGGAACAGGCGCGCATTCTTCCGTACGAAAAGGTCAGCATATGGGATATAAACAACGGCGCCAGATTTGAAACGTACGCAATCCCCGCAGTCAAACACTCCGGAGATATAATAGTTAACGGCGCGGCTTCGCGGTTGGTGCAGATAGGAGATATAATAATTATCGCCACGTTCGGCATTTACGACGAAAAAGAATTAGACGGGTTCAAGCCGATATTAGTTTACGTTGACGGAAAAAACCATGCCGTCGATATAGTCAAATAAAAAAATTTGTAATGAAAAAATATTCTGCCGATTACATACTGACTTCGGCGCACTCTTCGGATCCCCTTCCAGCTTTTATAGCAAACGGCAGGTTGACGGCCGATGAAAGAACGGGCAATATCTTATCGATAGAAAGAAATAGTATAGAAAAAAAGAAAAATTCAAAGGGCTTCGGGGGCTCCGGTTTCAAAACCGTAATAGTCCCCGGATTTATCAATGCCCATACCCACACCGACCTTACCTTTAAACCGGATAATAAAACTCCGCGGATTTTTTCCCGATGGGTTTTATCCCTCATAGAAAAACGTAAATCCTTAAATTCCGAAGAAAGAACAGATTTAAGGCTCAAAGCGTTTAAAGAGTTTATCGAAAGCGGAACCACCTCGATAGGCGATATTATAGATCCTGTTTCTTTCTATGATTTAACGGATATAGCCCGGCACACTAAATTAATTCCCAGAGTTAAAGGTTTCATAGAATTAAGGGGGCTCGATCCGTCTTGTGCCGTTCAAAGAATCGGGGAATTTAAAAATTTTTTTAAAAATAACGCTGCCGTTTTTAAAAAAACCGAAAAATATTTCTCTCCCGGAATTTCTCCTCATTCCATATATTCGGTATCCGAAAATTTATTTAGAGAAATATTAAAAGTAAATGATAAATTAAAGTTTAAAACCGCAATCCACTCTGCGGAACATGCATCGGAAAAGGCTTTTATATCAGGAAACGGCGGAGATATAGCCGAAAACCTTCTGACGGCGCTTAATCTTTCTAAATTTTCCATCCATTCTGCCCCCTTTTCATCGCCCGTTTCTTATCTTTATTACTTAAAAATTTTGAATAAAAACACGTCTTTAATACACGCAAACGAGGTAAGCGGCGAAGACATAGATATAATAAAAGAAACCGGTGCGGATATTATCCACTGTCCGAGAAGCAACGCTTTTTTTAATTCTAAAAAACTTCCTTTGAAAAAAATTATAGAAAAAGGTATTTCCGTTTCTTTGGGAACCGACGGCCTTTTTTCAAATAAATCGTTGGATATTTTAGACGAACTTAGATACGCAAAGAAAATACATCAGGGAGTAAAAGCCAGAGACCTGTTTTATATGGCGACCGAAGGCGGCGCGAAGGCTCTTTCTTTCTGCGGGGTTACGGGAACTCTCGAACGCGGTTCGTATGCAGATTTTACGATTTTTAAAATAGCCGAAGGCAGGATTTTAAACGAGGAAAATATCTACGATGCCGTTATTTCGTTTAAGAAATCTGATATATTAAGCGTTGCAGTCGGAGGCAATATCGTTTACGATGGAGCGGGAGGCTGAAAATGAAAATTATAACGGATATAGAAGAAATGAAAGAGTTTTCGCGGAATTTAAAGAAGACGTCGAAGAAGGTTTCTTTCGTTCCGACTATGGGCAAACTTCATGCCGGACATAAAAAACTTGTCGAAGAAGCTAAAAAATACGGCGAAGCCGTAGTTTCCATATTCGTCAATCCGATGCAGTTTGCGCCTAACGAAGATTTTAATACTTACCCAAGGGACATTGAAAGCGATGCCGAAATATTATCGGATATAAATACTTCCTGTCTTTTTTATCCGTCAGGCGATATCGTTAAAAATAACGAAACATTTTTAATCGACCCTAAATATTCGGAACAATTTGAAGGGGTTTTCAGGCCGGGGCATTTTCAGGGCGTTCTTACCATAGTTATGAAGCTGTTCTGCATAGTCGAGCCGGACTTTGCTTTTTTCGGACTAAAAGACTATCAGCAGTATATTTTAATTAAAAAGATGGCGGAAGATTATTTCTTAGACGTTAAAATTATTCCGGTAGAAACGGTCAGGGAAAAATGCGGATTGGCGCTCAGTTCCAGAAACGGGTATTTTGACGAGGAGGGTAAAAAAGCAGCCTGCGCTTTTTATGAAGCATTAAGAAAGACTGCGGATTTATTTAAAACCGGCGAAAAATCGGCGGAAAAGTTAACCTATTTCGTCATAAAAGAATTAATAAACAGCGGATTCGCAATAGATTATGCGAGAATTGCGGATAAGGGCCTGAACGGCGGAAAGCGGACCGTCGAACAGGGGGATATTTTGCTAGCGGCCGCCAGATTTAAGAAGATAAGGCTTTTGGATAATATTTTTTTTGGATAAAATTTTATTTATTGAATCAATTGAAAAAGCAAATTTTTATGATACTATTAAAAAAGGTGGCCTAAATGAAAGACGATTTCCAGATTGCCGTTATTTTTGACCCGGAAATAATATTAGAAACTAAATCTAAAGCCGATAAAATTATTTATTCAAAAAATCCGGACGAAAAAAAGAAAAATAAGCTTATCGAAAAATTGCAAAAAAAGGCGGCGGAAGACAGCTTAAAATTTAACCGGAGGCGGCTTTCCAGCCTATTTACCCCAGTATTCAGCGGCTGTATTTTGTTTTCCGGAGGAGCGGATTTAACCGGAGGAGATATCGAAGGCCTTATAGGTTTTATAGATGTGTTTTTCGGGCGTATCGAAGAAAACTTCGGCATAGATATAGTGAATTACAGCTTAATCGATTTAAAGCCGAATGTTTTCGATTTCGAAATTTTTAATTATAATTTTGATACGCACAGGGCGGTAAAAAGCGAATTCGTAAAAATACTTAATGTTAAAAAAATAAGCAAAATAGCGGAAACCGTCTTAGCGGAAAATAAGTCTGCGGCAGGCGGAAAAGCAGGCAAAAAAACGACGAAGCCGACGAAAGAAAAGCCGGCGGTAAAAACAGTAAAAGGCGAGATTGCTTCGTCGTCTCCGACTCCTCGCAATGACACGACGGAAGGAAAACCTGCCTTAAAAACAGTAAAACAGGCCAAGGAGAAATCAGAAGGCAAAAAAAGAGTTAAGCGCGTACAAAACGTTCAAAGTATTCCCGAAGTTAAAATTGAGCCGGTAGGAGAAATTGCGGAGATATGCGAATCGGAATATGCAGGGCAGAAAAAAAATATAGGCGAGCAGGCAGATTTAATTTCCCTAAACTGGAGCCTGCTAAGTCCATCCGAAAATATTCCGGTACTTGAAGCAGGGGAGCCCGTAGAGATTAGCGGCGAAAGTTTGGTAAGAATTTATTTTCAGAAGCCGAGCGTCAGGCAGGTCGTCTGGAGATTCAGAAAAAAACCGGAAGCCGAAAGCTCAAAGCCTATACTAAGGGTTTATAAAGACGCCGATATGTTGTGGTACGAGGTTCTTGACGGTCATTTCGGAAGCAGGTACGTTATTTTTCCCGAAGGATTAGAACTATCGCAGACATGGGTGGAGATAGGATATCTAACGGAAAAAGGAGACTTTATTTTTATTGCAAGAAGTACGGTTTGGCCCCCGGCCTGTTTATTACAAAAACTGCCTAAATTAAAGCTGGAAAGGAATATATCTAAAGACCCGGTTCTTATAGGGGCTACGGAAAGCATACCCGGCGGCAGGCGGCTTCCCGTTAATATTACAAGTTCCGGCGCGGGATTTTCAGCATCCGGCGCAGGTCTGCAGGCCTTACCGCATCCGGCGAAGGAATAAAACAACGGTGAGCTGACGGTATTATATAAATTTATATCAGAAGGGGATTGTTATGTATGTATGATAAGAACAATATTACGGGCAAATGGCTGCCCGTTTTGCATTTTCATCTTCCGTTCGTAAGGCATCCGGAAAGTTCTAAATATTTAGAAGAGGAATGGTATTTCGAAGCGGTTACCGAAACATATCTTCCGCTTCTCGAATCCTTCGATAATCTTGAAAACGATAATGTGGATTTCAATCTGACCATATCGTTAACGCCGACCCTCCTGAGCATGATGAACGACGATTTGCTGTCGGAGCGACTCAAAGATTATATAAGGGTAAGACTTAAAGTATTAGACGAAGAGGCTTTCAGGACGGAAGGAGACCCGGAATTTCATCCCGTTACTTTATTTTACAGACAGAGATATAAGAATTGGTATGAAAAAATTAAAAGCGGCGGCGGAAAATATCTTATCGGCGAGTTTTTAAAGCATTTCGACAAAGGGCGGTTAGATATAATAACGTCTGCGGCTACTCATGCTTTTTTAATTTCTATGGTCGGAGAACCTGAGGCTATAACGGCGCAGATAGAAGTCGGAATACAAACGCACGAAAATATTCTCGGCATCACCCCCAGAGGCATCTGGCTTCCTGAATGCGGTTATACCGAAGGACTCGATGCAATTCTCAATAAATACGGAATTTATTATACTTTTTTAGACAGGCACGGCATCGATTCGGCAAATCCGAATCCCGTCAACGGGTGTTTTTCGCCTATAATAACGCCTTTTAACGTCGTAATGTTCGGTAGGGACCCTGAAAGTTCTAGGCAGGTCTGGTCGTCAAAGGAAGGGTACCCCGGGACGCCTGTTTACAGAGAATTTTACAGGGACGTCGGATTCGATTTGGACCTGCCCCACCTTACCCCATTAAGACACGGAAGCCTTAAGACGTTTACGGGGCTTAAGTATTACGCCATTACGGGACAGGGCAATTATAAAGACGCTTATAGGCCGTCTGCGGCTAAACGTCAGGCTTATGAGCACGGAGCGCAGTTTGTCTATCACAGGGAACTCCAGACGGAATATTTAAAAGAGTTCATAGACGAACCGGTCGTCGTGTCTATGTACGATGCGGAACTGTTCGGACACTGGTGGTTTGAAGGTCCGTGGTGGCTTGAAGCCGTTTTTAGGAGAATGGGCGAAAATAATTTCGTGAAACCGGCAAAAGCAATAGATATTGCAGATAAAACCATTTATAAGCTTAACGGTTTGTTAAAAAGATATGAAAACGGGGATTCGATTTTTTCCGCAGATATTCTCGAAGAAATAAACAAAAATAATGCTAAGAACGGCGTATTTATTGCACAGCCTGCTACGTCGTCATGGGGGGGAGGCGGATATGCAGAGGTATGGCTTAACGGGAAAAACGACTTGATACAGCCTTTTTTATCCGACCTGTCCGTAAAGTTAATAGATATTTGCAAAAAAGGGTATAATCGTGTAAAATATCCCGAAGTTTTAAATCAGGCGGCAAGGGAGCTTATTTTGGCCCAATCGAGCGACTGGCCGTTTATGCTTACGACCGGACAGGCGGTAAGTTACGCGGAGAGAAGGATTAAGGCTCATATGGTAAGAGCGAAAAAATGCATTTTGATGGCAGTGGGAGAGGAGCCTTTAGACAAAGACTGGTTTAAAGATATATCCAATAAAGATAATCTGTTCCCGGGACTAAACGCTATCGGTTTATACGGAAAAGATATATGTTAAACCCGAAATTGCCGATAGAAAATTTATTATCGACGGGTGTCATTAGGCAATTTTCGATTAAAGTGCAAATATAACCGCCCATTAGATTTTTATTTTCGTAAATAATAAAGGAATATAAACATAGATGAATTTAGTATTATGGTGGCATATGCATCAGCCCGACTACAGGGATATGAACGGCGAGTTTATGCTTCCTTGGGTTTATCTTCACGCAATAAAAGATTATATAGATATGCCGCTTAACATTGCCGCAAATCCCGGCATGAAAGCAAACATAAATATTACCCCCGTTTTAATAGACCAGTGGCAGGATTATAATTACCGCATAGAAAATGCCCTTAAAGAGAGGAAAGAGGATAAAGCAGTAAATATGCTGCCCGACCCCTTTTTAAGGCCGCTGCTCCTTAAAAATTTAGACCGTAGCGACGACGATATAAGATTATGGATGTCCGACCATTACAGGTGGGCAAACTACGAGCGGATGGTTTCGAGATTCGATGATTATAAATTTCTCTACGACCTTACTTCTTCCGGCGTAAGCCGCCATTACCTAAACGATGCTTTTTATTTTGATTTCTGCGTCTGGTTTCATCTTTCCTGGTGCGGCGAATGGATGAAAAAATACGACCCCGTTATTAATTATTTTATCAGGAAAGGGTCTAATTTTACCTTTGACGACAGAAGACTGCTTCTTAAAAGGCTCTTGGAATGGATGAAATATGGTCTTTCTTTATACGGATTTCCTGCGGTTAAAGGCGGACATCCGCCGGCTTCTTTTCCCGAATATCCGGATATGCTCGAAAAGAGCAGACTTGAAGAGTTAAGCGCGAAAAAGAAAGGGGAATACGAAGTTACGTTCTCCCCGCATTATCATCCTATAGTACCTCTTCTTTTAGACGTCCATTGCGGAGGGATAGCGGCCCAGATGACGGGCATAACCTACGAACCCGTTTATATCGAGAAATATAGCGGAGGGATGGAAAGCGCAAAAAGGCATTTAGATTCTTTGAACGAATATTACCGCTCCGGCAAGGATAAAATCAGGGCGTTATGGCCTTCCGAGGGAGCGCTTTCTTCGGAATCTCTCGACCTTATCAACGAATACGATATAAATATCTGTGCCAGCGGAGAGGAACTTTTATCGTCGTCTATAGGCGTAGATGCCCATAAACCCGTATTTATGCAGGGTAAAAATATTATACCGCTGTACAGGGTTTACAGATGGAAAAATACCGGCCTTAAAATAATTTTCAGGGATTCGGAGCTTTCGGATTTAATAGGTTTTACTTATGCAAAATGGCGCGGAGACGATGCCGCTAAAAACCTTGCGGATAAACTTAATTCAATAGACGATTTTGATAAAGACTCGATAGTTTCGATTATACTGGACGGCGAGAACGCATGGGAATATTATTACGAAAACGGTTTTTATTTTTTGAACGATTTATATTCTTTATTATCTTCGTCCGTCAAAATAAATCCAATGTTATTAAATGAAGTTACGGATAGGTATGATGCAGGGGACTGTATTAAACTTGATTATATTATGCCGGGTTCATGGGTAAACGGAAATTTGAGAATGTGGGTAGGAGAAGATCAGAAAAATAAAGCGTGGGCATTGCTTAGCGAGGCTAAAAAAGCATTGTCTGATTCTATTCAAAAAGGAACTATTAATGAAAACGGCATAAAAACCGCTTTAAAAAATCTTATGGCGGCGGAGGGTTCCGACTGGTTCTGGTGGCTTGGATATGACAGCCCGCTCTTTTCACAGTCTTCTATGGAGAAGATTTTCAGGAATTTTTTAAAAAATATTTATTTAACGGCGGGAATACCGGTTCCCGAAAAATTATTCGAATCTTTGTCTTCCACTAAAAATATTATAGCGGAGATGGGCGGAATGATGAAAAAGGGACATGAGCAGTGATGGTTAAATTTATTTTAGGTTTTCACTGCCATCAGCCCGTCGGTAATTTTGATTTTGTTTTTAAAGAAGTGCATATAAAATCTTACAGTCCGCTTATAAGGACTCTTGCCGCGTTTAACGTAAAGTTCTGCCTGCATGCTTCGGGAATTCTTCTTGAGTGGTGGGAGGAGAACGACCCGGGATTAATTAAAATCATTTCGGAAGGGGTTGAAAAGGGCGCTATAGAGATTATCGGAGGAGGTTATTACGAACCTATACTAGCGTCTATTCCGGGCAAAGACAGGTTAAGGCAGCTTGAAATGCTCAATGCGGCCTTAAAAAGACTTTTCGGGAAAGAACCGTCAGGAGCATGGATAACCGAAAGAATATGGCAGCCCGATATCATAAAAGACTTAAAGGAAGCTGGACTAAATTATGCTTTTTTAGACGATTTTCAATTTTTTCAAGCCGGTATATCTCCGGACGATATAGATAATATTTTCAGGACGGAATACGGCGGGCAGTATCTGGACGTTTTTCCAATACACGAAAGATTAAGGTATAAGATACCTTTTGCCGAACCGGATGAATCTTTAAACGAGATACTATATTTAAACGGCAGATGTTCCAATCTCTCCGTTATGTTCGACGACGGCGAAAAAATGGGGGGATGGCCGGATACTTACGAATGGGTTTACGGTAAAGACGGAAATAAAGGATGGTTAGATAATTTCGTTAACGAAGCAAATTATAACGATAATTATTCCGGGATAAATTTTGAACTTCCGTCTGATATTTTAAAAGGCGCCGCCGGCGTCCCACCGGCTAGGGTTCCGGTATATCTGCCGATGTCGAGCTACAGGGAGATGGGCGAATGGACGCTTTCCGTGCCGCAAAGGCATAACTACGAAGAAATAAGGACGCAAAACTTATCCGTTCCTCTAAGCGGGGGTATTTGGCATAATTTTTTGACAAGGTATCCCGAGGCAAATCTGTACCACAAAAGAATGCTAAATTTAAGCCGTAAAATAAATTATTCTGTCGAAACCTACCCTAAATATCTTGAGGGCGCGTTAAACGAACTTCTGAAATCGCAGGCTAACGATGCTTACTGGCACGGCGTGTTCGGCGGCATTTATCTTCCGCATCTGAGAAGAGGAATACATACCGCCCTTTTGTCGTCGTACAGGCTGTATAAAGACGCAATGAAAGAACATGTAGAAAAAGAATATTACGATTTCGATTCCGACGGAGAAAATGAAATTTTGCTTTCAAACGATTGTTGGTGCATAATATACAAGCCTTCCTCAGGTTCTTTTGCGGCCATGGATTATATAAAAAAGGGTTTAATCCATTCGCTTGGAGACGTATTTTGCCTCCATAACGAGTATGATATTTTAAAATTGAAAGAAAACCTCCTCAAAAAAACAGCGGACGGAGAAATATACGGCGGTTCCAAAAGCGGCGGAAACGGCGGCGGTAATTCTCCTAAAACGATACATAAAGAGGCAGAATATCCTTCGGATTTATGTGATGATGATTTAATAATATATCCGGACATTCTTCCCGCTTTCGAAATTTTATTTAACGGTGGGAAGATTTATTTTAAAGACGAACTCATAGAAGAGTATGGGGACGGAAGCATTATAGAACTTAAAGCGGGAGGCTTTTTAAAAGAAAATTCGGAATCAGGCGCTAAATGCGGCTGCAAAAACGATAACGGCGATAAAATTCAAGGCGTCCGCGAAAGCGAAGGAGTATTTGTAAGTTTAAATATAGCAATAGGCGAATCCCTTAAATTTTTTATAGATTCCAAGGCGGGGACGGCGGGGAAGCTCGACGTTATTTACAGGTTTGCGTTTCCCGGCGGGAACGGTCCAGCGGTAAATATCGATATTGCCGGAGATATAAAAGGGGTAAATAATCATATCGAAAAAGAAACGGAAACTGGAGCGGACAACTTAGTATATTTAAGCGATTCATTCTGGGGCGGCAAAATAAGCATAAAAGAGCGGACCGAAGCAAAATTTTTAAAAAATTACGATATGGTTTTTAATCCCATATCTACCATTTCTCTTTCGGAAAGCGGATATGAAAGGATTTTTCAGGGCGCGGAACTTAAATACAGTTTTAATTTAACGCGGGAAGAAGATTTTAGTAGTATAATAACTATAGATATAGCAAAGATAGAAAAGATAAACGATGCGGATTAAAACAGGGTCGTAAAAATGAGCGAGTTTAATAACGAAATATGGTTTGCGGGGGCGGAAATGGCGCCTTTGGTTAAAGCCGGCGGTCTCGGCGACGTTATGGGAAGTCTGCCTAAAGTGCTGTTGAAATCCGGTATGAACGTCAGAGTCGTTATTCCTTATTATAAAAATATAATTCCAAAAAATTTCATAGACATAAAAGAAGTTTATCCGGCGGGTAAAGTAAATTTTGGGGAAATCCCTTTTGAATTCGGAATTAAAACAGGATTTGCCATGGGCGATATTCCTATTGTGCTGGTGGAGCAGAATCATTTTTTTAACAGGGAAGACGTTTACGGTTCTCACGGCGGGGTTTGCGCCTATAAGGACAACCTGTGGAGGTATGCGATGCTCGCACACGGGACGGTGTACGCAATGAGGATTCTGGGGATTCCGCTGATAGTTCATACGCATGACTGGTCGGGAGGTTTAGTTCCGGCTGTTATAAGGCAGACGTTCGGAGACAAAAAAGTCCGGATAGAGGGCGAGGCGGAAGGCGTATTAAACGCCAAATTAGGCAAACGTATAAATGCAAAAGGATTGAGGCCGGCTATAGTTTTCACTATTCATAATCTTGGATATCAGGGCGTTTACGGTATAGACGATTTTTACGATATCGGCCTTGACTTCAAATACAATTCTTCTTCGGCTTACGAACATTTCGGAACGTTTAACAGTTTAAAAGGCGGAATGAAGCTCTCGGACGTCGTTACTACGGTAAGCCCTACATATGCAGGTGAAATTACTACTTCTGAATTCGGATTCGGACTTGACGGAGAACTGAAAAGCCTTAGGGATAACGGCAGGCTGAAAGGAATACTTAACGGAATAGATTTAGATTACTGGAATCCGAAAACCGACAGGCTTATAAGCTATAATTTGAATTTAAAAGAAGATAAATATAATCTTAAGAATTATAACGAATGGAAAGATTTTAAACTTAAAAACAAAAAAGCTCTTTTCTCCGCTCTTTCTATGCCGTTAAAGACCGGCAATAACGGAAACGTTCTTCCTCTTATAGGCATAGTAAGCAGATTAACCGAAGAAAAGGGCATAAACGAATTTTTAGACGTTCTTTTTAACTGGAGCGATTTTCCTTTTCAGGTCGTTATTCTTGGAAGCGGCAGGGATTACATAGAAGGAAAAGCTAATTATCTGTCTAAAATATATGGAGATAAGGTTTATGCCATGACGGGCAGTTACGACGAAGCGTTATCCCATAAAATATATGCCGCGTCGGACATTTTCGCAATGCCTTCGAAGTTCGAACCGTGCGGTCTTTCGCAGATGATAGCCATGAGATACGGCTGCGTCATCGCGGCGGGGGACACCGGAGGTCTTCACGATACCGTTTCCGATATTGTGGACTCCGGCGTAAAAAACCCGTCCGGCATTCTTATTAAGCATACAAATCCCGACGGTATCGCATGGGCGTTGAACGAATTGTATAACCGCTATATAGCGGACGGCGACGAATGGAGCAATCTTGTCGTTAACTCCGCCAATAAACAGTTCGGATGGGACGATTCCGCGAAGGTTTACGAAAACCTATATTACGATATTATAAAATAGAAAATAGCATTGCGGCAGTTTGAATATTATAACCTTAATTTTGCAATAGAGATTTTATTTCCGGCATTTTTAGTCCACATCAAAGACATGCTTTGATAAACATGGGCTAAAATATCGCTTTCGCGGGAATGACTTTGTAGGTTTTTAGGTTTTCACCCAACGGGTGTCATTCCCGCGAAAGCGGGAATCCAGAACTTATAAATAATTGAAAAATCAAAATATTTTCTATTGCAAAATTAAGGTTATAATGGATTTATTGTGTAAAACGGGTAAATTATATTGAACCTTATGTTATTGGTTAAAACCATATCTATAATGTTTTCCGTCTCGGTTTTAATTGCGCTTGCCGTCAAGAAGCCGGAACTAAGCGGATTTTTTGAAAAGGCCGGTCTTTTCGGGATATTTTTATTTGCGCTTTTTATACCGCTTGAAGACGGTTTTGCCGTTTTCGGAATGGTAGCCGCAATTATATTTTTTAGTGCTTATAAAATTGCCGAACGCGATATTTACATCCCGAAAACCGTCTTTAATGCACCGCTTTTAATATACGCCGCAATAGTCTTAGCTTCGTTTATCTGGACATACAGTTTTAAGGACAGTTTAAACGAAGGCGGCGAGATAGTTTATTCTATTTTATTCTTTTTTGCGGCGGCAGGTTTATTAAACACCCAAAAAAGAATAAATCTTATGGTCTATACCTTTACGCTTGCTATATGTATTGCTATAATTTACGGATTTTTTCAGGGAATTTTTATAAATGCGCTTCATTCGCAAAACAGGCTTACCGGATTAATCGGCAACTGGGTCGGTTTTCCGGTGCAGGTTTCTTACGGTTTAATCGTAATTATAGCCTATTATCTGCTGAATTTTAAAAAGAGGGGTGGGAGCGGAACGATATCTTTGGCGGGGATAATTCCCAATGCCGCGTCCGCCGCTTTTTTTGGATTTATTCTGCTTTTGGGGTTTTTCGATATAGCGTTTGCCAAGGCGAGGTCGGCGTGGCTCGGGATTATACCGGCAATTTTTGTTTTAATGTATTTAAAATCAAAAAAGCTTTTTTTTGCGGTATTGATTTTGCTTTTTGTATTAAATATCGGAATTTTTTCCGTATCAAAAACATTTAAAAGCAGGATTTTTTCTATGTTTAATCCAAAAATATACAGGCTTGAGCTTAAGAATCACGGCGACATCGAAAGCCATATAGCTTTAATAGAATCGGCATGGGCGGTTTTTAAAAGATTTCCGTTAACCGGCGTAGGAGTAGGCGCATTTTCAAAATATTTCGACGACCATAAAGGCGTCAGATTTCCGTGGTATTATAATCCTAGAACGGGCAAAAAAATTTACGATTTATACGATGACTGGCCGGAAAACGGTTATATGCAGACGCTTGCGGAAACCGGAATATTCAGCTTTATGGCGCTTATGTGGCTTTTCTTTCTTGCCCTGCAAAAGCCGTTTAAGCTTTTTAAATATTCCGGCGATAAATTTAAGCGCAAAATAGCCGCAATGACCATAGGTACAAGCATAATATTTTACGCCTCGTTTGCCGGCGTATCCAATATGTCTAACGATGAACTGACGAACTTATGGCTTTTTTTTCTGGCGTTATTCGCAGCGGCAAGTTTATTGCCTGAAGCCGGTCGGGATAAATAAATTATGTTGTCTCAACGAAGTAAAATTCTTGCCCAGTATTTTTATATATTTTCTGTTATTTTTGTCTGCAGCGGTTTTTTCCTGGCTTTTATTACTTATAATCTGATAACCCCTTTGATTATAGGATATAAGCTTTATTCTATTTTTTACTACCTGTGGCTTTTAGTCCCGATAATTTTTGTTTTTTATTTTCTGCTTTTTTTATTCCGAATGTATCTAAACCTGAACGCGGAAAGTTTTAAGTCGGATATTATAAAGCTTTTTGAAATAACCGCAATATCCGCATTTTTGATTTACGCCGTTCTTTTTATGTTTAAAGTTACCTATGTTTCAAGGCTTTTTATAGGATATTTTTCCATATATTCTTTTTTATCCCTCATTCTCGCAGATTATACGGGAAGAAAACTTGCGGTTAAATTAAAAAGGCGCGGGTATTCTATCAGGAATATCGTTTTGGTAAAAGGGGATAATTCCGGGATAACGGATATTTCTAATTTTCCCGACATAGGCGGTATAAAAGATATAGTTGCTTCAAGCGAATATCTCGGCATAAAATTGGTTAAGGAAATAGACAAAAAAGATATGGACGGCCTTATCGATTTTGTATTGAATAATCCGGTCGATGAAGTGATATTCGATATTAAAGGCGATGAAATCGCCGATATAAAAGAAGCGACTTTATTGCTGGAGGAAAAAGGGATAACCGTTAAAATACCCACGAATTTTATACCCTTTAAATATTCGAAAGTTTCGTTCGAAAAAGTCGGCAATTTTCCGGTTATTTCATTTTATACCGCCCCTGAAGACGATATAAGACTTTTCGCAAAAAGGCTTATAGACATAGCCGGTTCGGCTTTTGCAACGATAATATTTCTAATACCGGCTTTAATCATAGGGATACTAATTAAACTTGATTCCAAGGGAAGCGTTTTATATAAAAGTAAAAGAATAGGCAAAAATGGAAGACTTTTCACTTTTTATAAGTTCAGGACTATGTATTCCGGAAGCGACGAATTAAGGGAAGGATTGATAAATGATTTCAGCAGGGACGGCATCGAAATAAAACTTAAGAACGACCCGAGAATCACTAAAATAGGTAAAGTTCTCAGAAAGACGAGCCTCGATGAAATTCCGCAATTTTATAACGTTTTAAGGGGAGATATGAGCCTTGTCGGTCCGCGTCCGCCTATGCCGGACGAAGTAAAGAAGTATTCCATAAAGCAGAGGCGCAGGATTTCCATGAAACCCGGTATTACGTGCCTGTGGCAGATAAGCGGAAGAAGCATGCTGAGTTTTGAGGACAGGGTGGAGTTAGACTTAAAATATATCGACGACTGGTCTTTAAAATTAGACTTGATAATCCTTTTGAAGACCGTCCCCGCCGTTTTATTCGCAAAAGGGGCGCTGTAAATCGTGATTTTGGAATTTAAAAACCTGTTTACTTTTAAAAAAAATTATATTAAAATGTTTGCATATTTTTTTAAAAACTTTATTGTTTAATCCGTCTATCGTCGTAAATTTATCAAAAAATCAAACGCCTGTTTAATTTTCATTGCATAAAATAATTATTGATAACTTTTTGTATTAATATTAATATTAACTGTTAATAATTAAATCGGGAGGATTTAATTTATGGGACAAAGTTTAACGAACAAAATTTTAAGCGCGCATCTTGTAAGCGGAAATTTAAAACCGGGGGAAGAAATCGCCGTAAAAATCGACAGAACTCTTACACAGGATGCGACCGGAACGATGGCTTACCTGCAATTTGAAGCAATCGGCGTGCCTAAGGTTAAAACGGATTTATCGGTCAGCTTTATCGACCACAACACGCTCCAGACCGGCTTTGAAAATGCCGACGACCACAGATTTTTGCAGACCGTAGCCGCTAAATACGGCATATTTTATTCTAAAGCCGGAAACGGTATATGCCATCAGGTTAATTTGGAAAGATTCGGCGTTCCAGGAAAAACGCTTTTAGGTTCGGACAGCCATACTCCGACTGCGGGCGGCGTGGGAATGATAGCTATCGGCGCGGGCGGATTAGACGTTGCCGTGGCAATGGGCGGAGGAGCATTTTATATGACCGCCCCTAAAGTAGTTTTAGTTAAACTTTCCGGAAAACTGCCGGACTGGGTTTCCGCAAAAGACGTTATTCTCGAACTCTTAAGAAGGCTTACGGTGAAGGGCGGCGTAGGAAAAATTTTCGAATACGAAGGAGAAGGCGTAAAAACGTTGACCGTGCCGGAAAGAGCCGTTATTACCAATATGGGCGCGGAACTTGGAGCGACCACTTCGGTTTTTCCGAGCGACGAAAGAACTATGGAGTTTTTAAAGGCGGAAGGAAGGATGGGCGATTATACGCCGCTTTCAGCTGATGCGGACGCCGTTTACGATGAAGTCGTCGAAATAGATTTAAGTTCATTAGAGCCGCTTGCCGCAAAACCTCATATGCCGGACCAGATTGCTAAAATAAGCGAATTGAAAGACATAAAGGTTGACCAGGTTGCCATAGGAAGCTGTACCAACTCTTCCTATGCGGATTTAATGACCGTAGCAAATATATTGAAAGGCAAAAAAGTACATCCGGATGTCAGTCTCGTAATATCGCCCGGTTCCAAGCAGGTTTTCGAAATGATAGCAAAAAACGGCGCACTGGCAGATTTAATAGCTTCAGGCGCAAGAATTCTTGAATCTACCTGCGGACCGTGTATAGGAATGGGTCAGGCTCCGCGGTCTGGCGCAGTTTCTTTAAGGACGTTCAACCGCAATTTTGAAGGAAGGAGCGGAACCAAAGACGCAAAAATATATCTTGTTTCCGTTCAGACGGCGGCGGCTTCGGCTCTTACCGGACACATAACAGATCCTAGAACTCTGGGAAAGGCGCCGGAAATTAAAATGCCCGAGAAATTCGATATAGACGATTCCATGATACTTTCGCCGTCCACTAAACCCGAAGAGGTGGAAGTTTACAGGGGTCCGAATATTAAGCCGCTTCCCATACAGCAAAAACTTCCCGAATCGATGGGCGGAAAAGTTCTCCTTAAAGTAGGCGATAATATAACTACCGACCATATAATGCCTGCGGGTTCTAAAATACTTCCTTTGCGTTCCAATATACCTGCAATATCGAAGTATGTTTTTGAATCGGTTGACCCGGCTTTTTCGGAAAGGGCTTTGAAAGAAAAGGGCGGTTTCGTAATAGGCGGGGAAAACTATGGACAGGGTTCAAGCAGGGAGCATGCGGCACTTGCGCCTATGTATCTTGGAGTAAAAGCGGTAATAGCGAAATCCTTCGCGAGGATTCATTTCGCAAATCTTATCAATTTCGGAATATTGCCGCTGACGTTTGAAAACCCTGCCGATTATGATAAAATAGAACAGGGAGACGAGCTTAACGCTCCGGATATTTTAAAAGAATTAAACGGACATAAGCCGATTACCTTTATAAACAAGACTAAAGGAAACGCTGAATATAAGTTTAAGTATAATTTAACCGACAGGCAGGTTAAAATAATCAAAGAGGGCGGATTATTAAATGAAACAAAAGCCCTTCATTAGCGTTCAGGCGATTTAATGCTTTCATCGGATTTCAATAAAAATATTAAAAGGGTTCTGGTTTCCTATAAAAAAGGCGCCGAAGAAGCGTTGAAGTCCGCAAACTATGTATGCGGGCTGTTCAAACAGAACGGCATAGAAGGAATAGTTAAACCCAGTATGGGTATTACCCATTCCGATACTAAAGGCGTCGGACTTGTCGTAGTTTGCGGAGGAGACGGAACCCTTTTGATTACTCTGGGAAAAATTTTTCCGCTTGAAGTCCCGATAATAGGAATAGATTTCGGCACTCTAGGCTTTCTCGTAGAAATTCCCGAACGTAAAAAACAAGAGGCGGTCGAAAGATTCATAGGCGGTTCTTTAGAATTTATTCCTAGAATGGCGTTAGATATCGAAGTATTAAGAAAAGGCAAATCTATCGAAAAATTAGTTTCGTTAAACGAAGCGACCGTAGCAAGAGAAAAAAGCATTCACGCAAGAGTGATTAATTTGACCGTTTCCGTCAACGACGTCTGGTTAAACGATTTCAGGGCGGATGGACTCATAGTCGCTACTCCGACCGGTTCTACCGCATATTCTTTGTCCGCCGGAGGACCCATCGTCCAGCCCGATATGGATGCTTTTATTTTAACTCCCATATGTCCGCATACCCTTTCAAACAGACCTCTTATTATAAACCCCTGCGAACTTAAAATAAAAATTCTGCCTCAGGAAAGGGATATTTTTATTTCTGCGGACGGAAGAGACGGCTTAAAGCTTTATGACGGCGACGAAGTAATAATCAAAAAACACTCCTCGAAAGTTTATCTCTCGACATCTTTAGATTACGATTACTGGAATGTATTAAGAACAAAATTAAACTGGTAAAAGTAAAATTGCTAAAAACGATATATATAAAAAATTTTGCCACGATAGATTATCTGGAAATAAATTTTTGCGAAGGTTTGAACGTTTTGAGCGGAGAAACCGGAGCGGGTAAAAGCATAATCATAGAATCCATAAATTTCCTGTTCGGGAAGACCAAGGGGGCGGATATTATAAGGACCGGAGAAAAAGAAGGCTCCGTCAGCGCGGTGTTCGATGCGGGCGGCGGAGAGGAAGGCGGCGGGGCGGGATTAAAGGATATTTTGCCCGATATTTTCGATTCCGAAGATATAATTTTAAAGAGAACTATTTCGGAAACAGGTAAAAGCAAATATTTTATAAACAACGAACAGGTAAATAAAAATATACCGGAGCGCATTAGCGAAAATCTGGTCAAGATATTCGGGCAGAACGACAGACGGTTTCTTATAGAGCCTGACAGCCAGCTTGCTTTTTTAGACAATTTTGCAGGAAATCAAGGCTTATTGGCCCGCGCCAAAAAAATATACGGCGGCATCAAACAAATAGAAGCCGAAAAAGCCGGAATAACAGGAAAGATAGAAGGAATATCGCGAACAAAAACGATTAATTCGTATATTGCCGGCGACGTAGAAAAACTCGATATAAAATCCAAAAACGACGAAGAAATTTTAAAAGAAGAACTTAAAAGGCTCGAAAACATTAACGGCATAAAAGAATTTATTTTATCTTCCATAGATTTGATAGACAATGAAGAATACGGGATACTGAAACATTTGAACCCCTTGATATCCAATCTTTCCAAATTATCGGAGTTAGATTCCAATTTTAAGCAAAAAGAGGAGTTAAAAAATGCCGAAACCGCTAAAATATTGTTTGACGACATTCTTTTGTCCTTAGAAAGATGTTCGTCTTTTGAATTAGACGAAGGCAGGTTAAACGAAATAAGGCTTAAAATAGACGGCATTATAGGCATCGAAAATAAATACGGCGTTTCTAATCTTGAAGAACTGCTGAGAATTTACAGCGAGGCAAAAAAAGAATTAGGCGGGATATCCGAACTTGAACGCAGGATTTCCGAAATAGACGCCGAATATAAAAACCTGAAAGAAAAATTTTTGCAGGCTGCCGAAGAATTGCACGCCAAAAGGCTGAGCGCCGTCTCTGTTTTAGAAAAAGAAATAGAAAAAGAGCTTTTGTTTCTCGGAATCAAACCCGTATTTAAGATAGAACTTACTATGAGGGATTTCGAGGAAGGTTTCTCCGAAACGGGATTGGAAAAATGCGTTTTTATGTTTTCGGCAAACCCGGGGGAAGACCCCAGGCCGCTTTCAAAAGTTGCATCGGGCGGAGAGCTTTCCCGCGTCAGCTTGTGCATATTGAAGATTCTTAATAAAAAAAAGGACACGGCGTCTTTCGTATTCGACGAGATAGATGCCGGAATAGGCGGGGACGTAGCCAACTTTGTGGGGTCTGCCCTTAAAGCCATATCGGCGGCGAATCAGGTGATTCTTATAACGCATCTTGCGCAGGTATCGTCGTTTGCGGATAAACATTTTTTCGTTTATAAAGAAGTTGCGGGCGGAAAGACTTATACTAGAATTAAAAGCCTTTCTATGGAAGAAAGGGTCGGCGAAACTGCAAGAATGTTATCGGGCGATTCAAGGGGGGAAGCGGCGTTACGGCATGCGAAGGAAATTCTTAAAAGGAGGGGATTTGTTGTATAAGACCGGCAGACAGAGATACGAAAAGGGCGGGGGAGCTATTTTTTATCCGTCTGAAATAGAAATAGAGATAGAAGCGGAAGGACATTCAGACCGTAAATACGCCGGCGTTAAAGATTTCCGTAAGAAAAACGGCGGTGCCGGCAAATTGGGCAGGAATAATAAAAATAGGACGATTGTAAAGGTAGTTCTGAGAAAAGCGCTTATGTGCGACGTTAAATCCCTTTATAATCTTTTTTCGGAATATTCAAAAGCGGGCGAGATGCTTCCTCGTTCTATGAGTGATATATATGAGCACCTGCGGGATTTTTATATTGCCGAAATAGAAAATGAAGATGACGGCGGAGAAGTTTCCGATATATCGGGTCATGCGCCTGACGTCATAGGGGCGTGCGCGCTTACAATAGTATGGGAAAATCTTGCGGAGATAAGGTCGTTAGCCGTAAAAAGACCGTACACGAGGAAACTTATCGGAACGGAACTTATAAAAAAATGCATCGAAGAAGCAAAATTTTTTAAGATAACAAGCCTCTTTGCGCTTACTTATAAACCCCAGTTTTTTCAAAAATCGGGGTTTAAAGTTATCGATAAATCTGAACTGCCCCATAAAATATGGAGCGACTGCATAAACTGCGTTAAATTTCCGGATTGCGACGAGACCGCCGTAATGCTTGAGTTATCCCAAATCCCGATTTAGAAATTTTTATATATGGATTATCTATATATATGAATTACCTGAATTACTTAATAATGTCATTGCGCTCGCAATGACTGAATGGGGTTATAAATACAATAGACAAAACATAAATAATGTATTATAATAAATAAAATTCACATAAGAGGCAGATTTCAAATCTTTGAAGGAAGACAGGCTTAAGTCCGTCTTCTTAGAAAATAAAAAAAGGGGAAAGGTTGCGTAATGTTTAATATTTTCAGAAGGGAAGGTCTGTTCGGTAATGTTAATCAGATAACTCCGGAAGAGGCTTTTAAAAAATTATCGGAGGATAAAGGTAAAAATACCGTTATAATAGACGTAAGAGAGCCGCATGAATTCAGCGGCAATTTAGGGCATATAGAAAATGCAAAGTTAATTCCGATAAAGCTTCTGCCTTTAAAGATTAACGAGCTTGGCGCCTATAAAGATAAAGATATCATTGCGGTCTGCCACAGCGGGGCAAGAAGCTATTCGGCATGCTCTATGCTTAAAAGACACGGTTTTAACAATGTTTATAATCTTAAAGGCGGCATGCTTCTATGGAAAAAATCCGGACTAAAAACACATATGTAATATAAAAATGAATAATAAAAACAAAGAGTTTTATGTTTTCGTAGTATCGGATTCGACGGGCGAAACCGCCGAAAAGGTTGCGAGAGCGGCAATATCACAATTTTCTATTCCGGACGTTCATCTTAAGAGATTTTTATTAATAGATTCGGAGTTAAAACTAAGGGAAATAATCACTGAAGCCGCGGATAAAAATGCCTTAGTTATTTTTACCCTCGTTAAAGACGAACTTAGAAACATTATGCTTCAGGAATCCGCCGAAAAAGGGATCACGAGCATAGATATTATAGGGCCGGTGTTAAATTCCATCGCAAATATTCTAAATCTGTCCCCCGAGAGGAAACCCGGGTTGATTCACAGAGTCAACGACGAATATTTTAAAAGAATAGATGCTCTGGAATATGCGGTAAAACATGACGACGGACAGAGGATAGACGAAATATCCGATGCGGACGCTCTTATACTCGGAGTTTCGAGGACATCTAAAACTCCTTTATGCCTGTTTCTTGCCCAGAGGGGTTTTAAGGCGGCAAATATTCCGATAATAGACACCCAGAGCATAGATGAAGCCGTTTACGGTATTCCTAAAGGAAAAATATTCGGACTTACCTCCGACTCTCTTAGAATTTCAAATTTAAGAAAGGAGAGATTGAGAAGGATGGGGCTCCCTCTTTCGCAGGATTATGTATCAAAGGAATCCATAGAAACCGAACTGGCGCATTCGATAGCGATATATTCCAAGTTAAGCGCTTATGTTATAGATATTACCGAGAAATCCATAGAGGAAGTCGCCGCAGATATAATATCCCGTATAAACAACAAATAAATGCCCAATATAAATTTAAAATAAGGAATAGAAAACTGGGACGGATAAAAAATGGGGAAAGATCTGAATATAAAAGGGGCAGGCCAAGAGCAAAGCGGTAGTTTTGATGCCGTAATTTCATTGATAGACGATTATTCCAAGAAAAAAGGGATAAAATTAGAGGCTTATTTATTTAACTCTAAAATATTAAAGATGGAATCGGAAGACGGCAATATATCTAATTACGTCAATGCCGAAACAAACGGACTTAATATAAGGCTGTGCGATAAAAAAAGAGTAAGTTTTTCATACTGCCTCGGCTTTGAAGAGCAAAAGATTATAAATGCTTTAGAAGGCGCATATTCTCTCCTGAAGTTTATGGACGAAAACGACTATTTTGATTTTGCCGAAAAAGACGAGAATTTGACGGATTTGAGCCTGCCTGAGAAATTGGGCATTTATTCGGACGACTGGAGCCGTATAGATATAGATAAAAAGAAATCGCTTCTGACGGAAATGGAAGAAACGGCATATTCATACGATAAAAAAATATATAAAGTGGATAAGCCTTCCTATTCGGAAACATTAATATCTAAAAGATTTTACAATTCCAACGGAGTCGATATATCTTCAAAAAAAACTTTTTACGAGATATTTTTATCCGTTGCATCGAGAAACGGTGAGGATACGGGGTCGGGATTCGATTTTGATTTTTCGCACAGCTTCGGAGCGCTGAAATTTAAAAAAGCCGCCATGAACGCCGCGAAAAAGGGGGTTGACCAGCTTGGAGCGCGGGCCGTGTCAAGCGGAAATTATAATATAATATTCGATAATTTTACCTCGTCGGAACTTCTCGGTATATTAAAACAGTCCTTTTATGCCGATAACGTCTATAAAAAGAAATCGTTATTAGAAGGCAGGTTGGAAACGAAAGTATTCTCGGATAAATTGGATATTATCGACGACGGACTTTTGTACGGAGGCGCTCTTACCGATATATTCGACAGGGAAGGCGTTAAAATGCAGAAAAAATTTTTATGCTCATCCGGAGTTATAAAATCCTATCTTTACGATATCGAATATGCAAAAAGGGCGGGCTTAAAATCGACCGGAAATTCAGTAAGCCGCTCTTTTACCATGCCCCCCGACGTCGGTTCGACTAATTTTTTTATAAAAAACGGAGAAACTAATATTTTAGACATAATAAGTTCGGTTAAAGAAGGCCTGTATATAAACGAGCTTATGGGACTTCATATGGCAAAGCCTTACACCGGCGAATTTTCACTCGGA
Source organism: bacterium (assembly GCA_021812245.1). Lineage (GTDB taxonomy): Bacteria > SZUA-79 > SZUA-79 > Acidulodesulfobacterales > Acidulodesulfobacteraceae > Acidulodesulfobacterium_A. The sequence goes on along the minus strand of JAKAOK010000013.1, from coordinate 4,794 downwards.
GCTTCCGGTTTTTATATTAAAAACGGAAAGATAGATTTTCCGGTTAAAGGGATAGTATTGAGCGGAAATCTGATGCGGTTATTTAACGGCATAGTAAGAATAGCGGACGACATACGCTATTTCGGCTCTACGGGTTCGCCTTCGATATTATTTGAAAACGTTCAGGTTTCAGGAACATAAATCTTAATAAATGCGGAATTATTAAAACATAAAATCAACGGAGCGTATTCACATTGGTAGTTAAATTATTAAAAAGTATCTTAGGGACGAGCAACCAGAGGGAGCTTGCGAGGCTAAAGCCTTTAGTCGTTCAAATCAATTCATTGGAATCCAAATATTCTAATCTCGGAGACGATGAAATTAAGGGAATGACCGACAAGTTCAAAGACGAACTTAAAGGGCTTTCTCAAGCGGAACAGGAAAAAAAGCTTAACGATATGATTCCGGATGCTTTTGCCGCCGCAAGGGAAGGCATCAAAAGAGCGCTTAATATGCGCCCGTTCGACGTTCAGCTTATCGGCGGCATTATCCTTCATTCGGGAAAAATTGCCGAGATGGCTACGGGAGAAGGAAAAACCCTTGTCGCGGTTCTGCCGGCTTATCTTAACAGCCTCACCGGCAGAGGCGTGCACGTTATTACCGTAAACGACTATCTTGCCAAAAGAGACTCCGAATGGATGGGCAAAGCTTATAATATGTTAGGCCTTTCCGTGGGCGTCATAACGAACGATTTAGACGACGGAGAAAGAAAGAAGGCATATGGCTGCGACGTTACGTACGGCACTAATAACGAATTCGGTTTCGACTATTTAAGGGACAATATGAAATTTTCCTTGGACGATTACGTCCAGAAAGAATTAAACTATGCCATAATAGACGAAGTGGATTCGGTGCTGATAGACGAAGCGAGAACTCCGCTTATAATTTCAGGCGAATCCGACGAAACTACCGAGTTGTATTATAAAGCCGACAACGCCGTATGTTTTTTAAAAAAAGATTTGGATTATACGGTGGATGAGAAGTTAAAAACCGCGATATTAACCGAAGAAGGTATCGAAAAAACAGAAAAAGCTCTGAATATAAAAAATATTTACGACCCAAGACATCTAGACGCGCTTCATGCCGTAAATCAGTCTTTGCGCGCACACGCATGCTATTACAGGGACGTCGATTATTTAGTTCAGGACAATCAGGTCGTTATAGTGGACGAATTTACCGGACGCCTCATGAACGGCAGGCGTTACGGAGAAGGACTGCATCAGGCGCTGGAAGCCAAAGAGCGCCTTAAAGTCGAAGGCGAAAACCAGACCCTGGCCACGGTGACCTTCCAGAATTTTTTCAGAATGTATAATAAGCTTGCCGGTATGACGGGAACGGCGGATACTGAAGCCGAGGAATTCAAGAAGATATATAATCTCGACGTAGCGGTCATACCGACCAATAAGCCGATGATAAGAAAAGACCATACGGACCTGGTATTTGCTACGGAAGCGGAAAAATTTAACGCAGTGTCGGAAGAGGTTATAGAAAAATACAAAGCCGGACAACCCGTCTTGGTCGGAACGGTTTCCGTAGAAAAATCCGAAAGACTGAGCGGCATTTTAAAGAAAAAAGGGATACCCCATTCCGTCCTTAACGCAAAAAATCATGTAAAAGAAGCGCATATTATCGCAAACGCCGGCCAGAAAAAATCGGTTACCATATCTACCAATATGGCTGGAAGAGGCACAGATATAGTTCTCGGAGAAGGGGTTAAAGACCTCGGAGGGCTTCACGTAATCGGAACTGAAAGGCACGAATCTAGGCGCATAGACAATCAGCTGAGGGGGAGGTCTGGCAGGCAGGGGGACGTAGGTTCTTCCAGATTTTATGTTTCCTTGGAAGACGACCTTATGCGAATATTCGGCTCGGAAAGGCTTGCACCTTTCTTGGAAAGGCTTGGATTAAAAGACGGACAGGCTATCGAACACGGCATGATATCTAAAGCCATCGAAAACGCGCAAAAAAAAGTGGAAGGGCATAATTTCGACATAAGAAAAAATCTCATCGATTACGACAACGTTATGAATAAACAGAGGGAGCTTATATATTCATATAGAAGAAGAATCCTGCAGATAGACGAACTTTCGGAGATTTACGACGATATTTTATTCGATATTAAATCTTTATTGGAATCATATTTCGAAAACTATATTCCGGAAAAATCGCACAACGAAAATTGGGACATAGAAGGTCTTTTAGAAGTTATAAAGGTAAGCCTGTCGATAGATATAATTTCTATGCCGGCGGAAACGGATGAATCAAAAAAAAGCGCCGCCGCGGCGTTAAAAAAATTGCCGAGGAATGAGCTTTTTAATACCGTTTCGGATTTAATCAAAAAAAATATAGACGCTAAAATAGCATTATTTCCGGAAAGAGAAAAGGTCGATATAATGAAAGCGTTATATCTGCAGGCGGTGGACAGCCTCTGGAAGGACGCCCTGACTTCTTTAGACGCTCTTAAAGAGGGTATAGGACTCAGAGGGTATGCGCAGGTGAATCCATTAATAGAATATCAGAAAGAGGCTTACGGCTTGTTTATAAATATGCAGTTCAGAATGAAAGAAGAAGCGTTAAATTCTATTTCGACCGTTCAGTTCGATGAAAGTATGAATGCCGGCGATATATTGGCGGGCGCAGGCCTTCTCTCTGACAATATCGTCCTGACCCATGACGAAATAAATTTTGAAGCGGGAGACAAACAAAAACCCATAGTGAAACCTAAAAAAATAGGAAGAAACGAACCCTGTCCATGCGGCAGCGGCAAAAAATATAAAAATTGCCATGGAAAAAATCAATAATTTTTTATTTTCGGGTAAATCCTGCGGATTAAAAAAAAATGGGGATTTGGACGTCGGATTAATGGTTTCCGAAATTCCGCTGAGGGTCAGCGCAGTTTTTACGAGAAATAAGATTAAGGCCGCCCCGGTTATCATATCCAAAAAACATTCTAAAAATATTATCAAGGCGTTAATAGTAAATTCAGGAAACGCAAACGCATGCAACGGCAAATACGGCATATTAGACGCCAAAAAAGTATTGGAATCCGTATCAATGGAAACCGGAGCCGCTCAGGGCAATATTTTTATATGTTCTACCGGCGTAATAGGCGAAAGGCTTAACTCGCTTTTAATCGAAAAGGCGGTTCCGGAATTGGTTAAAGCCACGGACAAAGGCGGGTTTCGCGATTTCGCAAAATCCATTATGACTACGGATACTTTTTTCAAAATTGCGTCTAAAGACGTTGTGCTTGGCGGAGTAAAACACAGTATAATCGGAACGGCAAAAGGGTCGGGCATGATAATGCCTAATATGGCTACTATGCTTGCTTTTATTTTTTCGGATATACCTTTAGAGAAGGAAACGGCAGACGAAATGTTTAAGGATTGCGTCGAAACGTCCTTTAATTCCATAACGGTTGACGGCGATACTTCGACTAACGATACCGCCGCTTTTTTTTATCCCGATGCTGCAAAACGCCCGATTAAAAAAACGGACGCAGGTTACGGCGCCGTAAAAAACGCCCTTTCCGAGGTATGCTTCGAGCTTGCGAAAATGATAGTGAAAGACGGTGAAGGAGCGACGAAGTTTATAAAAATTACCGTTATGAATGCCTATACCGAATCCGGCGCAAAAAAGATTGCCCTTACCGTCGCAAATTCTCCGTTGTTTAAAACCATGATTACGGGGGAAGATTTAAATTGGGGCAGGATAATGGCGGCAGTAGGGAGGTCGTCCGTCCCGCTTAAACCGGAAAAAATAGATATTTATATAAACGATAAATTAATAGTGCAAAATTCCGCCGTTTTCAAAGGATTAAGCAAATCCGAGGAAAAAACCGTTTTATCTCCGAAAGAAATAGATTTTAAAATAGACCTGAAATGCGGCAAAAAAAAACGGTCGGTTTTAACGTGCAATCTTACTAAAAAATATATAGACATAAACGCTTCTTACAGGAGCTAAAGTTTTTATTTATAAAACTTGAGATTTATGAAAATCCCCGTATTATACTATCATAAAATAGATTATCCTAAAAAAGATGCGGTATATAAGGGGCTGTACGTTACCCCTAAGCAGTTTAAAAGGCAGATAGCTCTATTAAAGTTTTTGGGTTACGACACAATAAATCCCAAAGAAATTTTATCTTTCGTCAAAGGGCATGAAATATCCGTAAAAAAACCTTTATTGATAACTTTCGACGACGGATACGAAAACAATTATTTAAACGCCTATCCGGTGCTGAAATCCGCAGGTTTTACTTCGGTAATATTTATAAGCACGGGTTTTATCGGAAAAAAAAATATCGTTTCCGACGAAAGGGAAAAGGTGCGGGAGGATTTTTTAAATAAAAGCGAAATTAAAGATATGTTTAAAGACGGTTTTTTCATAGGCTCGCACGGCATAAACCACTATTATTTAGACCGCCTCGAAGAAGGCGTTTTAATCGGCGAATTAATAGCATCCAAAGCTTATTTGGAAAACATGCTTAACGCTCCGGTAGATTTTTTCTCCTACCCCTTCGGAGCTTATAACGCAAACGTAATGAGAGCCGTTAAAAAAGCCGGATATCTTGGGGCGTTTACGACGGTAAGGGGTAAAGCCGGCGTCGGAGATAATTCCTATGAATTAAAAAGGATTCCGGTTAACGGATATAATAATATTTTTAATTTTCTTTATAAAACCTTAATCCTGCAATAGAAATTTAATCTTCTGGATTCCCGCTTTCGCGGGAATGACAATGCAGAGATTGAGGTT
>JAKAOK010000036.1 GCA_021812245.1 bacterium | reverse complement strand
TTAGTTTTTTTGTTTAACCTTCTTGGTGGAAGATTTTGTGATATATTATATCACGTAAACACAGAAACTATAAGAGGTTTTTTGTTATTTTTTTGTATATTACTTAGTCCCAAATCGGGATTAGGGTAAAACTCCAAATTCCGATTTGGGGTTTCAATAATTCTATTTCAAGCCTAAATTCTTCAAGAGGGCAATATATTTATCTAAATCGGTTTTTATTTTTAGAATAATATTAACGGAATGTTTTATTATCTTGCCGGCCATATTTATAAATTTCCACCAGACGGCAATTTTTAATAATTTAAAAAACGGACGATGATTAACGGATATCTGGATTATTGCTGGATTCTAAGGCGGTATCGCCTGAAAATCTTAAATCGGTGTAATCTCCCACATCTTTAATTTCTTTGATGTCTTTTACGAGCTGTCTTATTTTGGAATTTTTCAGATAATACAAGAGTTTATTATCGACTCTCTTGTAATCTACCATCTGGGTGTTCCTTAAGACGGCTAAATGCTGGGATATGTTGGATTGGGTTTTACCTAAGGCGGAGGATATATCGTTGACGCTCACTTCTTCGTCGCATACGATACATAAAATTCCTAATCTGATTGGATTTGACAGAAGTTTAAAAATACTTGCCAAGTCTTTGCATTTTCTGTTGAGGTTTTTGTCATCTACGCAAAACTCTTTTACCATTTTTTTAATTCTTTGCGATATAGCACACCGCGATTATGTGTATATTCTAAATATAGAATATTCTAAAATAGTTGTCAAGGGAAAAAATAAAAAATGTTTTAAAACCGCGTTATAATTTTATAGGGAATAATTGTTTATATCGGATACGGATTTTTTCCAGTCTTTCCCTTCTTTTAAAAGTTCAGAAAAAATTTCCTCGATTTCCTCGGCAAAAAATTTATTATTCTTTAAATAATTTTTCCATAAATCGATAAAAATTCTTTTTTTAAGCCTTAAAGAATCGATTGAAAGAGAGGTGAAATCTTCCAAAAATCGGGTTACCCCGCCGTCAAAAACATCCGCGTCGAAGGCTTCCGATAAATAATTAAATTTATATAATTCTTCGGCCGTATAATTTCTAGAGGTTAATATAATTTCCTTTGCTCTTTGTATTCCTATTAAAAAAGCCAGTCTCAATGCCGAATAAGAAGGTGATAATATGCCGTATTTTGACGACAGGTCGGCAAAAGTGGATTTTTTTTCCGCAAGCCTGAAATCGCATGAAGATGCTATATCTAAACCTATCCCGCTTACGGCGCCTTTCACGGCGCATATAACCGGAACCGGCGACTCGGCGATATGCCTGCACATAACGTTCAACACGGTAATGTAATATCTTGCTCCGTCCCTATCGAGTTCAGCAATTTCCTTAATCTCCGGTCCAGTCGCAAAATAATCCGGATTGGAACTCTTTATTAAAATAGCCTTCAGGTCCATTTCTTTTTCGATGTTTCCTTCGAAAATTTTTATTAATTCATTGATTTCGGTTATATCGAAGGTATTTTTTCCGCCTAAATCGATATCTATTTCGGCGGCATAACCGCTTCTACGTTCAAATCTTATCGGCATAATAGACCTCTTTTAATTATTTAATATTTATAAATTATCGTGAACGTCTTCTTTATGCCATCTTCTTCCTTCTATCATATAATAAAGCACCGGAATTACGACAAGCGTCAACGTAGTAGAAGCTAGCATCCCAAAAATAAGCGCCCATGCCAGACCGTTCCATACGGGGTCGGTTACGAGTATGGCCGAACCGAATATAACGGCAAGCGCGGTTATTATAATAGGTCTTGCTCTCATAGCTCCAGCTTCGATTAAAGAATCCGTAATATTATTGCCTTCTTTTTTTCTGTCGTTGATAAATTCCAGTAAAAGCAGGGAGTTCCTTATAACGATGCCGGAAAGGGCTATCGCCCCTATCATAGAAGTAGCCGTAAAATAAACTCTTATTAAAGCGAATCCCGGCATTATGCCTATCATTTCAAGCGGAATCGCTCCCATAAGTATTAACGGAACAATGAAAGAACCGGTATATCCTACCAAAAGTATATATATAAGAAGGATTGCTATTCCCATTGCCGCGCCGAGCTGCGCAAACACCTTCAGGGTAAGATGCCATTCCCCGCCCCACCTTATATGATAGCCGGCAGGAAGAGGATGCTTTAAGAAATGCAGAAAAAGATCTAAATTTGCATACATAGGGCTTCTTTTTACCACTTTGCCGTAAACATACACTAAAGGCTTTAAATCTCTTTCGTAAATCATATTATGTAAATAGCCGCGCTTTATTTTTATTACCGAATTCAAAGGCACTAACCTGCCTGCGGAAGGCGCATATATCCAAATCCCTGATAAAGCATTTACCCCCGTCCTGAAAGAACCGGGCATCCGCAAAAATATATCTTCCTGATGCAGATGTCCTTTTTTGTGAATAGTTCCCACGCTAATTCCGTTGTTTAAAAGATAAAGGGACTGCGCAATCATTTCAGTGCTTATTCCCAGCATTGACGCTTTTCTTCTTCTAACCGCGACCGTTACTCTTTTTATCCGTCGTTTGTATGAAGAGTTTACGTCGGTAACCCCCCTCGTCTTTTTCATTCTTGCTTCCACGATTTTAGAAAGCTTTTCCTGCTCATTGTAATTTTTGCCGTAAATTTCCGCTACTATCGTCGATTTCACAGGCGGTCCAGGCGGACTTTCCAGGACTTTTACCGTAGCGTTATATTCTTTTCCTATTTTATGCATCTCGGGAAGGACGCTTAAAGCAAGCTGATGGGAAGATGTGTTTCTCCTGTCTTTGTCTATTAGATTAACCCTTATTTCCGAATACCAGCTGGCGTTTCTAAAATTCGCCCCCCTCAAAAGTCCGGAAAAATCGATAACCGACGGCGTTCCTACCGTAACCACGTAGTTTTTTACCTGTTTTATGCGCTTCAAATAATTTACTATCTGCATAGTAGCGATATTGGTGTCTTGAAAAGTCGAACCCGGACGTTTGTTTATAGTAATCAAAAATGTATTAGTATTTGCAACGGGAAGCATTTTAAATTTTACTATTTTTAAAACGGGAAGCGACATAGCTAAAATAAATAAAATTACGATGACCGATATAAATATATATCTTTTCTTTTTATTCAAAAGCAAAGGCATTAATATTTTGGCGTACAGACCTGTTTTGCCGTCTTTGTTATGTTCTTTTAATTCTTTTTTGCGGATCAGCGCCATCCCTCTTTCGTTTGCCATAAGTTTAAGGTAAAACCACGGAACGACTGTGAGGGCTACGAATAAAGAAACGAGCATAGCTATAGGGACGTTAAAAGGGATAGGCCTCATATACGGACCCATCATCCCCGTTACGAACAGCATGGGAATAAACGAAGATATAACAGCCAGCGTAGCAAAAAAATTAGGATTGCCTATTTCGTTTACGGCATCCACCGCATAAGTAGGAAGTATATTTCTTTCTTTTGAAAAAACTCTTTCTATATTGTCTATGACTACTATAGCGTTATCGACTAAAAGCCCCAGCGAAAGAATCAGCGCGAACAAGGTAATTCTGTTTAAAGTCTGATGAAAAATATAGGCTATGCCCAGCGTAAGAAACAGCATCAAGGGAATCGTAAACGCGACGATAAAAGCTTCTCTCCACCCAAGTATTATTAAAAGAAGACCGATAACGATGGCTATGCTGATTATTAAATGAAACAATAATTTATTTACGGCATTGTTTGCCTTTTTCCCGTCGTTTCTAGTAACCGTATAATGGACCCCCGCCGGCAAGCTTGTTTTGACTATTTTATGAAATTTAGCAAGAACGTTATCGACAACCGTAACGGCGTTCTTTCCTCTTCTTTTTGCTACGGCTATAGTTACCGCCGGATAAATGCCTTTGGAGGCCGCGATAACTCTGTCGTTTTCGTTAATTTTTCTATAATTATTTCCGAATCCTATCTGCGATAAAAAATTCAAAGGCTTATAGGAATATTTAATCTTTGCTACGTCTTTCAGATAAACCGGCTTCCCGTTATAAACGGAAATAATAAAGTTTTTGACCGAACTTACATGGTGAAAATATCCGCCTGCCGTCAGAAACATTTTTTTATTGTTATTCTGAAGAAAGCCTGCCGGAATGTCTATATTCGTTCCCTTAAGCTCCTGCGCTATCATTAACGGAGAAACACCGTATCCCGCCATTTTTACAGGATTAAGATAAACGTTGAGCTGTTTATACCTTGCGCCGTTTAAAAAAGTTACCCCCGTTCCCTTAACCGAATCAAGCTTATCTAATATCCTGCCGGCAATCGTCGTAAGATGCCCCGCGTTATATTTTCTGCTCCATAGCGTAATATTAAGAATAGGAACATGGTTTACGTCTATCGGTTTAATAAGCGGCCTCATTACGCCTTTAGGAATTTCGTCGAGGTTGGAAAATACTTTATTATATATATCCACAAGGCTCTTATCGCGGCTGGCGTTAACATGAAACTGGACGGTAACTATAGATTCGGAGTTCATAGATATGGAGTAAACGTGCTTAACGCCGGGAATCTGCCACATTTTTCTTTCTAACGGCTTTGTTACTAAGTTTTTAACCTGCTCGCCGCTCGCCCCCGGGAACCTTACTATTACGTTTGCCGCCGGAACTATAATCTGCGGATTATATTGCCTCGGAGTAAGAAGAACCGCTACTATTCCAAAACCTATACTAAAAAGGATTAATAAAAGCGTTATCTTGTTTTCTATAAAATATTCGGTAATTTTAGCGCTGAAATTTTTATTCATTTATCTAAAAAACTCCTTATTATATTATTGTCATCAGAACTTCGGACTCACATAGCTTCCTGCGCTTATTTTGTCTAAATCGCTTGTTATTATAATCATTCCCGGATTTAATCCGTTTAGGACTATGATAAAATTCTTTTTATAAACCCCGTCTTTTTTTACAGGCTGGAACACGACTTCGCCGACACCGTTAGCGGTGTAAACTCCGGTTATACCGAGCCGCCTTACGATAGCAGACTTTGGAACGACTATAGCTTTCCTTTTTCCTATTTTAAATCTTGCCGTTCCGTACATTCCCGGCATTAACCCTAATTTTTCCGCATTTTTTACCGCAATTCTTACTAAGACCGAATGAGAATACGGATCGGCAGACCTTACGATAGATATCACCTTTCCGTTAACAGATTTATTTATAGAAGAAAAATTTACTTTAACGTTCTCGGCGCTTTTTATTTTACTAAAATATTTAACGTTAACGGATGTCTTAAATTCCAATTTCTTAAAGCTTTGAATTATTAACAGCATCTGTCCGGGCGCGACAAGGTCGCCCATAGAAACGCTTTTTTTAGTTATAACTCCGTTAATGGGGGAATAGATATCTTTGTAATCCAAGTAGTTTCGAGCTTCGTTCAACCCGGCTTTAGCCACGTTATACTGCATAAACGTATTATCATACGTCTGCTTAGAAACGGAATTTTCTTTATATAATCTTTTAATTCTATCGTATGTTTTTTTTGCGTTAATAAATCCGGCTTTTGCGGCATAATATTTAGAGCCTATTTCAGGGGCGCTTAATTTTAATAAAAGCTGTCCTTTGGAAACCGCCTGACCCTGATGAACATTTTCCAAAACTACGTATCCCATTATATGGGCGGATATAGCGGTATTATTTAATGAATCTGTATTTCCGGGAGATTTAAGATAATCTGGAATAATGCTGTATTGAGTTTTAAATGCGGAGACGCCGGGCTTAGGCCCCGTTCCTCCGGTTAAGCTCTGCTTTTTTGCGCATCCGCTTAAAGATAATGATAATATTGCAAAGAATACCGTTAAAACGGCGTAAAATATACCGTTAAATTTTTTCATCTCCATGCTCCCTTTATATATCTTAAAATAGCTTATAAATACTAATTATTTACGACTGTTTTTATTACGAGTTATGCTATATATAAATATCAATATATAACAATATTAACATTTTCATATATTTTTAGTCAAATTTTTTTTATTAGCCTTTTTTTGCAAAATTTATCACGTCGATTATCGGAAGATATATTGCCAGTGCAAGAAACAGAACCATCCCGAAAATTATAGTTAAAAGTACCGGTTCTATGCTTGCCTGAAGCATGCTTAGCTGATGGTCTAAATCTTCGTCGAAATAATCGGCGACTTTGCCGAGCATTTCGTCTATATGTCCTGTTTCTTCGCCCACGCTTACCATCTGAATAATAATGCCGGAAAATATTTTAGAATTCTTAAAACTGTTAGTAATAGATTCTCCTCTCGTAACGTCCGACTGTATTTCGTCTATTCTATTAGTAAAAAATTTATTGTTCACGGCATTTCTGATAAGTTCGAATACCCTGTTGACCGGAAGCCCGCTCTGGAATAAAAGCCCGAAAATCCTTGTAAACTGGCTCATCATAGATTTATAGAAAATGCTTCCGAATATAGGTATCTTAAGTTTATGTTCGTCCCACCACAGTCTTCCGCCGGATGAATTTAGATAAAGTTTTACGCCGGCGAATAAAGCCGCTGAGGCGATTAAAACTATATACCAGTAACTAACGAAAAAATTGGAAATAGCCACTAAGATTCTAGTTTCTAAGGGAAGAGGAACGTTAAAACTTTTATAAAGCATAGCAAATTTAGGTATAACGAATCCTACCAAAATTACGACCGCGATTATGATTGCCGAAACGACTATTTTAGGATAAAAGGTCGCGCTCTTTACCTTTGCTTTAACCGCCATATCTTTTTCCATCAAAAGAGCAAGCCTGACGAGTATTTCGTATAAAAGACCGCTTGTCTCGCCGACTTCCACCATATTTACGTATATTTCGGAAAAAACTTTGGGATGCCTTGCAAAACTTTTAGAGAGCGTCTGCCCGCTCTCTACGTCCTGCTTCACTTCCGCCAGAACCTCTTTAAACTTTTTATTTCTTGCGAATTCTATTAAAGAATCAAGGCTTTTGGTAAGCGGCACGCCGGATTGATACAATGTGGCAAGCTGTCTCGAAAATACGATTACGTCTTTTTTAGAAATAGTCTGAAATACGGGCAAAAGACCGCCCCATGAAAAACTTGCGGCTTCTTCGACCGAAATAGGAATAAGCTTCAATTCTTCTATCTGTTTTTCTGCAGAAATCGAGGAAGCGGATTCTATTCTTCCGGCTATGAGTTTTCCCTGCTTGTCTCTTGCCTTATAATTATATATAGCCATAAATAAAATTCGCCCCGTTAAAATTTATTTTTGTATATAATATAATATTACCTTAAATCACCGTTAGAAACTATGGTTTTATTTTTTATATATGTTATATATCCTGCGTAGCCTGCAAAACTTCTTCTAAAGTCGTAACGCCTTCTATGACTTTTTTTAGTCCCGCCATTCTTAGTGGAACGAAACCGTCCTTTATGGCGGCGTTTCTTATATGCGCCGCATCAGCTTTTTCGATGATGAGTTTTTGGACGTTTCTAGAAGGAGTTAAAATTTCCTGTATGCTTATTCTTCCGTGAAAACCCGTTTCCCTGCATAAATCACAACCCGTTTCTTTGTAAAATTTAAAATTAACGCCTGCCGGAAGGCCGAGTTCTTTAAGCAGTTCCGGTTCGGGAACATAAGGCTGCTTGCAACTGCTGCAAAGGCGCTTTACTAACCTCTGTCCTATTATTCCGGCAATCGAAGAAGAAATCAAAAAAGGCTCTATGCCCATATCGACAAGCCTTGAAATAGAGCTGGAAGAATCCTGCGTATGAAGCGTAGAAATAACGAAATGACCCGTTAGCGCCCCCTGAATTGCTATTCTTGCAGTTTCTTCGTCCCTTATTTCGCCTACGAGAATAATATCGGGGTCCTGTCTAAGCACCGCTCTTAAGGCGTCGGGAAACCGCATTCCTCCTTTTTGATTGGCTTCTATCTGGTTTATATATCTTATTTTATATTCTACGGGGTCTTCTACGGTGATAATATTTTTATTTATGCTGTTAAGTTCCGCAATCATCGAATATGCCGTGGTAGTTTTGCCTGAACCGGTGGGACCGGTTATTAAAAATAGACCGTATTTATTATATATTATCTTTAAAATTTTATCTTTATCGCTTTTATCTATAGACAGTTCCGAAACTTTATTAACCTTGAAAGTTTTATCCAAAAGCCTGAAAACGGCTTTTTCCCCGTTTATCGTCGGAATCACGGAAACTCTTACGTCTAAATTCTTTTCTCCGACGTTTATGTCGAATCTAGAATCCTGCGGATTCCTTTTTTCCGCAATATCCATATTTGCCATTATTTTTATTCTTGCGATAACCGGATTTAAAAACTTGAAAGGAATTCTTCTTGCTTCCATAAGTTCTCCGTCTATCCTTTCCCTGACTATCATTTCGTCCGAGAGGGGCTCTATGTGTATATCGGATGCCCTGTTCTTAGAAGCGGAATATATTATATCGTTTACGAGCTTAATTATATTTACGTCTTCAGACTGCAGAACTTCTTTGACCGCGGCGGAAACCGAAGGAGAAAATGCGGCTGCGCCGGTCCGCGCCGAAGCTAAACCGGGAAAATTTTTATTATCGGTCGGAACGACGTTTTGATATGCCGCCGCCTTAGATATATCTTTAGCCGTCCAGACAAAATCTATGGCCTTGCTTATATCGTGTTCTTTTGCCAGAACTATATCTATATTGTAATTAATATATCTTTTTAACGTATCGGCCGCAAAAACGTTTAAAGGGTCGGACAGCGCCACGGTAAGAATACCGTCGGCAAGGCTTATTCCGACCATTTTGAACTGCCTCGAAAGCCCTTCCGGTATAAGTTTTCCGACCGCAGGGTCTATTATAATCTTTGAAAGGTTGATTTTTTTTAAACCTATTTGGGAGGAAAGCGCATCTAAAATATTGTCTTCCGAAAGTATTCCGAGAGCGGTCAATGCCGAACCTAATCTTAAATTGCACTTCTTTCCCTCGGCAAGCGCCGTTTCGAGCTGGGTGGGGTTCAAGAGTCCGGCATCTACGAGTATCTCGCCGAGCTTTTTAGTTTTTGATAAATTATTTATTATTACGCCCATATTCTCATATTTTTCCGATAATCATACCGAAGCCTCTAATAAGCCGACCGTTTTATAAAATTCATCCGGCGGCAACTGCCCGGGCGCCGTAATTCCGTAGGGTGAAGAGCAGTATGCAAGATAAGACCCGTAAATTACGGACAAAGCTCTGGTTATCCTGCCTTTTCCGCCCATGCCGAAAACTATAAATTCAGGAAAGGCCGTTTCATCCGTCATTTTGATAGAACGTATTTTTATATTTTTTTCGGATACGCCCTCCGCATCTTCTTCGGAAACGACTGTGTCTGTCAGTTTGAAATAATCTGCGCCGAAATAACTTGAATCTATGTAATATTTTACGGTATCGAGCAGGTTTATCCGTCCGTTAAAATCGTGGACGGAAAGAATAACCCGAGATTTTTTTGAGTGGGCGAAATCGACGAAATCTTCTACGACGTTTCGTTCCAAAATATCCAGTTCTATATCGCAAATGTCGATGCCAAGTTCTATAACCGACCTTAAAAATTTTATTCTTTCAGGTTCGCCGTGTTTTTTTGCGGTCTCCGCAAATCTTTGCTTTTCGAGAAAGGGAACGCATTTGTTCGAGCCGTAGGACGCATCCCTGTTTGTCCCTATTATTTTAATTTCTTTATTTTTAGCGTAAGAAACTATCTTTTTGATTTCGGATAAAACGCCGCTTTTATCGGAACCGTTATCCGGATTGTTTAACGGCTTTGACGGCGCGGTTTCGGCGAGCATATCGAACCTGAGTTCCACGAATTCCGCGTCTTTGCTCTTTGCATAATCTATAGCGGCATATACCCCGCTTAATCCCGTGTTCCCGATTGACAGACAGACCCTCGGCTTCATTTGCCCGCTTCCTTTTTGGTTTTTATTTTATCGCAGGCTAGTTCCCCGCCGAGTCCCCACTCGTCGGAAGGAAACTCTTCGACGACCACCCATACGTTGTTTTCGTCGATGCTTAAGCTTTCCGACACGCTTTTAGAAATCGATTCGATAAGTTTTTTTTTCTGCTCTTTTGTTCTTCCTTCAAGCATTTTAACCGATACGAAAGGCATTAATTTTCCTCCTCATATAATTTTATTTAAGATTATAACAAATATAATATTTTTAGACAACGGCTTTACGCACGGCAAATCCAGATTTAGAAATTTTTATATATGAATTACCTGAATTACTTAATAACGTCATTGCGAGCGCAGCGAAGCAATCTAAAACGAGATTGGTTAGCTGCGCTGGACTTCGTCCGCTGCGCTCGCAATGACGGGATATTGGAATTTATTAAATATTTTCTAAATCGGGATTTGGGTTCACAATTAACTATAGATTTTTTACACAATGCCGATATATAATAAAAAAACAATATTTTTTACGGAAAAAATGAACTGTTTAATTTATTTGCCCTTTAAAGTGGAGAGGAATATTTATGTTTAAAACATTAAAATCAAAGCTTTATTTAATCGTGGTCGTAGGTTTTATTTTTATCTTATTAATCAACATTTTGCTGATTCTTTATTCTAACGGCTTAAAGGATGAAACGGTCAATTCGAATGTTATTTCCCGCACTTCGGCAGGCATTAAAACTTTAAAAGGAAATCTTTTGCAGATTATTCTTTTATCGCATATAAAAATGCTTAAAATTAATGCGGTAAAATCCAAAAAAGCAAAAGCAAAAATAGAAAAATACTACGATGCGAAAATATTGAAATTAGCCGACGATTCAAAGCCGGTCTTCTCAAACGTAGATAATGCGCTGATCGGATACACTATTGGATTTGGCAAAGTCAAAGCAGCTTCCGTCTTTGGAGCCGAAAAATCCAAACTCCAGAGATTTTCGTCCCAAAAAACCGCCGCCCTTTTAAAAAGCCTCAAAAATAAGTTTTATATATTCCGCCCTATAGTCGGAAGGCTTTTAAAATACCCCCTTCTTTTAGGCGGAGCGATGAGCACAAAATATTTCGACAGCCAGCTAAGTCCGATGGTTACCCGGATAAGCCAGGTTAACGGCGTCATAAAAAGCTCTTATTATAAAAAGGTAAAATTGCTGAATTATATATTTATAGCATTTCCTATCGCTTTTCTAATCGGTGCGGTTATAGTCATGTTTTATTTTAAAAATTCCGTCATTAAGGTCTTAAACTTAGTCGATGACAAGCTAAAGCAGATCGCCCGCGGCGACCTAACCTCCAAAATAAAACTATCCGGCGTCCATAAAGAAAGCGAAATAGGCATCCTCATAGAGCAGGTCAACAGCCTAGTAGATTCATTATCCGGCAACGTAAAGGGCATCATCAATACTTCCAATTCTCTAAGCTCGCAATCGGAACAGCTCAACTCTTCTTCAAAGGAGTTCGAAAAAACCATAGAACAGATGAGGGAAAAAGCATCCCGTATAATAGAATCCATTAAGCAGATGTCTATCGCCATCATAGAAGTAGCCAAGAACTCTTCCTCTTCCGCGCAGAAAGCTCAGGAAACGGAAAAGGTCGTCGATTACGGCACAAAGTCCGTTCAGGACGTGGCGCGAGAGATGAAAAACATAGAAAAGACCGTATCTGCCGTATCCGTTACCATTACCGAACTCGGCTCTTCTTCCGAAAAGATAGGAGAAATCATAGGCGTAATAAACGACATAGCGGACCAGACCAACCTCC
>JAKAOK010000035.1 GCA_021812245.1 bacterium | reverse complement strand
AATAAGTTAAATATTATTAAAATATTTTACTACCATTTCTGGAAAAAAACGGTATTTTTCGGATGAAGGATGCAGTAATTATGGTGTTTTGCAGCGGCAGGATTGGAAAGAGGTGTCAAAGTCAGGACAAACAAGAACCTGCGAGAGATGGCATTTCTAAAACTTAAACGGTATTGTTACGGATAAGAGTCCCATGGTTAAATCCGGACCGTTTTTTGCATGTAATGTTTTCAATACCCTTGCGTCGGCAATTATTCTGCCGTAACGGTAAGAAACTCCGAGACCGGTCATTAATGTCTGATATCCGCTGTTTAAATAACCGTATTTTAAACTTGTGGATGCCGCTCCAAGCGGATTAGTATTAAACCAGCCGTAATTTGCGCTCTGGTTTTCGAAAACCGTTTCGTTAAAAATCTCTAATTTTTTAAATAAGATAAATCTGAGATACGTATTTGCTATAAAGTTATTACCCGGGTTAGTATAACTCCCCGTGCCTGTCGGAGACAGGGTTGAATTATATCCGAGCGCCGTCGGAGCCGCAGCCGTAGCCGCCGCGTAGTTAATCGAATCATGTCCAAGATTATAGCTTTCGCCTACCGCATAATCTAAAGCAAGCCTGAATTTTTTGTTAAACGTATATCTCAATCCGCCCGTTAAAGCAAGCTCGAAATTAAACTCGCCGCTTCCGACATTGTTTGCGGAGCTTGAGCTCCAGTTATTCGGCATTACCGTTACAAGCATAGGCATAAAATTATACTTGAATCTTCCGATTTTTTGATGCCACGCCTCTATTCCGTAAAAGATAACCGGATTTCCTATCCCGCTGTTCGTAAATTGATACCCGTTTGTAAACATAATGTTGGGTTTGCCGTTAGGCAGAGTTTGCAGAACATTGCCTTGAGCGGTCTGGCTCCCCATCGGAAATGCAACTTCGAAAAAATTTACTTTTCTTAAAAACCTGTAAGTCCAGACAAAAGCCGGAATAAACAAAATTTGCTGCTGGGCAGGTTTAGAAATCAACTCTCCGTTATTATTGTAAACCTGATTAAAACCCTGATATTGCAAGGCATTAAAACTTACAAACATGTTCGGCTTATGCATGCTGAAAGCAAACGGATTCTGGTTTATAAAATTATTTGCCGTGCCGTCGGGACCTCCGGCAAAGCTCTTAAGGGAGTTTGTAAGTAATACCGAAAATATGGCGGATACAAAGATAACGGCTAAAACTTTTCTACTCATTTTTCATTGTATTATTTGCCTGCTGCCTCTTTATACTTATAGTGCCTGTAAATCAAAACGCCGATAGAAATAATAACGGCAAACATGCTTAAAACCTGCGACACCCTTATGCTGTTTCCGAGCCATAAACTGTCGATTCTCGTTCCTTCGGTAAAAAACCTCGTAGTTCCATACCATATTAAGTAACCAATTAAAATCTTTCCGGCGGTTTTAGGTTTTTTCCTTGAAAGCCACATTAGAAAAATAAACCCCAGAAAATTAGGTATCGATTCAAAAAAGAACGAAGGTTCAAAATGGGAATACATAGTGAGATTTTCAGGTCGGGCAGTTTGAAAAGGATAGCCCCATAAACCGAATATCAGGTGTTTAGGCGTATAAGCGTTAACCGGACGCAGACCTTTTGCTATAGGCAGTCCCCATTTAACGGGATAGCCAAAAGCCTGCTGGTCTATAAAATTTCCCCATCTCCCTATAGCCTGTCCCAGAAGAAGACTCGGAACAAGCATATCTATATAAAGCCATATGTTAAGTTTTTTTATGCGCGTATATAAGTAAAGCGTCATAAGTCCGCCGATTTCCCCGCCGTATATTGCAAGTCCGCCCTGCCATATATAAAAAATGCTTAGCGGATTATTTGCGTAGTATCCCCATGCAAATATCACATAATAAAGGCGGGCAAAAATAATCGATACGGGTATGGCAAAAACCATAACATTAATTATGTTTTCGGGGTCTTCACCCCAGGATTTTGCCCTGAAATAAGCAATGGCTATACCCGCGACAAAACCTATTCCGATTAATATTCCGTACCAGTGAACGGGAATATTTCCAAAAAAAACAATCGGGTTCGGGGCATACCAGTTATTAAAATTAAGCATAATTTATTTTTACGGTCTCCTGTTTATTATTTTAATAACGGTTGTCATCTAACGGATTTAGCAAAAGCGTAGGTTCTTTCAAAATACTCGTTATCTAGACTGTTAATAGTCGTCTTTCCCGCGTCTGAATTTTCCTGAATGAATTTACCGTGCCCTATATATATTCCGACATGCGAAATATAAGACGCATACGTCCGGAAAAACAGCAAATCCCCGGGTTCAAGCTCGTCTTTCGGAACATACGTTCCCAATCTCGCCTGTTCCGCCGCCGTCCTTGGAAGATGAATACCTAATTTCGAAAAAACATGCTGGACCAGACCCGAACAATCCATTCCGTTATCGCTTGTTCCGCCCCATACATATGGAACGCCCTTATATTTATATGCCACATTGACTATTTTCTTTCCTAATCTGAAATTATTAGACCCTTTATTTTTAACTTTGCAGTTGTTGGGGTTTAAAACCTTAAACGTCGCCTTACTATAATTGTCATTTCCGTAATAATTATATTTTTTGCCGCCGCCGTTACTTGCGTTATAATTTATATTATTTTGAGCCGTTTTATATGTTTTATAGCTTTCAGGCACCGTAAGAACCGCTCCCTGCCTTATAACGTTGGAATAAAGATGATTAAGTTTCCTTAATTCGGCGATAGAAGTTCCATATTTCTGCGCTATTAACGAAAGGGTATCTCCGAACTGAACGGTATAACGGCCGAATGAAGGAACGGGATGATACGGACGATAAGAGTTAGCGCCCGACCCTGAAGGAACCTTTAATCTTTCGCCGGGATATATGACGTAGTTATTAAGCTTGTTTAGAGACATTATAGATGCGACCGTGGTATTATGGGCATCCGCAATCTGTCCGAGGGTGGCGCCGGGGCGCACGGTAATGTATGAGACGGCAGCGACAACGAGAGGCACCGTAAGAACCGCTCCCTGCCTTATAACGTTGGAATAAAGATGATTAAGTTTCCTTAATTCGGCGATAGAAGTTCCATATTTCTGCGCTATTAACGAAAGGGTATCTCCGAACTGAACGGTATAACGGCCGAATGAAGGAACGGGATGATACGGACGATAAGAGTTAGCGCCCGACCCTGAAGGAACCTTTAATCTTTCGCCGGGATATATGACGTAGTTATTAAGCTTGTTTAGAGACATTATAGATGCGACCGTGGTATTATGGGCATCCGCAATCTGTCCGAGGGTGGCGCCGGGGCGCACGGTAATTACGTTAACGTAGGAATAAACATTTGAAATTAAAATAAAAAGTATTGTAAAAAATACCGGCAAAACCAATACTCTTTTCATACAGATTCCCCCGTTTTAAAAACGTTAAACTGTTTATACGCCTTATATATCTGTTGCTAATGTGCTAATAGTAAAGTATATTACTACAACATATTAATTTATGTCAAGAATTATCGGCATAAATTTATAAAATTTTCACGCTGCACGATTTATTCCCGCACTGTAAAACCAAAGGCTTTTTTACCCTGCCAAATTCGGCGACGGCGTTTCTTATCTCCTCCAGAATTAACGCGTCTCCTTTTTCAAATCCTTCAAAACCGGAATAACTATCGGTCAAACCCTTATTATTCATGTCTATGAAGATATTAAATGCGTTAAAACCTGATTTACCGGACACATCGAAAAAATCGGCAACGGCTTTATCGCCATATCTGCCTGCGATAACATTGATGTCCGCCCCGGACGCATAATCGATGAGGCTTACTAAATAACCGGATGCGTTATGCTTAAGCATATTCGCTTCGTTTATAAAATATTCGAAAGATTTTAATATTACGTTTTTAAACTGAACTTCTCCGGTAAGCATATGTAGTTTCGACATTGCCGATAGTATGGAAGCATTTTGCGAACAGCCGCCGTAATCGGCGATGTTCTTTTCCTTGTGACTTAAAAAACCTATCTTTGAACTCTTAGTCGTGTGTTTTATATCAAAAAACCCGCCCTTTTCGCCGTCGTAAAAATTCTTAATAACATATTCGGCTATTTTTTTTGCGTAAACAAAATAGAGCGGTTTTGACGTAGTTTCAAATAATCCTATCAGCGCCAGAATAATATACGCATTATCGTCCAAAACCGAACCTCCCGGCTCGCCCGTAAATCTCCCTATATCCCCGTTTTTATCAAAAATATCTAAAAAAATCTTAATCGATTTTTCGGCTAGTCCGTTTAATTTTTGCCGGTTTGAATCGAAGGGGCTGAAAATCTTGCTTAATTCCATAATGGAATATATAATGTTTCCGTTTATGAATGAATATTTTATCCTGTCGGTAAACGGTTTTTTTCTTTTTTCCCTGAAAGTTCTGAGCTTTGAGACAATACCTTTGTATGATTTGCCGCCTAAAGCTTTTACATAAGCTCCGGCATATAATACATTAGGAACGCCGCTCTGCCGGAAACTTTCGTCCCGAAAATCGCCGGAAACGGAGGTTTCGCTTCCGGCATGACGCATCATGCCTTCTTTGTTTATATTAAACAATTCTGCCGCGGCATTTAACTCTTCCTTATCCGGAAAAACCTCTTTAAATTCGTTATGCGTCCACGTGAAAAATCTTCCGTCGTCGTTGTCTCCGGTATCCGCATCTATGCTTGCGTAAAAACCGCCGTTAAATCCGTCGTATAGTTCACCGGATATAAAATCGAGAGTTTTATTTATAACGTTTAATAGAATCTTATCGCCGGTCAATCTGTAATAATAGGAATATACCCTTAAAGCCTGAGCGTTGATTTCGGCAAGTTTTTCAAAATGCGGAATAATCCATTTTTTATCGGTCGAATACCTGTGAAAACCTCCGCCTATATGGTCAAAAACTCCTCCAGCGGCTATTTTTTTTAAAGTAAAAAGTCCTTTATTGAGCGAATCTTTATCCCTGTTGGTTATATAATCCCGCGCAAGAAGTTCCAACGCCGAAAAATAAAAAAACTTCGGGGATTCGTCTAATCCTCCGTTAACTTCGTCAAAATGAAGTTTAAATTCAAGCGCCCCTTCGTTTATAAACCTCTTTACGTAATCTATATTTAAAGAATTATCTTTTTTTATTGCATCATTTATTCTTTTAATATTAATATTAAAAATAGAAAATTTATTCGAATCGTCGGAAATTCTTTGATAAAAATCGGCGCTCTGGGCAAAAACGGCTTCTTTGTTTTCACGGTAATATTTTGCAATTTCCGTCAAAACCGACTTATATGCCGGAAGTCCGTAATTGGATTCTTTAGGAAAATACGTGCCTCCGTAAAAAAAATATCCTTCGTACGTCAAAAAAGCGGTTAAAGGCCATCCGCCGGTTCCGGAAAACACGCTTACGGCTTTCTGATACCGCGAGTCTATGTCCGGTCTTTCGTCTTTATCGACCTTAACGGCTATATAGTTTTCGTTTATTATTGCAGCGGTTTCTTCGTCTTCGTAAGATTCCCCGTCCATTACGTGACACCAGTGGCACCATACAGCTCCTATATCGAGAAGCACTGGCATATCCTTTTCTTTAGCCTTCTCGAAAGCCTCGGCGCACCACGGATACCAGTCAACAGGCTGGCGTACGGCGGATTTTAAATAAGAACTTTTTTCGCTTTTTAAATTATTCACGAATTATATTCTCTTTCATATGCCTCTTCCGGCGCGAGCCCTTTGTGTACGACCGCTTTCACGGCTTTAATCATATTAGCCGGTTTTTCGGATTGAAATATATTCCTGCCCATATCGACGCCCGCCGCTCCATGCTTTACGGCATTATAGGCAAGTTCAAGAGCTTCCCGTTCTCCCGTCTTTTTTCCTCCAGCAACTACGACGGGGACGGGGCAGGTTTCCACCACTCTGTCGAAATCTTCGCAATAATAGGTCTTTACGATACCCGCTCCTGTTTCCGCCGCAATTCTAACCGCTAACGACAAATAACGGGCATCTCTCGTCATCTCCCTTCCCACGGCGGTCACCGCAAGCACCGGAATACCGTATTTATAACCCTTATCTACCAATTTAGACAAATTAATTATGCCCTGTTTTTCGTTTTTAGAACCGATAAAAATGGACAGGGCTACCGCAGAGACGTTCAATCTTACGGCGTCTTCCATAGAAACGACAATGTCTTCATCGGACAGGTCGTCTTTCAGGATGCTCGTTCCGCCGCTGACGCGCAAAACTATCGGAATATCTATTTTGGGGTCAATCTGGCTTCTTAATATCCCCCGCGTAAGCATCAGCGAATCGGCATACCTTAAAAGCGGAGTAATAGACTTTCCGATATTTTCGAGTCCTCCCGTCGGTCCCATAAAATAGCCGTGGTCAACGGCAAGCATAACCGTTTTGCCGTCTTTCGGCTTAATAATCCTTGAAAGCCTGTTTTTCATTCCGTAATCCATAAATTTAAACCTCCTTTCATAAACATACGACGCGGTCGTATTTGAAAATCTTATCGATTAATACGCCGTAATCGATATTTTCCGGACCGTAAAGATTTACCGATAGAACTTCATTACCTTCCGAAATTTGCGCATCGATAATATCTTTAAGCGATTTTAAAAAATCGTCATCGTATTTTTCTTTAATTAAATATAAAATTTTCATCAGTATGAGAATACGTAATCGTATTTTAATAAACTTTTTCCTAAATCCGAACCGGACATAAAGTCGAAACCTTCCTTTTTAAAATTGGAATACAGTCCTATTCCCACGGCTCTCATCATATCGAGGTGGTTTTCGAGAGCGGGCGAATCCGTTTCTGCAAAATCGCCGTTTAAAAGATAAATATCCACCTTGTCGTTAAGAAGGCTTAATCCCGCCGCCATTCTCAACCCCTCGGAATGCCTTTCTCTTTCCGCAAGCAATACAGCAATCCTCTTCATATTCTTTACGCCCCGTCCTGCCTTATTATAAATTATACCCCGTTTCTTCATGCTGCGTTATATCGAGTCCCATAGTTTCGGAATCTTTATCTACCCTAAGACCCATTGCTAAATCTATTATTTTAAATATAATAAAACTCATTACAAACGAGTATGCGGCAACGGCAATAATAGTAAGCACTTGAATCCGAACCTGCCCCGGATTCCCGTAAAACAAGCCTTTTCCGGCTTTATTAATTAAAGGGTCGGCAAACAGGCCGGTCGCAAAAACACCCCATACGCTTCCGACTCCGTGCACGCTGAAAACATCGAGGGCATCGTCGTAACCTAATTTAGGTTTGATAAAAACCACCATCGAAAAACATATAATTCCTGCTATAAGTCCGATAATCATGGCCGCGCCGGGCGTTACGTAACCCGAAGCCGGCGTAATCGTGGCAAGACCGGCAATGGCGCCTGAAACTATGCCCAAACTCGTAGGCTTGCCGTTTCTTATCCATTCCGCAATCATCCAGCTTACCGCCGCGGAAGCCGCCGCCGTATTGGTAACTAAAAATGCGGATGCCGCAATAGAATTTGCCGCAAGAGCACTTCCGCCGTTAAAGCCGAACCATCCGAACCATAAAAGTCCGGCCCCTAATATCGTATAGCCTAACTGATTCGGCTGGACTATATTTTCCTTCATATATCCCTTTCTCTTGCCGAGAACTAACGCCCCCGCAAGGCCGGCAAATCCGGCGCTTATATGAACGACGGTCCCGCCCGCAAAATCAAGAACGCCCATTTTTTGAAAAATTCCGCCTATTCCCCATACCCATTGGGCTATTGGGGCATACACCACGGTAAGCCATATTACAGTAAATACGACCCATGAAGAAAACTTGACCCTTTCGACGAGCGAACCGCTGATTAAAGCAACGGTTATTATCGCAAACATAAGCTGAAATAATACAAAAACAAAAGACGGCAGAGAGCCTGCGTATCTTGAATGCCGGTCAACGCCCATACCGGAAAGACCTAAATACTTAAGATTGCCGATAAGTCCGCCGAAAGCATCGGGACCGAAAGAGATCGAATATCCCCATAAAATCCAGATAAAACTGACGGTAGCAATGGTCACAAAACTAAGAGAAAGCGTGTTAAGCACGTTTTTCTTTCTTACCATTCCCCCGTAAAAAAAACCCAGCGCCGGCGTCATCATCAACACAAGCGCTGCCGAAGTTAAAACCCACGCGATATTTCCCGCGCTGAACGCAGCAACATTAGTTTCCATACTTATAACTCCCCCTTTGGAATTATTTTTGTGATACATATAAAAATATCAAACTTTTTAATCATATCATTTTTTATCTACAATTTTAAATAAATTTTTAACAAAATTTTAGACAAAAAAATCCCGCGGTTATCGTTGAATAAGCTGTTATGATAATCGCGGGATAAAAACCGGTTCTTACGCAAACAAACCGGATTTATTTTTTGTTTTCTTCTATTTTCCTGATTAATAACATTCGCTTTTGCCGGAACGAGAGGAACGCATAAATATATCCTGTTCGTTTTCCCTTAAATTTTTAGTCAGATTCTTGGCTAGAATCATCATAAATTTAAGTCCGTTCATAACGTCAGGGTCTTTCGTCATTGCAACCAGCGATAGAACTCCCCCCTTATGATATTTCGGGTCGGCTGATTCGGTTAGAGATTCATGCGTCGAACAATTTATAACGTTTATTAACTCTTTTATGTCTATCTGCGTTAAAAGGGCTTCGACTAATTCAAGCCCCGTTCCGACGGCTCTTTCCATAAGTCCGTCGGTCATCATTCTTCTCGCCGCAGCTACGCCGTCTGACAGTTCGACTAAATCGTTCAGCGTTCCGCTGTTAATAAATGCCTCGCCGGTATCAAGCAGAGGTTTTAAATTGTAATTAAGCGTGAGTTCGGTCAGTTCCGCAAGCTTCTGGGCGGTGCCGGCCATACGCTCTACTATTTGATCCGTCATGCCCTTGCTGAATCCTGCGGCAAGATCGCCCATTTCCTTGAGCGACTGCAAAGTGCCTGATTTTTCCAGTTCGGCAATCTTATCTAAAGAAGATTCTAAGGAACCGGAGAGATGCTGCGCCTTTTTAATCAGACCTGCCATGTTTTCATCGCTGAGTGCATCCGTCAGTTCGGCAAGCTTCTGGGCGGTGCCGGCCATACGCTCTACTATTTGATCCGTCATGCCCTTGCTGAATCCTGCGACAAGATCGCCCATTTCCTTGAGCGACTGCAAAGTGCCTGATTTTTCCAGTTCGGCAATCGTTTCTATGCTTTTTTTCAGGCTTTCCGCTTTCATTCCTGCAGTTTTAATCATAGAGAGCTGTTCTTCTCCCGAAAAACTGTCAAGCACGGAAAGCGCCGTGGTAATATTATCTGCCGACCTCTGAATCATCGCATCCGTCATGCTTTCCTTCAGCGCTTGGGGTATAGCGCTAATCTGGTCGATTGTATCCAGCCTGTCTATAATATTAAGCAAATGTTCTAATGCTTGCGGCTTTTCCGTGAGCTTCTTGGTCAGGGCGGCAGCTACATCTATTACTTCATTTTCAGCCATAATTTGCCTCCTTATTAAATCGTTAAATTAAAGAATGCCCATCGGGGTAAGCCAGTAAACTTTGTTATACGTTAATTTGAACCAATGAATAAGCGCCGACGGAGCAACCGGGTTCGGCGGGGTATTATAATCGAACATAATATAAGTAGCCTTGGTCATACCCGTTTCGATAAAGCAGAACACCTTTCCGTCATACCTGAATGGAGTCAATCCCTCTCTTAATTCGGATGTGATGTTTTCGACGATAACGTCGGATTCGAAGTGAGCGGTAGAACCGGCCTTGCTTATCGGAAGATTTGTGGTATCGCCTACGACGTAAACGTTTGTGGAACCTTCCATTTTAAGCGTAAACTTATCGGTAGGAACGAAGCCGTTCTGTCCGAGACCGGAATCTTCTATTACCTGCGCTCCTTTATGCGGCGGAACGGTAATAAGAATATCGTATTTTAACGTTACACCCTCA
Organism: bacterium; assembly: GCA_021812245.1. Lineage (GTDB taxonomy): Bacteria > SZUA-79 > SZUA-79 > Acidulodesulfobacterales > Acidulodesulfobacteraceae > Acidulodesulfobacterium_A. Next base: position 2,108 of record JAKAOK010000035.1, on the reverse strand, counting down.
AGGCTGGTAACCGTCTTTTTATTCGGGTCCACTTCTTTCATATTAAAGAGCGTTTCCGTATTGATTCCGTGTTTTGGAAATGTTTTGGCGCCGAAATCCGCGAGCGGTTGAAGCCCGTGAAGCCTTCCTATCGGATACGTATAAGTGTAATCAACCTTATCTCTTATGCCTCTCTGTTTAAACCAGTCGTCAAGCATGTACGATACTTCAAACGGGGCAACAGGACATTTATGAGGCAGACCTATCGTTAAAACAATTTTTCCGCCTTTAAAATTCACTAATTCATGGCGGAGTTTTAAACAGGCATCCACCTCATAGAACCAGTTTCCGCCTTCTTTTAAACCAGGTATCATTTCCGGAGCGGGTCTTGAACCTGTTGCAAGAACTAATATGTCGTATTTCATTACTACGCCGTTTTTAAGGTGAACTTCATTCTTGTCTTTATCGATTTTAATTGCGGGGTGAAGGTGCAATTCAACCATGGGGTCAAGCAAGTCCTTTTCATTTCTGACAAGCTCATCGTGGTGTTTCAAGCCAAAGAGCATATACAAAAGACCGGGCTGATAAAAATGCTCCGGTTTGTCTGAAACGACGTCTATCACAAGCTCGCCTTTTTTAAGTTCGGGACGCATTTTTTTTGCAAGTAAATTTGCAATTATAGTTCCGCCTACTCCTCCTCCGACAATCACTACTCTTTTTGACATAACAGCCTCCTTAAAAATGAAAATTAAATTAAATAATGTTAATATTAGTTCTACATATCTTTAACTTTTTTGGCAAAAATCCGCCAGAATCCGTCGCCCGGTATAACGCCCAAAAATTCCTGCTTAACTTTATTGAGCCATTCTGGTACATCCTTAGCGCTTCCGGCATCTCCCGAAATCAATTCTATTACAGAACCTACCGGCTGCTGCCTGACTTCTTTTATTAACTCCATCAGCGGTCCGGGACAATACGTTCCCCTTGCATCCACAGTAACCGCCGGTTTAATTTGTTTTAATTCTTCTTCAGTCATAACAAATACCCCCTTTATATTTTATAAATTAAATTTTTAATCACATACTGTTTACTTTTTTGGCAAAAATTCTCCAGTATCCTGCTTCTTCTATAACCGACAAAGTTTCCTGATGGACTCTGTTTATCCAGTCTAAAACTTCGTCGACATCCTCTCTTTTATCGGTCAGCAATTCTATAACCGTGTCTTTCGGCTGCTGTCTCATTTCTATAATGAATTCGCCGACCGGCGGCATACAACAGGAAACTCCCCTGATATCTACCACGACCGATTCTATGTCTTTTGCAAAATTACCCATACAAAAAACTGCCTCCGATATATAAATCGCCGGATGTATATCCAACGCAGCATATACCGCTAAAAAGTTATGGTTTCGGCTCCTTCCATAATGCCGAGAAATGCGGCAAGTCCCAAATGGTCATCGACGATATCTATTAAATCGTCTTTTTCCAGCCCGCAAATATCCATCACCATCGAACAAACGTAAATTTTAAGCCCTCCGAGCATTTTAGCCTGGTCAAAAAGTTCATAAAACAAAGTAGCTTTTTTTTCTTTTATTAAATCGTAAAGTTTGCCTCCGGTAAAATTTTTCTTTTCGACATTTTTTTTTAAAAAATTGTAAACCGCATTTCCTGTGACAAAAATAGAAACATCTATCCCCGAAACAGCGGCGACCGATGCAATCATCGAAGCTACGTGTGATTTTTCATACTCTTCCGATACAAGCATAATTGCTAATTTTTCTGCCATAAATTGTTCTCCTTATTTATATTTTTATTTTTATAATATATATAAATTATATATCCAATTTATCCTGATAATATATTTTGGCAACATAATTAATATATGATATGCAAAATATATGCCTAAATTTATTATTATTATTCAATACGATAATTCCTTTAAATTAAATAACTTAAATTTTCAAATAAAATTAATAATTAAAATATAATGCCAAATTGACATCTTACTTTTGACAAAATGTCATAACAAAATGTCTATTGACAAAATAAGGACGGAGATAGTAATATATATTTATTCTCATTTTAGGCGCGTAGCTCAGGGGTTAGAGCACTACCTTGACACGGTAGGG
>JAKAOK010000061.1 GCA_021812245.1 bacterium | reverse complement strand
ATATGGAAAAGATTTTTATCGCTCGAATAAGGTTTTTCTTTAGTAACCGGAACCGGTATTCCGTTATCTTCCGCATATTTAATGAGCTCCGCTCTCGAGTTTATATCCCACTCTCTCCATGGGGCTATAACATTTATGCCGGGATTTACCGCGGCATAGGCAAGCTCGAACCTTACCTGGTCGTTTCCTTTGCCGGTAGCTCCGTGGGCGACGTATTTTGCGCCTTTTTCCGCAGCTATTTCTATCTGCCTCTTTGCGATTAAAGGCCTGGCGATAGACGTTCCGAGAAGGTAAGAGCCTTCGTAAAAAGCGTTGCCTCTTAACATAGGAAATATATAATTTTCTGCAAACTCGCTCCTCATATCTTCGACTATGGCTTCCGAAGCGCCGGTTTTCAGAGCCTTTTTCTTAACGGCGGCGAGGTCTTCTTTCTGCCCTACATCGCAGCAGTATGCTATAACATCAGCTTTATAAGTATTTATAAGCCATTTTAAAATTACCGAGGTATCGAGCCCTCCCGAATATGCCAGGACTATTTTTTTACGAGCCATGATTAATAATTTCTCCTTAAACTTTATATTATATTATTGCTTAAGCCTGCGATAAAAAATATTTAGATACTATGCTCTGATTCTGGATTCCCGCTTTCGCGGGAATGACATTGTTAATACTTTACTATTATCATATTTTTCTGTCATTCCCGCGAAAGCGGGAATCCAGGAAATATTGCTAAAGTTGATAATTCGCCTAGAAAATCTTTTCCATTATAGCTTTCTGCACGTGAAGCCTGTTTTCCGCTTCTTCGAACACGACAGGCGAAAATCTTTCGAAGACGCTTTCCGTAACTTCTTCGCCTCTGTGAACCGGAAGACAATGCAGAAAGATAACGTCGTCTTTTGAATTGTTTACGACGTTATCGTCTATAATAAAAGGCCTTAATTTATCTATTTTTTCTTTTTCCTCGTCCTGCCCCATGCTTATGAAAACGTCGGTCGTAATAACGTCGGCGTTTTTTGCCGCCGAAATTTTATCGTTGGATATAAAAAATTTTCCGCCTCTTTTTTCCGATTCCATCCTTACGGCTTTGTCTATATCGAATCCCTCCGGCATAGCCAGTATGAGTTCGAAACCGAGCGCCGCCTGAAGGCTTATCCATGAATTTGCCATATTGTTGGCATCTCCTAAATAAACTATTTTCAAATTTTCTATAACGCCGGCTCCGCCCTTTTTTATCTCGTAAACCGTAAATATATCGGTTAATATCTGGGCGGGATGATATAAATCCGTAAGTCCGTTAATTACGGGTTTTTCGAAATACCGCGCAAAAGTTTCTATCCTTTCCTGTTCGAAAGTTCTTATTATAACGCCGTCCAAATACCTGCTCAAAACCCTTGCGGTATCTTTTATAGGCTCACCTCTGCCTAACTGAAGGTCTCTCGACGACATAAAAATAGGATATCCGCCTAATTCCGCAATGCCGACTTCAAAAGACACGCGGGTTCTCGTAGAGGATTTCTCGAATATCATGCCTATTTTTTTGCCTTCTAGACAGGCGTTTTTTCCGCCCCTTTCCGCCTTTAAAACGGCGGACCTCGAAAGGATGCCGTATATTTCGTCCTTCGTAAAGTCGTAAACCGATAAAAAATTTCTTGCTGAATTCATAGCTTTTAATTTAATAATTCATTTAATCGTTTATTATTTATTATAATGGGCGTTAAGAACCTTAACGACAGATTCTATTAATAAATCGACGTCGCCTTTTTTGATAATCAACGGGGGCGTAAGCCTTAATATTTTATCCTGGACCGCGGTCGTCAAAAATCCTTCCTCGATTAATTTAACGGCTATGTCTTTTGCCTTGAACTCGTAAAATTCTATTGCGCCGATTAATCCGATGTTCCTAACGTCTTTAATAAATTCCGGAAAATCGAGCTTTAATTCGTCTAATTTGGATTTTATATAATCACCCGTTTTTAAAACTTCGTCAAGAAAACCTTCCTTGGTTATTTCGCCTAAAAAGGCATTCGCCGCCGCGGTTACTACCGGCCCTCCCCCAAAAGTCGAAGCATGGTTGCCGGGTTCGAAAGCTTTCGCTATTTTATCTTTTGCCAGCACAGCCCCTATGGGAAGTCCGCCCGCAAGAGGTTTGGCAAGAGTCATAACATCCGGTTCCACGCCGTAATTCATATAGGCGAAAAGCTTTCCGGTTCTGCCGAGCCCGACCTGAACTTCGTCGAATATTAAAACTATATCGTTTTTTGCGGTTAAATCCCTTAAAGATTTTATATATTCTTTATCGGCTATATTAACGCCGCCTTCTCCCTGCACCGGTTCTATTATCAAGGCGCAATAGTCTTTGCCGCCGGCTCCGTCGATTAATTTCTCTACGGCGGAAAAATCGTTGAATTTTACATGGGTAAAACCTTCGAGCAGAGGCTCGAAACCTTTGTGGTACTTATCCTGTCCGGTTGCCGAAAGCGCCCCGAAAGTCCTGCCGTGAAAAGAATTCTGCATAGCTATTACTTTGTATCCTCTTTTTGAAAATTTAGCGGCGTATATTCTTGCAAGTTTAATTGCCCCTTCTACGCTTTCGGCGCCGCTGTTGCAGAAAAAAACCTTATCCGCAAACGAATTTTTGCAAAGTTTTTCCGCAAGCAAAGCCTGAGGTTCGGTATAA
>JAKAOK010000034.1 GCA_021812245.1 bacterium | reverse complement strand
CTCAATCCGGCTTTAGATGTTAATTTATCTTTAGTCATTTCTAACTTGAAAGGAAATAGAGTTTGTTGTATCATTATTAATAACCTCTTTTTAGTTTTTTTGTTTAACCTTCTTGGTGGCAGGTTTTGTGATATATTATATCACGTAAACACAGAAACTATAAGAGGTTTTTTGTTATTTTTTTGTATATTACTTAATCCCAAATCGGGATTAGGGTATAAACATCAACATATAAACATCAAACCTTAAATTGCCGATAAAAATTTATTTTTTTATTTGACATTATTTAAATTTATACTATATAATAATAATCGGTATTATTTATCTGTTTTTTTAAAATTAAAATCAAGCCTATAAGGTTCTTATCAAGAGCGGTAGAGGGACGGGCCCTTTGAAACCGCAGCAACCGATAATAAATTAAAATCGGTGCTAATTCCCGCAGGTCTATTCCTGGAAGATAAGAAGAAAAGAGTTTTTAAAAACCTCTTCTTCCGTATTCACAGGAAGAAGAGGTTTTTTGTTATTACGGCTTAAATAAAAATAAACAAAAATAAAATAAGATTAAGATAAGGAGAAAAAATGTTCGTAAAAGGTTTGAAGTGCAGGGAATGCGGCAAGGAATATCCGGATAGTCCGCTTTATGTTTGCGATTATTGTTTCGGTCCGCTGGAAGTGGATTACGATTACGATAAAATAAAAAAGGAAATAACGAGGGATAAAATAAAATCGCGCGATGCAAATATGTGGAGGTATCAGGAACTTCTTCCTATAAAAGGAGAAATAAAAATAGGTAAAAATGTGGGATATACCCCGCTCGTAAAAGCCGATAACCTTGCAAAAGCTCTCGGCGTTAAAGAAATATACGTTAAAAACGACGCCGTGAACTTTCCTACTTTATCTTTTAAAGACAGGGTCGTTTCGGTAGCCATAGCAAAGGCAAGGGAATTCGGTTTTAAAACCGTGGCCTGCGCCTCTACCGGAAATCTTGCCAATTCCGTTGCGGCTCTGGCGGCTTCTTCCGGCTACGAAAGTTTCGTATTTATACCGTCCAACCTTGAAATAGGAAAGGTATTAGGAACTCTCATATATGATACTAATCTTGTAAAAATTAACGGCAGTTACGACAAGGTTAACAGACTCTGCACGGAAATCGCCGGAAAACACAGCTGGGCATTCGTAAATATCAATTTAAGACCATATTATGCGGAAGGGTCAAAATCCCTTACTTTCGAGATGCTGGAACAGTTAGGATTTAAAGCTCCGGACAACGTCGTAGTTCCTATGGCTGGAGGGTCTTTAATTACCAAAGTAGGAAAGGCTATAGACGAATTCGATTACTGCGGCCTGCTTAAGGAAAAACCGCATACTAAAATTTTCGGAGCCCAAGCTACCGGATGCAACCCTATAACCGCTACGGTCAAAGAAAAAAGAGAGTTTATAAAACCGGTCAGGACGCCGGATACTATAGCAAAATCCCTTGCAATAGGAAACCCTGCCGACGGCTACTATGCATCCGACCTTATGAGTAAAACCGGAGGATACGGCGAAGACGCAACCGATGAAGAAATAGTAGAAGGCATGAAATTGCTGGCGGCTACAGAAGGCATATTTACCGAAACCGCCGGCGGAGTTACGGTTGCGGTCGCAAAAAAACTTATCGAAAAAGGGTATATCAATAAAAACGAAACTACCGTGCTGGCTATCACCGGAAACGGGCTTAAAACCCTCGAAGCCTTAAACGGAAAGCTGAAAGAAGCGCCGGTTATCGAAGCAAATCTCGATGAATTCGAGGGGGTTCTATCAAAAATTAAAAGAAAGAAATAAAATTAAATAACACATAATAAAAAAAATAATAAGGAGGATTTCAAATGCCTATAAAAGTTAGAATACCTACGCCGTTAAGAACTTTAACGGGGGGCAAAACCGAAGTAGAATCAAACGGTTCCAACATAATAGAAATCATAAACGATTTGGAAAAAAATTTTTCGGGAATTAAAGAAAGAATATGCGAACAGAACGACCAGGTCAGAAGATTCGTAAACGTATATCTTAACGATGAAGACATCAGGTTTATCGACAACATAAATTCAAAAGTCAAAGACGGCGATACTATTTCCATAATTCCGGCAATCGCAGGCGGCGCGCCTGAAAAAAAAAAGTTTTATCTTAACTATCCGCAGGAAGTAATTAAAGAACCGTTAATTTATCTTGTCGGTAAAAACTATAACGTTATTACTAATATCAGAAGCGCCAGCATATCCAACGACATCGGAATAATCGCGATAGAACTTGAAGGGGAATCCAAAGATATCGAAAAGGCGGTAAAGTTTTTGGAATCAAAAGGCGTAACGGTAGAACCTATCGTTCTCGACGTAGTTGAATAGAGATTTTATACGGAGGATACAAATTTGAATTTCAGCGAAGAGCAAATAAAAAGATACGCAAGGCATATAATACTGCCGGAAGTCGGCGGCGAAGGACAGGAAAAACTGCTTTCGTCGAAAGTCCTTCTTATCGGAGCCGGAGGGCTCGGCGCTCCCTGCGGATATTATCTCGGAGCGGCGGGAATAGGAACTCTCGGAATAGTAGATTACGATACCGTTGATTTATCCAACCTTCAAAGGCAGATATGGCATGGAACGGCGGACGTCGGAAGATACAAGGTCGATTCCGCGAGAGATTCCATAGGGCGCATCAATCCGGACGTAAAAGTCGTAACGTATAAAGAAGGCATTAACGCCGCCAATATTAAAGATATAATAAAAGATTACGACGTGGTCGTAGATGCAACCGATAATTTTCCGACGAGATATTTAATAAACGATGCCTGCCATTTTATGAAAAAGCCTTTAGTTTACGGTTCTATTTTCCGCTTCGACGGGCAGGCGACGGTATTTCTGCCGGAAGAAGGTCCTTGCTATAGATGTCTTTTCCCGACCCCTCCGCCTGCGGGACTCGTTCCGAGCTGTCAGGAAGCCGGAGTTTTAGGCGTTCTCCCCGGAGTAATAGGCGCAATTCAGGCAAACGAAGTCATAAAAATAATTCTGGGCGTTGGACAAACTTTAAACGGAAGACTTCTTATATACGATGCCCTCGATATGAAATTTACCGAAATGAAACTCAGGCAGGATAAAACCTGTCCATTATGCGGCGAAAATCCGACGGTTTTTGAATTAATCGAATACGGCGACCTGTGCGAATTTAAAAATTGATAAATTTTAAACCTATATTAAATCTTTGTAATTACTGTATGCAGCCATTGGAGCGGGAGTGCAAATTAAATGTCCGAATATAAAGAAAACAGCGAATTAAATATCAAAGGCGAAATCTGCCCTTTTACCTTCGTAAAATCGAAGCTTGCCTTAGAAAAGATGAAAAAAGGCGAAATTTTAAGAGTAATAGTGGACTACGAACCCGCCATAAGAAATGTCCCCCGCTCTATGGAAGAACAGGGGCATAAAGTTTTATCCATAAATAAAATTAACGATACCGATTACGAAATTATCGTGGAAAAAGATGGAAAAAAATGACTTATTATCGAATATCGGCGGCACAGGAGCGGTTCTGTTGAACAAAATAATTAATCCGGTCCTTTCCGGTTCAAAGCTATACGCAAAACTCGAAGGGCTTAATCCGGGCGGCTCCGTAAAAGACAGACCTGCGCTGTATATGCTCAAAAATGCCGTGGAAAAAGGTTTGATAAAAGATGGAACTACTATAATAGATTCCTCTTCCGGTAATACCGGTATTTCTTACGCTATGATAGGCGCGTTTCTCGGCATTAAAGTCAAAATTTACGCCCCTTCCAATATGAGCGAAGAAAGAAAGAAAATAATGCGCTTATACGGCGCAGAATTGATTCTTACCCCTGCGGAAGAAAGCCACGACGGAGCGATAAAACGGGCGGCGGAAGAATATGAAAGGGGCGGCAAAAATATGTATTATATGCCGGACCAGTATAATAATCCTTATAATCCGATAGCCCACTATGAAACGACGGCGTTAGAACTTCTTGAGCAGACCGGCGGAAACATCGATTATTTCGCTACGGGCATCGGCACCGGCGGGACGATACTTGGGGTAGGCAAAAAACTTAAAGAATATAACGATAAAATAAAAATTATAGCAGTAGTACCGGATAATGAAATGCACGGAATAGAAGGTTGGAAATATAACTATTCCCTAAATTTTCAAGGATTCGACGCCGATAAAATAATAGACGATTTTGTAAAAGTCGATACCGAAGGCAGTTACGCGATGCTTAAAAGGCTCGTGAGAGAAGAAGGGATTTTATGCGGATTTTCCTCCGGGGCAAACGTTTACGGCATAAGTAAGCTTGCGGAAAAATATAAAGGAAATTTCGCTACGGCGCTTCCCGACACCGGGTCAAGATATCTCTCTACAAGAGTCTTTGCCGAGTTACGGTAAAAAACATTATGGCAATTATAATTCCAAAAAACGAGCTTGAAATAATCAAAAAACATGCGGCGGAAATATTTCCGTATGAAGCATGCGGCGGACTTCTTGGAAAAATCGAAGGAGAAAACAAGATTATCGTAAAAGCGTATCCCGCCGAAAACCGCTACGGAAAAATTACATGGGACAGTTTTGAAATCGAACCCAAAGATATTTTGGAAATGGATAAATTTTGTATGAAAGAAAATCTTGATATATTAGGATTTTACCATACCCACCCGAACCATCCGGCAATCCCCTCGAACTTCGATATAAACGCTTCATGGCCTTTCTATTCTTACGTAATTCTTTCCGTGAAGGGCAACAGCCCCGAAAACGTCGTGGATATTAAAAGCTATTTAATGCCGGATAAAACTTCTGGGCCGATTGCCGAAGATATAATTATGTCACCCTCATCTCATCCATACTAGAAAAAATAGTTTAGGACTGACTCTAAATGCTCCCATAGACGTATATCTCGATATAATAAAAAGCCTATCAACTGGATATAATTTTATATCCAATAAAACGGGTTTAACGAAACAATGTCCGTCAGAGCGGAAAATAACGGCAAACTTTATATTGAAACTTCCTGACCCAATAACACTTTAGATTTAACCTCATTGGATGATTTCCTCTTTGAGATTATATTTACTTTAGTTATTTATCGTCAGACATATATGGACTATCGATTACAATATTTAGGAGCTTTAATATGTTTTCCTCCTGTTCGGAAAATAATTTTATCGCCTGCCAGCGAAAATCGAGATACCTGTGCGCAAGCCTGTTTCTTTGAATTGCAAGCATCGAAAAGTTTTTTTGAACGGGTTCATCGAATTTGCAAAACTTGGCGCATTTTGATAAAACATCGGCATAATTCACTGCAGATATGTTTTCTTTAGTAATAACCGTGCCGCATAATTCTATTAAAGCGGTAATTATGTTTTCGACGGTCCTGTCCATTAGTTTCTGCAATTTTTTATCGTTTTGATACTCTTTCCAAGTTTTATCGGCATATTCGGAATCGAATTCTTTGACTTCATCGAGAATAAATGCAACCGTTTCGGCAATTCTACCTTTTGCATATCCGAAATCAGGCATTATTTAATTCTCCTATCCTTTGTTTTGAAATATCGTATTGCCATTTTTCTCCAAACAAACTAAAATCTTCCATTTGAAACATAGCTTCATTTTTAATACTGATGTATTTGTCGAAATCTTCTATATATATGGGTTTGCCTTGAACGATAATATTATAATAAAGCATAGGTTTTCTAAAATCTTTATATACCGGAACGACATCTATATCGATATTCAATTTTTGCAATAAATCTAATGAAATTTCATTTATTACAGAAAATGTATATTCGTCGCTCAATCCTTTTTCATGAAAAACCACTCCTATGTCGATATCAGAATCTGTTCTTAAATTGCCCTTTACCGACGAACCAAACAAAAATGCCGTTTCTATTCCGAATCTTTCGGCGTTGCCGGTGAAATATTCTTCTAGTTGGCTTATTATTTTATTTTTATTCATATATTATTTCCGTTTAGGACATACGGATTAATACTTTGATATTCGAAACATTCTTATTTAATTATATATTATTTGGAAATCTTTGCAATACGAATATTAATTCCAAATCCAGATTTAGAAATTTTTATATATGAATTATAATGAACCGATAAATTAATACAGTAATTTTAAAATCTTTCTTCCCTAATTATGAAAATCTGCTTGGGAGCGTTATATAGAATGAATTAATCGTTTATCATCTCTGTTCTGATTGCATTATTGCATCTATTTCTTTTATTTCAGTCTTATTATTAGTATTGACGTAAATTATCCTTGTTTTACGGTTAAGCGTAGCAAGCGCTCCGGCAATACTTATAGGTTTTTGACCTCCGGTAATGTCTATAGCTATCTCGTGTTCCTTAATTTTTTTACCTTCTTTTTTTCCAATTTCTTGAATTTTATTAATAATTTCATTAAATATTTCATGCACATCCTCAAATTTTTCAAAATCAACCGCTATATTTATAATATTTTCTGCAGAAAAACAATTATCTAATTTTCCCAGGTCTATTTTAATACCTTTCTTATTCTTTTTATCATAAACATAAATATCAAATTGCCCTTCAAAAAAAAATAGAATCTTTGAGAATAATTTTAATTGTTTTGCAGAACTTTTTTTATCTGCTTTATCCCCGGAACCTATAAGCCATACTTGATCAACCCCTTTCGTTTCCTTTTCCAGTTTCATATTTTTATATATAGAAATCAACGGCATCTGCCAGTTTGAAAATTTATCAGAATTTTCATTAGGGTTTTTAATTAAAATTTCCTGTAATTCATTAAAGTTAACAACTTTATCCACATTACTATTATTATATTTAATGGTCAAATTCTTTTCCATTTTACTAATAATAACGTCTATTATCTCTTTATTATAAGATATGGGCAGTATTAATGTATTAAAGTATTTACCCTCTAAGTTTCTTTCTAACGGCACAGAAATCTTGTTAAACTTTTTTCTCTGCCAGTTAATTAAAATTAAAGTGATAAATAATAGCGCCGACGTCGTAATTAATTTAAATACTATGCTATTGGATAGCATACTTAAAATATAATCAAAATAAATAGAAATCGTGCCTATAAAAATAAGCGACAATGCTACGAAGGAAGCAAGGGGGAGCCAGTTTAGAAGTTCTTTTAGGTAGTAAATTATAATATTTCTAATGCTTTTAATCTTTAATTGCATCAATGTTTAGCCGTTATAACGTCATACATTTCATTTTTATATCTGACTTCATGAAAACTGTGAACTACTATATGAAACGCTACGAGATAGACGGGTATAGCTGTAGCCCCGGTCAACGTTACCGAATCGTTAAAATCCGCTAAATCCTGCCCATGCTCCTGCCGACTTCCAGCTTTATCCGTGTTAAAAGTTTCTTTTAAGCGCCGAATATATTCGGTAATATTTTTACCAATCGTATCAAGGTTTTCTTGATTTACCTTAAAAGATTTGCGGCCGCCGAAACTTTCGATTTTTATATTTTTATATATCTCTTCATTATTCAAAGACAAGTCTATCTCAACCATATAAAGTTTCCCTCTTAACATTTCTTTTATCGACGAATATTCCATATCTTTTGCCGTAATTTCCGGTTTTAGATATTCTGTAAACCGCATATTCAAAGGCATTCAAATGCTTCTTAAGTTTTTTATTGATATTCGAAACATTCTGCATAAAAAATTCGTTGCCTTTATTCTGATTTTTGAAAGATTCTGAAAGTCTTTCAAACTGGCCGCTGTTTTTAGAATAAATCTTTTCGTAAACGTTTAAAATAATCTTAATATTCTCATCGGAGGAAAGGTCGTTTACGGAAAGATAACAATCCGTGCAGTCCCCGCAAAAATCATTTTTACATTTAATTTTAAAATAATAAAATAGATAATATATGCATATTTCTATAGGGCGCAGTTTTACCTTTTTGCTCCCTAAAAGTACTGAGGCGCTCTTTATATCGAAAGCAACTATTTTGTCTCCGCAGAAATCTATTCTTTTCTGGGCAATACCGACTAAATCGTCGTAAAATAAATCGTCTTTAGTATTCAAAAGCTTCCTCAATTTTAAAAAAACTATTTCGGAAGAATATATTTTTGCGTCTTTAGTATTTAACGTTTTTATGATATTTCCAAATGCATCTTTAACTTCCATTTCTTTATTTTCCGGGGGGATATAGTAAAAATCTCGGTTTGATTCAAAATCGGGACTGACTAAAGTATGGCTTAATACGTCGTCTTCTTTTCCATATAATTGAGCGGCAAGCGACAGATATGCAGTCATAGTCTTTCTGCCTCCGGCTATAGAATAAATGCGATTTGAATCGGGAATCATCGAAATTTCTTTCGTAAATTTAACTATTTCGTTTCCTATTACGGCGCTGTCTTTATCGGAAATAATGTCTTCTATAGGCGCATCTCCGCCAAGAACTAAAACGGAACTCTCATCGAATTTAATATTTTTAGGGTTTATATTGTAATCCTTGCAGAATGAATAAAACTTTCCATTATTTTTATCTAAAAGCATTTCCATTATTTTTTGTTTCCCCGGATAAGTCGTCAAAACCTTTACTTCGTTAATCCATATGGGCGGTTTTCTCTCGATTAAATAGTAGTATAGGGTTTCGGTAATTATTTGAGGACTTAAACCCGCAATGCTTACTAAAATTGTTTTCATATTCATTTAAATTATATATTATTGGAAATCTTTTGCAATACGAATATTAATTATACGCCCGAACCGGCCATTAATCGGCAAAGATAAACCGGCTCGGGATAATTTTAAAACATTAAAGCATAATTTAAAGTTAGAAATTAAAATCTACGCCTAAGGTAAAATTATTTACCTTATCTCCGCCTGAAAGCGACGCACCAAAATACTGCGCCGTTACGCCCCAATTCGGAGTTATTAAATATTCAACGCCTGCGCCGTAAAGCAAACCTCCTTCCGAAGTGATAGGGGTCGAATAAGTTGCATAATAGCTGTCATACGGTCCTGAATATGAATAGCTGGCGCCGAAAGCATATCCAATGTAGCCGAGTTTTACGAATGGCATTATGTTCTTATAAGCATATCCGCCTTTCACGAATACCCCGTAGTAAACGGAATCTATGGAAGCCGTCGCATTGTCGCCGTAACCGTCAAAATTATTCACGGTATAAGAACCGTTGCTCGAATAACCGAGCATTGCCCCGCCGCCTATCACAAAACGGTTAAGATTGAAATTTTTGCCGAACGAAAGATTATAGGTTCCTCCAGACTCAGAGGACAAACCGCTCGAACTTGTTTCCGCCAGTCCTCCATTAAGGCTCATGTAGTAATCGTTGAAATTAGAATAAGAACTTGCATAAACCCTGGCCGCTCCAGTCGCAAAAAATGCAACGGCGGCAAGCATAACCAGAAAAAACGATAATTTTTTAAATTTTAATTTTAACTTCATCTGTTTCATCTTCAATCCTCCTTAAAGGTTAATTTAATTAAAATAACTAAAATATTTAATTAAATTATAGAAGATTAAAAACAAATTGTATTTCAAAACAATGTTGTTTTTCAAAAACGTAAAATATGCTATAGTAAGTTTATGCCGGGCAATAATTTAAGCGATATTCAAAAAATATTTAAAGATTTCAAAGCGGCAAAATTTAACTTTGAAATCAAGGCTGAAACCGACGTCGTTCTTCCAGATTATAAGGGTTCCACCTTAAGGGGCGTATTTGGACATATTTTTAAAGACGTTATGTGCATATCTTATTCCGGTGAATGCGGGGAATGCAGTTTCGATAAAGTCTGTATGTTTAAAAAAATATTCGATTCTCCTCCGCCTTCAGATTCCCTGAAATTAAGAAACTATTCGGCCGTTCCTCATCCTTATGTAATAGAACCGCCTTTAGACCAAAAAAACTTTTATAAAAAGAATGAGATAATAAAATTCTCTTTAATACTGATAGGTCAGGCGATTTCCTTATTTCCTTATTTTGCCTATTCTTTCGGACTTGCCGGAAAAGAAGGTATAGGCAGGCAGAAAAAAGGTAAATTTATAATTACGAAAATAATAAACGATAAAGATAAAGAAGTACTGTATTATTATAAAAACGACGAACTTAAATCTTTAAATAATTATTATTCTATAAACGATTTTACATCTACGGATGCCTGTAAGGATGAACGTTTTTCAGTCAGTTTAAAATTCATAACCCCGACGAGGATTATGTTTAACGAAAAACTCGTTTCCGAACCGGAATTTCATATATATGTTAGAAATTCTTTAAGAAGAATATCAAATCTTAATTTTTTTCACTGCATTAACGACGTAGGCGGATTAGAATTAGACTTCAATTATTACATCGAAAAATCCATCGGCATAAGTTCTAAAAAATCGTTAAAATGGTATTCGTTGGACAGATATTCAAACAGGCAAAAAGCTCATATGAAATTAAGCGGCTTTATTGGCGATATTACATTCGAAAACGTTCCGTATGAATATTTATGGATCATTAAACTTGGTGAATTAATACATATCGGAAAAAATACTACCTTCGGACACGGAAAATATTCCGTAGTTTCAATTATTTAAAGATATCTTCATTTCTTCTTTTATATATTCACGATCGTATTCAGTTTTATAAATTACGGATTTCCTCAACATATTTACCCTGTCTTTGATATATAACCTTTTTGATTTTAAGTTAGAATCAGAATTTGCATCGACATCGGAATTCGACGCAGACATAAGTTTATCGTAATGGATAAAATATTTTTTCATAGAATTCGGCTTTAAAAATGTTCCGTCAGGCGTTGATATAAAATCGTCTTCCGTCAAAATAGCTTTGTTTAAGAGTTTAAGCGTAAAACCGTCTATTGCGCTTCTAAATTCTTCGACTATATCAAGGGCGAGCGAAGGTCTGCCGTAATTGATACCGTGCAAAAAACCGATATATGGGTCGAAACCCTGTCCGATTAATACGCTTAATATTTCGTTCGTAACGAGCGTATATCCGAAGCTCAATAATGAATTTATAGGATCTACCGATGGATTTTTTTGCCTTACGTTAAAAACCAGATTTTCATCCCTAAGCATCATTTTAAAGGCTTTAAAAAAATAAGAGGCGGCTATACCTTCTATTCCCATAATAGCATTTATTGCGGTTTTGCTCTTTAAAAGCTCTTTGCATTTTTGAATAGCTGTTAAAGTTTCCTTAAATTTAGATATACCGTAATTTTTTGCAAACGAATAAATAAGTTCTATTTCGTTTTCTAATTTAATAGTTACTATAGTTTTTGCAAGATTTATCTGGAATTCTTTATCTAAATATCTTTCATACTGTGCCAGCCTTAAAAATATATTTTTGGATTCCATCGCCGTCAATCTGCCGTGACATTTTCCGCCCATAGTAAAAAACGAAACGTCAATATTATTTTCGAGCAAAAAATTCATAGCCTGCGTCGTGAGCTGAATATTGCCGAATATAAATATTCTTTCGACCTTAAAGACCGGCAGTTCGAGAATTACGACGGAATCTTTCGATATAACTAACCTTCTTGAAGTTTTAGATATAACCGCTCCCTGCTCCGATACGTAAATAGTAGCCATAATATAAAGTTATAAATTCATATTTCCATAATAAATTTTATATTACTCCCTTCATAGGTTTTCTTTAAAACTCCGTATCTCGTATTTATTTTGTCAGACTTTAAACCTTCAAATAAACCTTCTATTTTTTCTTTAGATGTATTATAGCTTTCCTTAGCTATAATAATCTCTTTTTTCCGTTTTAAAAATTCCATAATTATTTCGTCTATCTCTTCCGGCTCATATTTTACGTCAATTTTTGCTTGACTGCCAAATTTATCTTCAGTCATGTTTAACTCGGCAGGTTTTTCTTTTTTTTCTTCCACGCCTATACCGGTGTTTCTCAGATGTAATAAGATATTAGGATACTCGCCTTTTTCAAGTTCAAATTTGCAGTTGCAGCCTACCTGCGAAGTTATATAAGACAGCCATTCTCTGATTTTATAACAGGAGATTGCGTATTGGCTTCCTTTTACTTTATTTATATATTTTAAAGTAATTTTCGGGTCGTAATTGGCGCAAAGACTCATGAAATAGTTTATCATATCTTTGCCGTCCCGTGTATGCCCTATCGAGTATAAAATGCTTAATCTTTCCGTATGAGTTAAATATTTCGTAACTCTGGCTTTATCGTGAAGATATTTCAAAACATGACATCTATCCAATAAAATCTTGAACTCGCTTATTTCGCTTTGATTTAAAACAACAGGCACGCCGTATGAAGTATTTTGGAGATTTAAAATATTATTAACGGAAGATTCGGGAATTTTTATTATATCTTCCATTAAAAATTTAAACTGATTTAATATTTTATTGCCGTTGTCGTTTACGAAATAAGTTTCTTTTCCGGTATATACACTTATACCGAGCGGCAGTTTTATGAGACTTCCGACGGCGTTAGGATTCAACTTATTTTCTTTGGGAAAAATTTCAACGTTTATATGCGGCCTGAATTTATGTTCATTTACTAAAAAATTTACGAATTTTCTTCCGCTCTTCGCCTGTACGGGCTTGTCGAAGAAAAACCATACGTGATAGCCCTTATAGCCGCTGAATTCTATATATGATTCTGAACCTGTTTTCTCTTTTAGAGTATTTTTAACAAATAAAGCATAATTGAAGGCTTCATTCAAATAATCGTAATATATATCCGAATTTATTGGAATATTTTTTATATACCCAAAATTGCCGATAGAAATTATTTGCTCCTATCCTGACCCCTGTTTAGGAGATTTTTTTAGGTAAAATTAATTTTTGGGACTAAAAAATAATTTTACTTTTTAAAAAAATTACCTTTTTAAAAA
>JAKAOK010000060.1 GCA_021812245.1 bacterium | reverse complement strand
CCGAATACGGTTTGAAAGAATTCAACAGTTCTTTGAAAGACCTTATGCACGCGAAAAAATTAAATCCGGGAAATAAAATGATAATTGAAGCTATCAGCGTCGATAAAAAAGCAATTATTTATAAAAAAGACCAAGAAATCAGAAACATTAAAAAAAGCACAAGAAATCTTTTTAAATAATTTTTTTTAAATATAATCTAAATACAAAAATTATGGAAAACATCGTTAGCCAATTTCCCGATAAAAATACAAGATTAAAATATTCGTTTTTTATAGCAATAATTCTTGAAGTAATTTTTTTGCTGTTAATAGCGGAAGTTTCAATTATGATTAAGAATTATATGAAACCCGTTAAGCGGGTAAAGCCGCTGCTTATTTCCGTAATCAGCGTGCCGAAAAAAAAGAAAGCGGTCGTTCATCACAAAAAAAGGGTCGTTCCTGTCAAGAAGATAAAGAAAGTCGTATATAAAAAACCGATAATTAAAAAAGTTGAAAGAGTCGTAAGGACGGTAAAACAGATAAAGGTAAATCAAATTCCGGTAACATCGCCTATGGCGGCGGTTAATCCTGTTATACAACAGCCGGCAGTTTATCATGTTCAAACGAAAATACCTGCAAGCATATTAGATAAATACTTTGCGGAAATAAAATCAAAAATAGTAAATAATTTAATCTATCCCACGTATGCGAGAAAAGAAGGTATGGAAGGATACGTAAATGTATTGTTCAAAATTTTAAAAAACGGAAACTTGGTTTTTGAGAAGATCGAAAAAGGGTCGCAATACGGTACTTTAAATACTTCGGCAGTTAAAACCATAAAAATATCCTCGCCGTTTCCTTCTTTTCCAAAAGGCATAAAAAGAAATTCGCTGACTTTTTTAATAAAAATACATTTTAAATTAAAACGGCGGTAACAGGTAACAGGCGTAAAGCAAGGCAAGATTTTTTTACAACGACAATTTTAAATATTTTCAAATAACTTATAAATTAAAGGAGGGTTTAAATAATGAACATAATTCACACCATCGGAATACTTTTTGACGGCGGTCCGCTTATGTATGTTATGCTGGTTTTGCTTTTAGTCGCTATTACGGTAATTGTAGAAAGATTTTATTTTTTGCACAGCGTACTTAAAACAGGTTCGTCTTTTAGCGAAGAAATCAAAAGTATTTTAAAAACGGATAACGGACTTAAAAAAGCAAAAGAATACTGCGATGAACATCCCGGAATATATTCTTCCCTTCTTTCAGTAGGTTTAAATAACCTGTGCCTCTCAAAAGACGAAAGGGACGAAGTCCTTACTGAAGAAGCAATGAGGCATACAAAAGAGATGGAAAGATATATGTGGGTTTTGGATACATTAATAACTATGGCGCCACTCTTAGGTCTTCTTGGAACAATAATTGGGATTATGATTTCGTTTAACGTGATAAGCAAGACAGGCGTGTCTCATCCTACCGCAATTACCGGAGGAGTTGCATTAGCCCTTTTAAATACGGCTGCAGGTTTAGTTATAGCAATACTTTGTTTAGGATTTTTTAATTATTTTCAGAGCAAAATTATTTCAATAAAAAAACAGATGGAATACGTCGTATTGCAATTCGAAAATTTTATAAGCAAAAACGACTTAAAGGACAATAACAGTTTTGGTTCTAATCAAAAAAGAATTCAGTTTGAAAATAAAAACGTTAAAATAGCGGCTAATGAATCCGCATTAAGTTAGGCAAATAAAAATTTATAATCCTAATAGCTTATTATAATTAACGTTAGGGAGGAATGCGATAAGCGCAAAATATGAAACTAATAAACGAACAGGAAACTAAAAAAGCCAGAATAGAGTTGATACCTATGATAGATACTATGTTTTTTCTTTTAATATTTTTTATATTCGTGACTCTTTCCATGGTTCATCAGAAAGGATTAAACGTTAATCTTCCTAAGTCTTCGCAGGGTTCGACGGTTAAATTGCATAATTATACTATTACTTTAAAGAAAAACGGCGGCGTTTACCTTAACAAAGAAAGAACGACGTTAGGAGGCCTACCGGCTTTATTGAAGCAAAGAGTCGCTAATAAAAAAGATTTAATTATTATAAACGGCGATAAAAAAATTTATTTAAAAAGGGTGGTGAAAACAATCGATATTATAAAAAAAGATGGTTTTTTAAGAGTTTCTATAGCCGTAAATCCCGTGAAGTAATTAATGTTATTTTAATTTAAAATGTTATTTATATAAAATTTTGTCTTTATCTCCAGTCCCCCTATCGGAAATAAGGATGTTTGTGCGGAAAGGCGAAACTTTTCCGCACAAATCTTTTTTTGAAATGAGAAGATGCCGTAAAATATATAAATGTAAAAATTATGATTAAAAGGAGGCTAATTAATGAACAGAAGGGACTTTGTAAAAATTACCGGATTAAGTCTATTATCGGGGTTATTTCTGAACGGCTATGACCTTAAAAAAGCCGATGCCGAAACTGCTTCAAACGCCGCATTAAATAAATATAAAAAACCTGAGCATGTTGTCTTAATAATGCAGGAAAACAGAAGTTTCGACCACTACTTTGGTATGATGAACGACACCGTAAACGGACAGCCTGCAAGAGTAAGGGAACTTGGAATAACCGACGGAATGGGCGGAAGCGTTAAGCCGTATGACTTGGGTTTTAGTTACGTAACGCCGAATCATGTCGACCCGAATCATTCTTGGGAAGCGCTCCATACCGTATATAACGACGGTAAAATGGACGGGTATTTTTTAAACGGAATTAACCAGCCGGTCAACGAC
>JAKAOK010000059.1 GCA_021812245.1 bacterium | reverse complement strand
ATTTTAAGTAAGATAACGACTTTGGATAGGTTTCTGCCGTCTGATTTTTTATTATCTTAATCTCACCTGTTTCAAAGTTTTTAGCTTTTAAAGTGAATTTGGTTTCCGGCGGATATAATTTTAATTGCTCGATTGATTGATGTGTCATATTAACTCCAATATGGCTTTTGCTTCGTTAACGTTTTTGATTTCTTTGACATTTGCAATAATATCTCGCGCTTTTATTATTTTTCCGGCTTCGTTAAATTTTCTTTTTAAATTTTCTACTTTCTGAATTGTTTTTTCCAAATCGGAAAATCCATAATTTTCTAAGATTTCTTTCGTATCGGAAATATGTAATGCAATCAACCGCATAGCCCAGCTTATATCTTCTGCGTCAATTTCTTTATATTTAGTTTTTCCTAAAACTATATGGTAAATTAATGCGTATTTGATAGATTTAAATAATGTTCTGCGCAAAAATGAAGCAGGAATTTTGCTATATTCAGTTCCGGCATAAGCATAAAAAGAATCTTCAAATGCTCTAACTGCCGCCTGCCCCAGAATATATTTTTTATTTTTTGCCGGAAATTTTATTTTCTTCCAAGACTTTTTTACCGTGTCCCGCAGTAAATTAAAAGGATATAAGGCAACAGACAGTTCGGGGCGTTCCGGGTCGTTTTTTGCGATTACGTACGACGGTCGTTGAGCAAAACCGTCCAGCATATCTTCTAAGGATACGTTTTGCAAGAATGTCGAATATACGCTTAAACCGAACAGAACCAAAGCGGGATTCTCGACGATAATCTCGTGTTTTAAAGTTTTCCGGCTAATCGTTTTATTATCGTAACTTTTTAACAAATAGTCTTTTAATTCTTCTAAATAGCTTTGGGTTTTCATTGCCTTTAATAATTGCGCGAATTCGTCTCTTATCCAGAAAGCATTGTTGTTTTTCTGCAATTCTTCGATAAACTTAGCCGACGATTGTATTCCTGTATCTAAGATATTTTTAATGTCGATAGCTTTTTCAAAAATGTTAAATGCAAATGTCTTTGCGGAACCGCTTTCCGCCAAAGCTATCGTCCAGATGTCCGGTTTAATGATTTGTCCCGAAAAATCAACACAAACATTTAGATACAATAAATGTGCGGCTATAAAATTTATACCTGCGAAGAAAGGCAGTTCTAACGGAATATCCGTTTCGTTCTTAAAAACCGCCGTTATATTTTCTAAAAAACTTGCAGGCGGAATTGCCGGATTTCCGCGCCAATTTAGCGTATTTTTAATCAAATTATAGGCTTTTATGGTGCTTTTTGCGTCTTTTGAGAGGTTTTTTTTAGATAAAAATTCAATAAAATTGCGGTTTTGCGGTTTTTTTATAGCTCCTATAACCCCCCTGTCAGCAGCGGTAAAATTGTCTCCAACTCTCACTCCCGCCCGCGTTTGCGGTGCTGACAAAGCGGTCAGCAAAGCGTCAGCATTTTTTATTAAAATATCGTCATCGGCTTCTACTGTAGCTTGACTTTTTTGCAGTGAATTTTTCATTTTTATCTCCAAAATTATTTATTTATTTTTTTAAAAATTCGACTTAAATACGAATAATCTATTTTTAATCCGTATTTTTCATAGATAAATTCCGATAACTGCCTGAAACTCAAATTTTTATTTGTTTTGATTTTGTATATTTTAGGCATAAGTTTAATTAACTTAAGTTCTTTGCTTGCCGATTTTCTATTGTTTTTAAGTTTTTTAATCCTTTTTTGAAAAATGCCGATTGCCTTATAATCCTCGTTGTTTAAGATTTGTCCGGCAGTCCGCTTAGATTGCGCTTCCAGTTCAAGCAGGTTTATAACTTTAGTCAAAGCCGTATTAAAATTGTTTGAAAGCGCGTCTTCTTCAAGATTTAATAAATTTGCGGTTAAGTTAAAAGTTTCCTGCAATATTTTAAATTTATCTTTTCTTTTTCTTAATAGTATTTGCAGTTTTTCCGTATCAATCATTTTGAATAAACCCCCTCTATGATTTCATTCCGGTTGTGTCCCATTTCAACCGACGTAAAATGGACGGCTTCGGTGTGCGAATAACCATTGCTTTCAAATTCTTTTACCGAATTAATCGCATAATTGTGCCTTAGTCTATGAATACTGCCTGATGAAATTACATTAGAGATTTCGCGATTGATTTTTCCTGCCGAAACAGCGTCGCCGAATTTATCTAAATTGTTTGCCGACAAAAATGTTTTAACGTCCGCAATTAAAGATTTGTCAAAAATGTTGCCGACAATTCTGTCTTTTCCGCCTTTTGCTCCCAAAACTTCAATTTTGTTATCTTTTAAGTTATTAATCGATAGTTTTAATATTTCAGCCTTACGCAGTCCGGCTCCTGCGGCAAGCATGATGGCAAGATTGATAGTTTCATCTTTAATATTCATAAGTTTTTCGACGTCGGCTTTTGAATATGCTCTGACGTCGGCGTGCCGCATATCCTTTTGAACCTGCCTGTTAAAATTTTCGTTTAGCTTAAAATCGTAAGTTTTATTGAGGTTATGGTGTTCGGAATAGCGGTTTAAGGCAGTTTCGAGTTTATTTAACGCAGATTTTTCAAGCTGGAAAGTTTTATGCGCGATATTTTCGTCGATGCGGCTTTGCAAATATGATTTAACCGTCTCAGCATTAGTTTTAGTGAGATCTTTTAATCCGGCATTTTCTTTCGCCCAACTTCCAAATTTAATGGCACTTTCCCTATATGAATCAGCAGTCCGGTAACTATAAATACCCGTTTCTTTAGCTATTCCGTTAGAACCGTGCGCGCCTGTTTGCCTT
>JAKAOK010000012.1 GCA_021812245.1 bacterium | reverse complement strand
CGGTATTGGAGAGCATAGGGGGCAGGCTTAAGGCAAACATAGGAAGCAGCCTGAGTTTAAACTTCGCGCTGGGCTGGAGGCTTAGGCGCGTCCCTTACGGTGTTTACGGCAAGGGGCTCTTCGAGGATATCGCGGTAGAGGCGAGGTTTTAAGGAGAAGCTACCCGCAGTTAAATTAACTAATGCATGTATAAAGACCATATAAAAATATCAGGAATAAGAAAAACAAAAAAACTATCTTGACATTGGGTTCAGTTCAGATATCGAAGATTTAAGCGGTTATTTTATAAAGTAAAAATATGCTATAATTAACTATTATGGAAAAGATATTAGATAAAAACATAGAAATAGCAAAAAAAATAATTACCGAAGAAGTCGAAAAAGCCGGATATGAGGTCGATAAGATTATTTTATTCGGTTCACGCGCAAGGAGCGATTTCCGCGAAGACAGCGATTACGATTTTTTTATCATATTAAAACAAAATATATCTCATGATGCCGAAAACAGTTTGTTTGTAACTTTAAATAGAAGGATGAATAAATTAAATATAAGCAACGATATAATAATAACTTCTAATAGTGAACTTAAAAAGAATAATAATGTTGGAAATATCACTTATTATGCTCTTAAATATGGGGAGGCGGTATGAATAAGGAGACTGTTGAGGAGTGGATTAAATATGCGGATGAAAACTTAAACGCCGGAAAACAACTTTTTGAAAATAACCCAAATGAGTTTAAAACTACGGTGTGTTTCCTTATGCAGCAGGCGGTAGAGAAATTTCTTAAGGCATACTTGGTTTCTAACGACATTGAAATTAAAGAAACTAATAAAAACAAAATACATGATATCGGGAGATTAATTAATGATTGCGAAAAAATAGATCCAAGTTTTAATAGTCTTTTTAAATTTAACCCTGATATTTTATCTAAGCACGCCGTAAATTCAAGATATCCGTTTACCTCAAAGATTATAACATTGGAAGACGCAAAAGAAGCTATTTCCATTGCCGGGCAGGTAAAGACATTTATCAACGAAAAAATAAATATCGAGCAAAACCTCTCCTAAGAGAACTCCACCGTCATTAAACCGGCGCCGGAACCAAATACTCCCTAAACTCGACGCCTTCGCCCGGGATTTGCAGAATCGGCAAGAACAGAAAAATAAAATAAAGTTCAAACTGAAACCGCAATAAAGAAGCGGCTATGGACAAGCTAAGGCGGTTGGGGTATTTTTAAAGAATTAAAATAATTTCCGCAAACTTTTATTAATAATCCGATTGTGATATAATTTTTTAATATATTATATCGGCAAATTTTAAAACTATATGAATATAACGGATGCTTTAAATTCTTCGGAGGCGGCGAATTCTTTGAAAGCTGGAGCGCCGGCTGTTTCTCCGGCGGAGCTTAAAGAAATAAAGACCGTCGCTACTAAATTCGAAAGCCTTTTTTTGAATATGATTTTCGATTCTATGTCGAAAGAAGTAGGGAAGGGCTCTTTTGTCGATAAAGGGACGGGTTATAAAATCTTTAATTCCCTTTTTTACGAAGCCGTGGCCAACAACGAAAGCTACGGAAAAGGTATAGGCATTGCGAGGATGATAGTGGATTATTTCAAAGAGCACCCTTCTTTAATCGCGCAGGACGGCCTTAAAGAATTGAGTTCTTCGGTATCTAAACTTTCCGCGTCCAACAATCTTTTTCAGGCGTATAATCTAGAAAAAAATAAAGGCGGCGGCGGTAACGGCGGAGACGGCGGCAATTTAAACGGAGATTACGTTACGGCCGACGGATTGGCAAAAAAAGCTTCGGAGATATACGGCGTTCCTTACGGGCTGATAAAAGCCGTAATAAAAACCGAGTCCGGATTCAACCCTTACGCGGTTTCCGGCAAAGGAGCCGTCGGGCTTATGCAGATTATGCCGGCTACGGCAAAGGAACTGGGCGTCAATCCGTACGACCCGGAAGGAAACGTTTTCGGCGGAACGATGTATCTTAAGAGCCTCTTAAACCTTTACGGCGGAAATGAAGAGCTTGCGCTTGCCGCTTATAATGCCGGAACGGCAAATGTCGATAAATATAACGGCGTACCGCCGTTCGAGGAGACCGAAAATTACGTAAAAACGGTTCTTTCGTATTACAGGGAGTATGATGCAGGGGCTTACAAACCTAAATCTTAAATTGTATAATTAATATGGGAAGGCTTCTTAGTTTAAAAGAATACGGCGATGCGCTGGATAACGCAAATACCTTATTGGTTAAAGGAAAACTTACCAAGGCGGTGGGTCTTGTCCTCGAAACCAAGCATCCCGGTCTTTCTATAGGAAAGATATGCAGGATAAAAAGTAAAAAATCCGGCATTTTTGCCGGCGTTACTTCGGATATTACTTCGGATATTACCGCCGAAGTTATCGGTTTTAATAACGATAAAGCTATACTTATGCCCTACGGAGATATCTCCGGCATAAGTTTAGAAAGCGAGGTTCTTCTTTTAGACGAGGAAGAGAAATTTCCGGCGGGAGAAGAGCTTCTAGGAAGAGTTCTGGACCCCTTCGGCAACCCGATGGACGAAAAAGGCAGAATTTTTTGCGGAGATTACGCGAAAATATCCGCCGAACCCCCGTCTCCGCTTTCGAGAAAAAGAATCAACGAAGTTATGGATGTCGGTGTCAGGGCCGTTAATTCGTTTCTTACTATAGGCAAAGGTCAGAGAATCGGTATTTTTGCGGGTTCCGGGGTGGGCAAAAGCACTCTTCTGGGCATGTTCACGAAATATTCCGAATCCGACGTGAACGTTATAGCCCTGATAGGCGAAAGAGGGCGCGAGGTTAAAGAATTTATAGAAAAAAGCCTTGGAGAAGAAGGGTTGAAAAAATCGGTTATCATAGTAGCAACGTCGGACAAATCGCCTCTCGTCAGACTGCGCGGCGCTTTTGCCGCTACCGCCGTTGCCGAATATTTCAGGGATAAAGGACGCAATGTTTTGTTTTTAATGGATTCTATAACCAGATTTGCCATGGCGTCGCGCGAAATAGGCTTATCGGCGGGCGAGCCTCCGACCGTCAGGGGTTATACCCCGTCCGTATTCAGCGTTCTACCAAAGCTTCTCGAAAGGGCGGCTATTTCGGACAAGGGTAGTATTACCGGAATATATACGGTTTTGGTAGAGGGCGACGATATGAACGAACCGGTTTCGGATACGGTCAGGTCTATTCTCGACGGGCACATTATTCTTTCGAGGAAGATAGCGGAAAACGGTATTTTTCCGGCCATAGACATTCTGAACAGCTTGTCGAGGGTTATGCCGGACGTCGTTTCCGAAGACCATTTGCTTAAAGCGAGAGAGGTCCTAAAAGTAGTTTCCGAATACAGGATAAACGAAGACCTTATAAATATAGGCGCATATTCTAAAGGTTCCAACGATAAAATAGATTTTGCCATAGACCATATATCGAATATAGAAAATTTCATAAAACAGACGCCGGACGAAAAATATTCTTTCGACGAAAGCCTTGAGGAAATGGGTGAACTGCTTAATTAATAACGGAATTATGCACTTGACAAAGCGAGATTGCTTCGCTATCGCTCGCAATGACAATATGCAGTCATTGCGAGCGATAGCGAAGCAATCTCGCTGTTATTGCATGACAAATATCAAGCATTGCTTTGTTAAGTGCATAATTCCGATTAAATAATTAAATAGATGGATAAAAATATGAAATGCGATAGAATTAACAAAGAAGATGCCTTATCTTTATTTAAAAATAGTAATCTTCTGGAACTTGGGAAAATAGCCGAAGGCGTAAGAAAGGCCAAACATCCCGATGACGTCGTAACTTTTATTATCGACAGAAACATTAACTATACAAACATATGCGTTTCGGAATGCAAGTTTTGCGCTTTTTATAAAAAATACGGCGTTCGGGATGCAGAGGCTTACATCCTTTCCAAAGAGCAAATCTTCGGTAAAATCCGCGAAACGAAAGAACTTTCCGGTACGCAGATTCTTCTTCAGGGCGGTTTGAATCCCGATATCGGCATCGATTATTATCTTGGACTTTTAAACGATATAAAAGAAAAATTTAGTATCCATATACACGCTTTTTCTCCTCCTGAAATTATTTTTATTGCAGATTCAAACGGCATTACCGTTAAAGAAACAATAGGTCTCTTGAAAGAAGCGGGGCTGGGTTCGGTGCCCGGCGGAGGAGCGGAAATACTCGTTGACAGGGTCAGAAAAAAAATCAGTCCAAATAAAATTAACAGCCGCCGGTGGCTCGAAGTTATGGAAGAAGTTCACCGCGCCGGTCTAAATTCGTCGGCGACCATGATGTTCGGGACGATAGAAACCGACGAAGACATTATAGAGCATCTTTTCGAAATCAGAGAACTTCAGGATAAAACCGGCGGTTTTAAGGCCTTCATTCCATGGAGTTTTCAGAGTAAAAATACGGCTCTTAATCCTAGAGGCGTCTATGGTCATTATTATCTGAAAGTTCTCGCGATTTCACGGATAGTTTTAGATAACTTCGATAATATTCAGGCATCGTGGGTAACGCAGGGGGCAAAAATGGGGCAGACCGCATTAAGTTTCGGCGCAAACGATATGGGTTCGACTATGCTTGAAGAAAACGTCGTGAAAGCGGCTGGAACTGCAAACAGCGCCGTTGACGAGAAATTAATGGTAAAGCTGATTAAAGACGCGGGATTTATTCCCGCGCAAAGAATTAATAATTATGATATAATAAAACTTTATTAAAAATTATTATAAAATTATGTTATAATTTCACTTAATAAAAATATAAAAATGTCAAATTAAATTAAATAGAGGAAAATAGCGCGGTGACCGAAGAAAAGCTGCTATATTTTAAAAACATACTTACCAAAAAGCTGGATTCCCTGCTCGGTGAAGCTTTAAAGACCGTAGATACGATGACGAAAGAAGACGATAACTTTCCCGATCCTACGGACAGGGCGACGCTGGAATCGGACAGAAATTTCGAGCTGAGAATCCGCGACAGGGAAAGAAAACTTATTCCAAAAATAAAAGAAGCGCTCGAAAGAATAGATAACGGAACTTACGGCATATGCGAAGAATGCGGCGAAGAAATTTCGGAAAAGAGGCTGGAATCGAGACCGGAGGCTGCAATGTGCATTGTTTGCAAAACCAAGGAAGAAGAGCTTGAAAAAAAATCCAATATGTAATAAAGTAGGATAAATAATGATAAACCCTTCGAATAAAATTTGTCCGCGCAAGCGGGTGCTTATCGTGGAAGACAACAGGATACATTCCGAACTTTTAAAAATTATTATACAGTCTTCTTTCGACGTCGATATAGTCATTGCGGAAAACGGCAGGGATGCTTTAGATAAAATTACGGAAGGCTGTATTTTCGACCTTATAATAATAGACATAATGCTTCCGAAGATAAACGGGCTCGACGTGCTTAAAACGATTAGAAAAGCGTACGATAGAGTTCCCGTTTTAATGCTTAGCGCATTGAGCGATAAGGAAACAATAGATAAAAGCTATGTCGAAGGAGCTACGGATTATGCTTTTAAACCGATAAAAAACGAAGTGCTTAAGGATAAGATTAGCATTTTGCTCGGTGGAATGGAGCGGTATAAATAAATGTCTGCCTGTTTAAAAATAAAATAAAGGGGAATTAAATTTAGCTTGAAGAGACAGAATAATTTTATGAACGGTATCATGGCAAAAATCTTGATATACGGCGGCGGAAATGCCGCAAAAACTCTTATCGATATGTTTCGGGGCGACAAAAACGTCGAGATAGCCGCTTTAGTTGCCAGAAACTTAGGCAAAGAAGGGGCTCTTTTAGCCAAAGAATTAAATATAAAATCTTTTAAAACTGTTAAAGAAGCTAAAGATAACGGTATAGATTTCAATATAATTTTTAATCTGACGGGGCAGTCGGAACGGGAATTACCGGAACTTACCGGGCTTCATGGCGGCGGGGCAGAGATAGTCAATTCCGTCAGCTCTAAACTTATTTACGAACTCCTTTACGACAGGCATAAAAATCATATAGACAAAGAAACTATTATTAAGCAGTTAAGAGAGCAGAAAGCATATTTTAAAAATATCCTCGACGATTCTTTCGATATGATTATGGTTACCGACCGCCGCGGCGTAATCACGGAATTCAATAAAGGCGGCGAGAATATGCTTGGTTATTCCCAGAAAGAAGTTATAGATAAGCATGCCTCCGAGTTTTATATTAATCCCGAAGAAAGAGACGATATTTTAGAAAAACTTAAAAAAGACAAATTTGTTGCAAACTACGAAACAATCCTCAGAAAAAAAGACGGTGGTCAAGTAGATATTTCTCTTACGATATCCCGCATTATGGATAAAAACGGGGATATAATAGGAACTATCGGAATTTCAAAAGATATTACGGATAAAAAACTTCAGGAAAAAAATCTTAGGGAACTAAATGAGAGCCTTGAAAATAAGGTCATCGAGAGAACAAAACAGCTCGAGGAAAGTATTAAGGAGCTTGCAAGAGCTAACGAGTTAAAATCTAAATTTATCGCAAATATGTCCCATGAACTCAGGACGCCTCTTAATGCAATAATAGGCTATTCCGACCTTCTGTCCGACTCGACGGATCTAAGCAAAAAATATAAAAAATATACTCATAATATATTAATATCCGGCAAACATCTGCTTCAGCTTATTAACAATATACTCGATATATCTAAAATCGAAGCGGGAATGTTTTCACTGGAATATTCGGTGTTTTCAATTAAAGAAGCTATAGGCGAAGCTATCGTCGTTTTAAAATCGCTTGCAGGGAAAAAGAACCTTTCTATAACAGTAAAATATGAATGTTCCGACGATTATAAATTATATTCCGACAGGGTTAAATTTAAACAGATAATGTATAACCTGCTAAGCAATGCCATCAAATTTTCATTTGAAAATACCGAGATAAAAGTCGTATGTAAAAATATTCCACCTTCTTTGGATATTAAAACCACGACCAACTTTAATTTAAAAAGATATAATAAGCTGCATGATAAATTGTTCGAATATATACAGATAGACGTTATAAACCTCGGCATCGGCATAGACAACAATTTTAAAAATAAAATATTCGAGGAGTTTACTCAGGCGGACAATAATTATTCAAGACAGTACGAGGGAACTGGTCTGGGACTTGCCCTTACAAAAAAAATAATAGAACTGCACGGAGGACATATAAATTTTGAATCCGTTAAAAATGATTTTACCGATTTTACGTTCGTTCTTCCAAATCCACTTGAAGTCGAAGTATCGGCCATAAGCGGCGAAGACGCCGAAAAAACCTTAATAACCGTCGATGCAAAAACCTTTTTCAGGGACAATAACGTAAAAAGAAATAAGCCTCTTGTTTTAGTGGCGGAAGACGACAGGCCGACGTCCGAAATCTTTACGATAAATTTAATAAATTCAGGTTACTCGGTCGCCCATGCGTACGACGGCATCGAAACTGTGGAAAAAGCTAAAAGTCTAAAGCCGTTCGCTATTCTTTTAGATATAATGCTTCCCAGAAAAGATGGCTGGGAAGTCCTGAGCGATTTAAAATCGCTTAAAGATACAAAAAATATACCCGTAATTATCGCGAGCATTATAGACAATAAAGATTTAGGATTTGCTCTTGGAGCTACGGATTATCTCATAAAGCCTATCGACAAAGAAACCCTTATCCATACATTGTCGCAGTTCACCCTTACTTCAAAAAGGAAAAGAAGGCAGGTAAATATCTTATTGGTGGACGACGACCCCGTCATCCATAAAATGATAGAAAAACTGCTTGTCGGGGAGGGCTTTAATTTAGTCCACGCTTACAACGGCGAAGAAGGGCTTAGAATGGCGATAGAACTTAAGCCCGATTTAATACTGCTGGATTTAATTATGCCGGATATAGACGGATTCGAGGTGGCGGAAAATATCAAAAAGCATCCTATATCAGCCCAGATACCTATATTTATAATAACGTCCAAAGATTTGACCGTGGAAGAAAGGCTGAGGCTTTCCGGCAACATAGAAAGAATAATAGGCAAAAAAGCTTTTTCGGCCGAAGAACTGAGCCGCTCCATAAGGGAACTCGAACTTATATACCCTCAAAAAGCCGGTTTATTCGACGAAATTACGGGACTTTTAGACCATAACTATTTTAACATAAGGCTCGCGCAGGAAATTAACAGAGCCAAAAGATACAATATCGTTTTCAGCGTAGTTTTTTTAGACATTGACCATTTTAAGGAGTATTGCGATTTAGTCGGAAATTTTCATTCCGACATAGCCCTTAAAAAAATATCGGAAATGTTAAAAAAGCTTCTGAGGGGTTCGGATGTCGTGGTCAGGTTCGGTTATGACGAATTTGCCATCATACTTAACAATACTTTAAAAGAAGCGGCGGCTTTCGTTGCAAACAGATTCTGTTCGGTCGTCAGGGATTATCCTTTTTATAAAGAAGAAGAACTGAAATCAAAAAAATTAACGGCTTCTTTTGTAGTCGCTTCGTTTCCCAAAGACGGAGAAACTCCGGAGGAGCTGATTTCTAAAATATACAACAGGTTGTGCGACGTTAAAAATTCAGGCGGAAATGCCGTAGCCGAAGTAAGTTGATTATAAAATAAATTAACAAAATTAAATTAATTAATATGCGCCATAAAATTCTCATAGTAGAAGATAACGCTATTAACTTGGATTTAATAACGGCTATGCTGGAGCCGTTTGATTTAGATATAATAACGGCGGAAGACGGTTACGAGGCGTTGAAAAAAACGTACGATAACCCTGATATCTCTTTGATACTGCTTGACATCGGACTTCCCGGAATCGACGGGACAGAAGTGTTCAAAAGGTTGAGATACATAGAAGCGTCTAAAGATATTCCGGTTGTCGCGATTACCGCACACGCTATGGCAGGCAACAAAGAGCATCTTATGTCCTTAGGCTTTAACGATTTCGTCGCAAAACCGATCGATAAAAAAGTACTTTACGAAAAAATAAGGGAATATCTTAAACTTGACCGATAACTTTAAATTTTATACGGAGCTGAAGGTTAGGTATGAAGAAACCGATGCGATGTCCGTCGTCTATTACGGCAAATATTTCGTTTTTTTCGAAGTGGCAAGAACGGAATATCTTAAAAATATAGGCTATAATTATACCGATATAGAGAAGGAAGGCTTTTATTTTGTGGTTGCCGAGTCGAACTGCAAATATTTCAATCCCGCAAGATACGACGATGATTTAAAAATATTTACAAGAGTAGAATATATAAAAAACTCCAGTTTTAACTTCATTTATAATATCGTAAAAACCGGCAAAAATGGAACCGGACCGGACGTGAAAATAGCCTCCGGCAGTACCGTCCTCGTCTGCGTCGATAATGCCGATTTTAAACCCCGCCGTATCCCCGAGTATTTAAGAAAAGCAATCCGTGATTTCGAACATTTCTAAAGGTATCCAATTTATCCCAAATCCCGATTTAGAAAATTTTAATAAATTCCAATATCCCGTCATTGCGAGAACCAGTCATTGCGAGCGCAGCGAAGCAATCTAAAACGAGATTGCTTCGCTGCGCTCGCAATGACATTATTAAGTAATTCATATATAAAAATTTCTAAATCGAGATTTGGGATTCATTTTCCGCGTTATTTCTTATAAGTAAAATTACGTCATTCTCCTTCAAAACCTTATAAATTAAATTATTTCCGGTATTTTGTAACCGGAATGTAATAAAAATTTAACCTGTTTTTAACAATTCCTTCATAATACCGAAACATTAAAATGATATAAATATTCTTAACACGAAATTAATTTAATTTTATTTATATTGCCGGAGGAAAAATGTTAAAGAACGTCAAGGTTAAGATTTCCAGCCGTTTAGCCGTTATTAACGGTTATTTGCTCAAAATTGCCGCAAAAATTCAGACAGGGATTTATTACGAAAAAAATTGGAAAAAAATTTTAGTATCCGCTTTTACTTTCGGCTCTATTTTATCCGTCGGTTCGCATGCGTTTGCCGTTATAAATTTAAATCAGGGGTCTTTGGGAATTGGGGCTTCGGGAATTTTAAACGAGGCTACGACATGGATATGTTACAGGCTTGCCCCGGCTACGCTTACAATAGGCCTTATTAAAGGATTTTATGACATAAAACAGCATAAGCCGGATGCGGCTAGAAAAGCGTTTATAACCGCCGCCGCAGGCACTGGAGTCATGCTTGCTCCCACGATAACCGGAGCTATACTCGGAATAGTCCAGAACGCAGGAGGTTCCGCGGCGGGAATTAATATGGGCGGCGGAAATGGAGCTACTACGGTGGGACAGCCTTAATTTAATTATAATTTTTTATGGAAAATCAAAATCAAAACAACGGCGGCGGTTATACCGAATTTAAAATTTATAGCGGTATATACGGCAAAGTAACGAGGTTCGGATTGGAAATTTACGACTGGGGTTTTTTTATATTTTTTACTATGGTTTCTATCCTTTTATTAAAAAAAATTATTATTATTGCAATATTATTAGATGCCGCCGTTTTAATTTTCTTAAAAAAATATAAAAAGAATAAGCCGGATTTTTACACAAGTTCGTTGTTGTCTTTTATATTTGCTAAAAAAGAGCTTTATGTTTTAGACCCGGAGCAAGATAAAAATTTAATTTAATTTAATTTTAATTTTAATTTATGTTTTTAAATTCGGTTTTAAAAAAAATAGATGCGGACAGTTCTTTAAATCATTACGTCAACCTTTTGTCCATAAACGACGGCATAGCCGCAGGGATAGACGGGTCGTTTACCATAGGCTTCTCAGTCAGGGGTTTCGATTATTATCTTGCCGGAAACGAAATTATTAACGATGCGGCATACGTAAACGACCTTATGCTGAATCTTCTGGACGAAAATATAAACCTACAATGGATTTATAAAATAGAAGACAAAAACGACCCTTTTATTTCCAATTACGAAACGTCTTCGACGCCCCCCGAAGACTTTGAATATATTAAAGAAAATAAAATTAAACATTTAAAAGCAAAACCCATTAAAAATATTAAGATATATCTGTTTTGTTCTTTTAACGGCTTGAATTTACATGCAAAAGAGGAAGGAATAAATATTCTGCCTAAAATTTCGGATTACGCCGCCGGACTGTTTAAATTGAATTTTGCCGGAGCCGTTAATTCCGTTTCGAGAAATAATGCGCTTGCGGACAAAAAGATTATAGAAAAAAAATTAATAAATATCGAAAATAATCTGAGCTTTATATCTTCAAGACTCGATATAGGCTTGAAGAGAATGGGAAATCAGGAGCTTATCGATTATTTTTATGCCGAGTTGAATCCCTGCAGGTCTCTATGCGTTAAAGCGCCGCGGTGGGAAAATATGCTCGACGGTTCTACTTTCAGGAGCCAGCTCATATATTCCTGTGCGGAAGTTAAAAAGGATTTTTTCTATCTCGACGGATACTATTATAAATTTATAAATATGCACAGGCTTCCGTCGCGCGTCGATTCTTTCGGCATAACATCCGTTTTAAATGTCGGCGGTTCTGCGGAAGATTTTTTTCCTTACGATATTTCCGTCGCCTTTAATATTCCCGAACAGGAAAAAACGATAGAAAAAATACAAACGGACAGAAATATAAAGGCAAGCCTGACCGAAGCGGCAGGCGGGGGATATACGGATTATAAGGGCGCAAATATTACGGAGCAGTTGGATGAGTTTTTAAAATCTGTTTCTAAACTCCAAAAGAAAGTAGTAGAGTTTTCTTTATGCGCAAGAATTAAATCTAAAAATTTAGACGAACTTGGTTTGAGAGCCGTAAAGCTTCTTGAATCGTTTAAAAACTATAACGGAATGGAAGGCATAATAGACAATATGGAGCACCACAACCTTTTTCTATCTTTTCTTCCCGGCCAGTCCCGTTTTAACAGGCGCTTTAAAACCTCTATTTCTTCTTCGGCGGCGGCATTTTTTCCGTTGAACGAGGGTTTCGCCGGAACCGAAAATTGCGCCGTTCCGTTGATAAACGACAGGGGAGAAGCCGTAAAATTAGACCTTTACAACAACCGCCTCCCGTCAAAGCACGGAATAGTCTTCGGAAAGACGAGAAGCGGAAAAGGATTCATGCTGAACGGATTTCTAAGCAATTTTTATATATCGGGAGATAATTATCATATTATAGGGGTCGATATAGGAGGAACTTATAAAAAATTCTGCAAAATATTCAAAGGCGATTATATAGAGATAGATTTGGACGGAAGCTATTGTATAAATCCGTTTCCTCCGAAGAAATACGCCGTTAAGGGAGTGAACGGCGAGGAGACGTTTGACCCGGATATTATGGTTTTCCTGACGGGAATAATTGGATTAATGGTTGAACCGGAAAAAAATTTATCGCCGAACGATAAGACTATCATAACACGGGCTATTCAGGCGGCATACGACGGAATAGCCGATATGGACGATATGCCGGTAATATCCGATATTAACAATATTTTGTTTGATTACGGAGAGGCAAGGGATATTTCGGATAAAAAAAGAGCTATGGAAATGGGAAAAAATTTATTTCAATGGACGGATATTTCTTCCCCTTACGGAATGCTGATTAACAGAAAAAACGGCATAAATATAGATAATAAAATAGTAATATTCGACCTTCAAAAGTTAAAAGGGCATGAAGACCTTCAAAAAGTAGTATTTGCTATTATAAAAAATATATCTTTTAAAAAAATGTACGATAAATCGGCAAAAGTTTTTTTCTTTTACGACGAATGCTGGGAATTTATGAACGACCCGAAGATTTCGGAGCTGATAATGCACCTTTATAAGACTTCGGCAAAGTGGGGTTCTATGGTATGGAGCATAACTCAGGAACCTGGCGACCTTTTAAAGGCGGGCAACATCGGCAAAAGCATTATAGAAAATTCGTCGGTAAAAATATTCTGCCAGCTTGACGGCGGCGTTTCGACGGATGATTTAAGACTATGCGGCCTGAATGGAAAAGAGATGGATATAGTAAAAAACCTTAAAGTGGTTAAAGGGCATTATGCCGAATACTTTTTAAAATTCGGAAAAGATTCGGCGGTAATAAGAAATTCACCCGATCCCTTTGAATACTGGCTCTGCTGTAAATCGTCCGAAGACGAAGAAATAGAAAGGCTTATAGAACGTCTTTATCCGGATAAGTCTTTAAAAGAACGGCTTTATATATTAGCTGAAAAATATCCGAACGGACCTTACGGAATAGAACGGAATAAATAGAACTTATAAATTTTCTAAATCTGGATTTGGGAAGGAGGGTCGCAAAATGAATAATAGAAAGGGGACGGACTTAAGTCTGCCCACTAAAAAGGCAAAAAAAACGAAACTGTTTTTACCGTCGGCAATAGCCGTGTTTGCCGTTTCCGCCTGCTTGGCAGGCGTATCTTACGGACTTGCCCTTCCTCTTCCGGATATAGGCGCGGTATCGGGTCAGATTCAGTCGGTCGAAACAGCCGCAAGCGGGGCGTTTTCTGCCCTGCAAGGGCTCGCCGGAACGCTCGGATATGCTCCGGGCGCAGGCGGAGGACCTCTGTTTAATCCGGGTCCGGGACTTTCGGAGGCGATGGCAACCGTGGACAAACTTACCGCCGATGTTTCCAATATGCAGGAAGAATATCAGAATATAGTTATTAACTACGATAAATTAAATCATCTCGTTAATTCGGTAGAAAATGCGGTCAGCGGCATAAACAACCTGAATGAGCAGATAAACTCGGCTTTCAATCAAATTCCTCAGGATTTGACTTCGAGCGACGTTAACGCAAATTCCGTTCAAAACCTTATATCCGGAATTAATTCCGATATTAATTCGGAATCTTCGGAATACGGCAACCTGAATACGACTGGAGAAACGTTTGATCCTCAGGTTTTTATTTCCGGAATTTCTTCTTCGGCGGCAGGGGGCTTAAATAAATCAATTCTCGAAAACGGTTCTTCCCTGTTTTCCGAAGGGGCTATTTTTAATTCCGGCGGAAATTCGGGAACGGCGGCGGAACTTTTAAACTGTTCGTCGTTAGACGGAGGTTATTATTTTGACGCAGACGGCAATCCTATAGGCGGCTGTATCGATGCCGTTAACGGATTTGCCGCCGATACCGCGTCATCCGGTCTTTATAACGCCGGACTTTCGGCGGCAAGGGCGCACAAAGCCGAACTTGAAGGCAGCGAATTTATGAACGAAATTTCGGGAGACGCTCTCCAAAACAGTTCCAATTACTATGCCTATCAGAGTTCTATTTTAACGATTATGGCAGAGGAAAGCGCCGCAAATTTAAAAAATTTAGGATATATGGAAAGCCAGTTGAAACAGATAGAATTGGCTAAATCTGCCGAAGAAATAAAAAAAGAACACACCGGCGCCGTAATATTGCCTCAAACCAACGCTGAGCCGGGTATGGATTTTTACGGCAAAACGACTATGTAGGCGATAAAACATTAAATATAACATTAATTAAATACAGTTACTTATGAGCATATATTTAAAGCATATCATAAAGTATTCGCCGTATACTTTATTAATTTGCGGTTTTATATTTTTGTTTATCGGTTTTATTTTGATAAAAACCGCTTATGCCGCTTCAAGTCCGACTCTTCCGGCATCGGCAAGTTCGGGCGCCGCCGCTTCGTCTTCAGGTACCGGCGGCGTCAACGAATCGGCGATGTCTATTTCAAAGTTAAACAACGGGGAAGACTTAAGTATGCTTTCCATCGATTCAATTCCGCCCGCGCTGAATAATGATTCTGCATTGAGCGGTTTTGTCGCGTATATGTTTTATTTTTTATTTGCACTCGGCATAGTCCTGTCTTTTTTTGAAGGATACAGAGCCGAATTAACGGGAGCGGTTTTTAATTATTACGGATTATTTTTAAGGACGGTATTAATAGCTATCGGCTTTCTTTCATGGAAGCAAACAGGACAGTCTAACTTTGCCCAGCTGATATTAACCCTTGCCGACAGGATGCAGCTTTATCTTATAAAGCAAAACATTTACGGTTTAGGGCAATCGGTATCGCAGGTAGTTTCTTCTATTTCAGGCAGTCTTCATTCGGTTTCCATTCCTACTATTTCTTCCAACGGAACTTCATCGGTTCATAGCGGGTGGAATCTGAATCCGGTTTCATGGCTTGCGGGCGCTGTACACGCTTTAACTGGAGCCGTTCTTATGGGCATAATATGGTTTTTGTTTAATATTTTATATCTGGCAATACAGCTTTTTATGGCATTAGTCCAGCTCGTATTTCTGGGGCTGTTGTTTTCTCTTTGTCCGATAATACTTGGTTTTGAAGCCATACCTTATACGAGGGGCATATTCGCCAAATGGCTTAAAATGTTCGTCGAAATTTCGTTCTGGGGAGTAATGGCGGCTCTCGAACAGTTTATCTTCTTTACTATTTTAAGCAAGATGGAATCGGCAGATATGCCTTCTACGGGAACGGGTATAGGAAATATTTTAGGAATGTTTACGTTTGCGGAGGTTATAACGGTTTTCATAATCATGATGGTTATAAACGTTTCGGTTCCTTTTTTAGTCGCCAAATTATTCGACGGCATAAGCGGAGAGGCGCACGAAAAAATTAAAACTGTTAAGGGTAAATTTGCTGGAGCTGGTCTTGCCGCAGGTTCTTAAAGGCCCTTGATTTATTAATATTAAAATGAATATCAAAATTAAATATGTCGAATCTTTTTAATTACAAAGACGGTTATAAAAAAAGAAACGGCAGACTGTTTTACGAAATATGGGGCGACCTTGAAGCTCAGAATACCGCACTTAAAATAGTGATAATTTTAATGTCTTTAATTACCGCAATCTCGCTTTTTACGGCTTTTTATACATATAAAGCAAATAGGATTCCGGTGGTGATAAGAGTAAACTCGGTCGGAGACGCAAAGGTTTTAAGAAACCTGCCGTTTAACAACAAGACGGGTATGGGCGAAATAATATATTTTTCTAAAAGCTTCGTAAGAGAATTTACCGGATTTAATTCGATAATGATTAAGACGGAACTTTCTAGAGCATTAAATAAAATGTCCGAAGATTACGGTAAAAAGACCCTTGTTATGATTATCAGGAGCAAATTTATTAATAAAATGGAAGAAGCGGGTATAACGTCTAAAATCAAATTTAAAAAAATAAAATTAATAAGGCAGACCGTAAACCACGACGAATTAAAACTGTATGTCGTAAGGACGGTAATATCTAATTCTGATACGTCTATAAGAAATAGCGCCGCATATGAAGACAAGCTCATTCTTAAAAGAATAAAAAGAAGCGTTCAATTTCCGTTCGGTCTAGAGGTAGTTTATTTCAGCAGTTTAAAACTCGGAGGGGCATAATGCCGCTTAATAATCCGCACGTCATAAAAGAAGAAGATTTAGCGGACAATATAAACAGCGGCGGCGGAAGAGCCGGCAATACCTCGGTCTCGGGCGTTTCCGTTCCGGAAGGCGATATTTATAACTCTGATATGGAGGTTAAAAAGAAATTTTCGAGTAAGGATTTTTTCGGTTTTTTTAAACTGCCGCTGATAATAATAGTTTTTTTAATTGCCGCAGGTCTTGTTTTGAAATATATATTTAGCGGCAAACCTTCAGCCGTCGTAAAAAAAACGATGAAAAGCAATACCTTGATAACCGATAAAAAAAGGTTTTCACCGTCCGTTTTCGATTACAGCGCAAAACCCAAAGGCGAAATAAAAAAATCCGGCAAATTTCATATTAAATTTAAAAAAGAAACGGATAAATTAAATTCTCATTTCGCGCCTACGGCGGCCGCCTTACCGCAGATTACAAAAAAAACCGTAGTATTCATAAAAGCAAGCTATGGAAAATATATTTTAGATTCGGAGAGGGGGATAAAAAATACGGGGCGGAATAAAAATTATGCTTTAAAACCCGCCGGAAACGAAGGAAGAAGCGGCGCGGCTCAAAGCGGCGACAACTCCGCGATAGCCGTACCTCAAGGAACGGTAATAGACGCTTATACGAAGTATAAGATTTTTTCTTACAACACCTCCGTTCCCGTCATAGCCGTAGCTACGTTCGGTTATTATTTCGGCGGTAAGACCATTTTTAAAAAAGGGGATAAGTTTTTTGGAACGGTAAGCGTAAAGCATTCTTTGAACCGTTTGAATATAAATTTCGATAAAATTATAGAACGTTCCGGAAAATCATTAACCATAGATGCGATAGCAATGATGCCAGACGGGTCGGGCGGGGTCAAAGGAGATGTTCGCGAGCATTATGCCGGAAATATTTTGACGTCTATAGCGCAGGGAATAGTCGGAGCGGCGTCAATTTTTGCAGGCGGGGGTTCAGGAGTAAATTCTTCCAATCCTTACACCTTTCAGAATCAGGTAAGGGAAAACGTCGCCCAAAACGAACTTAATTCAGCGCAGAATGGACTGAACGGTTATGCCGAATCAAATCAAAACATAAGCATAACTTTGCCTGCCGGCGCTTCTATTAAAATAATTTTTTTAAAACCGGTTTATGTAAACAGGTTTAAACATGAAATGAAATAATAAAACTTTAACGGAATTATGCACTTGACAAAGCGGGATTGGTTAGCTGAGCTGGAGTTAGCTGCGCTGGACTTCGTCCGTCCGCTATCGCTCGCAATGACAATATACGGTCATTGCGAGCGATAGCGAAGCAATCTCGAGGTTATTATGAAAATACCCAAATATTGCTTTGTCAAGTGCATAATTCCGAACTTTTAATAATAGCGATAAAGCGGAGGGTTAAAAGGTGGATGAAACGGCATATTCGATTGCCGAAAAGGTCAACGGCATTAAAGAAAGCCTGAATTTAAATTTCTTGGAAAGAAAAAACGCGGTGGATATGATTATTTTATCGGTTATTTCAAAAAAACATTCAATTTTAATAGGCGGACCAGGACTTGCCAAGACCGCCGTGTTAAAAGAGTTGGCATACCGCGTAAAAGGTTTGAGGTTTTTCGACTTTCAGATGACTCCTGCGACTAAAATAGAAGAGCTTATTTCAAATCGCCCGCAAAATAAAACCGGCCAAAGTAAAACCGGTATAGATAACTGCGATATAGCGCTTATAGACGAATTTTTCAAAGGTCCGCACCATACGCTGAATTCGCTTTTATCCATCATGAATGAAAGGATAATATATAATCCGGAGCCGCGCAAAATTCCTTTAGTAAGCCTTTTTGCCGCTTCCAACGAAAGACCCGACAAATCTTCCGATTCAAATTTACTGCCTCTTTACGACAGATTTTTATTCAGAATGGAGATTTTACCGGTAAAAGACGGAGAAAATTTCAAAAGATTGCTAGAATTAAAAGAAAAAAAAGAAGGTGGTTTTAACGGAAATAACAGCGGCGAAACTGTATTAGGCAAGGAAGATATAGAAATTTTAAGTTCCGAAGCGGAAAACGTCGAAATGGGCGGAGAAATTTTTGATTGCCTGCATAAAATCAGGGAAGAATTAAAAAACAAGCAGGTAAGCGTTTCGGACAGAAGATGGCGGGAAACGGTTAAAATATTAAAAACGAACGCGGTATTAAATAAGCGTTCTTACGTCGCTAAGGAAGATATAAAAATGCTTGAACCGTCTCTGTGGACGTATTATTCGGATATAAGGGCGGTCAAAAATATTCTGGGGAGAGAACTGAAA
The DNA here is from genome assembly GCA_021812245.1 of bacterium. Lineage (GTDB taxonomy): Bacteria > SZUA-79 > SZUA-79 > Acidulodesulfobacterales > Acidulodesulfobacteraceae > Acidulodesulfobacterium_A. The sequence continues at coordinate 35,070 of JAKAOK010000012.1, read as the reverse complement.
TGAAAGAATGCGGCAATAAAGCCTTTATTATAAAAATATCGGTATCCGCAGGAGTTTTCCTTTCGGAGATTATTTACCTTTTTTTCATATCGGGATTTTTTTCGGATAAAAAAATAAGTTATTATTTTTCTTATTTTAACGGGGTTAAACTTGTTTTTATTTTTATTCCGCTATCGACATGGTTTGCATCTTCCTACACTTTATCGAATATCGCTTATAATAAATATTTATATTTAAAGCCTGAAGAAGATAATAAAAAGAAAAACATCTTCGCGGATAAAAAGGTCTCTGCCGGAAACGCAATGATATGGCCCGAGTCCGAAGAACTTCAGTTAGTTATAGGCGAAATTCACGAAAAAGACGGAACGAGAAAGGAAAAACCGGAATGGCTTATTATAGATAAAAACGGGCTTTTTACCGGCATTATCGTTTTCGGTTCTACCGGTGCCGGAAAGACCACCGCCTGCGCGTATCCTTTTTTAGACCAGCTGGCAAAATATGGAAAAGAATCGCCGGACGAAAGAATCGGAGGTTTAATATTAGATGTTAAAGGCGATTTTTGGAAAGAAGCCGTCCATATACTTGAGCGCAACGGCAGAAGAGAAGACGCCGTTATAATCGAACCGGGCTCGGGCTATTATTTTAATCCCGTTCATTATCCTCATCTGGATACTAAAATTATAGCGGAAAGGTTATATTCGGTTCTCGAGAATATGAACTCTAACGACGGAAGGCAGGACAGTTTCTGGAAAGACAAATCTATAAACCTCCTTGCCAACTCGTTAAACATTATAAGGCTGTGTATGGGCTATGTTACTTTGAGCGATGTTTATGAAATAGTTTCGGACGAAGGCAAATTAAAAAATATGCTTGATTATGCACGGAATTTAATAAAATTAAAATCTAAAAATATCGGAATAGACTTAAACGAACTAAAACTTACCGTTTCTTATTTTTACGGGGCCGATTACGCCGGTTTGGACGAAAGAACAAAGGCGATAATAAAGAGCGAATCCTTAAGGGTATGTTCCGATTTTATCAAGCCGGCGTTTAAAGAAACTTTCTGCGCTCCTGAACAAAAACTTAATTTTCCCGGTTTTCAGGAAGTAGTAAATTCGGGAAAAATAGTTATATTAAGTATGCCTGAATCTAAATACGGTTTAATCGGAAAAATTATCGGCATTATTTTGAAACTCGATTATTTCAGGACGGTATTGAACAGGGTTTATAAAGCGGTCGTAGATAATTCCGTCAATGTTAAAAGACCGGTTTTATTTATCTGCGACGAGTACCAGAATTACGTGACGTCAGGGGATATAGAATCAGATGCCGAATTTTTCGCAAGATGCAGGCAGTCTAAGGCAATTAATATAGTCCTTACCCAGAGTTACAGTTCGTTAAAGCTGAAACTCGGTTCCGAAGAAAAGCTTAATTCTTTAATCGGAAATATAAGGTCGTCGGTCTGGCTCGCTTTAAGCGACGACTATTCGAGAGAAAAAGCCTCTAAAATATGCGATAAGGAATACAAGTTAAAAATTACCGAAAACATAACGGAGCAGGACGACAGGGCGGTTTTTAATCCGTATATCGGAAAACTGCTGTCCGACGACAATACTATTTCGCAGGGAACTACAAAGACTTACGAAAAAATACCGTCCTTCGACACCGACGATTTTGCGGGTTTAAAATTAAATCAGGCGGTTTACAGGATTTATTCCGGCGGAGAAGTAAAAGGGCCGGGCATAGTATATCTTCATCCGATATACAGGCCGAAAGCGAAAAGCTATTTCGACAATGTTTGACCTAAAATAAAACGGAATTATGCGCTTGGCAAAGCAATATAATTTTAATTCCTTTCTCTTTCTTAAAGCGAGATTGCTTTGCCAAGCGCATAATTCCGAAAGTATATATGCAAAAATTATTATAAATTATTATAAAAATTAAAGAGGACTTCAAAAGATGAACAATAATTACGGAAGAAGCGGGACGGGGCAGGCTTACGAACTCGATATTTTAGAAATAGCTTTTCTTGTATTCGGCGGGTTATTCGCTCTTTTTTATTTTACGAATCAAAATTTTAAATATTGCGTAAATGCATTTTATATTTTTATATCGTATTCTTTTAAAGTTTATCCGGCAATTATAATTTTGTACGCGGTCAATTTGTTTTTATTTCTTGCGGGACTCCACGGTTTATACGTCGGGATTTTTGAAATCAGGGTTAGCGGCTCCAAACTTAAAATGTATAATAAACTTGAAAAATATAACAATAATAACGGCGGTAGAAAATAAAAGCGTAAAAGGAGGTATTATTTAGTGTTAATATTAAATTTAAAGTTTAAATATTATGATATAAGTAATTTTATTTATTATATTTTATCATTTATAATGATATTTTATATAAATTTTGCCGCATCATCCTCTTACGGCATAAATTATTCGCCGTTAAAAAAATACGTACTTAAAAAGAGGCTGTGGGTGCATAAATTGAAGATAAAATCCGGCATAATTTATAAGCTCAATACCGCTCCCGGCTATGTTTCGGTTATAACTCTGCCGGTCATACCTTTAGACGTTGCGCTCGGAAATACGGGAGCGTTTTCGGAGCAGATAGTCGGAAGGCAGATATTTATAAAACCTATAACATACGATACTAGTGTGGATAGCAATCTTGAAATATACACTAAATACGGACTTATAAACGTGCTTTTGCGGATAAGAAACCCAAAAACCGTTACGTATAATTTAGACATCGCAAATACCGTGAAGGACGTTTTTGTAAAGAATTATATAAAAAATAAAATAATCGGGTTAAACGCCGTTTTGTTAAGAAAATATGAGGTAAAAAATCTTTTGCTCGATAAAAAAGCGCAAGCGTTAAAGAAGGAAAAAAAAGAGGTCATCGACCTTATTCTTCTGATTAACAGAAAAAAAATAAACGCATCAATTACTAAAGGCGGGATAACCTTGGCCGTAATTTCGATAAGCCGCATAAAAAACTTATATTATCTGCAATATCAGCTTACTAATAATTCCGGCAGGAGTTTTTTTGTAAGAAATGTTTATCTTTATAAAGAATACGGCGGAAATTTTTTTAACGGATACAGCCCCGATAAATTAAAAGAAATACCGGCAATAAACCGGACGCCGCATAACGTCCGCTATATGCCTTATAAAATAATAAAAAACGTAATAATTTTTAAAAAACAGGGGGGATATGTTTCGTCGGCGCCAAAATCAGGATATGCGTCAGGACAAGGTTATTCCGGCGGTTTAAAATTATCTTTTCATATTCTTGCGCGAAAAAAGTTGATTAAACTAAGAATAGGCGGAATTCAGCCTTAATCTTTGAAATTAAATTAAAATTAAAATGCAAATTAAAAATAATAATAAATTTAATAACTTAATAATATATTATTTATGTTTTATATTAATTTTATCTTCCTTATCCGTCCTTACGGGATGCGCGCCGGTTTCCGCTTTAAAAGACAATAACGGCAATGAAGGTTTCGGCGGCAGTACCGGCTATCGAAAAAAATTAGAAAATAAAGTATTAACCGCCTCTTTAAGATTAACGGGCGTTTCAAAAGAAAAAATAAAAACCGTAATAACTTCTAACGGAAAGACTAAGCCTGTTAAAAAAAACGGAGGCGGCGGTTATTGTATCGACCCTTCTTTTATGAAAGGAGAATCGAATATTATTAATAGTACGGCTAAAAATTTTCGCATTGCATTAAATAAAACCGCTAAAAGCAGAAACGGAAAAATAATTTTAAGAATATTAAGCGTAAAATCTGAGAAAATTTTTGAAATCATATCGTTTTCTCTTGCAAATCTTTATCCGTCGCCTGTGAAATACAGACCGTCGCTTTTAGAAAAATCGGATGTAGGCGGTAAATACAAATATATCGGCATTCCTTTTAAATCAAATATCGAAACCGGCTCCGGGGGTAAAAATTATTTTACTCTGCAGGGATTAAGCGAAATAAAAGGAAAGATAATATTCTTAAAGAAGCGGAACAAACCTTATAAGGCCGGAATATCCGGCTTAGCGTTCGGCATTTCGGCATTGCGTAAAAGCCGTTTTGGCGGCGGCATTAATTTTTTAAAATTATTCGCAAAACTATAAAAAATATACTGTTTACATTATGAGAATAGTTAAATATCTTAAAACGGGCTTACCGGAAATCGTAACGGCGGCAATCTTCTTTCTGCTTGTCTTATCCCTGATTTCCGCTTCGGCGGGTATCGGTCAAAACGATTTGAACAAGACCGCAATATACGCCTCTAAAAAATACGGCGTGCCGCTTCCTTTTCTTGTCGCGGTCATGAAGGCGGAAAGCGGTTTTAACGTATATGCTTTAAGTTCCAAAGGCGCCGTAGGTCTTATGCAGGTTATGCCGGAAACCGGCAGGGAACTTGATATGAATATCAAAAGTCCGCCGTCAAATATAATAGCCGGAGCCGAATATCTGCATTACTGCCTTAAGCGTTTCGGCTATGAACCTGTTCCGGCATTGGCATGCTATAACGCAGGCCCCGATTCCGTCAGGACGGTATATATAAAGAACCGCCGGAAATTTATAATTCCGCCTTACCGCCAGACCGAAATTTATATTATGCGGGTGTATAAGTATTATAATTACTATAGGAAATTATTTAAATAGGCGCAATAACGCAAGGACGAAATATTATAAAAAGACAAAACAAATCTGTCGATAAATATGTTATAATATCGTAAAATCGATATTAAATCGATATTAAATAATTGACGGTATAGGTAACTTTATGCTCTGGAATAACGATGTCGAAATTAAATTTTTCAAAGAGGGGTTAAAAAATTTTGCTTCACCCGAGCAACTTTTTTATAATCTTAAGGATGGCTATTATGCATATGTTCCTAACGGGTCTTACTCGGAGGGGCAGACTTTGCAGAGCAGAAATTCGCTGATAGGACAATTTACAGAAAAATGGTGTAAAACTCTGTTTGAGCCTGTTGCCGAAAAATTAGGACTATTTGCAGTAAATGGAGTTATTTGCGAGGAACTAGGATTGACGCCACGATCAAGCGCAGACCTTGCGTTTTGCACAACGGATAATAATATTCAGCAATTCGAAAATGTAAAATTAATTTTCGAAATTAAAATGAGCATAGTCTCTAATTATAGATTGCATAAGCCGGATAAAATAGAATTTATAGGAGATTATAAACAACATAAAGGTAATCCTTCTTTGCTCAGGTCGGATTCTATGTTAAAAGCGACTGGCAAATCGATTAATATAAGGGTTTCGGGGCAGGCTTCCGCCAATATTCCTATTGTTATTTTAGGTAATAGCCCGATTACGGAAAGTTATATTAAAAAAGTAGATTTTTTGAAAACTTCAGGAGTTATTCAGGGTTTCTGGTCGCTTAATCCTATGCCGGCAGAAGGAGATTTTGTTAAAATAACTCCAAAGAGGGGTTTTCAAACCATAGAAATGCTGGATACTATTTTTGAGCTATCAAAACAACTTGTCGAAAGCGATATGAACTATTTCTCGTCAATGGTTTCCAAGCAAAATCTTGGAGAATTAATTTCAACGGCTAATAAAGAATCTACAAATATTGCAAAGGCAGAAAAATTTTTAAATTTAATTCGGAATTTATAATGAAAATAATAAAAGGAACAGAAACAAGCGCATTCGGCACAAACGGAAGAATTAATCACGATAGTTCTAGATTTTACAATTCTAAATTATATTCAACTCTCGAGTTTAAAGAAATAGAAGACAAAATAGAGAGGAAAATGCCGGAAGAATTAGTTAATAAATTTATTCTCGGTTCTGCCGAAAATATGAAAGAATTACCGGACAATTCTATTCATTTAATGATAACGTCACCTCCCTATAATGTTTCAAAAGAATATGATAACGACCTTTCGTTAGAAGAGTATTTGCAATTACTTGAGAATTCATTTAGAGAAACTTACAGGGTTCTGGTAAACGGCGGCAGAGCCTGTATTAATGTTGCGAACCTCGGGCGCAAACCTTATATTCCGCTTTCAGATTATATTTCTACTATGATGATTAACATCGGTTTTAATATGCGGGGAGAAATAATTTGGAACAAGGCGGCGAGCGCAAGTCCATCGACTGCTTGGGGTAGTTGGTTAAGCTCTGCAAATCCGATTCTTCGGGATATTCATGAATATATTTTGGTTTTTTCAAAAGGGGATTACAGTAGAATAGGAAAAGGAAAGCAAAATACAATTGCCAGAGAGCAATTTATGGAATGGACAAAATCCATATGGACAATGAAAGCCGAGAGTGCAAGAAGAATCGGACATCCGGCGCCGTTTCCAGAGGAACTGCCTTTTCGTTTAATTCAATTGTATTCTTTTAAAGACGATATTGTTCTTGATCCTTTCATGGGAAGCGGAACGGCGGCGTTGGCGGCGTTAAAGTCTGGGAGAAAGTATGTGGGCTATGATATAAACAAAGAATATATCAACCTTGCGGAAAAAAGAATTTCACAGCTTTTAAATAAACAAAATTTATTATTTGCTCCATAATTTAAAGGCTTATTTATTAAAATATTATTAAAAATTTATTTAATTTGACAAATTAGGGCTAAGTTTATTAAAATTAAGTAAATTTACTAAAAATGTAAAATTAATTAAACATATGCTGTGTAGGAGGGCGTATAAAATGGCGGCAGATAGAAGAAACGAAAGCCGGTCGATATTTAAAAAAGTTTTTTTATTAACTTTAACGGCATTTATATTTCTTAATCCGTTATCGGTTAAAAAATCGCTTGCAGACGGGAAAGGCTCTACCGCATGTAACGGAGTATATGCTTCAAATTCGATAATTTACGCACTTTACTTAAAAGCAAGAGGTAAGGCTATCGGCAAAAACGATGTAATCACGTATATTAAAATCGTCAATCCGGCAAAATACAAGCATGACAGGAATAACATTTTTTTGTGGAATAAATTATACTCTAAAGACAAGGCAAGATTGAGCAGGCTTATAAGCTATGTAACTTCCGTCAAATATTTTAAAAACTATATAAAAGCGTCTCTAGGCAACTATGTAATGAAGAAACAGGGGTTCTATCTGCTGTATCATACGAAAAACAGAGTGATAAGCGATGGAATGCAAACTCATAGAAATATAGATTTTATAAAACCCGAAAACGGCAATATTTATTATTTTTTCCACCGCTTAGCTATTGTTTATAAAAATGCCGGAAAGTTTAACTTTCTAAGCATTCCGCCCAAGGCGGCAGAAAAGTTTATCAATAAAAGGACGGGAACGTTTGGACACATAAAGAAATCGGTTTTCCTCGAATACGGTTTTGTTCCTTTGAGCGCAAAACATAATGTTTTAACGGTGGGCGTTTCCTGCGTTAAGGTTTACAATAGTAAACGCAAAAATTTTTTAGTTGGAATTATAAAATAATAGGTGGTATAATAAATACAAAATAAAACAATTAAAAAGTGGGGTGCCGTATAAAACTACGGCTGAGAGCGGGGCGGTTACGACCCGCAACCCTTTGAACCTGATGCGGGTAATGCCGTCGTAGGGAAGCAGGATTATCTACATATTATTTCTTTTCGGCAGTCTCACTTCCCTCCCCAAAGGCTTTATGCAGGCTTACCTAATTCACTTAAACGGCAATGAAATAGAATGCTCCATTTATCGAATAAATCAGGATTAGATAATATTTTACAAGAAGTTTTATCAGGGGGAAGGCTTGAGGATAGCGGCCTGCTCTTTTTGCTCGAAGAAAAAGACGGCGAAGCCTTTAAAGAAATAGCTTCGGCCGCGGATACCCTTAATCGGCATATTAACTCGGACAAAGTTTCCTATGTCGTAAACAGAAATATTAATTTTACCAATATATGCGCTTTAAATTGCAGATTTTGCGGGTATAAAAGGACAAAAAATTCTAAAGATGCTTTTTTGCTGGATTACGATAAAATACTCGAAAAGATTTCGGAAGGCAAAAAACAAATAGGAATCGACGAAATATGCGTTACGGGCGGAATAAACCCGGAATTGAAATCAAATCCGGATTATTATTTCAATCTCCTTAGAACGGTAAGAAATAATTTTCCGTATCTACATATTCACGCATTTTCTCCGCAGGAAATTTATGAACTTGCCGAAGCAACCGGCAAGTCTTACGCCGGGGTTATCGAAAAATTAGTCGATTGCGGACTGAATTCTATACCCGGAACGGCGGCGGAAATTTTAGCCGAAGAAACGAGAAAAAAAATCTGCCCCGAAAAGATAAATACGGCGGTCTGGGTCGAAATTATAAAAACGGCTCATATGCTTGGAGTTAAAACGTCGGCTACGGTTCTTTTCGGGCATATAGAATCAAACGAGGATTTGGCGTATCATTTAAGCCTTTTAAGGCAGATTCAGGATGAAACCGGCGGATTTACGGAATTTATCGCTTTGCCGTTCATTTCGCCTAAAACGTCCCTAAGGAAACAGGTAAATCAGGCTAAAATTTACGATAATGGAGCCGTGCTTAAGTTTTATGCAATTTTAAGATTATATTTAGACAATTTTAAAAATATTCAGGCAAGCTGGCCGAAAATAGGAAAGGATGCCGCTGTTAAATCGCTGGATTGCGGTGCTAACGATTTCGGCGGAACTTTAATGGAAGAGAATATTACAAAGAGCGCCGGAGGTAATTTCGGCGAATATCTATCAGAAGGCGAAATTATAAATTTAATAAAACAAGCAGGCAAAATTCCGGCGAGAAGGGATACGTTGTATAATTATATAAATATAAACGTTAGTATTTAGTAAAATTTATGAAAATCGAATTAAATGGAAATGAATATGTTGCCGGAAACGGCATTACGGTTCAAAATTTAATCGACGAACTGAGACTTAATATTAAAAGTACCGCCGTAGCCGTCAATAAGACGATAGTTCCAAAAAGCTCTTACGCCGTATTCGCCTTAAACGAAAACGACAAAATAGATATGGTAACGATAGCTCCCGGCGGATGAAAAATGTGCAGGATTTTATCGTATAACCGGAATTATCAATAATATATAATATATAAACATAAGGAGGGTCCATGGAAAGCAATATAAAAGAAAACGGCGACGTATTAAAAATAGGAAAATATATTTTTAAATCGAGACTTCTTATAGGAACGGGAAAGTATCCGGATTTTCAAACTATGAAAGACGCCGCAGACGTTTCCGGCGCCGAAATAATAACCGTTGCCGTCAGAAGAATAGATTTTAACGCAAAAGAAAATTTGCTGTCTTATATAGACCTTGACAAATATATCCTTTTACCTAATACCGCCGGATGTTATACGGCGGAGGATGCAGTAAATACCCTCAGGCTCGCAAGAGAACTGGAAGTTTTTAGAACCGATCTCGTAAAACTGGAAGTTATAGGCGACCCTAAAACGCTTTATCCGGATAACGAAGAACTGCTAAAAGCCGCCAAAATTCTAGTTAAGGAAGGATTTACCGTTATGCCGTATATGATGGACGACCCCGTTCTTGCCAAAAAGCTCGAAGATATAGGATGTCCGGTAGTGATGCCTCTTGCTTCGCCTATAGGTTCCGGTCTCGGCATCAGAAATCCTTATAATATTAAAATAATTAAAGAAACCGTATCCGTTCCGGTAATAGTGGATGCCGGAGTAGGAACCGCTTCTGACGCCTGTAAAACTATGGAGCTTGGGGTTGACGGCATTCTTATAAATACGGCGATAGCCGGAGCCGTTAATCCGGTTAATATGGCTGCCGCTATGAAAAACGCCGTAGAAGCGGGCAGACTTGCATATTTGTCGGGACGCATCCCTATGAAACTTTATGCTCAGGCTTCTACTCAAATGGAGGGAATAGTATTTTGACCGACAGGACAATAACTGAAAAGGAAACCATGAAAAAAACAGGGGCTAAAACTAAGGTAAAGGCAAACGCCGGCATAAGATTAAATAGGTTTATCGCTATGCATACAGGCGTTTCGAGGAGAAACGCCGACGATATAATAAAAGAGGAAAGAGTCCTAATAAACGGTAAAAAAATTAAAAATCTCGCCACCGCCGTTAAGGAAGGAGACGAGGTTGCCGTTGACGGCAAAAAGATTAAATATAAAGAAGAGCCTAAAATTTATATTATGCTTAACAAGCCTCAAGGGTATATTACCGCCGTAAAATCGGAAATATATTCTTCTACGAGTTCCGAAAGAGCATGCTCTTTCGGTAGAAGAATATGTTTTAAAACCGTTATGGAACTAATTAAAAAAGAAACCTTAAAATATAAACATATATTTCCGGCGGGAAGATTGGATTTTATGAGCGAAGGTCTGCTTTTGCTTACCAACGACGGCGACTTTGCGTATAAATTAACCCACCCGAAATTCGACGTAGCGAAAACCTATATAGTCGAGGCTAAGGGGGAATTGACCCCCGACCTTTTCAATAGGATAAGAAAAGGCGTCAGACTTGAAGAAACGGGTCTTTTGAAGCCTGATGACGTCAGAGTCGTAAGAAAAAATCCTTCCAAATTTATACTGTCGGTAGATTTATCGCACGGAAAAAACCGCGAAATAAGAAGGCTTATGGAGTTTTTTAACCTTAAAATTTTAATGCTTAGGAGAGTCAGGATAGGCGGACTTTATATAGGCGACCTGCCGTCAGGGGAATACCGCATATTAAACCGTAAAACCGCCGAATTGGCCATCAATAATGCGGATAAATCAATTCATACTCGCAATTTTAGAGCGGTATAGGGCAAGACTGCCTGATGTCGGTGCAATATATATTTCGCCGAATAGTTGAATCTGGCTTAAATTTATCAGAACTAATCTTGCCATTTCAAGAAGCGCAAGAAAATAAGTAAAGAATTCATCTCTACTTCTACTGTTTTTAACGATTTCGCTAAAAGTTATATTATGAACCGTATTAAACATTTCCATTATTTCCATTATTTTTTCCTTTACGGAAAAACTTTCTCTTTCCACCTCGTATATATTTATCCTGTTTTGCGCCTCCGTCATCTTGTTGTAGAAATATTTCGAAAGAATAAAGATATTTGCGTCAAAAATAACGCCGGCGTTATCGGAAACTTTTTCAAGCATGGTTTCATCTGTTTTAAACATTTTTATTCCGAATACGTCGCGTCCCAATATAGGCCTGTTATTTAAAAAGTCGGCTACTTCTTTGACTCTTCGGTATTCTATGAGCATATCCGTCAGTCCCGTCCTCGGGTCGCTTATATCTTCTTCGCCGCCCTCCTCATTTTCGGCATCATACTTAGGCAGAAGCATTACGGATTTAATATATATAAGCTGAGCCGCCATTACTATGAAATCGCCGCCTAAATCAAGATTAAAGGTATCGGAAGACGATACGGCGGCGTTTTCGTTTAAGCCTATCGCTTCAAGATACTGCCTTGTTATTTCGACTATAGGAATATCGTAAATATTTATTTTATTTTTTTTTATCAGGGTTAAAAGCAGGTCTAAAGGGCCGTCGTAAGCTTCGAGGCTCACTTTTGGATAAAAGGATATACTTATTCCGTTTTCATTGCATTTCATTATAAGCTAAGATTTCTTAAAACGATATTGTTTACTATAAAATCAAATGAAGCGGTCAGAAAATTCCCCGGGTCTATTAAAAGCAATATTAAAAGCAGAAATATTCCAAACGGCTCTAATTTGCTTAAATAACCGGAAAACGGTTCGGGCAGAAGGCTTACGGCAACCCTTCCTCCGTCTAACGGCGGAATCGGTATGAGATTGAATGTTCCGAGTATGATATTTATCATTATGCCTATGAAAAGCATAAAAGTTACCGGATAAATAAAAAATTTAAACAACAAACTGCCGGAAACCGTCTGAAAATGAAGATTACTTATAAAGTAAGCCAGATATAAATTCATAACCGGAAACTCAAAAAGTATAATCCTCAGAAAAACAAAACATATAAAAGCCAGTATGAAGTTGGTAACCGGTCCAGCCGCCGCGACAAATCCGGTATCCCTTTTAGGATTTTTAAGTCCGTTAAAATTTACCGGAACCGGCTTTGCGTAACCGAATAGAAAAGGAGAACCTATGAGGATTAAAAGCAGGGGAAGCAGAATCGTTCCGAAAGGGTCGATGTGTTTTATAGGATTAAGAGTTAATCTTCCTGCGTTTTTTGCCGTATCGTCACCGAAAAGATAAGCTACATAGCCGTGTGAAACCTCATGAAGTATAATGGCGAATAAAACCGGAATTATCGCAATTACTATAAGCTGAATCGTATTATTCATATTTTTTTATTATACGATTATTTTCCTTTATAAATCAACTTTTTTATTGTTAGTTTTTTTAGACGGCTCATTCTGCATTTTATAATATGTTGAAACAATTTTAATAGTCTTTAAGGGTGATTTAAGGTATCATATAGACTTATGAAAGTAAACCATGAATTATACCGCAAGCTGAACGAAGCCGTTCTTCCGTTCGTGCAAAAACCCGTCAGATATCTTGGGTTGGAAACAGGGACTACCGTCAAAGATATTAAAACTATTCCTTTAAAATTTGCGCTTGCTTTTCCCGATTTTTATGAACTTGGCATGAGCCATATAGGAATGGGTATAATATACGACATATTAAATTCCGTCGATTATATTGCATGCGAAAGGGTTTATCTGCCTTATCCAGATATGAACGCCAAATTAAAAGAGCATAATATTCCTTTATTTTCCCTGGAATCGTTTGAAGAGATTAAAAATTTCGACGTAACCGGCTTTTCTTTACAATACGAGCTTTCCTATACAAATGTATTATTTATGCTCGAACTTTCCGGTATTCCCGTTTTTTCTAAAGACCGGACGGGTCATGGCGTCCCTTTTATCGGAGCGGGCGGCCCATGTGCTTTTAACCCTCTTCCATTGAACGACTTTATGGATTTTTTTATAATAGGCGACGGAGAAATTACGACGGTTGAAGTATGTGATACCGTATTAAAGGCCAAAAGAGGCCTTGAATCCGGAGCGGTCGATAAAGCGGATTATAGAAATTACGTAAAAAACAGACTCGCCGAAATAAGAGGCGTTTACGTGCCCGGTTTTTCCAAAAGCGTAAAAAAATCGATATTATACGATATAGACTTAAACCGTAAATTTAATAAACATATATATATAGGCAAGCATATAGTACCGCTTATAGAAACCGTCCATAACAGGCTTGCCGTAGAAATAGCCCGAGGCTGTTCGTCCGGCTGCCGCTTCTGCCAGGCGGGTTATATTTACAGGCCGGTTAGGGAGCGGAAAAAGGATATCGTCGTCAATGCCGTAAAACACGGTTTGCGGACTACCGGACTGGAAGAAATATCTTTGTCTTCTCTTTCGACGGGGGACTATTCCGATATCGAAGCATTGCTTTCCGAATTAGCCGATTTAACATCCGAAGAGAAAATTTCGATGTCGTTTCCTTCTATGAGAATAGGCTCTTTGAGCGAAAATATTCTTAGAAAAACGGCCGCCGTCAAAAAGACCAATTTTACCCTTGCTCCCGAAGCCGGAACGCAAAGACTTAGGAATATCATAAATAAAAATATCTCCGAGGCCGACCTACTGAAGGAAGCGGCAGGGCTTTCACAAAAAGGCTTTAAAACTTTGAAATTATATTTTATGCTCGGGCTTCCGTTTGAAAGAATGGCGGATTTGGACGGGATAGCAGGTTTAATAATAAAAATAAAAAAAGCTGCAAAAGGGCTGAATATTACGGTAAACGTCAATAACTTCGTGCCGAAGCCCCATACCCCCTTTCAGTGGCATCCTATGGAAAAAGAACCGGAGCTTAACTTTAAAATTAATTATTTAAAAAAAATATTAAAACCCTTAAACGTGAATTTTAGATATCAGGACCCTAAAATAAGTTTTATCGAAGGGCTCATATCGAGAGGGGACGATTTTACGCCTAAAATCATATATAATGCCTATAAATTCGGCGCGGTTTACGACAGCGAATCCAAATTGTTAAACTATGGTGCTTGGGTTAAGGCCCTTGAATACGGATACGATTATCATAAATATTTATACGAAGAAAAAAATATAGATGTTCCGCTTCCATGGGATTTTATAGATATTCTCGTGGATAAGGATTTTTTAAAAGACGAATATAAAAAATCTTATATGCAGAATTTAAAATCCATTTATCCGCGCAACGCATCTTCGACCGGCGATTCTACGGAGGACCTTTTAACGGAGAATTGCAGAAAAATTTGTTATTTATGCGGAGTATGCGATTTTAAAACCGTAAACCCCGTTTATTCGTCAAAAGCGGAAAATATAAAAATGCATAAAAAAAAGTGCAAAAATAAAAATACGGAAACAGCCGTCGAAGGAGTCAAAATAATTCAAAATAATCCCGTGAAATCTTTTTCCGAACTTACGTTTATATATTCTAAAAGGGGAGCAGTAAAATACCTTGGACATTTAGAAACCGTAAAAATATTGCTTAAGGCTTTTAGGGTAGCCGGTATCCCGCTAATTTACAGGGAATCGAAATTTACGTCCAGACCAAGGCTGAGCTTTTCCAATCCGATTCCTTTTATGAGCGAAAGCGACGAGTTATATATTAAGGCGCGGGTAGCCGCGGAATATGCCGCTTCGACGGCATTAAACGTTCTGCGGGAAAAAATCAACGCAATTCTGCCGGACGGAGTAAGAATTCTGGATATTAATATCAAATTGCCGTAATGTGCAACATTAACTTTCATGTTACCCAAATCCCGATTTAGAAATTTTTATATATGAATTACCTGAATTACTCAATGACGGGATATTGGAATTTATTAAATAGTTTCTAAATCGGGATTTGGGGCGTTAAATTGCAGGCGTTAAATTTTTATGTAAATTTTTATTGACAAAATTTTAAATAGATATATTATATATACGATATGTCCTAAATTGAATTTTCATTGAATTTGTGATGGTAAAACAATAAATTTAATCTTTAATTAATTAGGGAGGGGAAAAAATTGAAAGCGTTAAAAGGAAAAAAAGGCTTAACCGTTTTATTTGCCGCATTATTTTTATTAACTATAAGCTTCGGCCTTTACGGCTGCGCAAAAAAACTTGCGCCGTCTAAACCGGCCGCTCAACCTGCCGCGCCAAGCACTCCCGCCGCGACCGCCGTTCCTGCTTCAAAAACGCCGGCTAAAGCTGCCGCAGGTAATACTTCCGCTAAACCGGCTGTTTCTAAAAATTTAAAAGCCGCCGCAATGAAAATTATAAACGCTCAGGGTTGCGCAGGATGTCATATTATAAACGGCAAAGGCGGTTCGATAGGTCCTAATCTCGACAAAGAAGGAACAAAAGGCCATTCTATCCACTGGTTAGAAGTTCAGATAAATACCCCTAAAGTTCATTCTCCGAATACTATGATGCCGAACCATGACCTTAATCCGTCGCAGTTAAAAACGTTAGCGGAGTATCTCGAATCTTTAAAATAAGTTCAATAACTCAATAATAATAAAGACGATAACCTTTAAATTTAACAGGCATCTATGAATTAATCTAAAATTCATAGATGCCTTTTTATATTAAATATTTTATAATGAAAACCAATAAAAACAAAACCGTTTTAATAATATTATTAATCGCAGTCGTCGTTTTAGTTTTGGGAATATTTTTATACAAAAACCTTAACGAAAAAACAAAAACCGTCGTGCCTGCGGTTTCCGCCGTTAAATCCCTTAAAAATAAAAGCATTAAACTTACGAAATACCGGAAGTTCAAAAAATTCTGGCATAAAATGTACGCGCATCTTAGAAAAGAAAAGGTAGTTTATTCCATAAAACCTCTTTATAACGATAAAATCAATAAAATCGAAACATATGATCTGACGCTAACGTCTTACGATGGACTTCAATTAAAAGGGTATTTCGCAATTCCCTACGGGATTAAAGACAAAAAATACCCCGGAGTTCTTTTACTGCATGGTTACGGCTCATTCGGAACTCCGGGCTGGGCGCACTTCTTTGCAAGAAGGGGCTATGCCGCTCTTTCCATAGATTTGAGAGGGCATGGGAGAAGCGGGGCAGTTTATCATCCGGGTTTTCCGGGGCTTATGACGAACGGCATTCTGCATATTAAAACTTTTTCTATGGTAAAAATAGTAATGGACTCCCTTGCATCGCTCAGATTTCTGGAACATTTTAAAAATATAAATTCTAAATATATATTCGTTACCGGCGGAAGCATGGGAGGGGCACTTCCTTTGATAGACGCCGCTATAGACCCGCATATTGTTGCCGTTGCCGGAGACGTTCCGTTTTTGAGCGATATTCCCGTCCAGATGCCGCTGGCAAAAATGGGTCCATATATGGAAGTAAAGGCATTCTTGAAAAAGCATCCCGAAGACAGAGCTAAAGTTATGCGGTCTCTTTATTATGTCGATACAAAACATTTTGCGACTTGGATTAAGTCGCCGGTTTTAATCGGAGTAGGGCTTAAGGACGAAGACTGTCCGCCCAAAGGCACTTTTGCCGTATATAAATTAATTAAATCTAAAAAGCAGCTATTTATAGCGAAAAACAGCGGCCACGTCGTTCTTCCCGGCTGGAATATGGAAGTTTTTAAATTTTTTGCCCCTTATCTGCCTAAATCTGTCGCCGACGGTTCAAAAAAAGGCACAGAAAATAAAAAAAATGAAAGGAAATTTCTATGAAAAATATCAACAGCTTAAATGCCGTAAAGCGTGCCGAAGCATTAATGCCCGGCGGCGTCAGCAGCCCGGTCAGGGCTTTTAAATCGGTAGGCTTATCGCCGGTCGTAATAAAAAAGGCTAAAGACAACAAAATTTACGATATAGACGGAAACGAATATATCGACTATGTAATGTCTTATGGACCCATGCTCTTGGGGCATGCCGACGAAAGGGTAGTAAAAGCGGTTTCGTACTCGGCGGCGGACGGATTCAGTTTCGGCGCTACTACGGAAGCGGAAATAGAACTTGCCGGTTTAATCAATAAACATTTTCCTTCCATAGAGTCGGTCAGGCTCGTAAATTCCGGCACGGAAGCCGTGATGAGCGCCGTTAGGCTGGCAAGAGGTTTTACGAAAAGAAGCAAAATCGTAAAATTTGAAGGATGCTACCACGGTCATTCGGATTCCATGCTTGTTAAGGCAGGTTCGGGGGCGCTGACGACATCCGTCCCCTCAAGCGCGGGCATTACTGAAAGCGTGTCGAAAGACACCCTTGTTGCGGTTTATAATGATATATCTTCGGTTAAGGGCTTGTTTGCGGCGCATAAAGGGGAAATAGCCGCCGTCATAATAGAGCCGGTAGCCGCAAATATGGGGGTAGTTTTACCGGAAGAAGGTTTTTTAAAAAATTTAATAGATTTAGCCCATGAAAACGGTTCTCTTATAATATTCGACGAAGTTATTACCGGTTTCAGGCTTTCTCTAGGCGGAGCTCAGGGTCTATTCAGTTTAAAACCGGATATTACCTGCCTCGGCAAAATAATAGGCGGCGGACTTCCTATAGGCGCTTTCGGCGGCAGGAGGGATATAATGGAATATCTGTCTCCGCTCGGTCCCGTTTATCAGGCCGGCACCCTTTCCGGCAATCCGGTATGCGTTGCCGCAGGCATTGCAACGATAAAAGCGATAGAGAGGGACGATGCCGTATCGAAAGCGGACGAAGCCGCAAGTTATTTAGTAAGAAGCCTCAAAGATGAACTCAAAAATTTTAACGGCAAAATTACGATAAATTATATTTCTTCCATACTGACAATATTTTTTAAAGGCGGAAGCGTTAACAATTTTAAAGATGTTATGAAATCAGACGTAAACAGGTTTAAGGAATTTTTCGCATCGGTATTAAATGCAGGAATATTTATGGCTCCCTCGCAGTATGAAGCGATGTTTTTAAGCTCGAAGCATACTAAATCGGATATAGATAAAACCGTTTCTATTATTTCGGAAGCAATAAATAAGATATTCTAATAGGCATTAATTTTGAGTGGTGGAGGATAGGGGATTCGAACCCCTGGCCTATGCCATGCGAAGGCATCGCTCTACCAACTGAGCTAACCCCCCACTTTAATTTTATTTTTACTTCAATAATAATTATCCCAAAAAAATATTAAAAATGCAATCGGTAAAAATCACCCAAATCCCGATTTAGAAATTTTTATATATGAATTACCTGAATCACTTAATAATGTCATTGTCGGCGCACTATTTCTTCATTGCGAGCGCAGCGGACGAAGTCCAGCGCAGCTAACCAATCTAAAGCGAGATTGGTTAGCTGCGCTGGAGTTAGCTACGCTGGACTTCGTCCGTCCCATCTTTGCCTGCATAAAACCGTTGGTTTTATAAACGCAGTCAAAGATATGCTCGCAATGACGGGTTCTTGGAATTTCTTTAAATAGTTTCTAAATCGGGATTTGGGGTATAGTTTTATATTGCGCTTATTTATATTATAATATAAAGCTATGACGACAGCCGACATAGTAATTCCTAAAAGCGGAACGGATATTAAATTTACCTATTTAATGCCCGAAGAATTTGAAGCCGATGCGGAAGTAGGAAAAGCCGTATTGGTTCCTTTTAAAAACAGAACATTATACGGTTTCATATACGATATAAGGCAGGACGGTAACGACCGGACGGAAAAAGCATATGTGGAACCTCCTCAAAGTAAATATGCCGGTAAAATCGATAAGATTGAAAACAAAAAGATAAAGTTAAAAAGGATACTCCGCATTTCCAGACCTCGTTTTTTCGACGAATCCCGCAAAGATATTTTTAATTTTCTTTCCTCGTATTATCATGAAAATATATCCGGGGTTTTTGAGGCGGTTCTGCCTTCCTTAGACGTTAAGCATTTTGATTTATTAGATAAATATTACGATGAAGCTATGTTTCTCGAAGCCGCCGGTAAAAGAGAAAGCGGCAAAGATGTCCTAGAAGATACCCCGTATCCGGAAGGCAGACATAAATTTCTTTCGGATGCCCCTTACAATCTCACGCAGGAGCAGGAAAATGCCGTCAACCTGATACGCGAATCAATGGGGGCAGGTTTCTATAAAACATTTTTACTGCACGGGGTTACCGCAAGCGGCAAAACCGAGATTTATTTTAACCTGTTAGACTTTGCCTTAAATTTAAATAAGCAGGTCATAATAACCGTTCCGGAAATATTTATTACGAATCAATTTATTTACCTAATAAAAAAAAGATTTAAGACTCTTGTCGAAAATAACTGTTTCGCCGTATTTCACAGTAAAATTTCAAGAAAAGAAAAACTGATAAACCATATAAGAATAATGAACGGCGGTATTAAGCTGATTCTTGGAGCGAGATCGGCTATATTTTCTCCGTTAAAAAACCCCGGACTTATAATAATCGACGAAGAGCACGACGCTTCTTATAAACAGCAGTCCGGTCTTCTTTATAACGCAAGAGACGTTGCGGTTATGATGTCGAAAAAATCTTCATCCGTCTGCGTGCTTGGCTCGGCGACCCCTTCGCTCGAATCTTATTACAATGCTACCGCACTTAAAAAATACGAGTATATTTATATAAAAAACAGGGTAAGTGGAAAATCCCTGCCCCAAGTAAACATCATTGACCTCAAACCGGAATTTAAAAGTTCCGGCAAAAGAGAATTTAAAAATAAAGTTTTATCGGACGAAACAATCCTGTTAATAAAAGAAAATATTAAAAATAAAAAACAGATACTGCTTTTTTTAAACAGAAGGGGATTTTCGACGTTTTTAATCTGTTCTTCATGCGGACATTTATTTTTGTGTAAAAACTGCGCGATATCCCTCGTTCATCATAAGAATAAGCATAAGAAAGAGGAGAATCCGCGCTACGGCAATTATCGGGATATAAACGCAGGTTCTTTGAAATGCCATTACTGCGGCTACACGGAAGACGTCCCTAAACTCTGCCCGGAATGCGGAATGGACGCTATCGAACCTTACGGCGTGGGAGTCCAGAAATTGGAAGACGGCGTAAAAACTTTATTCGGAGGTGCTGATAATAATGCGAACGGTAGAGTCAGAATAGAGAGGATAGATTCCGATATTGCGAAAAGCAAAAAAGCCGGCGCCGAAATATTTAAAAAAATGCACAGAAAAGAAATAGATATATTAATCGGGACACAGATTATAACTAAGGGGCATGATTTTCCCGACGTCGGACTCGTGGTCGTAATTTTTGCCGACGGTTTGATGAATATACCGGATTTCAGGAGCGCGGAAAAGGCTTTTCAGATTCTTACGCAGGTTTTAGGAAGAGCCGGCAGAGGGAAAGACCGCGGGGAAATAGCCATTCAGACATTTATACCGGACAACTATTTGTTGCGATATACGGCATCGCATGACACAAAAGGCTTTTACGAAAAGGAGCTTGAAATCAGAAAAGAATACGGATATCCGCCTTATACCAAAATAATAGCCCTAAAATTAATCGATAAAAATATTGAAACATTGAAAGAAACGGCTTTAAATTTAAAAAAAATTATCGGCAGGATTATAGAAGCAAATATTAATTCGGGTAATTTTGCAAATAATATATCTATTTTAGGGCCTTCGCCATGCCCGATTGAAAAAATAAAAAACGATTTCAGGTATCAATTGATATTAAAAGCGCCTCCTCCGGCAGTCAACCTTCACAGGTTGATAAATATGCTAAGGATGGATGAGCGCTTATCCAAAAATTTTTCATCCGAAAAGATTTCCGTAGATGTTGACCCCGACGTTCTTATGTGATAAACTTAAAGCTTAAACATAGTTAAAATATAATAAGGAGCAAAGATTAATGAACAAAGCTCAATTTACGGAAAAATTTGCGGATAAAAACGATATCCCCGTAAAGATTGCGGATAAAATAGCCGATACGATAATTAACGAAATAAAAGAATCCCTTATTCAGAGAAAAAGGGTCGAGATCAGGGGGTTCGGGAGTTTTTCGGTAAAAGAATATAAAACTTATACCGGAAGGAACCCAAAAACCGGAGACAAAATAGAAGTTCAAAAAAAAATAGCCCCTCTGTTCAAAATCAGCAAAATTTATAAAAATGACCTCGTTAAATAAATTAAATAAGATAGATAAAAGATTTTTTATAAAGACTTACGGCTGTCAGATGAATTCTCACGATTCCGGTTTAATAGAAAGCGGCCTTTTAAAGAACGGTTTTTATAAAGCTGATTCCGTCGCCGATGCCGGTATCGTTATCCTTAATACTTGCAGCGTCCGCGACCATGCCGACCATAAGATACTATCGGAATTGGGCAGATTAAAAAAAAACGGTCCGGATAAAAAAGTAGTCCTCGCCGGTTGTTTTGCCAAACAGATTAAGTTAAAGATGGAATCCGAAAAACATAAGACGGAGACGGGCTTATTTTTCGATTACTGCTTTGGTCCGGACGAAATTATGTCTATACCGGATATGCTTAAATACGAAAACAGATATGTAAAAGAAAGCTATAACGACGATTATAAAGATGTTGGATTAATAGAAGAATATTTTTCAGATAAAAAATTGGAAAACGGTGCGGCGGCCGTTAAAATTACCGAAGGATGCAACAATTTTTGCTCTTACTGCATAGTGCCTTATGTCAGGGGAGAAGAAAGGTCTATACCGTTTGAAATAATATATAATACCGTTAAAAAACAGGTTTCAAAAGGGGTCCAAGAGATACTTCTCTTAGGGCAGAACGTTAATTCTTATTTATCTCCGGAAGGCGGCAAAAAAGATTTTTGCTTCCTTTTAAACGCGCTTTCCGATATCCCCGGCATAACAAAGATTAAATTTTTAACCTCTCACCCTAAAGATTTTAACGACGGCTTAATAGAAACGGTTTGCGGAAACGGCAAGATTTCCAAGGAGATTCATCTGCCTGTTCAGGCGGGTTCCGATAAGATACTTTCGGCTATGAACAGGGGTTATAATAGGAAAGATTATTTAAAATTAATTGAAAAACTAAGAAACGGGCTCTCCGATATTTCTATTTCCACCGATATAATAGTCGGTTTCCCCGGGGAAACCGAAGAAGATTTTCAAATGACCGTTTCTTTAATGGGAGAGGTTAAATTCAATTTTATATTTGGATTTAAGTATTCCCCTAGGCCTTTTACTAAAGCTTTTGAAATTGTCGACGATATTTCCTTAGAAGTCAAAAAAGAGAGGCTCGAAAGGGTATTTCAAAAACAAAAGGAAATATTATGCTCATAGATTTTCATATGCATACCGTTTTTTCCGACGGAGAATTAGTTCCGGCGGAACTAATCAGGCGGTCTATATATGCCGGTCTTGACGGTATCGCCATAACCGACCATGCCGATTTTTCCAATATAGAACATAATCTATACGGCATAAAAAAAATTTGCGAAAAAATAAACGGGCTTTACGACAAAAAGAATAAAAACAATTTTAAAGTTCTTCCGGGCGTCGAGCTCACCCATGTTCCTCCTGCGCTGATAAAAGACGCGGTCAGCCTTGCGAGAAAATCGGGAGCTAAAATAGTCGTAGTCCACGGCGAAACTCTGAGCGAGCCGGTGGAAGAAGGGACAAATTCCGCCGCTTTAAAAGAAAACATAGACATACTTTCGCACCCCGGTTTGATTACGGAGAAAGAGGCGCTTCTCGCAAAGAAAAACGGCATATATATAGAACTCTCCTATAGGAAAGGACACTGTCTCGCAAACGGACATATAGCCGGAATTGCCCGAAAAACCGGAGCCGGACTCATTATTTCAAGCGATGCCCACTCTCCTTCGGATATTATGGGCGAAAAAGAATACGACGGCGTTGGATTGGGAGCGGGTCTGACCGCAAAAGAGCTTGAAAAAATAAAAGAAAATGCCGCAGGCTTATTAAAAAAACGTTAAAACCTTAATCCTGCAATAGAAATTTAATCTTCTGGATTCCCGCTTTCGCGGGAATGACAATGCAGAGATTGAGGTTTTAACCCAAAAGATGTCATTCCCGCGAAAGCGGGAATCCAGTATTTACATATAAAAGAAACATTTAAATATTTTCTATTGCAAAATTAAGGTAAAAAAATATGCTTGATTTTTATTTTATTATCTTATAATATTAGTTATCTCATTAATAGATAAATAAGGGAAATAATAATGGATAAAATAGATTTGGAAGGATTTTTAATCAAAAATAAACTTATTTTAATCGGTTCATTAACGCTTATTGTTTTAATAATAGGCTCTATTTTCGGCTTACGGTTTTATTATTACGGGTTAAACAAAAACGCAGGCAAAATGTTATGGAAAGGCGTAAGCCTGTATATGTCGTATAACGGGAAAAATCCTGAAGCTGTTGCAGAGTCTATTTCTTATCTTAAGAAAGTTAAAAGCAAATATGGCGGAACAAAATCTTCTAAAATCTCGAATTTCTATCTCGGGCTCGATTATATGAGAATAGGCAAATTTAAAAAAGCTTCGGCTTATCTTGCCGATTACGCAAAGGCTTATCCGAAACCCGGTTCCAATAATTTAACGTATCTTGCCTGCAGCAATCTTGGAACTATTTCCATACTGCAAAAAAATTACAAAAACGCAATTGCCGATTTTGCCGCAATGTCTAAAATAGACGACGTTAAATTACAGGAGTATGCTATGCTGGAAGAAGCGGCGGTTTACACGCAAATCAAAAAACCTGAAAAAGCCGTTGCAATTTATAAAACTATGCTCACTAACGACGCAATGACTAAAGACAGAGGATACATAGAAAACTTAATTCAGCTGAATTCGTAATCAATATAATACAATAAAAAAATAATATAGAGGAAAAAATATCTATGAGATTATTCGATAAAGGCAATAAACAATGCATGGCGGTTATGAATTTGGCGCTAACCGATAAAGACGATGAATTGGAAAAACTTCAGAAGACCGATACCGGCGTTTTTAACGCCTCCTTTCCGGCTCTATCTTTAGTAAATGAATGGAGAGACAGACTATTATCGCTTGCTTCGGGCCAGGTAGATATTATGGAAATCACCATAGATACCAAAAAGACCGCCGGAGTTTTCAGGGGCGAGGTAGAAATGTCGGTCCAAAGAATAACGAGCGTAGCTACTGCAACGGAAGAGATGTCTTCCACGGCAAAAGAAATAGCCAAAAACGCTCAGGCGGCGGCAAGCGAAGCCGGAGATACCGTAAAAAAAACCAAAGAAGGTTCGGCGGCGCTGGAAGAACTTATTTCAAGAATGGAACAGGTCGAACAAGCTGTTAAAACCATGGGTGAATCCATAAACCAGTTTGTGGCGAGGACTCAGAAAATAGTAGAACTTACGGATAAAGTAAAAGAAATAGCGGCCCAGACGAATCTGCTGTCTTTAAACGCCGCAATCGAAGCGGCAAGAGCCGGGGAGCACGGCAGAGGTTTTGCCGTCGTAGCGGACGAAGTAAGAACGCTGGCGGAAAAATCGGCGCAGGCGGCTAAAGAAATAGAACAGGTAACTCAGGATATCGGCGGCCAGTCTAAAGAAGTAGAAATTAAAGTAAAGGAGGGACTTTCGCATCTTAAGAACTCCCAGGAATCGTTGGACGTGGTAACAAACGTTATGTCTATAGCAGATAAAGCCGCCACTCAGACGAGCGAACAGGTAACCTATATTGCCACGGCGGCGGAAGAGCAGTCGCAGGTTGCATCGGAAATGGCTAATAACCTTTCGACCCTGTCTTCCGGCATGGAAGATATACATAAAACATTTGATGCTATCGCTTCTTCTTTTGACAGGATAGTCAAAGAACAGTCCAATTCTTTAAAAACCTTTTCCGATTGGAAATTCGACTGCATGCTTTTAAATATCGTTAAAGCCGACCATTTATTATGGGTAACCAAAGTGTTGGACGTCCTTAGCGATAAAAAGATATCTCTTAACAGCGGCGAGTTAACAGACCATCATCAGTGCAGGCTCGGTAAGTGGTACGATGGCGCAGGACGAGAAAAATACGCAGATTACAAAGAATTCATAGAGTTAGGACAAATTCATCCGAAAGTCCACGAAACCGGAAAAGCTTTAGTTGACGCTTTAAACGCAAAAGATTTGGATAAGGCGAATAATCTTGCCGATAAGTTAATGGACTATAAAAATCAGGTAATAAAAACTCTTGACGACCTAAACAATAAAGTTAAAGCAAACAATATTTACAACAGGCACAAAAATTAGTGGATTTCGTTAATTCGATAAACGTAATATTTCTGTGGCATTTTCACCAGCCCTATTATAAAGATAATTTCACCGGCGAAATGTTAATGCCATGGACAAGGCTCCATGCCACCAAAGATTATTACTTCATGGGGGTGCTTTTAAAGAATTATCCTAAAATACACGCAACCTTTAATTATTCACCGTCTTTGCTGCGCCAGTTGGAAGATTATACCGGCAATTACAAAGATATGCTTAAAAACGAAGAATTTTTAAGCATATCCGATAAAAAAATATCCGAACTCTCCCATAAAGACAAATTATTTATAATCGAAAAATTTTTTCCGGCCTGCTCCTCGAGCAAACATTTTATAGAAAAAAGCAATAGATTTAAACAGCTTTATTACAGATTAAAAACCGCCGATGCGGAAGGGTTTGAAGAAAAAATAGACTTGTTCGATTTACAGGATTACTTAGATATAATAGTACTATTCAACCTTCTCTGGTTTGACCCCGTCTCAATAAATTCTGATGAGTTTTTGACGGCATTAAAGAATAAGGATAAAAAATTTACGGAAGAAGAAAAAGATAAACTAATAAGAGAAAAAATTCCTCAGGTTTTAAATAAAATATTTCCTTTAATAACGGGGCTTGCGGAAAGCGGCCAGGTCGAGCTTTCCGCAAGCCCTTACTATCATCCGATACTGCCTTTGTTATGCGATACCGATATAGCGGATTTTCACGACGGCATAAAACTGCCCGCGCCGTTCAGGCATCCGGAAGATGCGAATTTTCAGATTGAAAGCGCGAAAAAATATTTCAAGGAAAAATTAAAATACGATATTAAAGGAATGTGGCCGTCGGAAGGAAGCGTCAGCGAAAGAACATTAAAACTTTTTACGGATAACGGGCTTAACTGGATAGCTACCGACGAAGAGATTCTTTCAAATTCGATAGGTATAAATTTCTCGGCTCCCGGCAATAGAAAACTGCTTTATAGACCGTATACGTTAAAAAGGGACGGGAAATATTCATACATATTTTTCAGGGACAAGGGACTTTCGGATTTAATCGGATTTAAATATTCTAATTATGAGCCGAAAGCCGCTGCCGAAGATTTAATAAATAACTTGAATAATATATCATTAAGTTTGCAAAATTACAATGAAAATGGATTAGCAGTAGTTACGATAATATTAGACGGCGAGAATGCATGGGAATACTATAAAAATAATGGATACGATTTTTTTAATTATTTATATCAGGGCTTGTCCGACAATGCCGAAACAATTAATACCTTTACTGTCAACGAATACATTAAAAAAGCCGAAGAAGTCTTAAAATCAACAGGGGATGCGGCTGTTCCGTATGAAGAGGGCAAAACCGGCGTTAAAATTAAACAGTTTTTAGATATCAAATGGAACCCTGAGCCCGACCCCGAATTCGATTTTTCTAGAATTTATAATATACCGACGATTTATCCAGGTTCATGGATTAATCATAACTTCAGGATATGGATAGGGGACAGGGAAGACAATAAAGCGTGGGACTTGCTTTCTAAAACGCGGGATTATCTTATTCAAAAAACTAAACTATTTGATAAAGATAAAGAAGATTTAAAAGCCGCGTGGGAACAGATTTTTATAGCCGAAGGAAGCGATTATAACTGGTGGTACGGCGAAGACAGGACGTCTGGTATTGACGAACAATACGACAATCTTTACAGAACGCATCTTATTAACGTCTATAAAATTTTAAAGGATAATCCGCCGGATGACTATTATATACCGATTATAGAGAAAAAACGGACGGCGAAACCCAATCTGGATATTGTATCGTTTATATATCCTGAAATAGACGGCATAGCCGGTAATTATTTCGAATGGCTCGGAAGCGCGGTATATTTTCCAAGTATTTTATCGGGCAAGACAATGGCGCATACCGACAGATTTATTAGAAAAATGCAGTATGGATTTAATGCATCCGAGTTTTTTATAAGATTTGATTTTTTGGATAATAAAGGAATAGACGAACTATCAGATAAAGTTATCGAATTAAAGTTTGTCGATTCAGCAAACGTTGAATCCGCAAACATTAAAGTAAAACTTGAATTTAATGCCAATAACAATTTAAATATATTACTTAATTCACCTACGATTAATAATGGCGACAATGCAAGTCCGGACAACAATAACAACGGGATATCGCTTATAAAAGCCGTCTATAAAAACATTCTGGAGATATCAATGCCGATTTTTGTTTTAGGCGTGTTGCCTAATAATCCTTTAGATTTTTATGCCGTTCTTACGTATAAAGAAAACCCCTTAGTCGAGATAGAGCGTTTCCCGGTCAACGGTTATTTTGAAACCGTTATTCCCGACAAAAACTTCGAAATAGCCAACTGGCTCGTATGAACTCAAATAATGTCCCATAAGGAACATTATGTAAACTGCAAAGTAAAAAAATTATTGACATATCTTTGGGGGAGAGAGTATTATAATTCTATCAAATAAAACCTTAACTTTTAGAGGGGGAAAAGATGAAAGACGAAAAATTAAAATTTTCTAAGCGTTTTACCAAATTTAGTTTCTCTTTGCTTCTTTTAGGAATGTTCTTATTTACCGGAACTCTTGCGTTGTCCGGCTGCGGCGGAGGAGGAGGAACAACCGGCGGCGGTTCGGCTTCCAGTCAAACCTATACCGTTACTCCTACAGGAGGTCCTGCAGTAACAGGCGCTACGGTAATGATGTATGAGTTAGGCAATACAGTAGGTATTAAATGCACTCAAACATCTTCCGGTTCCGGTTCATATACCTGTACCGTTTCTCCGGTTCCTTCTTCTAACACTCCTCTCTATATAACGGTTACCGGCGGCAGCGGAAGCAGCGTTGGTTCTAACGTAGTAATGACGAATCTAATAACCCCGAATATTATTTCAAATAAAAGTTATTCAACTATACCCGTAAACGAACTTACGACGGTTGCCGCCACGGATGCATTAAAGCAGGCTCAGTTTACGGGAGTTTCGAGCGGCAGCGCTCCCACGCCGCCGGCTAATTCTTCTGCCGCTATTACCGAGGCGGCGAACAATATTACCTCGATAGCAGGCAATATTCATTTTACGGACAATAATGGCAATAATACTATTGGAAACGTTACTTCGGCTGCCACAACCTCAAACAACGCCACGCAAATAGAATCATTAGTCAACGTTTTAGACACGCTTGCAAACGATTTATCGGAGTGCGTTAGTTCTACCGCTAACTGTTCAACAGTACTTTTAGACGGCGGTTCTTCCAGCGGTAATATTTTAAACGTCGTAGTAAACGTTTATAATAACAATAGCAGTGTATCGACCGGCAAGTTAACTTCGGATGCTTCAACTTCTTCTTCCCCTGAATTTAATTCAGGCACTACCGAAACCCCTATTGTGGCACCTTTGCAAAATATTGCTATTCCTTCGTCAACCTCTATGACTACTCCATCCACATCCGGCATAAGCGCGGCGGTTATGTATCAATATAATACTTCCGGCACTTCCGGCGATACCGTTAACGAATATTCTATCGATACGACGACGGGGGTCATTACCGCCTCGCCGCAGTCGGTTCCAACCGGCGAAGGAGTGTCAGGGTTAGTGTTTAATAAGAATAACTCTTACGCTTATGCTATCGATAGCAGCGATAATATATGGGTTTATTCCGCCGTTAACGGAATTTTAACAAAAGATGCCGAATATTCATTAAGTCAATATTTAACTTCGGCTAATTATAATTCTCTTCCAAGCGGTTACCCCGGGACTACTGCAAATGGACTTTTAGATACAAATTTAAATACTTTATATGTTAATTTACCAAGCACAAGCAAATACGGCTCGACGATTATATTCATACCTACAAACTCCGACGGCAGTTTAAACGTGAGCGGCGAAATACAAATCCCTGATTACCAAGGCAATTACCATTTTTATAATTATAACAATACAAACAGTTTTTACGGCAATGTCGTGCTCGAAACATACGACCCTTCGGTAGGCTCTTACGAATTAAACGCATATTCTGTAAACTCCAGCGGTATGATTTCTTCGGCACCGATTATATCCCCGATAAAATTCGCTACCGTCGCATATACTTCCGGCACTGTCACTTCCGGTAATATAACCGCAGTCGCTCCTCTCGTTAGTTATATCCCGTATGCGCCGAACGGCGGTTTTTATTTTGCCTATACTTTTGGCAATAATACCGGGGGGGCGGGGATATATAAATTTACTTATAGCTCTAACGGTCAATTAAACGAAACATCCGGCAACATTACCACAAATAACGGAAGCACGAGCCTTTTTAATAATGTCGTAGTTCCAAATCAGAGTTACCTTTACTATACCGATAACGCGGGCGACATTTATTTATGCAATAATACTTCGTCTTCGATTTCATGTTCCGAAAGCGAGCCTGCTTCATCGTATATTCCTTCCGGAGATAGCGTTTATAATGGAGAAGATTCATTATTCTTCGTCCGTAATACCTTATATGCATCAGCTTTATTGTCCACCGGTTCGACATATACTTGGCAATTATTTCCGTTTACCATAGGAAACGACGGATCGTTAACTTCGCTTCCGAGCGTTGTGGGCAATATCAGTTCTGGCGGAAAAGGAGGCTTTTATGCAGTCGGTTTTCCGGTTAATCATATTATATCTTTTTATCCGGGAACAAATCAGAGTCAATTATATGCTTATCCGGTAGATACCGCCGGTTTAATTGAATCGAGTAATCCTGTTAAATCAGCTTTTTCAAATAACGTCGGCGATGATTGGGAAAACGGTAATTTTATTACATATAATAATACATCAAGCGTTTCTACCTCTACCATCTATGACTATCTTTTTTCAGGCGCTTCAGGCATGTTAAATCAGGTCGGCAATGCGACGACGTTAAGTAATGTTAATTATTTAGCGTCCACAGTTCAATTTCCTTTTCCTTTTCTTCCAAGTAATCTCTCGCCGGATACAAATTATATTGCAAACGTATTTTGTTCCGAGGTTGAAAATGCATGCAGGTTCGAACCTTTACAGGCTATTTATGGATATGGATATAATATTAATGCTACTAATCTTGGTTTTTACGGAATACAAATTACATCTTCCAGTTTAACCGCTATGAATAGCGGTGGGGCTATAATTCCCGCAAATGCATCTTCAGCAAATATTCAAATATACGAATTTTTCTATTCGGGGCATACTTCGAGTATAGTGTAAAATATAAATGGTAAAAAGGCGTACCTACTATATAATATTTACTACGCCAATGCAAAATGGCAGATGGAGGGGCAGATTTTAAATCTGCCCCTCCATCTGCCCCACCCCACCCAGTATCATAAGACAATTTCGTTAAGAAATTATTTATTAATTTTTTAATATTGACGATATATTTTGATATAATATGTATTAAATGATTAAAAAGACTGTTGTTTTATTTCTGGCTGCCGTTATACTTTATTTTATCCCTGTTTCTGCCGCCGCAGAGTCAAACTTTGCGTTCAACGGCATAGGAGTCGTGCTTGGCAGTTATCACTTCAATAACGACGGAAGTCATGCATGGCGTACGCCGACTTCGCATTATAACGAGTTTAACCCCGGTCTTACGGCATATTTTAAAGTTAAATCATTTCCGCTTATCGATAAAATCGGCATAACATATATATTAAAAAACAGCTTCGGCGTACCTTCGGTATATATCTCGGCATATCACGAAATAGGCAATATCGGACAGGTTCGATTCGATATGGCTGCCGCCATAGCAAGCGGTTATCATGATAAGGTGAAAATTGCCGACCGGTTCGATGGTTTACTTCCGGTAGTCGGCATTGCCGTTATAATAGTTCGACGTTTCGAGATTGATTTTATTCCCGCCGGATACATAGCGGGCGATAATGTTGCAAACGAGCTTTTCTTTTCGGTAAGATTAACAGGATTATAAGCGACGGTATAAAAGGTTATTAACAAAATACCCCCCAAATCCCGATTTAGAAATTTATTTTCTGGATGAGCTTCGCTGTACTTCGTTTCCTGCCTACGCAGGAATGACAATTCCGGAATTTAAGATTTCACCCAACGGGTGTCATTCCCGCGGAAGCGGGAATCCAGTGTTATTTAGTATTAGAACTTATAAATATTTTCTAAATCGGGATTTGGGTAAACTAAACCGCTTGACTTTTTTAAGATTTTACTGCAAAATATTCTTACTATATAAACTTAATAAATTAGATTTGCTAATGTCGGAAAAATATTGCCCGAAAAACTCGATGCCCTTTCCTTGTATTGTATGTAATGATGTATTTATGGAACTTATGGCGGAAGATTCATGCGCTATTCCCGAAAGTTTCAAAAATTAAAATGGCCGCTGTTTGTATTCTCCTTTTACTATTTCCTTCAGCTTTTATAATCGAGTTTTATGCCGGTTCGTTAAAATACAAATTTCATCCTCTAAACATAATGGCGCGGGCGGCGGTATATTTAGAAAAGTTATTTTATTCCGTTTCAAACGGATTTATATCCGGTCTTTTTTTTAATATTTCGACCATTCTTGCTATATCTATAGTTTTCGCAGGGATAAGTTTTGCCGCTTTTAATATTTCGCCCCTGCTTTTTTACGCGGTTTCTTTATATATTCTTTCGTCTTTTCTTTCCGCCGGGGGTTTAAGATATGAAAGCCTGAATATATACAGGCTGTTAAAATCAAAAGATATAGCCGGCGCGCAAAAAGACCTTTTGTCTCTTGCCGGCAGAGACGGCGGCAATCTTTGCGCATCGGAAATTTCAAGGGCCGTCGTCGAATCCGTTTCCGAAAATACCGGTGACGGAATCGGCTCCGTTATTTTCTACTTCTCGGCGGGACTAATATCGGGGTTGATATTAAAATCGGCTATTAATTATTATAATGGTACGGCCGAAATCGTTTTTTTCGGCGTTTTATCCGCGGTTATTTATAAAAGCGTAAATCTGCTGGATTCTTTAGTAGGATACAAAAGCGAAAAATATGAAAAATTTGGGAAGTTTTCCGCCCGGTTAGACGATGCCGCAAACTATATTCCATTCAGATTAACCTCTTTTTTTATGCTTTTATCTGTCATTATTTTAAGTTTTACTTTAAATAAATCTAAAAAGCGTTATTATCTAATAGATGGATTTAGGTCTTGGATCAGATTCAGAAAAAACCATCCCAGTCCTAACGGCGGACAGCTTGAGTCTATAGCGGCAGGCGCGCTGAATATAAAGTTAGGCGGCGTGAATTATTACGGCGGCGTTGAAAGCAAAAGACCTGTTATCGGATTTGAAAATTACGAACCTGCCGGCGAAGAAAGCATTATAGATGCGGTCAGAATTATGGAGCTGACGTCTATACTTCTTATTATTTTTTATACCGCGACACTAATCTGCGTCATATCGCTTAAACTGTTTTAGGCCGAAAATTAATCTTCGTCGTAAATGCAGATAGGAACATCCTGCCCCCTTTTTGCCTTATACATAGCAATATCGGCTTCTTTAATTAGTTTGTCAACAGGTTTGCCTATCTGATACCCCGCTATGCCTATCGATAATCCTATTTTTTTGGATTTACCGCCTTTTAAAATAAAATTATCGAAATTTAAATCATAAGCCTCGTCGGAGATTATAGCTTTTAATTTTTCTTTAAATCCGTTCTGAAAATTAGATAAAATTCTATTAGCGACGATAGTTGACCTTTTT
This sequence comes from bacterium, assembly GCA_021812245.1. Classification (GTDB taxonomy): domain Bacteria; phylum SZUA-79; class SZUA-79; order Acidulodesulfobacterales; family Acidulodesulfobacteraceae; genus Acidulodesulfobacterium_A. Next base: position 2,167 of record JAKAOK010000012.1, on the reverse strand, counting down.
GCTGGGGTGTTCGGCAGTATTGCCGTAAATTCGTCTCCGCCGTATCTGTATGCCGAATCCACGTTTTTTCTGATAGCGTTTTTAAGGGATTCTCCCGTAAACTTTATAATTTCGTCTCCGGCTTTATGCCCGAGCGTGTCGTTAAAAACTTTAAAATTATTTATGTCGATAAAAAGAATGGAGAAGTCATGTCCGTATCTCGAGCTCCTCGATATCTCTTTTTCTATTTCTTCATGAAAGGATTTTGAGTTATAAAGCCCCGAAAGATTGTCTAATTTAATTTCGTTTGACAAAGATATTTCGAGCTGTATTTCTTTGGTAATATCCCTGACTAGATATAAAGTTCCTTTAATCTCGCCCGAGCAGTTGTAAAGTTCTATCCTTTCGTTTTCGAAATAGTGGCTCTGTTCGTCGATTATATAAATATTAGATATCTTGTATCCCGATGCAAGGTCCCTGATATGCGCCGGTATTATCTGTTCTTTAAATAGATTTTTAAAATAATAAACGGGTCTTATATTTTTATTTAAAAATTCTTCCAGATTTGTTTTTAGAGCCAGCGAAGCGTTGTTATTATAAAAAACCAGATTATCCTCGTTATCTATAACAAATGCTCCTTCGTCTAAAGAATTAAGTAAATTTTTAATTTCTATATTTTCGAATAAATCATGCTCTAAATCGTTAAATTTCGCGCTGGCCAATATTTTATCTCCTTTTTTGAAAAAAATTCCTTTTAAAAATTATATTGTATTCGGGAATGACAATAAATATTGATTAATATTATAATTTATATAAAAATAATAGATTGTTTTAATTCTACAAAAAATAATCTTAATTATCAAGAATTATTTTTTATTATTTTTTATTAAATTATCCGGCTTATTTTCTAAAAAATGAAAGTTTTTTGAATATTATTATATATCGGCCTTAGACTTTATTTTTTTAATTATGCCGCTTGTGGATTTTCCTTCGATAAAATTTATTAAAACCGTTTTGCCTCCCGAAGATTCGACGATATCGCTCCCCGCTATGTTTTTTTCCTCATAGTCGGCGCCTTTTACCAGAATATCAGGCTTAATTTTTTTTATAAGTTCATAAGGAGTATCTTCGTCAAACATAACGACATAATCCACCGGTTTAAGATTTGCGAGGACGTATGCTCTATCCTGTTCGCTTACTACCGGTCTGTCCACACCTTTCAAACGCCTGACGGATTCATCGCTGTTTAATCCTACTATAAGAATATCCCCGAGAGTTTTTGCCTCGTTCAGATAGCTTATATGTCCGGCATGTATAATATCGAAACAGCCGTTTGTAAATACGATTTTTTTGGATTTTTCCCTGAGTTTGGATAATTCTTGCTTTATATTACCAGATTCTATTATTTTTCCGTTTTCCATAACAGTTTTTGTTTCCCCTGCAAATATATATATATAAATTAGAAACCCCCTGACATATTCGGCATATATCAGGGGGAAAATGGAGAAAAGAATTACTAAGTTTATTTTACCAAAATATATATTTTTGTGTCAATATAAAAATTTCTAAAATTTCTAAATCGGGATTAGGGTTATCTTTTTAGATTATTTTAAAAATAATCTTTGAATATATTTTGAAATAATGATAAATTATATATTAGCAATAATATTGCAAGCAATAATTTTTAGGAGAGATGTCCGAGAGGCCGAAGGAGCATGATTGGAAATCATGTATAGATGTAAGTCTATCGAGGGTTCGACTCCCTCTCTCTCCGCCAGCTATGAAACGAATTTGATAAATTATTTAGTTAAGGCAGAATAGGGACGGAGTCGAACCCTCGATAGCGCGAAGCGAAAGCGGAGCGCGCAAGAGGAAGTTCGTACGTTTTAAAACTTTTCGAAGAAAAGTTCCTCCCTCCCTCTCCGCCAGCTATGAAACGAATTTGATAAATTATTTAGTTAAGGCAGAATAGGGACGGAGTCGAACCCTCGATAGCGCGAAGCGAAAGTGGAGCGCGCAAGAGGAAGTTCGTACGTTTTAAAACTTTTCGAAGAAAAGTTCCTCCCTCTCTCTCCGCCAGCTATGAAACGAATTTGATAAATTATTTAGTTAAGGCAGAATAGGGACGGAGTCGAACCCTCGATAGCGCGAAGCGAAAGCGGAGCGCGCAAGAGGAAGTTCGTACGTT
>JAKAOK010000011.1 GCA_021812245.1 bacterium | reverse complement strand
GGTATCACCCGAAAAATACTTCGACAGCAGGTTCGACGGTCAGGAAAAACTCTTTACCGAAAAGTTTAACAACCTTCAAATCCAGATAGATACCTTATCCAATAAATTGGAATCGGAAATAAATAACCTATCCAATAAATTGGAATCGGAAATAAACAACCTATCCGATAAAATGGATTCCAGATTTAAAGCCCATGACGAAAGGTTTGAGACAGAAATAAAGAGTTTAGATGCCAAGATAGACGCTATGGATAAAAGGCTTACGTTGGGATTTAGTTTAATAATGGCGGTTCTTGCCGCTTTAGTGGCATTACATTTTTTGGGACGTTAGATAAAAAAGGTGTCAGATTTATTTCATTTTTTATTATTTTTAATGTATAATATATAAATACAATTAAAAATAATAACTAATTCTTCGGGGTTTTATGCATTATATAAATTTAGGAATTTTAATCGGTTTAGTGGGACTGCTCATAGGATTTTATGTTCATACGGATAAAAAAATAGACAGATTATCCGACGAAATTAAATCCACACATAAAGAACTATCCGACGAAATTAAATCCACACATAAAGAACTATCCGACGAAATTAAATCCACACATAAAGAACTATCGGACAGAATAGACAGATTATCCGACAGAATAGACCGGCTGTACGATATTCAAGTGCATACCGGTATGGGTTTAAGACCTATAGAACATATTAAAGGTAAAGCGGCAAACGAATAATGGAAAAATGGAATCCGAAAAAAAACTTTTGCTCCATATATGCTGTTCACCTTGTTTAATGTATCCTTATACTGTTGCCGTCGCCACTCCTCCGGGTAACAAATTCGATAAAGTTATCGGTTACTTCTATAATCCTAACATTCATCCCTACAGCGAATATCTCAGGCGGGAGGAATCTTTAAAGAAATTCAGCGAAGCCGTAGGTCTTAAGGTAATTTACGAAAAAAATTACGATATGGAAGAATTTATCAGAAACATCGTTTTCAGGGAAGAAAACCGCTGTTATTACTGCCTTGGGAACAGACTCGAGAAAACCGCCGCCCTCGCTAAGTCTTCAAAATTTACACATTTTTCAACGACGCTTTTATACAGCAAACGCCAAAATCATGATTATATTAAAGAAACGGGTTTCAACCTGCAAAAAAAATACGGCGTAAATTTTTATTACGAAGACTTCAGGCAAGGTTATAAAGAAGGGATAAAACTGTCTTACGAGTATGATTTATACCGCCAGAATTACTGCGGCTGCATTTACAGCGAAAAGGAAAGATTTTTTGGCAAACCGGCGTCAAAAGCGGTATAATTAAAATATAAAAAATATAAAGGGATTAATTGCTGATTTTAGTGTTAGGTTGGAAACGGAATATATAGAAACGCAGATGATGATAGACAATCACGTATTTTCTATAGAAATAAACGATATTTCCAAAGACGGAATAGGCTTTATATTTTCTTCCGAAAGGAGTATGTTGGGGTTAGCCGGAAAATCGGGATTTATCCAGTTAAACTGCAATACATTCTTTTAAGAATCAACGGAGATATCGTATGGATAAACAGATTTTCGCGGAATGAATACAATGGAGGCATGCCCCTCTACACAAACAATCAAGATAAGAATATAATTACCGATATAATATTTGAAAACATATTTAAAATAGAAAGCGAGCTTTTTAAATTTATGTCTTTTGTGAGCTATGAAGAAAACAAAATTAAATAAAAAAATAAAAAAGGAGATTTTGTTTTATGAAAATCAAGAAAAAATTCACGATACCGTTAGTTCTTCTGCTCTCTATATTTATAGCGTCATCGTCGCTTAGCGGATGCGCCACTTCGAGGGCAACGGCGGCAAGCGGGACGACGGGGGCTCTGTTTGGAGCAGGAACGGGTTTTGTAGTGGGAGCGCTGACCGGAGGACCGATAGGCGCGATAATAGGAACGGCGGCAGGCTTGTCCATAGGTTACGGGGTCGGTTATATTACCGGAAAGTATGTGGTTACCCGTGAAGGTGGAATCAGGGGCGTATCTATGCTTAATATTCCGTATAAACTGGCAAGCAATAAATTTATATACGACCCACAAAGCAGTTTTAAAATTAATTTTAATAAAGTAAAGGGCGTATTGATATCTAATTTAAAAATTTACACCGTTCCAAAATCGGTTAAATCGGGCGGTCAGATAAGCTTAAATATGAAATATGATGCCTTGGGTTCCTCCGTAAATATTAAAAATTCTTCTATTCAGGAAACAAGAATACTCGAAGGATTAGACGGTAAGATTTTTTATACTCATACATCTACTACTAATATCGAAGAGGAAGGTTTCTATAAGACGGCACTTTCGGTAAAACTGCCTAAAAAGACGCCTAAAGTTTATATCTACGAAGCTATAGTCAAGGTGAACAACGTAATTACCGCATTGAGTTCCATGCTAATATTAGTAAAATAATCAGATTGCTTCGCTAACGCTCGCAATGACAGTTATTAAGGTTCCATGTTGTTTATATTAGTAAAGTAATCAGGTTATTTTTTTATTCGGTTTTCGGTGCCGTTTATGAGCCTTTTTATATTCTGGGAATGTTTATATATTATCAATGCCGCTATGAGCATCGAAGCGGCAAATATATAAATATTTTTTAGCGTATAAAATACTAAAAACGGCATAAAAAATGCGCTTACGATAGAAGCGAGTGAAACGTATTTAGAAGAAAATAATATTGCCAGAAATATTAAAAAAGCAATTAAAACGGCTTCCGGGGAAACGGCCAAGAAAACTCCAAGTCCGGTAGCGACCCCCTTACCCCCTTTAAATTTTATAAATACGGAAAAACAGTGTCCCGCAACCGGCGCTATTATTATTAAAGACAGAAAGATTAAATCCGCCGCGGATATGGACTGCATAGAGTATCCGTGCCGTCCGAATAACTTAATTGCTAAAAATACCGGTAAAAATCCTTTTCCGGCGTCTATTATTAAAGTAATTAACCCGAATTTCTTTCCTATTACTCTTGAAACGTTGGTAGCTCCAAGGTTGCCGCTCCCCTCTTTCGTTAGGTCCGGGACCCCCTTTAATTTTGCAATTATTGCGGAAGTTGGGAAGCTGCCTATTAAGTACGCTCCGAATACAAAAAGTATGTCATACATTTAAGCAACTTTTTCCCCGCAATATGGACAAAATTTAAGCCCCGGCATTAAGGGGATTTCCATTCCGCATTTTTTATTCGGACATATTTTGTTTGTTCCCAGTCGGTTTAGTTTATTTGTTACCGCATTGCTTAACTTGGCCACGAACTTTTCGAATTTATTATCTTCGCTTTTTTTAAAATTTTTTGTGATTTCATCGATTAGAACAGTGTCGATAGCAAGCCTCTTTTCAAGGCTTCTTCTGTTTATATAAAAATATACTTTAAATTTATTTATTTCTTTTCTAGTTATTATATCCTCGTCAATAAATTTTTTAAAGCTCTGGCTGATAATGGACGGGGCAAGACCTGTTTCTTCCTTGACCTTTTTGGTGGTTATAGGCTTTTTTTCGTTGTTTATATAATATGTTATTATCATTGCATATACCATAAATTCGGACGGCCCCATTAATTTTATCTGAAAGTTTGTGATAAGATATCTGCTTGTCCATAATGCAAGCGCAATGTAATAGAATTTATTGTAATTATCCGATTTAAGCAAAAACTCCGCAAGATTTTTTTCCTGAGTTTCCGTTATTATTTTATTGCTTTTTAATAAGTCGATAACGCCGCGTATCAAGCTGTCGATAACCGGAATATCGGAATCGGTGAAATTGCAAAACTGTAATGCTGTTATATTTATTTCGTTAAACTTTTTAAGCTCGGCGTAAGGAAGAATATAATTGGTTTTTCTTTTATCTTCGCTTAATGTAGATTTTTTAATGAGCTTTTCATCCTGAAGCTTTTTAAGAACAGTGGCGAGATGAGGCGTAGAAACATATAACCGGTTTAATTCTTTATAGGAAACCGTTACCCCGTTTTTTTCGAATTCTTTTTTTTCTTTAGCGGACGAATGGATATATTTATAAGCAAAGTATGCGAAAACAGTAAATTCTATATCGGTTAAGTATGCGATATTTTTGTAACCGCTCGGTATATTTGTTATAGTGTCTTTTATTAATTTTTCCCTGCTTAAGAAAAAAAGAGAGAAAAGAATATAAAGTCTTGCCTGCAGAGTTTTCATTTTTTAACCTCTATTTAGTTATTAATTACATTAATGTTATAAAAATAAAAAATAAATAAATCTATTTTGTGTAATTTAGAACTTCATATATTTTTTATTATTGTAATATTTTCTTTTATTAATGTAAAGAAAAAATTGAATTTTTTTTTAAGATATAATAAAATAGACAAATGAATGAAAGCAAAGACCACATGGCGGATATGGATTATTTTATAGAAAAATTCGGCCCTTCGCTGAGCCCGGAAGCAATAATAAAAGAAGATATTTTGAGGCAGGGAATCGCTTTCGACGAGGTTTCGCATGAAGAAAATTTTTCGAGCAAATCGTATTTCATTTTTTCATTCAACGTCGATAACGACGGCGACGTAATTAATAAAAAATATCCCGAAGAAATAGCGGTTAAAAATGGGCCTTACAATCTGAAACGAACCATTATTTCGGTAAGAATTAATAAAACTTCCCCTTATATTATTAAATACGGACCGGAATCAGGCGATTATAAACTTTATCTTGAAGGCAGTTATATCGGAGATGTTTCTTTTTCTCCGGAAAAGTCTTATATGCTAAAAAAAACTGAATCCGGAAAATCGGTCAGGGACGTCGCTCCTACTATAGAATGGGGCTATCTTATATATCTTGCCGTATTCAGAATGTGCCAGTATTTTGAAAATCATACGGAATGCGCATTCTGCGATATGAACTCAAATTACTTAAATCAAAAAAAAGCAAATAAAAATTATTCCGCGGTCAAATCGGTCGAGGAAGTTATAGGAGCGCTTTCAATAATAGAATCTTCCGAAGATTCTTCCGCGGGAGCATATACTTTAACGGGCGGAAGCATTATAGACGAGGTCGGGTTTAAAGGCGGTACGGAAATAGATTTTTACGTCAGGTTTCTTGAAGCTATAGAAGAAAAGTTTAAAGGAAGATGGCTCAGCAAAGTCGTGGTACAGGCGCATACGCAAAAAAACTTAATGAGGCTTAAATCCGCCGGCGCTTATATTTACCATACTAATTTTGAGGTATGGGATAAGAATCTTTTTGAAAAAATTTGCCCCGGCAAATCTAAATTTATCGGAAGGGACGAATGGGTTAAAAGAATCGTGGACGCAGTTGAAGTCTTCGGCGAATATAAAGTTATTCCAAACTTTGTCGCCGGCGTAGAGCTTTCTAAGCCGTTCGGGTTTGAAAGTATAGACGATGCGGTAAATTCAACCGCCGAAGGGCTTGAATTTTTTATGTCTAAAGGCGTTATCCCGAGATATACTACGTGGTGTCCGGAAAAAACCAGCAAACTCGGAAAATTAGGCAATTCATCCGCTCCGCTGGAATATTATGTTAAACTACTCCTTAAATGGCATGAGATTCATTATAAATATAATCTTCCGGTTCCGGAAGGCTACGGTGCGGCAGGGCCGGGCAAAGCCGAGTTTTCAGTCAGCGCATTTATGGATGCTTTTAAGGTTGAAACATCTCAAAATTTATGATAATATATAAATATGTATATATCCATATACAAAAACTTTTATTAAATTAAAATTAAAATTAAAAGAGGGGTTTTATGAATAAGGAAAACAACGAAAATGAAATGAACGGGAATAAAGATTATTATGAAGAAGGCGCGGACTCCTGCGGATGCGGGAGCGGAGATGAAGGCGAAGGTTCTTCCTGCGGATGCGGAGGCGGCGAAGGGCACGGGCACGGAAGTAAGAACCCGTTTGACGAACAAACGCCTATAAGCGGCGTGAAAAACATTATAGCCGTTGCAAGCGGCAAAGGCGGGGTCGGAAAATCGACGTTCAGCGTTAATTTAGCGATTACGCTTGCAAACCAGGGGAAAAAGGTAGGACTTTTAGATGCCGACCTTTACGGTCCGAGCGTTCCTACTATGATGGGAATAAACAAAAGACCCGACCTTACATCTAATAATAAAATTGTCCCCCTTGAGAAATTCGGAATCAAACTTATGTCATTAGGATTTTTAATTCCGGAAGATGCTCCTGCTATATGGAGAGGCCCGGTGGTAATGCAGGTTATAACCCAGTTCTTAAAAGATGTGGAGTGGGGAGAAATAGATTTTCTCGTGGTCGATCTTCCTCCGGGAACCGGCGATATTCAGCTTACGCTGGTACAGACCGTTCCGATAAATTTCGCCGTAGTCGTTTCGACCCCGCAGGATATTTCGCTTATAGATGCAAAGAAAGCTCTTGCCATGTTCGATAAGGTGAATGTGCCGGTTTTCGGAATAGTCGAAAATATGAGCTATTTCATTTGCCCGCATTGCAACAAGCGTTCGGATATATTTAAACATGGCGGGGCAAAGGCGGCTGCCGAAAAATTGGGCGTAAATTTCCTCGGGGAAATACCTATAGTCGAAGATATTTGCGAACTGTCGGACAAAGGTGAGCCTATAATGACCAAAGACATACATCCCGAGGTAAAATCGGTATTTAATAAAATATCGGATTCTTTAATTTTAAGGTCTGAGCAGAAGGTCGGGGTATAAAACCATAAAACGATATTTAAAAGATGTAAACATAAAAAAAATATTAAATTCATTAAGGAGGATTTACCAAATGGCTTCAGAAAAAGTTTTAGCGTTTACGGATTCAAATTTCGATGCCGAGGTTTTAAAATCCGATAAGCCTGTGCTTGTCGATTTTTGGGCTGTATGGTGCGCTCCATGCAGGGCGGTTGCTCCGGTAGTCGATGAAATTGCATCGGATTACGACGGAAAAATTAAAGTCGGCAAAGTCAATGTTGACGAAAATCAGGTTATTCCGGGCAAGTACGGAATAAGGGGAATACCCACCGTAATTCTCTTCAATAAAGGGCAAGTCGCCGACCAGATAGTAGGAGCGGCTCCAAAAGGTTCTTTCAAACAGATGATTGACAAAGTCGTTGGTAATTAACGGCAAATTATACGAATAAAAGGGGTTAAATAAAAATAAAATGGGTCAGATTTTAAATCTGACCCATTTTATATCCCCCCCCTTTCCTATTCTTTAAAAGTTTATAACCACTTCTTTTATTGATTTGCTTGTCGATTTGGACACGGTAAAATTTATATTATCTATCGTAAATTTTTCGCCGGGAACGGGTATGCGTCCAAGCCTGTCCATTATTAATCCTGATACGGTTTCATAGTCCGCTTCCGGACTATTTATTACGCCTACGTTAAAGAGTTCGGATAGCTCGTCTAAAGTCAGCCTTGTGTTTATTAAATAAGTATTTTTGCCTATTTTTTTATACATAGCTTCTTCTTCGTCGGTTTCGTCCCTGATTTCGCCCACTATTTCTTCGAGAATATCTTCGAATGTTATTATCCCGGATGCTCCGCCGTATTCATCCACGACCACGACCATCTGCTGGCGGCTTTTTTGCATTTTGAGCATTATGTTGGATATTTTTAAGGTCTCTGGTATAAATAATACCGGTTTTGCAATTTCCCCCACAACTCTATCTGCATTTTCGGGATTATATATGTCGAAAGCAAAAACTAAGCTTGATATATTGTCTATGCGGTCTTTATAAACAGGTATTCTTGAATAATTAGTATTCCAGAAAATCTGCCTTGCTTTGTTTACGCCGTCGTTTTCGTTTAATGCTATCACGTTTATAAGGGGAATCATAATATCTTTTGAAGTTTTATTTCCGAATTCAAATATCCTTTTTATTATTTTTTTATCGTATTCTTTAAATTCTTCAATATTTCCGCTAATCGTAAGAACTTTAATAAGTTCATCTTTCGTTAAAAAAACATTTTTAGACTTGCTTTTAAAAATTAAATTTAATAGTTTAGAAAGGGCTATAAAAATTATATTTACGGGAAAGAATATGACGGTAAAAACGGTTATAAGCGGGATGCTCTTTAGCATAAGGCTGTTTGCGTGACGCCTGAAGAGCATCTTTGGAATAATTTCTCCGAAAATAACCATAACCGGCGTAAGAATAACCGCTACCGCAAACGGAGTATAAGATTTTGCATATTCGTATATAAGGGCGGTAGCAAGAATCGTTGCAGAGGTGTATGCAATATTATTTCCAATTAATGAAGTGGAAAAGGTGTTTTCCGGTTTTCTTGTCATTAAAAGTAAAAATTTTGCAAGCCTGCTTCCCTTAGCCTCTTTATGCTTAATTTTAATTTTATCGTAGCTGATGATCCCTATTTCGGAACCGGCAAAAAATCCTTCAAAAAATATAGCCGCAATTATTATAACGATATAAATATATATATTATTAGACGTCATATTCATCCTCTATTTCTCCGAAAATTTCTTCCAGCAGGTCCTCCATAGTTATAATACCCGCCATTTTTCCATATTCGTTGACTACGACGGCAATATGTATTTTTTTCTTTTGAAGTTCCCTGAAGAGTTCGAGCGCATTTTTAGAACCGGGAATAAAATAAGGTTTTATCAGGAAAGAATTAAGAGTTCTTTTTTCTTCGCTTTTATTATAAACCTTGGGCAGGATATTCTTAGCAAGGATTATCCCTATTATATTGTCTTTTTCCCTGAAATATATCGGAATCCGCGAGAAATGATTGGTTTCTATAAGTTCTACGGCGGAGGAAACCGGAGTGTTAACGTCCAATTCGAACACGTTATCTTTTTTAGTCATAATATTAGAGGCTTTTAAATATGAAAGTTTTAAAAAATTTTTTATAAATTCGTATTCTTTTTCTTTTATCTCCCCTTCATTTTTGCCTATTTCAATAATCGTTCTTAATTCTTCATTGGATATCGACTCTTCCTTTTTTAGTTGAAGCCGCCTTCCGGCAAAGCCTGTTTTTTCTATTAACAATCCTGCAAAATAGACGGCATGGAAAAACATATGGGAAACCAATAAAGATAATTCAATGGGTTTTTTAAGGGCGATTATCTTAGGAACTATTTCCGCAAGAATTATAAGGATAAGCGAAATGGATATAATAGAATAAATAACCGGTATATGTTTAAAATATTGGTTTAAAATTATAGACCCGATGCTTGCCGTTATAACATTCGCCGCCATATTTCCTATCAAAATTATTACAAGGAATACAGACGAGTTTCGTATCAGAAAAATCACCTTATTTTTTTTCCTCATATTTAATTCATCTATATCTGCCTGAGTAAGGGAAAATACCGAAGATTCCGAAATGGAAAAAACCGATGAAATTATAAGGAATAAAATAAACAACAAAAATGAAATAAGGATATACATAGAGTTTATAAATGTTTAAAAGTAAAGTCTTTAGGAAAGTAAACGGCGCCGCCCTTTAAAAAATTCACGCATGCAGGCTTATCGGTTATGTGTCCGATTTTTTTTATTTTAATTCCGGCGGTTTTTGACAATTTCAACAGTTCTTTTTCTTTATATTCTTCCGCCGTCCATAGAAGCTCGTAGTCTTCCCCGAATGAAACCGCTTTGTCGATATAATCTCTGATATTTAAAATCATGCAGATATATTTCAATTCTTCATTTACCGGAATATCGTCTATATATATTTCACATCCGCATCCATTGCCTATTACGTTAAAAATATCTTTAACAAGTCCGTCGCTTATGTCCGTTAAGGAATTAGCAAGTTTTTTTTCCGCTAATTTCCTACCTAAATTTATCCTCGGTTGCGGAAGTTTATATTTATATAAGAAATTTTCTATAAGTTTTTTATCCTCGGATTTTAGGTTTGGGTAGTTTTTTAATATATAATTTTTATTGCCGTTAAGGTAAAACGCCATCCATGAATTTCCGAGTTCTCCGGAAATATATACTTGTTCGCCCGTTTTAGAATTGAATCTCTTAACGACGTTTTCGTTTCTATAGTCGCCTATTATGGTTGCAGATATAGAAAATTCGGAGGATTTGGATATATTTCCGCCTATAAGCGAAACCCTGTATTTTTTTGCGGTATCTATGATTCCCCGTAATGTTTGCCTGATATTGTCTTCGTTTACATATGCGGGTATAAAAAGAGACAAAACTAATAATCTCGGAATTCCGCCCATAGCGGCAATATCGCTTAAATTTACGAGTAAAGATTTTTCTCCTATTTCATAAAAATCGTATAAATCAAAATTAAAGTGGATATTTTCGGTTATGCTGTCGGAACTCACGAGCATCCGATTTTTATCTTCAATAATAGCGCAGTCGTCGCCGATTGATTCAATAATTAATGATTTATTAAACTTTTGGGTTTCGAGGCTTAATCTTTCTATCTCTTTTATTAAACCCGTTTCATTTAACTTTTCTTTTTTGAGCACCCTTATTTTTATTAATTGGTTTAACTTTATTAGACCTGCCGGCATCTATATCGGATATGTCGATTATCGCATATTTTATGACCTCGTCCATATGCCTAACCGGTATAAATTTGAGGTTTTTCTTAACTAACGGGGAAATATCCTCCATATCTTTTTTGTTCCTTTCCGGTATCAGAATAGTTTTTATACCGGCTCTTAAAGCGGCTAAGGATTTTTCTTTCAGCCCGCCGATAGGCAGAACGTTGCCCCTCAGGGTTATTTCGCCGGTCATAGCGATGTCTTTTCTGACCGGCTTTTTCAGCAACGCCGAAATCAGCGAAGTAGCCATAGTTATTCCCGCAGAAGGTCCGTCTTTGGGTATGGCTCCCTCCGGTATATGAATATGAATATCGTTTTTCTCAAACGTATCGGCTTTAATGCCGAGTTCGTCGGCTTTCGACCGTGCATAGCTGACTGCGGCATGGGCGGATTCTTTCATAACGTCGCCGAGCTGGCCCGTAAGCGATACCCCCCCCTTGCCTTTAACGAGGATAGTTTCTATGTATAAAACTTCTCCGCCGACCGGCGTCCATGCAAGACCGGTGGATACGCCTATTTCGTCTTTCTGTCTCTCTTCCCCCGGAAGAATTTTTATCGTTCCAAGGTATTTATGTATATTTTTATCGGTTATAATATATTTCTTAATTTTATTTTCAGCTATGAGTCTTGCGATTTTCCTGCATACCGTTCCTATTTCCCTTTCCAAATTTCTTAAACCGGCTTCACGGGTATAACCCGCAATAATGGTTTTTACGGCGCTCGGCTTAAATTCGATATAATCTTTTTTTAATCCGTTTTCCTTAATCTGTCTCGGTATAAGATATTTTTCGGTTATTTTTTCTTTTTCCTCTAGAGTATATCCCGATAAATTTATAATTTCCATCCTGTCCCTTAAAGGAGAAGGTATAGTATCGGCAACGTTGGCGGTTGCAACGAACATTACGTTCGACAAATCAAAGGGAACATTTAAGTAATGGTCTGAAAAAGAAAAATTCTGTTCTGGATCCAGAACTTCTAAAAGAGCGGAAGAGGGGTCGCCTCTAAAATCGGTTCCTACTTTATCGATTTCGTCTATCATAAAAACCGGATTATTGGTTCCAGCCTGTTTTATTCCTTGAATAACTCTTCCCGGAAGCGCTCCGACGTATGTTCTTCTATGTCCCCTTATTTCGGCTTCGTCATGCACGCCGCCTAGAGAAACCCTGATGAATTTTCTATTCATGGCTTTTGCGATAGATTTGCCGAGGGAAGTTTTTCCGACGCCGGGGGGTCCGATGAAGCATAGTATGGGCCCTTTCATTTTTTTGTTTAGTTTTCGGACGCTTAAGTATTCAAGTATTCTCTCTTTGATTTTTTCAAGGTCGTAGTGGTCTTCGTCCAGAATCTTTTTGGCAGTTTCTATATCAAGATTGTCTTTAGTCTTTTTTGACCACGGTATATCGGAAAGCCATTCTAAATAAGTCCTTATCGTAGATGCTTCCGCGGCATCCTGATGCATAGATTCCAACCTGGATAACTGTTTTTCGGCTTCTTTCATAACTTCGGGAGGCATTTTCGCCGCGATTATTTTTTCCCTTAATTCGGCTATTTCCTGAGATTTTTCATCCGTTTCGCCGAGTTCCTGCTTAATCTGCCTAAGTTGTTCCCTCAGAAAATAATCCCTCTGGGTTTTCGTCATTTCTTCTTTTGCCTGGGATTGAATTTTAGCCTGCATAGAAAGGATTTCTATTTCTCTTGCAAGTATATCGTTGACTTTTTTAAGCCTTTCCGCCTGGTCGGTTTCTTCGAGTATTTTCTGGGATTCGTCTATTTTTAAGCCTAAGTTGGATGCTACTATATCCGCAAGCCTCCCAGGATTGTTGATATTTTCTAGTATGATTAATATGTCCTGAGACGGAAGCCTGCCGAGAGACACATATTTTTCAAGCTGTTCTTTTACGTTTCTCATAAGAGCGTCAACCGCCGGAGTAATTTCCGCAACGCTTTCATCTTTGATTTTGGACACTTTTACAAGATAGAACGGTTTTATTTGAACAAATGTTTCTATCTTGGCTTTTAATAAACCCTGCACTAATATCTTAACTCTTCCGTCCGGAAGTTTCAGCATTTTCATAATCATTGCTACGACGCCGACGTCGTATATATCGTTTTGAGAAGGTTCTTCGACTATTATGTCTTTTTGGGCGGATAAAAGGATTAACCTGTCTTTAGACAGGGCTTCATCTACCGCTTTAATAGAAGCCTCTCTTCCTACGAAAAGCGGAATGATCATAAAAGGAAAAAGAACAAGGTCCCTAATGGGCAAAAGCGGTATTACTTCGGGCAGCTGAATCTCTTCCGGCAAATCTTGCTGTTCGATGTTTTCTCCTTTTCCTATAACAATTTCGTTAAGATTGTTGCCGTTCATATTAGCATCGATTTTATTCATATTTTATTCCCCTGTTATGCTGTAATGTGTGTGTATTGTATGTATATAAATATTATACTATAATTATAGAATTATAGCTATATAATTGCTTGACCCGAATCCCGATTTAGAAAATATTTATAAGTTCTAATACTAAATAACACTGGATTCCCGCTTTCGCGGGAATGACACCCGTTGGGTGAAATCTTAAATTCCGGAATTGTCATTCCTGCGTAGGCAGGAAACGAAGTACAGCGAAGCTCATCCAGAAAATAAATTTCTAAATCGGGATTCGGTTGATAAATTTTAATCTATATTTAATCTATATTTATGAAATAGGTATCAAAGTTTCGGAGTTTATAAAAATATCTCCTATTTCAAAATTTATGCTTAAAACCCCGTCGGATAAAACCGCTCTAATATTTTGCTTGGAAGGGGTAACGGGCAGTAGGACGAATCTTTCGAACCTGCCGAATCTTCTTTCTATACAGAAAAAATTAACCGTGGATTTTATTTTAGGTTCAGATTTCCATCTTATAGCAAGGATATTATTATGGACTGCTATTAATATGTTTTCTTTGGAAATCCCCGGCAGTTCAATTTCGATAGTTAGTCTGCTTTTATTTGTGTATATGTCGATAGGAGAGGAATTTGTCTTAAAAGCATAAGGCAGGTCCTCCATAGAAAAAAACCCGAAATGAAAGTGAAAAATCCTTTCCACTTCGTTTTTAAATTTTATCATCTTTCTGCTAAAGTTTTCGTTATCGTCAAAAAATTTCATAATTTAATTCCTGCACCATTCCGATTTTTTAATAAATTCCGTTAAGCCGCTTCTTATTTCATCGTTTTTTAATCCGTAAATTATCTGCGCTTTAAGCAGGTCTAATTTGTTGCCGCCGTCGTATCTGTTCCCTTCGAATTCTAAGGCATAAACGGGTTGAATCTGCAGAAGCGACTTTATTGCGTCGGTGAGCTGAATCTCTCCTCCTTTGCCGGGTTTTGTATCCTTAAGGAAGTTGAATATATCGGGCATTAAAATATATCTTCCTATTATGGCAAGATTAGAAGGGGCGTCTTTAAGCTCCGGCTTTTCGACGAGGTCTTCGACGGCGTATAATCCTTTTTCAATCTCTTTTCCACTTATTATTCCGTATTTTGAAACATCTTCGTCTTTTACTCTCTGGACGGCTAAAACTGAATATCTGAAATTTTTATATATATCCACCATCTGTTTCATAACCGGAGTATCCGAATCTATAATGTCGTCGCTTAAAACGACCGCGAACGGCTCTTCGCCTACCATGTTCTGCGCGCATAAGATTGCATGGCCCAAACCAAGCGCTTCTTTTTGCCTCGTATATGTAAGGCTGATACGGCTTGATATTTCATCTACGGATTTAAGCAGGTGGTGTTTCCCTTTTTCTTTGAGTAAAATTTCGTGTTCTATAGACCTGTCGAAATAATCTTCGATAGCCGTTTTGCCCCTGCCCGTAATAATTATTATATCCGTAATATCGGCGCACATGCATTCTTCCACCCCGTATTGTATGAGCGGCTTGTCCACCAATACAAGCATTTCTTTAGGGATTGATTTGGTAATCGGCAGAAGCCTTGTTCCGAGACCGGCGGCTGGGAAGACTGCCTTGTTAACCTTCATAAAGTAGATAGCCTCCGTATATTTTAAATGAATTAATACTGAAATTAATATATCATAAAAAAAAAAATTATCAAAATTATTTTGATAATAATCATACTTTGTGATAAAATAAAACGACGTTGTTAAACGACGATAAAATAACGTAAAATAAGGAAAATAACATAAAAATGAATAGAAGAAATATACAAATCGTTAAAGCCTTGATTTTTATTTTAGCTATTGTTCTCATCTCTATTTTAATAATAAAAACCCCTTATTTGTTGAAGAAAAAAGGATATGCGGTTAAAAAATCCGGCAGTAAGGTTTTAGCGCCTCTTTTTTCCGTTTCCGGCATTAACTATAAAGGAAAAATTCTATCTCTGAAAAATTATAGAGGGAAAATAGTTTTAGTAAATTTCTGGGCTACGTGGTGCCCTCCCTGTAGAGACGAAATTCCAAGATTGGAAAAATTTTACAAACTGCACAAAAAAGACGGTTTTGCAATAATAGGCCTTTCGGTTAACAATCAGGGGAAAAATTATGTCCTGCATTTTATAAGGACTTTTAGAGGCGGAATAATAACTTATCCGGTTGGAATGGCGGATTATTCCATAGAAAAGGCATACGGAAATATATATGAAATTCCTCAGTCGTTTTTGATAGATAGAAACGGTTATGTCGTTAAACATATAACCGGAGAAATTCCGCGCGGTTATTTAACTTATGAGTTCAATAAGTTAAATAAGCCTAACATAAGTAAAAAGTAGGATATTTATACGGAGAGATGGCCGAGTCCGGTTGAAGGCGATTGACTCGAAATCAATTGTAGGCGTAAGCTTACCGGGGGTTCGAATCCCTCTCTCTCCGCCAATCTTCTTTCGTTGCCGGCTCACGTAAATATGAAATTTAACTACGACGTAAATTATATTACAAAAATTACCAAGTTAAGCAAAGAGTTTATTCTGGAATTGCTTAAGTATTTCGACGGTCTTCCTTTGCAGGCGAAACTTGAAGCGTTCTATATAAGCAAAATAATCGAAGAAGACGACGAATTCGCATTTCATCAGCACTATTTCGATAAAGATAAATCTGCGGAATATGAATTTTCTTTATTTATTCTCGGGGTTGAAAGAATATACTCTGTAGAACACAGGGAAAGGGAAATAGAAGACAAAAAACTTTCTTCTTACAAGCTCAATCTAATTTCAAAAATTAAAAAACTCAGGAAACAGGATGCTTGATATCGAAGCCGGCGGCAGTTATGGCAAAAAAAGTAACCGCATTAACGGAATTTATATATCCGCCGCTAAAAGAAATTCCGGCAAAACCACTATTTCGATAGCGCTGTCTCGTTTGTTAAGGAATAAAGGGATGTCGGTCCAGCCGTTTAAAAAAGGCCCCGATTTTATCGACCCTATGTGGCTCAATATTGCGTCAGGCAAACGAACTTACAATCTTGATTTTTATTTTATGTCCAGAAATAAAATACGAAATCATTTTATAAACCATTCTTTAGATTCCGAAATCAGTATAGTGGAAGGGAATCACGGTTTGCACGATTCCTTCGATATATACGGAAAATCTTCCAATGCCGAAATGGCAAAACTTTTAGACCTTCCGGTTATTCTCTTAATCGACGTGGGCGAGCTAAACAGGGGAGTCGTTCCGCTGATTTTAGGATTTAAGGAATTCGACAAAGGGGTGAATATAAAGGGAATAATTCTAAATAAAGTCCACAGCAAAAGACATGAAAAAAATTTGCTTAGGGCTATTGAGTATTATACCGATTTAAAGGTTGTAGGCAATATTCCAAATAATCCTGAGTTTTCGGTAAAGCAAAGGCATCTCGGTCTTTTATCGACTCTCTCCGCGGAAGAAGTCGAAAAATTTGTTGCGGAAATGTCGTCTAAAATTTCAGAATATATAGATTTGGGAAATATTATAAAAATTTCTAAAGCGGCAAATAAATTATGCCCAGATATTAAAAATTCACCGGCTTTATCTTTAAAAAAGAGTATAAAAAGAAACATCCGCAATACGCTTAAAATAGGTCTTGCTTACGATAATGCGTTTAATTTTTATTATAACGAAAACTTAGAAGCTCTCGAAGATTTGAGATGCGAGATAATTAAATTTTCCCCTATCGCCGATACGCATCTCCCTGAGGTCGATGCGTTATACATAGGCGGAGGCTTCCCGGAAATATTTTCGGTGGGCCTTCAAGCAAATATTAATATAAGAAAAGAAATAAGACAAAAGATAGAAAAAGGGCTTCCGGTCTATGCCGAGTGCGGCGGACTTATGTATCTTTGCAAAAGCATCTCTTACGAAAACAATTTTAACGAAATGGTAGGCGTAATAGATGCCGATGTCAAGCTTACGAAAAAACCGAAGGGGCATGGATATACGAAGCTGTCGCCTTATATTTACGAAAATAATAAGGAAGGACCGTGGTTTAATAAGATTAAATTAATAAAAGGACATGAATTTCATCATTCTTTTTTAGAAATGTCTCAGGATAGGTATAAATTTGCATTTAAGATGAAGAAGGGTTACGGAGTGGACGGCGTTTCCGACGGCATAACATATAAAAATGTTTTGGCCGGCTATACGCATATGTATTCTCCTTCATCTCCGGGCTGGTTTAAAAACTGGGTCGCTTTTATAAAACAAACAAAAGAAAAAACTGTTTTACGATAAGCCGACAAAAATAAAATAACGTTTAATTTTTTTCTTGACAAAAGTAGCATAAAAAGTTTATAAATAAAAATTACAACTATGTTTTAATTTTTTTCTTGACAAAAGTAGCATAAAAAGTTTATAAATAAAAATTACAACTATGTTTTAAATTATTTTATAATATGCAGTATTTTTATTATTTTAAATCTATATTTAGATAAGGAGGCTTTTATTATGGGCAAAAAGCATCAAACTCCGCTTCTTGACGAATTAAAAAAAGGGAAGTGGATTAGTTTCGTTAGGGAGATGGAAAGAGCGGCAGAAAAGAGTCCGAGGACGGAAGACCTTTTAGGGCAGGTCGAAGAGTCCTACCGCGATAAAATTACCCACTGGAAGCACGGCGGCATGGCCGGCGTCAAAAGTTACGGAGCCGGAATGGTCGGAAGATTTTCCGATTCCCCCGAAAAATATCCGGGTGTAAAAGAATGTCATTCTATGAGAATTAACCAGACGTCCGGTTTTTTTTATAATTCCGACGTCCTTAGGAAGATTGCCGGCATCGCGGAAAAATACGCGGGCGGGCTTTTAAATCTGCACGGCGCTACCGGAGATATCCAGATATTGGGCGTTACGCAGGCGGAAGCGGAAGACGCTTTTCAGGCATATGCCGAGCTGGGATTCGACCTCGGCGGCGGCGGCTCCGACCTTAGAACTCCTTCCTGCTGCGTTGGTCCTGCAAGATGCGAATTTTCAAACTACGACACGCTTAAGATTTGCTATGATTTAACGAGAGAATATCAAGACGAATTGCACAGACCGTCTTTTAACTATAAATTTAAACTTAAATTTTCAGGCTGTTCAAACGACTGCGTCGCGTCCGCGTCAAGGTCAGACCTTGCTTTCATAGGAACATGGAAAGACAATATAAAAATAAATCAGGAAGAAGTTAAAAATTACGTTAAAAAATTCGACGTACAGAAATACGTCCTCGACAAATGTCCTACAAAATGTATGTGGTTCGAAGGTGATAAGCTTGTCATAGACGATTCTAACTGTGTAAAATGCCACCATTGCATTAACGAAATGCCTAAGGCTTTGAAGTCTGGAGACGAAAAGGGCCTTTCCATCTTAATAGGCGCTAAAGCTCCGTTAGTTACCGGACCTAGAATGGGCATGATGCTCGTTCCGTTTTACGACGTAAACGAAGACAGCAAAAACGATTATGAACAGCTTAAAGGGCTTATCAGCAACATATGGGAGTTCTGGGACGAATACGGCGTCAGCAGGGAAAGAATAGGCGAGCTTATCGCAAGAGTCGGACTTGTTACGTTCCTTGAGGGAGTCGGTCTCGAACCTATTCCGGAAATGGTCAACACTCCGAGAACCAACCCGTTTATTAAGTTTGAAGACGAAGATGCCGCGCAGTAACCGCAGCCTATATGAATAATTATGGAAGATAAGATTAATTATCGTGTAGATTATTTTAAATTTATTTAATTAAAATTATAATATATATAATTTTTGGAGGTTTATATGCCGGAAGAGGTTAAAAAGAAAAGATTAACAGATGTAGGACCTCATGACTATCATGATTATTTGCCGCCTATGGTAAAAAAGAACTATGGAAAATGGGCTTATCATGAAATTATGGATTCGGGAACCATGGTGCATGTTGCCGAGAGCGGCGACAAATTATATACCGTAAGGGTTGGCTCTCCCAGATTAGTCAGCGGAAGCTTCGTCAGGGATCTATGCGATATAGCCGATAAATATTGCGGCGGATATCTTAGATTTACCACAAGGAACAGTGCCGAATTTTTATTTGAAGACGAAAAAAATATCGAACCCCTTAAAAAAGACCTTGAGAAATTGGGTTTAAATGTCGGCGGTATCGGCAATAACGTAGCAAATATAGTTCATACGCAGGGATGGGTCCACTGCCATACTTCGGCCAGCGACGCGTCCGGCGTGGTAAAGTCCGTAATGGACGAATTATATGAATATTTCGTCGAAGAAAAACTTCCTTCAAAAGTAAGAATTGCGTTTGCATGCTGTCTTAATATGTGCGGTTCGGTCGGGTCGTCGGACATAGCTATAGTCGGAACCCATAGAAAACCGCCAAAAATAAATCAGGAAAGATTATTGAACCTCTGCGAAATTCCCAGTACCATCGCATCCTGCCCCACCAACTCCGTAAGGCCGGACGTAACGGCGGACGGAAAACAGACCGTAAGGATAGTTCAGGAAACCTGCGTTTTCTGCGGAAGCTGTTATACGGTATGCCCCGCGATGCCTATAGCCGACCCTCTCAGCGACGGCGTTTCGATATGGGTTGGAGGAAAAGTCTCCAACGCAAGAACGAAGCCGACGTTTTCAAAATTGGTCATTCCGTTTATTCCCAATGAACCGCCCAGATGGACTAAGGTTACGGAAGCGGTAAAAACGATTATTAATGCCTATAAAGAAGGCGGGCATCCTGGAGAAAGAGTTTCTGAATGGGTTGACAGGATAGGCTGGTCCAGATTCTTTAAAATAACCGGATTCGAATTTACGAAATATCATGTGGACGACTTCAGGCTTGCAGAATCCATGATGAATTATTCGGCATACACAAGATTATAATTTATTTTATATTAAGGGGAATAATATTATGACCGATGAAATAAAAAAGAAAGTGGAAGATAAAATTATCGGGCTTGTCAAGGAATATGCCGGCAAAAAAAGATTTAAACCCATTGACTTAGTAAAGGAAATGGAAAGGGATTTTGCTGCTGAAGGCTTGACTAAAGACGATATTAAAGGCGTCCTTAAAGATATAATGGATGAAGGGAAGCTCGTTTACGGTTACGCGGGAGGAAGTTTTTTAACCCTTCCCGATGAAAACTAACGGCTGCGCCTCCTTGCGGGATTTCACTATTACGATACTTACGATATTACAATACATTATAGAATTATGAGGAAAAATTTATGCTTGAATTAAAAAAGGTAAAAAAACCCTTAAAAGCCCAGTTAAACACGGGTGGAGGGATGTCACAGTCTCCTTTCAGGCCCAAGTACGCGGAGAAAAAGCCGCCGTGCATGGATACTTGTCCGAACGGTACCAGAGTAAGAGACTATATACAATACATAGCGCAAAGCGAGTCTTACGACAGACCGATAGACGATTCGCTTACCGAAGCTTTTTATCTGCTTACGGAATCTAATCCCCTGCCGTCAACTACCGGCAGGGTTTGTCCGCATCCGTGCGAAGAAGGCTGTAACCGCAAATATAAGGACAAGTCCGTCGCCATCAACGCCGTAGAGATGTTCGTGGGCGATTACGGAATAAAAAATAATCTGCAATTTAAAAAATTGACCGATACGCCGAGAAAAGAAAAAGTTGCGGTTATAGGCAGTGGGCCGGCGGGACTTTCCGCGGCGTATCATCTTGCCTTAAGAGGGTATAACGTTACCGTATATGAAAAATTTCCTGAAGTCGGCGGTTATCTAAGGTACGGGATACCGCGTTTCAGACTTCCCTTGGATATAATATCAGCCGAGGCAAAACGCATTCAAAATCTTGGAGTGGAAATAAAAACCGGAGTAAATATCGGCGCCGATATAACGATGGCTCAGCTGAAGTCCGATTACGATGCGATTTTTATCGCGATAGGCACTCACGAGCCTATAAAGATGAAGATGAAGGGAGCGGATTCTCCGAATGTTTACACGGGCATCGAATTCCTTCAGAAAGCCGCTTCAGGCGAGATTAAAGACGCCGGAAAAGAAGTCGTCGTCATAGGAAGCGACAGTGCTATGGATGCGGGAATGGTCGCCAAAAGGCTCGGCGCCAACGTAACGTTTATCTATAATAAAGGAACCGTAAACGATGCTTCGGAAATAGAAGAAAAAGGCTCGGCCGAGGTAAAAGAAGGCAACGCCGAAGGAATTAAGTTTGAATTTTTATTTGCTTTAGACGAAATAATTACCGAAAATGGAAAAGCTACGGGAGTCCGCTTGAAAAAAATGAAACTTTCCGAAAAAGATGCCTCTGGAAGAGTCCATCCCATTATAATAGAAGGCGGGCAGGAGCTTAATCTCAAACTTGACACCCTTATATATTCTTTCGGGCAGAAGCCCGATTATAAAGGATTAGAAAATCTTACCAAAAACGAAAACAACGAATTTCTTAAAGTGAACGAAAAATATCAGGTCGCCGACGAAGACAAGGTTTTTGCGGGTGGAGACATATTGAGATTCGGGCTGGTTACCGATGCCATCGGCATGGGCAGGTATGCCGCATACGCAATACATGAAAAATTAAGCGGGGAAACTATAAACAAAGACGAAAGGCCGGTTATAAAATTCGGAGATGCCGTGAACCGCGAAGGCAAAAACATGTATATCGCCTATTTTCAGGAAACGGAAAGGCATACGAGGACTTCAAGAGATGCATCCGTCAGAGTTAAAGACTTCGACGGAATATTAAACAACCTGAATTTAGACGATTTAATATTGGAAACAAAGAGATGTATGAGCTGCGGCATGTGTTTCGACTGCGGAAGCTGTTTCGAATACTGCTCTCAAAGTGCGGTAAAAAAGCTGCCGAAAGGCCAGCATTTCGAGTTTCATTTAGAAACGTGCAACGGGTGCAAAAAGTGCGCGGAAAGCTGTCCGTGCGGCTATATAAACATGGTTTAGATTTTAAAAAATAATTAAAAATTAAGAGGAGGTTTTACTTATGGCTGAATTTGATTATAACGGAAAGAAGATCGAAACCGACGACGAAGGCTACCTTCAAAACTTGGGCGATTGGGACAAAGGTCTCGCAGAAGTTCTTGCTAAGCAGGAAAACGTGGTGCTTACGGAAAAGCACTGGAAACTTATCGATTGGATAAGAGATTATTTTATTAAGTTTCAGGTTGCACCCGCAATTAAAACTCTTGCAAAAGAGGTTATGTCTATCGAAAATTTACCAGATAAAAAGGAAGCAAATAAGTTTATTTATGAACTGTTTCCCGAAGGTCCAGCTAAACAGCTCGCTAAAATAGCGGGGCTTCCAAAACCTACCGGTTGCGTCTAATTAATATATTGCCCATAGAGACGGATAACATAGGTCTCTATGGGCAAAAATAATTTTTATTAAACGATATAAAATTTTATTCAGGGGGAAATAAATATGACACCTCTTAATTTAACAACGGCAATTTTTTTATTTTTCACTTATACGGTCGGTTTAATTTTTGTAATTGCGGTAGCATTAAGGATATATCAATACGCGACTACTCCGCAGCCTATTAAACTTCCCCTTACGCCCGCTCCTTTAACCGCAGGCGGCGCTTTTGCCAGAATTCTGGGAGAAGTTGTTTTTTTTAAAAGCCTTTTTAAATCAAACAAGCCTACGTGGCTTTTCGGTTATCTTTTCCATATAGCGTTTTTTCTATTGATATTCATGCATTTTTTAAGGCATTTTATTTACGCAAATCCGCTTCCATGGTGGTACGATATATTCGTCGATATCGGCATAGTGTGCGGCGTCGTGATGGTGCTGTCTCTTTTCCTTCTTTTAATGAGAAGGGTTGTCGTCGAACGCGTTAAATTCATATCTTTATTTTCGGATTACATAATATTGATTCTTATTATGCTTATTGGTCTGGCGGGATTGTCGCTAAACTATGTAATATCGCCGGCAGCGCTGACAGTCGTGGATAACCAACTCGACCCGTATATGAACGGACTTTTGAACTTCCAATTCACGAATATTCCGTCAAACCCCGTTTTTTTAATTCATTACACGCTCGTATTGCTTCTTGTGCTTTATATTCCGTTCAGCAAGGTGATGCATTTTGTCGGCATATTCTTTTCGCCTACTAGGAATATGGTCGATAACCCGGAGGAAGAAAGATATTACAGGCCGAACGCAAAAGATTTATCTATTTAAATTATTAACTTAATAAATTTAAATTTAAATTAAAAAATTTTAAAAATCAAAAAACTTAATTAGTTAATTACTTATGTATTTTGATTTTTAACGGTGAAACGCAGGGGGTAATAATTTATGGCTAATCCAAAAGACAAATATAAAATTCCGGTTCTTGACGGAAAAATTCCGATTCCTAAAATAGTTCCCGGAGCTTCGGCATATGAACATATGAATGAAGCTCAAAAAGTCGATATGGAAGCGCTAGGTTTTCCGTTCAAGCTAAAGGACGGCTGGAAGGAAAAGGCTATCGGAGTTTTCAAGGAAATATTGGATAATAATAAAGCAGTCAGGGATTATATGGATATTTGCGTAAGATGCGGCGCATGTACCGACAAATGCCATTTTTTCCTCGGAACCGCCGACCCTAATAATATGCCGGTTCAAAGGCAGGAATTGATGAGGAAGGTTTACAGGTATTATTTTACTCCCTCAGGATTTTTCAAAAGCCTTTCCAATTCGCAGGAATTGACGGAAGAAGTATTAAAAGACTGGTTTACTTATTTTTATCAGTGTTCCGAATGTAGAAGATGTTCCCTTTATTGTCCTTACGGCATAGATACGGCGGAGATAACTATGGCCGCCAGACAGATAATGGATTCGATAGGCCTCGGCCAAAAATATGCGACCGAAGTCATCCATAAGGTTTTCAGGACAGGCAACAATATAGGGATTCCTCCGCTTGCCTTAAGGAATACGCTCGACGATTTGGAGGAGGAAATAAAGGAGGAGTCAGGAAAAGACGTTAAGATACCCATGGACGTGGAGGGAGCGGAAGTTTTATTAGTTCCGCCTTCCGCAGATTTTTTTGCCATGCCTCACATGGAATCGCTTAAAGGATACGCAAAAGTATTTTATAAGTCCGGCATAAGCTATACCGTTTCGTCATATGCTTCGGAAGCCGGAAATTTCGGCATGTTTCTTGGAAGTTATAAAAACACCAAGGAAATCAATAAAAGAATATGGGACGAAGCAAGAAGGCTCAAAGTTAAAAGGGTCGTTATCGGGGAATGCGGGCATGCATGGAGAGCGGCATACACTTATTCCAATACTATGAACGGACCATTCGATTTCTTAGATGCCAAATACAGACAGCCCATGCATATTTGCGATTTTACTCTGGGACTCGTGAAGGACGGCGTTATAAAACTCGACCCTTCGGCGAACGACGATAAAGTTGTTACGTTCCACGACTCGTGCAATGTTGCGCGCGGCTCCCGAATGGGCGATTTTAAAGGCGGACAGATAGTCATACCGAGGGAACTGATAAAAGCCGCCGCCAATAAATTTGTCGAACTGAGGGAAGGCACCACGAAAGAAAGCACTTACTGTTGCGGAGCCGGGGGCGGGCTATTGACGGAAGAAGTCATGAATCTCAGATTGGCCGGCGCAATGCCTAGGATGCAGACGGTCAAGGAAGCTGTGGATAATCACGGAGTTAATTTTTATGCCCTTATCTGTGCAATCTGTAAAACCCAGTTTTCTAAAATATTTCCCCTCCACGGTTTTGAAGAGGAAATGGTCGGCGGAATCCATCAACTCGTCAGCAACGCTATAATAATGTAAATAAGAAATAAGCAAAAAATGTATCATATAAAGGTATCAGATTTTAAATCTGATACCTTTATTGTAAAACGGAAGTAATTAATTAAAGTTAATTTGTTAATTTGCAAGGAGGGTCAATGAAGTTCGGTGTTCTTATAAAAGATGGACAATATACTCATCAAGCAATGGACAGCGCCTATAATTTTATAGTTGCGGCCATGGAACTTGGCCATGAAATAAAAGGAGTTTTTTTTTACAACGAGGGCGTTTGCAATACCTGCGGGACTATGGAGCCCCCGAGGGATGAGCGAAATATTAGAAACTTGCTTTTGGGACTTAACGAAAAAGGCATCAGGTTAATTGCTTGTGTTGCCGCTGGTAAAAGGAGAGGTTTAGTGGCTCAAACCGTTTCCAGTGCGGCTGAAATATCCGGATTAGGCCAATTATTGGAATTATGCATAGAGTCCGATAGATTAATAACATTTTAGTAATTTATATATATTAACATTGAAAAAATTAGAGAGGATTTAACATGGAGGAACAGAAAAAAACTAAAGTAATGTTTGTTTGCAGGACTGCTCCGTACGGAACGATTTTTGAGCAGGAGGCAATTGAGGCCATGATTATGTTTGGGGCATATGAGCAGGATATAAGCGTCAGCTTTGTAGGAGACGGAGTTTTTTCGTTAAAAAAAGGGCAAGACACGGCTTTGCTTGGAAAGAAAAATTTTTCGATGACATATCCTATTTTAATAGACGATTTCGAGATTTCGCATATTTATGTCGAAAAAGAGTCTCTCGAAGAAAGAGGTTTGAGCGGCGATGATTTAATGACGGAAGTCGAGATTGTCGATAGAAATTTGTTAAAACAAAAAATGAAGGAAATGAAAGCGCTGTTGCCTTTTTAAATTAAAAGTCAAAATATACGAATTAATAAAGGAGGAGAATAAAATTGCTGCATATAATTAAAAAGTCGCCTTATGAATCTTCGGCCCTTAATGACGCCGTAAACTATATAAATCAAAACGACGATGTAGTTCTATTGATAGAAGACGGTATATATGCCGCTAAAAAGGGCGGTAAGTTTGAGGAATTATTAAAAAATTTGACGCAAAAAAACAGCGTTTACTGTCTTCTGGCAGATATAAAAGCCAGAGGAATACAGGAAAACGAACTACTGGAAAACATAAAAATTATCGATTATAAGGGATTTGTAGAAAAAGTCGTAGAGCATAATCCTATGACATGGTCTTAATAACAAGGTAAAAAATAATTTTTTGAGCGCAAAAAATAGTTGTTGACATTTTGAGCAAATAATATTAAATATATAGAATTAAATTAAAATCCTAAAAATCACAAGAATAATTCATTCTGGGGGAGACAATATGGCATTAGTAAATCCGCACGGTAAAGAAAAAAAATTAAAGCCTTTGCTGTTAACCGGTTCGGAACTCGAAGCAGCTAAGGAAAAAGCAAAAAGCCTTAAAAAATTACCTATGACCTCGAGAGAAACATCAGACTTAATAATGCTTGGCATAGGCGCTTTTACTCCGTTGGAAGGATTTATGGGGAAAAAAGACTGGCAGGGCGTAGTAGATAATTACACTATGGCAGACGGAACGTTCTGGCCAATACCGATTACTCTTTCCGCTACAAAAGAATTATCGGAAGAAATTAGAATAGGCGAGGAAGTTGCTCTCGTCGATTTTGAAACTTCTGAAATTATAGGAATAATTACCGTATCCGAAAAATACTCCATAGATAAGGCGCATGAGTGTCAAAAAGTGTTTAAAACTACCGATATGGAACATCCCGGCGTCCAAAAGGTCATGGCACAGGGAGCCGTCAATATTGCGGGCAAGGTCGTGGTTTTAAGCGAGAGCACTTATCCGGTAGAGTTTAAAGAAATATACATGCGTCCCGCGGAAGTAAGAAAAGTATTTGAGGAGAAAGGATGGAACACGGTTGCCGCTTTTCAGACCAGAAATCCTATGCACCGCTCGCATGAATATCTTGCAAAGGTTGCGGTAGAAACTACCGACGGAGTTCTGATTCACCAGCTTGTCGGCAAATTAAAACCGGGCGATATTCCCGCCAGCGTCAGAGCCGTTGCCATTAATACGTTGATGGATAAATATTTTGTTAAAAATACGATTGTTCAGGCAGGTTATCCGATGGAAATGAGATATGCCGGACCGAGAGAGGCGCTTCTCCATGCCGTTTTTAGACAGAATTATGGTTGTTCTCATCTTATTGTAGGAAGAGACCATGCCGGTGTCGGCGACTTTTACGGGCCGTTTGACGCGCATAAGATATTCGACGAAATTCCAAAAAACGCCCTTGAATTAAAGCCTTTAAAAATGGACCTGACGTTTTACTGCCATAAGTGCGACGGCATGGCATCCACCAGAACATGTCCGCATCCCAAGGAAGACAGGCTTACCTTAAGCGGAACAATGCTAAGAAAGCTTTTATCGGAGGGGCAGGAAGTCCCCGACCATTTTTCGAGACCGGAAGTATTATCCATACTCAAAGACTACTATGCTTCTCTTTCTAAAGAAGACAAAGTCGAGGTCAAGCTGCACAAAGCGGCCAAAGGAGAGATTTAACGCCGTTAAACATCAAAATTAGGTCAAAAATGTTATCTATATGTACACAATATACATATAATAAAAATAGATATATAGTTTTATTTATTAATAACAATATAATTAAGGAGGTATGAAAATGCCAAGTTTTGTAATTGCCGAAAAATGTGACGGTTGCAAGGGAAGAGATAAAACTGCATGCCAGTATATCTGTCCTAACGACCTTATGGTTCTTAACAAGGATATTATGAAGGCTTACAACCAGGAGCCTGACCAGTGCTGGGAATGTTACAGTTGCGTTAAAATTTGTCCCCAATCGGCTATCGAAATAAGGGCCTATCAGGATTTTGCTCCTATGGGCGCTTCTGTTATCCCTATGCGCGGTTCCGATTCCATTATGTGGACTGTTAAATTCAGAAACGGAAAGATCAAAAGGTTTAAATTCCCCATCAGAACTACGCCCGAAGGCGGCTTGGACCCATATGTGGGAATTGCAGACGTCAACGTCAATGCGGAAAGTTTAAAAGACGAACGTTTATGCGATGAAATCGGGATAGAACTTACGGCTCCCAAGAAATAACGCCTAAGCCGGTAAAAATCTATTAATTTAATTAAAATAATTATAAATTGCGAGGATAAATTGTTATGGCTGAAATGAAAGGTTCAATGACAAGCACCGATGTATTAAACAATTATACCATAGAAGAAATTGACACCGATGTTTTAATCGTCGGCGGCGGTATGGTGGGATGCGGAGCCGCATTCGAAATAAAAAAATGGGCGCCTAAAGATATGAAGATAACGATGGTTGAAAAAGCCTCTATCGAAAGAAGCGGCGCCGTCGCGATGGGACTTTCGGCAATCAACACTTATCTTGGAGTCAACACTCCGGAAGATTACGTTAAACACGTAGCAAACGACCTTATGGGCTTAGTTAGGGAAGACCTTATTTACGACGTAGGCAGACACGTAGATTCCACCGTTCAGCTTTTCGAAAAATTCGGCCTTCCGATATTCAAGGAAGACGAAGAGGACACAAGGACTATCGCGCAAGGCGCAAAGCCTCTTAGAGCTGGAAGATGGCAGATAATGATTCATGGCGAATCTTATAAAGTATTAGTTGCCGAAGCTGCGAGAAAAGCCCTAGGCGAAGAAAACATCTTAGAAAGAGTATTTGTAACAGAGCTTCTTATGGACGAAAAACATGAAAACAGAGTTGCGGGAGCAATCGGTTTCAGCTTAAGAGAAGCAAAGATATATATATTCAAGGCAAAAGCGGTAATTATGGCTTGCGGCGGAGCGGTCAACGTCTTCAGGCCGAGGTCTCAGGCGGAAGGTATGGGAAGAACATGGTATGCCATATGGAACGCTGGTTCTACGTATGCTATGGGATATCATGCCGGAGCGGAAATGACTACCATGGAAAACAGGTTCGTTCCTAACCGCTTTAAAGATGGTTACGGTCCCGTAGGTGCGTGGTTTACATTGTTTAAATCCAGAGTGTTAAACGCCCACGGCGAGGATTATATGCAAAAATGGGGCTCTATGCTCGACGACATCAGGCCTTACGGACAGGCCAAAATTCCGGCGACGTGCTTGTGGAACCATGTTATGCTAAAAGACTGGATGGAAGGAAACGGTCCGTTCTATATGAATACTTCCGGTGCTATAAAAACGCTTTTCGAAACTCTTCCTGAAAAGAGAAAGAAATCGCTTGAAGCCGATGCTTGGGAAGATTTCTTGGATATGACTGTTGCGCAGGCCGGACTTTGGGCATCTATGGATATAGACCCGAGCGAAACAAACTCCGAGGTTATGCCGACCGAACCCTATTTCTTGGGTTCTCATTCTGGCGCCTGCGGAATGTGGGTCAGTGGACCGGAAGACATAGCGCCTAAAGAATGGCAATGGGGCTATAACCGCATGACGACCGTAAACGGCCTTTTCACCGGTGGAGACGGAGTCGGAGCCTCTGGGCATAAATTTTCGTCAGGTTCTTACGTAGAAGGAAGAATTGCGGCAAAATCCGCCGTAAGATTTGTATTGGACGACCCGGGTTATAAGCCTACCGTTCATACCGATAATAAAACCCTTGCCGAAAAAATCTACGGACCCATGATTACGTACGAAAAGTTCAAAGATTATTCGACGGAGCCAAATGTCAACCCGAACTACATCAGGCCGAGACTTTATTTATTCAGATTAAATAAGCTTATGGACGAATATGTTGCCGGTACTTCTACATTTTACAGGACAAGCGAAGCAAGCCTTTTAAGAGGATTAGACCTCTTGAACAAACTTAAAGAAGATGCACCGAAGCTTGCCGCTTCAAATCTGCACGAGCTTATGAGAGCATGGGAGAATTACCATAGGTCAGTTGTCGGAGAACTTCACTTAAGGCACATTTTATTCAGGGAAGAAACAAGATATCCCGGTTTCTATTACAGAACCGACCATCCAAAATTAGATGAAACCAACTGGAAGGTGTTCGTTAATTCAAAAATGAATATGAAGACGGGACAGCCGGAATTATTTAAAAAGGCTTACATAGAATTAATTTCGAAGAATTAAGACCGTTAATAAGCAACGGCATGCGTTATACAGCATTGCGTTATAGCAGTATATTCCCCCCTACTCTTTACGGAGGAGGGGGAATATACTGCATATGCATAAAAGCCCGGCAATAACGCCATGAAACATAAACAAATCGCCGGCATCGCGTAATAGACAAACTGCAAGAAACGAAGCGTTCCGTCCGATAGACGGGAATCCTGAAATGCGGGTAAAATTTAAATTAATTAAAACTTAGCAATGGAGATTTAAAGTTGAGCGAGTTAAATAATGAAAACCCCGTTCTTATAATCGGCGGCGGACATAGCGGCATTTCTGCCGCGCTTGAAATTACCGAAGCCGTCGATAAAAAAGTATATATAGTAGAAAAAAAATCGTATATAGGCGGAAGAGTTCTCCAGATGTATAAGTATTTTCCAAAACTATGTCCGCCGTTCTGCGGATTTGAAATAAATACTAAGAGGATAAAGTCCTCTACCGAGGATAATATAAAATTTTTAGTTTCGTCCGTCGTAGAAGAAATAAATAAAGAAAAAGACGGAACGGGATACAAAGTTAAAATTCGTCAAAAACCTCAATATATAAATGATAACTGCACTGTTTGCGGGGAATGCGCCAAAGTATGCCCTGAAGACAGACCGAACGATTTTAACTATGATATGGATACGACAAAAGCCATATATATGCCTGCCATATCTACATTTCCGCTGAAATATACGGTAGATGAAAATTATTGCAAGTTTTCGGCATGTAAAAAATGCGAATCAGCCTGTAAATATGGCGCAATTAATCTTAACGCCAAAGAAAGTATAATAGAATTAAAAGTTGCGGATATTATTTTTGCGACCGGCTGGAAACCTTATGCCGTTGAAAAATTAGAAAACTTAGGATTCGGAAAGTTTAAGAACGTTATTACCAATGTAATGATGGAAAGGCTTGCCGCCGATAACGGACCTACAAGCGGCAAAATTTTGAGACCGTCCGATAATAAAGAAGTAACCAACGTTGCATTTATTCAGTGCGCGGGTTCTAGAAACGAAAATCATCTTCCTTATTGTTCGGCGATATGCTGTATGGCATCCTTAAAACAGGCTCTTTATTTAAGGGAAAAAACTCCCGCATCTTCTCCGACCATTTTTTATATAGATTTAAGAACCCCCGGAAGATACGAAAATTTCCTCAATAAAGCCGAAAGCGACAAAAATATTAAATTTAATAAAGGCATCGTAGGAAAAATATCGGAAGACCATGCTACCGGCGACCTTCTATTAGATGTCGAAGATATGCTTTCAGGCAAAAAGATTAAATTCAGGGCGGAAATGGTAGTCCTTGCGGCAGGTATGCGTCCAAATATTAAAGACGACTTAAGCGAAATCAAAATAGACGGCGATATAAAAATAGATATAGACGAAAACGGTTTTATATTTAATGAAAACTATGAGGGTGGTATTTTCTCAGCCGGAGTCGCGAAGTTTCCTTTAGACGTTTATATGTCCGGCCAGTCGGCAACATCCGCCGCACTTTCCGTAATTCAGCATAACGCAAAATTATAAAAAAGATAAAGAAAAAGATATATTTAGAATAGGAGTGAAAATGGATAATAATTTAGGGATTTATATATGTTCCGGGTGCGATATCGGGAAAAGCCTGAACGTGGAAAGATTAGTCAATACGGCAAAAGATTCCAATAAGCCTCTCGTATGTATGAGCCATGAATTTCTTTGCGGACCGGAAGGCATAAATCTCATAAAAAACGATATTTCCGAAAAAAAGATAAATAAATTAGTAATAGCTGCCTGTTCAATGCGCGCCAAGCAGGACGTTTTCAATTTCGACCCGCTGACTATTCACACCGAAAGAGTCAATCTTAGAGAGCATGTAATCTGGATAAGCCCTCCGAACGACAACAACACACAGCTTCTTGCGGAAGATTATATAAATATGGGCGCAGTCAGAGCTAAAAAATCGGCCTTTCCCGAACCGCTTATTCAGGACTTAAATAAAACCGTTCTTGTCGTAGGGGGCGGAGTTACGGGGCTTAATGCCGCTATAAATTCGGCAAAAGCCGGTTACGACGTCGTTTTGGTCGAGAAAAAATCTAATCTTGGCGGGTTTCCTTATTCAAAGTATAAAAAATGGGAAACCAAGCCACCCTTCGATAAGAATATTTGGATAAAAGAAGGACTCGACGAACTTATAAATCAAGTAGAAAATTCTAAAAAAATTAAAATTTATAAAAATTCAAAAATCAAGTCGGTATCCGGTGCCCCCGGAAAATTTAACGTAGAAATAGAACCGTCTGCCGAAGGTAATAATGCGGAAGCAGCCGTATCCGAAACCATAGGCTCTATTGTTGTAGCAACGGGCTGGAAGCCTTACGAAGCAAAAAAATTAGATTATTTAGGTTACGGTTTAACTTCGGATATATTAACGAACATCGAGCTCGAAGAATTATATTCCGAACTTTCCGAGAACGGCAAATCTGAAAGTTTTACCGTAAAAAGAAAATCTAACGGCGATGCCGTAAAATCTATTGCATTTATTCAGTGCGCCGGTTCAAGAGACGAGAATCATCTACCGTATTGTTCTACGGTGTGCTGTATGTCGTCCCTTAAAGAAGCCGCATTAATAAGAAAAAACAATCCGGATACAAATGTTTACATAATATATAAAGACATAAGAACGCCCGGCGAATACGAAAATTTTTACAGAAAAATGCAGGACGACGAAGGAATTTTTATGGTCAAAGGCGTTGTTTCCGGCGTTTCTTATGACAAAGGAAATAATATTATCGATTTAAAGGTGAAAGATACCCTATTTGGCGGCGATATAGATTTAAACGTCGAAATGATGGTGCTTGCATCGGGAATGGTTCCAAATTCCGGAGACGTTGAATGCAATCAGGATGTAAATTTAACGGTCGACAATCCTCCGTCGGCAAGCGGGGCGTCCTGTCCGCCTTCAATTCCTGTTTCAACCGCTCAAGTCGCTAAAAGTGGATTATTAAATCTTACATACAGGCAGGGAAAAGAAATGCCTGACCTGGCTTACGGATTTCCCGATTCTAATTTTATATGCTTTCCTTACGAATCGAGAAGGACAGGAATATATCCCGCGGGTTCCGTGAGGATGCCCTTAGATACCGTTTTTTCGGTGGACGACGCAAAAGGAGCCGCTTTAAAAGCGGTGCAGTGCGTAGAGCAGACTTCCAAGGGCAAGGCGGTTCATCCGCGCTCTAACGATACGACGTATCCCTTTTTTGACCTTCCGAGGTGTACGCAGTGCAAAAGATGCACGGAGGAATGTCCTTTCGGCGCGATAGATGAAGACGAAAAAGGAACGCCTAAGTATAATCCGGAAAGATGCAGAAGATGCGGGGTTTGCATGGGAGCATGTCCGGTAAGGATTATATCTTTTAAAAACTATTCGCCCGATATCGGCGCTTCTATGATAAAAAGCCTTTATATTCCCGAAGACCCTACGGATGAGAACTATAGGATACTCGTTTTTGCATGCGAAAACGACGCATACCCGGCGCTTGACATATTAGGCCTGAATAAAATGAATTTATCGTCAAATATAAGGGTGATACCGGTAAGATGTCTAGGTTCTATTAATAATGTGTGGTACACTGACGCACTCTCGAAAGGTATAGACGGGATACTCTTGCTGGGATGTAAATTCGGCGACGACTACCAGTGCCATTTCGTAAAAGGTTCGGAGCTTGCCTCATATAGAATGGTCAATCTTAAAGAAACATTAACAAGGCTTGTTCTGGAGGAAGAAAGAATAAGACAGATTCAGCTTGAATTTACCGACTACATGAAACTGCCGGAAATAGTGGAAGATTTCGTCAATAAAATTAAATCGCTTGGACCAAATCCATATAAAGGTTTTTAAGAAGGGGGTTATTTTGAAAAATACCGTAGTAAAGACCGACAACGAGTTGGTCAAATATATAAAAGAAGTGGGCGAAAGCAATTTTAAAAAATGTTTCCAGTGCGGAACTTGTTCGTCGGTGTGTCCGTTATCTACCGAAGACAGGCCGTTCCCCAGAAAGGAAATGATAATGGCGGGATGGGGAATGAAAGAGCAGTTGGTAAGCGATTTAGATCCGTGGTTATGTTATTATTGCGGCGAATGTTCCAAAAACTGTCCCAGAAAAGCGGAACCGGGAGAACTAATGATGTCGCTTCGCCGCTTTTTAATAAGCGCATATGACTGGACGGGGATTTCCAAAATTTTATATAAGTCTAAGTATGCGGAATATATCGCTATATTAATAGTTGCGCTTGGGGTGTTAATAGAATGGGCGGTTCTTTTCGGACTGCATCCTGCGGCGGGCGCTACTCTGGAACAGGCGGTATCTCCCGATAAAATAGATTATTTTTTTGACTGGCCTATTACGGTATTTCTGGGCGTTATGCTCACGTCGTTTATATATAATATGTTCAGGAAAACCGTTTTAAGTGACGACAGCGTTAAAATCCCTTTAAAACTTTATTTTACCGAAGGCTGGTCGTTAATGTTTAATTTTTTTACGCAGTACAGATACGCAAAATGCGACGACTCGGAAGAATCTTCTTCTAAAAAACTTTCTACCGGAAAATATAATTTCTGGCTGACGCATCTTTTTCTTATGATAAGCTATGTGGTATTATTTGTCGGAATTGTTTTCTTTTTGGACTGGTTTCAGGCAGAAAACAGTCTTCCCTATCTCCATATAATTTTATTCGATTATTTTGCCAGCATAGGACTTATATTTGGCACCGTTTATTTTGTGATTAAAAGACTTACCAAAAAAATAGAAAGGAGCAAATTTTCGCATCATACGGACTGGATGTTCGTAATACTTTTATTCTTAACCGGCGTCAGCGGGATTGTTCTTCGCGCGGCTATCGTATATAAAATTTCGGTCCCTTCTATATTTTATATATACCTGGTTCACTTGATGATTTTATTCCCCATGCTAGTCATAGAGGTTCCTTTTTCCAAATGGTCGCATTTGGCATATAGACCCGTCGCAATTTATTTTGCAAATTTAAAAGAAAAAGCTAAAAGCCTTAATAAAAACAACGCTGAAATTAGTTGATATTTTTAGTATATTTGTTAAATTTAATTTCATTAAAATTTAATCAGGGGGTTTTTGGACATGAATGTCTTTGACAAAGCTATGATTTTTGGAATCATCGCCGGTCTCATCGCCGTTATTTACAGTATAGCGGTAACGATATGGGCGCTTAAGCACGACGAAGGTTCCGAGAGAATGAAGCAGATTGCAAAAGCTATCCAGGAAGGCGCAACGGCTTTTCTTAACAGGCAGTATAGAACTGTCGCTATCGTAGGAATTATTATTTTTGCTTTAATACTTATCGGCGGCATCTGGATAACGCAGTTTGGAATTCTAACGGCGTCAGGTTTTTTACTCGGGGCAATTTTATCGGCTCTTGCCGGCTATCTCGGAATGTTTAACGCCGTAAGGGCAAATATCAGAACCGCGCAGATAGCTCATAAAGGAGTCAAACCCGCATTAAAGTTTGCGTTTAAAGGCGGTTCGGTCACAGGCTTAATGGTTCTCGGCTTAGGCGTTCTGGGCATATCTGTCTTTATGCTTATAGGTCATTCGGTAGGCGGTTTAGGCGGAGTCATAAATTCATTGATAGGTTTTGCTTTCGGGTGCAGTCTTATATCCGTTTTTGCAAGGCTTGGCGGAGGAATCTATACTAAAGCCGCGGACGTCGGAGCGGACTTAGTCGGAAAAGTCGAAGCGGGTATTCCCGAAGATGACCCCAGAAACCCTGCCGTTATAGCCGACCAGGTTGGAGACAACGTCGGGGATTGCGCAGGTATGGCGGCAGACGTATTCGAGACCTTTTCGGTAACGATAATAGCTTCTATACTGTTGGCGTATTCCGCTTTCAAAGGCCACGGTTACGGCGAAACCGCATTGATGAAAGCGATACTTTATCCGCTTTTACTTGGCGGCATAGCGGTATTTACTTCTATAGCAGGCGTTTTTTTCGTAAGCGCTCCTACAAAAGAAAAGATTATGCAGGGATTATATAAAGGATTGTTTGCGACAGGAATAATTTCCGCCGTGGTATATTATTTTTTCACGATGCGTTTTATGAACGGCGTCGGCGATTATTCGGCAATGGATTATTATTATGCCGCACTCGTAGGTTTGGTTTTGACCGGACTTATAATAGTCATTACGGACTATTTCACCTCGACAAGTTTTTCGCCGGTAAAATCTATTGCCAGGGCATCAACTACCGGTCACGGAACAAATATTATAGCAGGACTTGCCGTAGGGCAGATGTCAACGGCTCTTCCCGTTATCGCAATCGCTTTAGGCATTTTGATTTCGTATCATTTCGCAGGTTTTTACGGCGTGGCGGTTGCGGCTTCCAGTATGCTTTCTATGGCGGGTATGGTAATAGCCGTAGATTCTTTCGGTCCGATTACAGATAATGCGGGTGGTATAGCCGAAATGAGCGAGCTTCCTGCGGACGTCAGGGAGACCACCGATGCTTTAGATGCGGTCGGCAATACTACAAAAGCGGTGACAAAAGGATATGCCATAGGCTCGGCGGCTCTTGCGGCCATAGTTCTTTTTGGAGAATATTCCCATTTAATTAAAGTAGGTATTCCGGATATATCTTTTTCCATAGCCCAGCCTAATGTTCTTATCGGATTATTCTTAGGAGCGATGCTTCCTTATATTTTTGCTTCCCTTGCAATGAAATCAGTCGGTAAAGCCGCGGGCGACATAGTCGTAGAGGTTAGAAGACAGTTTAAAGAAATCCCCGGTATTATGGAAGGAACGGGCAAGCCTGAATACGGCAAATGCGTAGATATAGTTACGAAGTCGTCATTAAGGGAAATGATATTGCCGGCCTTCATACCGATCGCAGGTCCGATAGTTTTCGGTTTGACGATGGGGCCTCAGGTTCTAGGCGGTATTTTATTGGGAACTATTATATCGGGACTTTTTGTCGCTATTTCTATGACAAGCGGCGGAGCGGCATGGGATAATGCCAAGAAGCTTATCGAAAAAGGCTTTGAATACGAAGGGCAAACATACCGCAAAGGCAGTGAAGCCCATAAGGCGGCAGTAACAGGCGACACGGTCGGCGACCCTTATAAAGACACGGCCGGTCCGGCGATTAACCCGATGATTAAAGTCGTCAATATTTTCACGATTTTAATTATTCCGATAGTGTTATTGCTCTGGAGTTGATTAATTAAGATTAAAAGAACAAACAAAGGAATAAAGGTTTGATTTTAAAAAAGGGGTCAGATTTTAAATCTGACCCCTTTTTGTCTCCTTGAAAGGAGGGAGTTTATTTTAAATATCTATCTTTTCCTCTTTTTGATTTAAAAAACGATTTAAGCAATAAGGACGATTCCTCTTCCATAATACCGGAAATAACCTCAATTTTACCGTTTAAAATAGTTGAAGCCGAACCGCCTTTGGGGTCTATAGTTCCATAAACCACCTTTGATATCCTCGATAAAAGAATTGCCCCGCAGCACATTATGCAGGGTTCGAGAGTAACGTATAGGGAACATTCATCGAGTCTCCAGTTTTCAAGCTGTTTCTGGGCGTCTAAAATTGCCTTGATTTCGGCGTGCATTATGCAGGAGACGTCTTTTTCTACCGTATTAAAAGCGGAAGAAATTATCTCGCCCCCGCCGTTCACGATAACCGCCCCAACCGGCACTTCATCCGCATTTGCCGCTTTACTAGCCTCTTCCAAAGCTAAATTCATAAAATAATTATCGTCGTATTGCATTTAACAGTCCTTTTTTATAATTTTTTATATATTAAACTATAATTCAATATTATAAAATAAAAATATTAGATGTTGTCAACTTTTAATTTGTCTATTGAAATTTATATGTATATTATGGTATAAACAATAAAGACTGGTTAGCTGCGCTGGACTTCGTCCGCTACGCTCGCAATGACATTGAAATTTTATGGTGTAAGCAATAATATAATAATTCTCAGTAGATTAATTATAAAATTAATAGATGAACGAAAGGCTTCCGGGATATTTAAAAAACGAGATTTTAAAAATCAAGTCCAGAAAAGATATTTTCGAGACTTCGAGAATTATTAAGGAAAAAGAACTTAATACGGTTTGTTCATCTTCGAGATGCCCTAATCTTAACCTCTGCTTTTCTAATAAAACCGCAACTTTTTTGCTTCTCGGCGATAAATGCACTAGAAAGTGCCCTTTCTGCAACATAGATTATGCCGATTTTCGGCATTACGGCAGTTCGGAGCCGTTGTCCGAATATTCAGCTGCAGATATTTCGGAGCCTCAAAAGGTAGCTTATGCCGTAAAATCGCTTGGACTAAAACACGCCGTAATAACTATGGTTACGAGAGACGACTTAAAAGACGGCGGAGCGGATATTTTAGTTAAAACCGTCAGGGAAATCAGAGAAACAACCGATTGTCAAACCGTTGAAGTTTTAACCTCGGATTTTAACGGAAACGAAAAATCCGCTATGGAAGTCGCTAACAGCGGTATAGATATTTTCGGACACAATATAGAAACTGTAGAAAGACTGTATTCGGCAATAAGACCTTCAAGTTCATACGAATGGTCTTTAAAATTATTAAAGACGATAAAAGAAAAGACCCCCGATATTTTTATAAAGTCCGGCATTATGGTAGGACTAGGCGAAGACGATGGCGAGGTTTTTAAAACTATAGACGATTTGATAAACAGCGGAGTAGAATTTATAACCATCGGGCAATACTTAAGGCCGTCGCTGAAAAATATTCCGGTTCAAAGATATGTTCCATTAAAAAAGTTTATAGAATATAAAGATTATGCAAATAAAAAAGGAGTCAAGCAGGTTTTTTCGGCTCCTTTAGTCAGAAGCTCATTCGGCGCGGAAAAATTTTTCAAACATTCAGCTTAAAATGCAGATTTTTTTAAAATAATGTTATATAATATAAATTTTTAAAGATTTTCGATTTATCCGTTTGGAGAAATTTATAATGATAGAAGATTTTGAAACCATTAAAAGGCTTCCGCCATATATTTTTGCGGAGGTAAACAAGATAAAAATGGAAGCCAGAAAACGAGGCGACGATATAATCGACCTCGGAATGGGCAATCCCGATTCTCCGACGCCGGATTATATCATAGAAAAGCTGGTCGAAGCGTCGAGAAACCCAAGAAACCACAGATATTCGGTATCCCGCGGAATATTCAAACTCAGGCTTGCAATAGTCAATATGTATAAGCGCAATTACGGCGTCGAGCTTGACCCCGACTCCGAAGCCATAGTTACCATGGGCATAAAAGAAGGCTTGAGCCATCTCATGCTCGCTATTATAAACAAAGGCGACGTCGTCTTTGTGCCGAACCCTACATATCCTATTCATGCATACAGCGTGATTATCTCTGGGGGAGACGTAAGAAGCATACCTTTAATTCCGGACGAGGACTTTTTTGAGCATCTTATGACCGCTCTTAAACAGACTTGGCCTAAACCTAAGGTTATAGTTTTAAGTTTTCCGCATAATCCTACCACGGTTACCGTAGAGATTGACTTTTTTGAAAAATTAGTCGATTTTGCAAAAGAAAACGGCATATATATAATTCATGACAACGCATATGCGGACTTAACTTTCGACGGATATAAAGCTCCCAGCTTTTTGCAGGCAAAAGGGGCGAAGGACGTCGGAATAGAATTTTTTTCTATGTCAAAAAGTTACAGTATGGCTGGATTCAGGGTCGGTTTTGCTATAGGCAATCCGGTCCTTATCAATGCTCTTTCGAGAATAAAAAGCTATCTGGATTACGGCATGTTTCAGCCTATACAGATAGCCTCCATTATAGCCTTAAACGAAGAAATTCAGCATAACGCAATAAACGATATGGTCATGCATTATAAAAAAAGAAGAGACGTATTAATAGAAAGTTTCAGGTTTGCCGGCTGGAATATAGAGAAACCTAAAGCGACCATGTTTGTCTGGGGTAAAATACCGAGACAGTTTTTGGATGCCGGGATTAAATCGCTTGAATTTTCAAAATTATTATTGGATAAAGCTAGGGTTGCGGTTTCTCCGGGTATAGGATTCGGGGAATACGGCGACGAATACGTCCGTTTCGCGCTTGTGGAAAACGAAATGCGCATAAGGCAGGCTTCAAAGGGAGTGAAGCATTTTATCAATAACGAAGAGTTTTTTCATAAAGCTGTATAACCACTCCGCCTTTACGGGCCCCCTTTTTTTTAAAAAAAAAGGGGGTATTAGGTTTTAAGTATTTTAGACTTAAGAATGAGGTTAAAATATATGAAAAAAGAGATTAATATAGGGCTTCTGGGTTTCGGAACGGTCGCCTCGGGTTTTTATCACATATTTTCGGAACAAAAAAGCGGGTTAGATTCCATTTTTTCCGTTCCGGTAAATATTAAAAAGATATTTACCCGCGGAAACAGCCATCCTGTTCCCGAAAACATAAAGAAGCTGTCGGTTAAAAATGCGGCCGATATACTCGAGGACAAGGAAATCGACATCGTAATAGAGCTTATAGGGGGGATTCATCCGGCAAAAGATTTTATCCTTCAGGCAATTTCCGGAGGTAAAAGCATTATTACCGCAAACAAAGCTCTCCTTGCGGAACACGGCGAAGAGATATTTAAGAAATGTATCGAAAAGAAAGCCAATATAGGGTTCGAAGCCGCCGTAGGCGGCGGGATACCTATATTGCGGGCTATAAAAAACGGACTTGCGGGCGACAAAGTCAAGTCGGTTTACTCGATAATCAACGGAACCTCTAATTTCATATTATCGAAAATGACCAAAGAAGGCGGAAAGTTCGAGGATGTTCTTAAAAAAGCGCAGGAAAAAGGCTATGCCGAAGCCGACCCTTCGCTCGATGTAAACGGCACCGACAGCGCGCATAAACTTGCCGTTTTGGGAAGACTTGCTTTTTCTACCAGCCTGTCGATGAAGGACGTAATAATAGAAGGAATAGAGGATATAACGCAGTTAGATATAAGCTTCGCGAAAGAGCTGGGATATACTATAAAACTGTTGGGGATACTTAAAAACGAAGATTCTAAAATAGAAATAAGAGTTCATCCTACTTTAATACCGTCTTACAGTCTTTTATCAAAGATAGACGGAGTATTTAACGCGTTTCTCGTAAATACTAAATTTGCAGGACCATTAAGCCTTACCGGTTACGGCGCAGGCGGAAATCCCACGGCAAGCGCGGTAATGGGAGATTTAATGGAGATGATTTCAAGGTTGGTAAATGAGGACGACCATCATGATTTTATTATTTCTAAAATAAAAAATAAACTTAACATCAAAACCAAAAAAGATATAATTTCAAGATACTACCTGAGGTTTTCCGCTATGGACAGACCCGGCGTTCTTTCAAAAATATCGGGAATTCTGGGCGAAAATTCGATAAGCATAAGTTCCATGATTCAAAAAGGCAGAAAAGTCGAAGGCTCGGTTCCAATAGTCATTACGACCCATGAGGCTAACGAAGAAGAACTGTTTAAAAGTATAGCATTATGCGATACATTAGAAGTTATTTCGGCAAAAACTATGGTTTTAAGAATAGAGGATACTATTAGTTAAAAGATAAATTCAATAAGACGTGGAACAGACTTAATAAGGAGGGCAGTTTGGTACTTAACAAATATGAAGGCGTAATTAAAAGGTATCGAGATTTTTTGCCTGAGATAGACGGCAGGCATATAATTACTATACTCGAGGGGAACACTCCTTTGATAAAAGCACGCAACTTAGGGAAGATTATAAACCCGGATATAGAAATATATTTCAAATACGAAGGTTTGAATCCGACCGGTTCCTTTAAGGATAGAGGGATGACTATGGCGGTATCTAAAGCCGTATCCGACGGTTCAAAAGCCGTAATATGTGCTTCTACCGGAAATACTTCGGCCT
The DNA here is from genome assembly GCA_021812245.1 of bacterium. Classification (GTDB taxonomy): domain Bacteria; phylum SZUA-79; class SZUA-79; order Acidulodesulfobacterales; family Acidulodesulfobacteraceae; genus Acidulodesulfobacterium_A. The sequence goes on along the minus strand of JAKAOK010000011.1, from coordinate 12,111 downwards.
CGGCCTCGGCTTATGCGGCAAGAGCCGGAATAAAATCTTTCGTTTTGATTCCTGAAGGCAAAATAGCGGCAGGCAAGCTCTCGCAGGCTTTAGTGCACGGCGCCGTTGTGATGCAGATTCAGGGAAATTTTGACGAGGCTCTTGTAATTACACGCGAAATTGCTGAGGAATACGACGTTACATTAGTTAATTCGGTAAATCCGTTCAGATTAGAAGGGCAGAAGACGGCGAGTTTCGAAATAGCCGACGAACTCGGCTCCGCGCCGGATTACCATATCCTTCCGGTAGGAAATGCTGGAAATATCACGGCTTACTGGAAAGGCTATAAAGAATATTACGCTGCCGGTAAAATCAAAAGCCTTCCAAAAATGCTCGGTTTTCAGGCGGAAGGCGCCGCGCCTATAGTTTTAAATCATATAGTCAAAGAACCACACACGGTTGCAACTGCGATAAGAATAGGCAATCCCGCAAGCTGGCAGAAAGCTGTTGCGGCAAGAGACGAGTCAGGCGGATTAATCGAAGCTATAAGCGATGAAGATATATTAAAGGCGTATGCCCTTCTTGCCGCAAACGAAGGCGTATTCTGCGAACCTGCTTCCGCTATAAGTTTCGCCGGATTAATAAAATTAAACGGACGCGGATTTTTTGAAAAGGGCTCTGTTTGCGTATTAACCCTTACGGGACATGGGCTTAAAGACCCCGGTAACGCGATAAAAGTTTCAAAAGAACCAGTTGTTGTTCCATGTGACAAGCTTTCTGTTCTTAAGGTCATGGGATTAGCTTGAATCATAAATTAATATCGGGTTTTAGTATTTACTAAAATAGAATCGGGGAGGATTGATTTAATTAAATGAGCAGACATAAATACGTTATTTTGTGCCCGGACGGTATGGCGGATTTACCCCTGTCCGAACTTGGCGGGAAAACGCCTTTAGAATATGCAAAAACGCCTAATATGGATTCCGTAGCGGCAAGAGGAGTTACCGGTTTGATAAAGACCATTCCCGACGGATGTCTTCCGGGCAGCGATATAGGCTCTATGTCTATACTTGGATACGATCCGTTAAATTATTATACCGGCAGATCGCCCTTAGAGGCGGCAAGTATGGGCGTAGAACTCGGAAAAGATGATGTCGCATTCAGGCTTAATCTCGTCAATATACTGGAAAAAGACGGAAAAAGATATATGAATGACTATTCCGGTGGACATATTACTACCGAAGAAGCAAAAAGCATAATAGAAACATTTCAAAAAGAACTCGGCAGCAAAAAGTTTCATTTTTACCCGGGCGTGAGCTACAGGCATCTTTTGGTTGCCGAAGGCATCGATATAAACGGACTTCAAACCGTTGCGCCGCACGATATACCGGATTTGCAAATAGACGAATATCTTCCTCACGGAGCGGCTTCAAGTCCGGAAATACTTGAAATAATGCGTAAGGCTGAAAAAATATTGGAAAATCACGATGTAAATAAAAAAAGGGTCGCTGCAGGAAAACTTCCGGCAAATTCGATATGGCTGTGGGGACAGGGATACAAGCCTTCCATGCCGACTATTAAAGAAGCCTACGGTCTAAGCGGTTCTGTTATTTCGGCTGTAGATTTGGTTAAAGGAATAGGAAAATATGCCGGACTTAAAGTCATAAACGTTCCGGGGGCGACGGGATATTTAGACACCAATTATAAAGGCAAAGTCCAATATGGAATGGAATCATTAAATAACGGCGATTTTGTTTATATTCACGTCGAGGCTGCCGACGAGGCCTCCCATGAAGGAAGCATAGATAAAAAACTCAAAGCCATAGAAGATTTCGACAATTTTATAACCGGCGGAGTGCTCGAAGGGCTTAAAAAATTCGTCGAATATACCATAATGATATTACCAGACCATTACAACCAGGTTAAATTGAAAAAACATACGCCGGAACCTGTTCCTTTCTGCAGTTTTTCAACGCGGATCAAAAATGCGGACGGGAAATACGGCGCCGTTCATTATTCCGAAACGTTAGCCCAAAACAGCGGTTTATTTTTTGATTCCGGTTCATCCTTATTTAAAGCTTTTTTAGATTCATTCAAAGGTTTTATCTAACGAAACTAATTTTTTGCTTGATTTTAAAAAAATGTTTTATTATAATCTATAGCTACTTAATTTAGGCTTTATTCTAATTTAACTTAAATAGATTATAAGGAGGTAATCTATCTATGGCATCTTATCAAAAACTTACCGAACCTAAGGAAGGTTCGAAAATTAAGGTCTTAGGGCCTAACAAATTTGAAGTTCCGAACGACCCGATTATTCCTTTTATCGAAGGCGACGGAATTGGCGCAGATTTAACGAGGGCAATGCATACCGTTATTAATGCGGCGGTTAAAAAAGCATACGACGGCAAAAGGAAAATCCACTGGTTTGAAGTCTATGCCGGAGAAAAGGCGGTAGAAAAATATGGTGAAGGACAGTATCTTCCGGAAGATACTATAACCGCCCTTAAAGAATATTCGGTCAGTATTAAAGGACCGTTAACTACCCCCGTCGGCGGCGGGTTCAGGTCTTTAAACGTAACTATCAGGCAGGTGCTTGACCTTTTTGCCTGCGTAAGACCTGTTAAGTATTACAAAGGAATACCTTCGCCGGTTAAACACCCCGAAAAAGTCGATATGATAATATTCAGGGAAAATACCGAAGATATTTATGCCGGCATAGAATACAGGTCTGGAAGCGCTGAAGCCAAAAAACTAAGGGATTTTTTAATATCGCTTGACTCGAAAAATAAAGAAAAAATACGGGAGGATGCAGGACTAGGAATAAAACCGATGGGGCCTTTTGCATCTAAAAGACTTATTAAAAAGGCTATCCAGTATGCTATAGACAACGGCAAATCGAGCGTTACCCTTGTCCATAAAGGCAATATAATGAAATTTACGGAAGGCGCTTTCAAAGATTGGGGATATGAAGTGGCAAGAGATGAATTTGGCGGCAAATTGATAACGGAAGCCGAGGTTGCCGGTCATACCGATAAAATTATTATTAAAGACAGAATTGCCGACTCTATGTTCCAACAGGGACTTCTCAGGCCGGACGAGTACTCGGTTCTTGCATTGCCCAATCTTAACGGAGACTATATGTCCGATGCCTTAGCTGCACAGGTCGGAGGTCTCGGTATGGCTCCCGGAGCAAATATGTCGGATACTATCGCCGTTTTTGAAGCTACCCATGGTTCCGCTCCTAAATATACAAATCAGGATAAGGCAAACCCCGGTTCTTTAATTCTGTCCGCCGTTATGATGCTGGTGCATTTGGGCTGGAAAGAAGCGGCAGACCTTGTCGAAAAAGGCATAAACAAAACTATCGGGCAGAAATACGTTACTTATGACCTTGCAAGACAGATGGAAGGAGCTACGGAAGTTAAATGTTCGCAATTCGGGGAAAGAATCGCCGAAAATATGTAAAACCTACTATATATAATTTAAGACGGCGTTCCGGTCGGTATTAACGCAAACTGACCGGAACGCCTATTTTAAGTTAAAACGAGGATTATTATTCATGAAACTTTACGAATACGAAACATACGATACCATATTTAAAAAATACGGCGTGCCTACGCCTAAATATTTAGTAGTTCAACACCCGGGACAGAATGTAGCCGACTTTGTCGAGCAGTACGGCGACGTCGTTATCAAATCTCAGGTTCTCGTCGGGAAAAGAGGCAAGGCCGGCGCCGTCAAATTTGCAAAAACGGGAGACGAAGCCAACGAACATGTACAGGCTTTAATGGGAACCGAAGTTTACGGTGAAAAACCCGTAAGCGTAATCCTGCAGGAAAAAGCCTCTATAATAAAAGAATTATACGTCAGCTTTACATATTCTTCAAAACCGAGGCGTCCGGTATTCGTAGTTTCGCTTGAAGGCGGAATGGACGTCGAGGCGCAGGACCCTTCCAAAATATTTACTTTTGAAATAAATCCGCTTGAGGGGCTTTTTCCTTATAAGGTCAGAGAATATTTAACTGAAATCGGACTGGAAGATAAACCTGTATTAAGGCAGTTGTCAGAAGTTATAGCAAATATGTATAAGGGGTTTTGGAATTCGGAAGCAAGGCTTTTAGAAGTAAACCCTTTAATTATTGCGGGAGACAAGGCAAATCCCGATAAGCAGAAGATTCTCGCGATAGATGCGGTAACTATGATAGACGACGACGCAAGAATAGCCCCTTCAAAAATATACAGCGCAAGAGGCGCAATGGGAAGACCTCTTACGGAAAGAGAGAAAGCGGCACATTTAATAGACAGAGACGACCACAGGGGTAAGGCAGGCTCATATGTCGAATTAGACGGAAATATCGGAATGATGACGTTCGGCGGAGGCGGTTCGACCATCACGGCAGAAACGGTTTTCGCCCTTGGAATGAGGCCTGCAAACCTTACCGATATCGGCGGAAATCCGCCTGCGGAAAAGATGAATAAGATTTCCAAAATTATTCTCTCTAAGCCGGGGTTAAAGGCTGTTTTGGTATGCGGCGGAACGGCAAGCAACACCAGAATAGATGTGACGCTAGGAGAAGGCCTGGTTTCGGCGATAGAAGAAATGAAAAAAGACGGAACATTCCCCGAAGGATTGGCATGGGTCGTAAGAAGAAGCGGTCCAGAATATCAAAAAGGGTTAAAAATGCTTAGCGAATGTTTCGTAAAAAATAATATAGAAGGGGTTATATACGATTCCGAACTTCCGCTTACCGAAGCCCCCCAAAAACTTTACGAGATTTTAAAATCTAAAAATTTAATATAGTTTGTTAAAAGAATTAATTGGAGATTATTTATATGAAAGGCACTAAATTTTTAAACGACGGCACCGGCGTTATAGTAATCGGTATTACGGGAAGAGAGGCCTCCCAGGTCGTTATAGAATCCGAAAAGTTATTTCCCGGCATAGTAAAATGCGGAGTAACTCCGGGAAAAGGGGGAACCGTTCTTAAGGAAGAATGTCCTGTGCCCGTTTTTGACACGGTAAAAGACGCCTTAAAAGTCAAAGAATTAAAAGAGTTCGTAAATACCGGTCTTATATACGTTCCTCCCACCTCGGTTCTGGATGCGGTTTATGAACTGATAGACAACGGCATTAAACTTATGTATATAATTACCGAACATGTTCCTATCAGGGATTCCATAATAATATACGAACTCGCGAAAGAAAAAGGCGTTACCGTAGTCGGCGGAACGTCTTTAGGATGCTATGTTCCGTCGGTTGGAAGAATCGGCGCTATCGGCGGTAAAGACCCGAGTATTGCATTTAAGGACGGATCTATAGTCGTTCTTTCAAAAAGCGGCGGGCTCACCGTTACTACTTCCGAAATGTTTAAAAGAAGAGGCTTCGGAATTTATATGGCTTTGGCGGTCGGCGGCGATGTTATAGCCTGTACCACCTTTGCCGATGTTCTGCCCGAACTGGAAAAAGACAAAAACGTTCAGGCATGCGTTATAATGGGAGAGCCTGGCGGCACATACGAAGAACAGGTTGCAGAGCTTGTCGCTAAAGGCGGATTTACTAAGCCGTTGGCAGTGTTTGTCGCAGGCGTTTTTCAGGAGATGATGCCGGAAGGCGTTTCGTTCGGTCATGCGGGAGCAATAGTGGAAAGAGGGATGGGCAAAGCGACTAACAAGATAAAAATGCTCGAAGAAGTCGGCAAAAAAACAGGAACAATCAAGGTCGCCAAATTTTATCACGAATTGGTCAATTCGCTTATTTCGCTCGGAGTTAAAAGAGATTTTGAAGATGGTTCGTCCGATAACGTCAAACCCTTATATAATACTTTTAAATAAATTTTACTCCCTTAGTTTCTTCAATGCGGTTGTCGAGGCTAAGGGAGATTTAATTTAAAAAATTTAAAAAATTAAAATGAGGAGTGTTAATTTTTATGTCTGAAACTGTTTCCCAGAAAGAATGGCGCAGCGCCATTACGTCGAATCAAGATGGAAAGATCCTTATAAGGGGATATAATCTAGACAATTTAATCGGCAGTAAATCTTACGCCGAGGTATGTTTCTTGCTTTTAAAAGGCGAACTTCCAAATCAAAATGAAGCTAAAATGCTCGACGCAATTTTCGTTTCGTGCATAGATGCAGGTATAGCGACGCCTTCCGCCGTAGCCGCAAGAACGGTATTTTCGGGAGGGAATTCTCTTAATGCCGCCGTAGCTGCGGGAGTTCTGACTCTCGGCGATGCCCACGGAGGGGCCATAGAAAAAGCCGCCAAAATGTTTCAGGATTATTTAAAGGGCAAAGAAGGCATTAAAGACGCCGACATAAAAGAAATGGCGGCAAACATAGTTGACGACGCGCTCAAAAACAAAAAAAGACTTGCGGGTTACGGCCATAAGCTTCATACCGTCGATCCGAGGACTAAAAGGCTTTTAGAAGTCGCTAACGACCTAAATTTTGGGGGTAATTACGTTAGGCTTGCAGTTGGAATAGCGGACGAATTCAGGTTTAAAAAGCCGGAGCAGAAACTCCCTCTTAACGTTGACGGTTGTATCGCCGCAATAATTTCCGATATGGGTTTCGATTACAGGCTCGGCAAAGGCTTTTTTATTATTGCCCGTTCAGCCGGACTAGTCGGTCAGGTTTTCGAGGAATGGATGAGAGAAAAACCCTTCAGAAGGTTAGCCGCAAACCTCCACGAATACGACGGAGCGCCGGAGCGCAGTTTTTAAAAGAAAGTCACAGACTTAAGCCTTATATATAATAAAATAAATATTAATTAATTATTGATTATGAGGACGGCTTAAGTCTGTCTTTATAATAAATAAGGGAGGAGCAGTTATGGACGATAAAGCGTTGACTATTGAATTCGTCAGAGTTACTGAGCATGCCGCAATATCGGTTGCAAGATTTATCGGCAGGGGCGACGAAAAAGCGGCAGACAGGGCGGCTGTGGAATCTATGAGAGACTCTCTTAATTATATCGACATAGACGGCACTATCGTTATCGGCGAAGGCGAAAGAGATGAAGCTCCCATGCTTTATATAGGGGAAAAAGTAGGTAACGGAAAAGGGCAGAAGGTCGATATAGCCGTTGATCCGTTAGAAGGAACTACTTTAGCTGCTACTAGCGCCCCTAATGCTATTGCCGTAATGGCTATAGGCGACCACGGGAACTTTCTTCACGCCCCCGATACCTATATGGAGAAGATAGCCGTAGGACCTAAAGCGAAAGGCGCTATCGACATTAATCTTTCTCCGGCCGAAAATCTTCATAGAATTGCGGATGCCCTGAACAGATACGTCGAAGACCTTACCGTTATAATTCTTAACCGCGAAAGGCATAAAGCCTTAATAGGAGAAGTCAGAAAAGCAGGCGCAAGAATCCGCCTTATTCAGGACGGCGACGTTGCGGGAGCTATAGCAACCGCTAAAGAAGATTCCGGAATCGATGTTCTTATGGGCATCGGCGGCGCGCCCGAAGGAGTTCTCGGCGCGGCGGCTTTAAGATGCGTCGGAGGCGATATGCAGGGTAGGCTTGCTTTCAGAAATGAAGACGAAAAAGAACGTGCCCTTAAAATGGGGATAAAAGATTTAAATAAAATTTACGGAATCCAAGAGCTTGCCGCCGGCGACGTTATATTCGTCGCAACCGGCGTAACCAATGGCGATTACCTCAAAGGCGTCGAATTTTTTCACGGCGGGGCAAAAACATATTCGGTGGTTATGAGGTCAAAAACAGGAACCATAAGATATATCGAAGCAAATCACTATTTCAATTATAAAGAAATAAAATAAGATGCCGACTGTTGTCAATCCCGATTAATGGTATAATTATATTAGCGTTAAATTATTTCATCCACCCTCTGCATAATTAAACTTTAGAAAATTTAATATAAAATATGGAGTATGCCATGAAAGTTTTTATTACGGGCGGTACGGGGTTCGTAGGTTCGGTCGTAGCCGAAAAAATTAAATCTTCGGGTGCTTCAGTTACGCTTCTGGAGCGCAATAAAAAGAAAATCCCGCGCTTAAAAGAGCTGGGCTTTGAAGTTTTCGAGGGAACGCTTGAGGAAAAAGCTGCTGTTAACGGTTTTCTGTCCGCAAATAAATTTGACGCCGTAATAAATCTTATAGGAATAATAAGAAGCCTCCCCGATTTTTCATTTCAAAAGGTTCATGTGGATTATGTAAACGCATTATTGGGTTTGGCAAAGGAAAACGGCATAGAGAGATTTATTCATATGAGTGCGCTAGGCGCCGCTGAAGGCAGCGATTCCGAATATTTTTCGACGAAATACGAAGGCGAATCCCTTGTCGGGAATTCCGGTCTGAAATGGACGGTTTTCCGCCCCTCTTTAATTTTTGGAAATAATGCGGGGTTTTTCGACGACCTTATCGATTTAGTAAAAACAAGAGCGTTCGTTCCGATAATCGGAACAGGCGAAACCAAATTTGCGCCGATAGACGTCTTTTCCGTAGCGGAGGCATATAATAATTCTTTATATAACGAAAAAACGATAAATAAAGTATTTCAGCTGTGCGGTCCGGATACATACACGTTCGAGGAAATGATAGATTTAATTATGGAAATTTCTCCGCCGAAAAAACTAAAAATTCATGCGCCGTCTTTTATAGCCGAAAAATCTTTAAATTTTATCGAAAAATTATCTTCATCTTTATCTAAAAATGAGCCTATAACGTCGGATCAGATACGAATGCTTAAGTACGATAATGTTTGCGAAGGAGATATGGGCGGACCGGATGAACTTTTCGGGTTAGAAAGGTCGCATTTAAAAGAATGGCTGAAAGAATATTTAACTGCCGGAAAAGCATAAAAATAAATATAAGATATGTCGGCCGAAAACGAAAAAATTTTAAATAAAAAATTATTATCCAAATCCCGATTTAGAAACTATTTGAGAAATTCCAATATTAAGTAATTATGGATTCCCGCTTTCGCGGTAATGACTAAACTGTGATTTAAATATTTACCAATTAGGTGTGTCATTCCCGTGAAAGCGGGAAAGTTACTAAGGAACTTCACGAGGCCGAAGGCCGAGAGCGAAGCGTCAATCCATATCTATAAAATCCTAAATCGGGATTTGGGTAATAAAATTAGCATTCCGGCTTTGCCCTTGCTAAGCGGTTTTAAAATCTGCCTCGAGGTCTAACAGCCCGCGGTTATTAAAATTTCTTTTAAGCTTTAAGGATTTAAATGCTGTATCGTACCCGGAATTAGATATAAGGTAAATTACATCTATCGCCTTATTCAGAGAAATGCCTTTCAGCGAAAGTATTATTTCACGTTTGCCGCCGCTTTTCGCCGCTTTAATCAGCGGTTTGGAGGATGCTATTCCGAAATAAGCCATACTCGTGTTTAGGAATTTGAAAAAACCGCCGCTTTTCTGCCTGCTACCGCGAACTTTATTTAGATTGCTTAGAACCTCTTCTTTTTTAAGCTTGTTTATTTTGGCGGAATATAATAGAATATAATTAAAGGAGGCTTTTTCCGCTTTTAGGGTGCTTCTTTCGAGGTTATTTTTTTTTATAAGCGGCAAAACTACGTAAAGCAGTATGACGACATAGGCTAAAAGCACAACGCCCGCATATAAAAGAAGTCTTTTGGAAAGTATATTCAACCGCCCCCCCTGTTCCTTGCTCAAGGATTAATATTAGCAATTAATGTTAATATAAAATAATGAATGGCCAATGTGTTACCGGCTGATTTAATGATTATATTAAGGTTTTTATTGAATATATTTTTAATATATTCAATAAATATTGCATTAATTAATTGAATGATATAATATTTTTCTAATTATATCAATCATAAAATTATCAATCTAAAATTATATTGTATCCGTTTATTAATTTTTATAGACAGGAGAAATAAATGCAGGACAAAAAGCCGGCCGGCTCCGCTCTGCTTTATGTCATTCTTATAACGGGGCTTTTGAGTTCCTTAATCCTTAGTTTTATAGTCAGGACAAAGGATTATGTGGTCAGGACCGGATATTACGAGAATTATCAGAAATCGTATTATATAGCAAAATCGGGATTAAATATCGCAAAACGCCTTTTGGCGCAATACAGTTCTGATATAACCGAGCAAAGCCTGCTGGCGAATGAGCTTTCCGCGTATCAGAACGGCTATCCCCTGCTTGGGGGCACTGCAAGGTTGTTTGTCTATCCGCAGGGCGCAAAGTTTAATATAAACGAGCTGGTGTATGCCGACGGCACGGTAAACAAAACCTTAGAGCCTGAATTGGAAAGACTTTTTTATATACTAGGAATTCCGCAGGGCCTTATAAGCAACATAGAAGTTTTTATGCAGAAAAATAATTTAAATTATGCCGGCTTGTCGTCAAAATTTACGAAATACATAAAAGTAGCCGAAAGTCCGAACTTACAGCTTGTCGCCGGAGAGCCCCAATTGCAGTCCGGCAAATATAAGGCCTCGTTTCTTACTTTAAGGGATTTGATGCTAGTGCCGGGCATCACCTATAAATATTACTATATTTTGAAAAACTTTTTATGCGTGAATTCGTCGGGAATGATTAATATAAACTTTGCTCCCTACGAGGTTATATATTCGTTGAGCCCGTTGATTTCGGTCTCCGCTGCAAAGGAACTTGTTAATTACCGCGTAAATAACCCGTTCCGGTCGCCGCAGGATATATTGAGCGTCTCCGGTTTTCAGAATGGCGCCCTGGCATCGATTGCACCGCTGATAGAGTTTAATTCAGTCTACTACAAGATTGCCGTCTCCGGCGCATATAAAAATTCACACGCGGCTATAACTGCGCTTTACTTTTTCGGGGGCTCCACCCCCGAAAAACTCTACGAGATAAATTCATGATATAAAATTATCAAATAATTTTATATAATATCATGACTATGAAAATGACCATTAAAGAATCCGGCCCGTCCGGAAACCAGAACGCAAGCGTTAGAGATGATATAATCCTTATTATTCCCACCGAGATGATTTCATACAAGGTTTTATCATTCCCGTTCGAGTTGAAAAACGCTAAGCAGGAATACGGCCTTGCGCGGACGGCGTTAGAGGGGTTGACTCCTTTGGATCCGGATAGCCTTTATATAATAGCAAACAGGATTTCCAAAAACAGGCTTTTAGTGGAATACTTTAAAAAGGAGCCTTCCGACAAAATATTCGTTCTTAAGGGATTGCCGGAAAATATAGCGGGGAAGGCAAAGATTTATGCCCCATTTTTTTTAATCCATTCTTATATCAAAGATAAATTATTCGAAAAAGATAAATCGTTACCCGGCGAAGAAAAAGCGACGGGTAGGGTTTCCGTATTATGGAAGCCTGGCAGGGTAAAATTTACATATTCGGGCGGGGAACTCGAAGGGGTAGAGGAATTAAGCCAGGCGGATGCGGATGCCGGTAATTTCGATCACGTAATAATGGAACGTGAATTGGAAACCCGTATCCTTTCGAAATTGGCAAAAGGCAAAAAATGGTGGCAGCGGCTTGCCGGCGGCACCATCGGCAACATAGCCGGCGGCAGACCCCCCGCATTTTTGTCCTACGGCGCCTTAATCCGGTCCCGTTCCGGCGGATTCAACGGGGACGGCATTATTTTAAATTATCTCAAAAAGGTCTCGTTTGTCTCCATAGCCGTTTTTTTTGTAATCATTCTTTATTTTGCACTGAATAACTATTATAATTATCAAAAAATAAAAACGATACAATCGAAAATAAATAAAATTATGCTAAAATATTATCCCGGCCAGAAGATTTTTTACGAACCCGGATTCGACATAAAATCTTACTACGATAAACTTAAATCCTTAAAATATTCAAACGAGGAAGGAATAGCCGTGCTTAATTTTTTAAAATACGTATCGGGGTTTAAAAATTATAATGCCGCTGGTCCGGAAACCAATAACATAAAACTAACGGAGATAAATTATTCTTTCGGTTCTATCGATTTTTCTGGAGAAACTGCTGGAGGCGCCGCCGGGTTTAATAATTTATTAAGCTATTTAAAGAGCCGTTACGCAAGGGTCAAGGTTATAAAATCGCACGGAAAGAGTTTCGATATCCTTATAACATTGAGCAAAAAATAACCCCGGTTGCTATATTTACCTACATTTTACGATATGATA
>JAKAOK010000033.1 GCA_021812245.1 bacterium | reverse complement strand
CCAAAAACAGCCTTATCTCCGGCATAGACTGGGTAAACTCTAACCCATTCCTTCATACGAACGCCGTGCTTTCTCCGGGAAGCTCCTTCGGGCTTACTAACGTAAACCTCGTGACTAAAGACGTCTTCCCCTTAAACGTATTCTTCGGCTTCGACAACCAGGGCATTCCCTCCTTGGGAATGAACGAGTGGAATGCAGGCTTTAACTACGGCAATACGTTCGGGTAGAGGCGAGGTTTTAAAATGGTAGCCTTTTTTAGCAGAAGAATATTGGGGACTTCACGACAATGTTTGTTAAATCTAAAATTGCCTTCCGCAGTATTATTATTTCGACTTATTCGACAATTCTTCCAACTTATTTTCTAATTTCTGGATTTTCTTGGTTAATTCTTCTATATCATAAGTCGAGGCAAAATTCATTTCGTCCAATAAAATATCGGCTACTTTTTCCTTGATGGACTTAAAGATAACGCCAGATTCGTATTTTACGGTTTCGATAATCTGGTCTGCCGCTTCCCTGCTTTCTTCATCGGATATATCGACATAATCGTCCAATTTCTCCTGTGCAAGAATAGAAAGTCCTTTAAGCGCTTTGAGAACTAAGTTTATATTGTCCGACATTTTAACAACCTTCCTCTTATTTATTTATTTTTAAGGGGGCAGACTTAAATCTGCCCCCTTCTATTATATTTATATTTAGATTTCGTTCTGCCTGACTTTAGCCATTATACCCCTGAGAGACACATTGTGCCTCGAAAAACCCATTTCGGAATAATCTCCGCCTAAAGCCACTCCTATTAACTGCGGAAGATGCAATATGGGCAGAGATAATTTTTTATTTATACTCTTTGCCGCGACCGTCTGATAAGTATCGAGGCTTAAATGGCATAAAGGACATGGAGTAACCATTACGTCCGCATTTTTTTCCTGCGCTTCATAAATGGCGTTTCCTGCCAAAGAAGTAGAAGTAGCCTCGTTTACGAGTATAGTCTGAAAACCGCAGCATTTTGTCCTGCGCCCGTACGATACCGGTTCCCCACCCAGAGCCTTGATTAATTCTTCGAATCCTCGCGGATTTTCTACGTCGTCGAACTTGACCGTGCTAGAAGGTCTTAAAATATGGCATCCGTAAAACGGAGCGATGTTTATCCCCTTCAGGCTTTTTACGGCTTTTTCTTTAAGTTTATCGAAGCCTACATCATCCCTGACGGCATATAAAATATGCTTTACTTTAACTTTACCCGAATATTTAAGCCCTATTTTAGCGAGATACTCGTTAGTTTTTTCTAAAGATTCGGGATTATTTATAAGTTCTTCGTTAACCTCGCTAAGCGTTAAAGTGCAGGTATTGCAAATCGTCATTATATCTAGTCCGTCTTTTTCGGCTAATGCGAGGGTTCTGCCGTTGATAAAAAGTTTTAAATTTTTATCGAACCCGTCTATTACTCCGCCGCCGCAACAGGAAGCTTCGGGCATCGGAATTAAATTTATACCTAATTTATCTGCTATAAATTTTGTAGCGTTATCAAGCTCTTTACCGCTTTCCTGAGCTACGCAGCCCGGATAATAAGCATAGGTAATCATTATTTTTCCTCCAGATCTAATTCTTTGTAAGCAAGTCTTATATCGTCCATATCTTTTATTAATTTAAGCCTCAGAGGAGGAATTTTTCCTTTTAGTCCGGCGCCGAAAGCCATAGGCAAATCGTTTATAAGTCCGGATATGCCGCCGGAATCGAATGCAACCTTTATTTCGTCGAGCCTTCCGGTTTCACCTATAGACTTGGCTATGGAAACGACATGTTTTGAACCTGCGGAAAATGTTATAGAATTTTTAATAGTTCTTTCGTGAAGTTTAACTATAGATTTTACCGGCGAAATACCTTTCGGGCAAAATTCTTCGCAGGACTGGCAATGAACGCAATCCCACATTCCATCCGGCTTTGAACCGTTAACTAAACGGGAACCGTTTTTGTCGTTGTCTCTAGGGTCTTCGCTGTATCTGTAAAGTTTGGCTAAGGCGGCTGGACCTAGATATCTTGGGTTACCGACTACGCCGCCGCATTCGGAATAACAGCACTCGCATAAAATACAGTTAGGAGTATCGTTATTTCCGGTCAAATTTTGAAATTCCGGCCTATAATAAACGGGCTGGCTTATTTTTTCTCCTTCTTTTAATACGTGAAAATGATTGTGCGCCTCGTCTTCCCTTTGACCGAGAAGATAAGGCTTGATTTCTTTTATTTTATCGAAAAAGCTCTCCTGGTCGACTATAAGGTCGCGAACAACGGGCATATTGGCAAGAGGTTCAACGTTGATTATCCCGAATTTTTCTATTTCGGGGCTTACTTGGGTTTTACAAGCAAGTTTGGATATTCCGTTTATCTTCATAGCACATGAACCGCATATAGCACTTCTGCATGACCTTCTGAAACTCAAGGTCCCGTCTAATTCGGATTTTACTTTTATTAAAGCGTTTAATACGGTCATACCCGGATAATCTTCAACCGTATATTCTTTATAATAAGGCTTTTCGTCAATCTCCGGATTAAATCTGTATGCCCTGACCTTAAATTCCATTATATTTCCCCTTTCTATTATCCCTTTTTATTAATAGGTTCTCGGCTGAGGTTTAAATTTTGTTACGGCAACTTCCGAAAAATCGAATTTTATATCTCCATTACCGTCCAAAGTAGCCAGCGTATGTTTAAGCCATTTTTCATCGTCTCTTTCAGGAAAATCTGTTCTATAATGCGCGCCTCTCGATTCTTTCCTTAAAATTGCGCCCCTTGCGATAACTTCGGCTATAAGCAGTATATTGTTAAACTCGAATGCCTCGACTATATCGGTGTTAAACGTTTTAGATTTATCGTCTATACCTATGTTTTTTGCGCGCTCTTTGAGTTCGTTAATTTTATCGAGAGCTTTTTTCATTGCATTTTCTTCCCTAAAAACGCCTACGTCGGCTCTCATTTCTTCCTGAAGCTCGGATTTTAACAAACCGTGTCTTTCCTTTCCCGAAGATTTCTTAAGTTTTTCAAAAACTTCTTCGTCTCTTTTGACCGTCGATTCGTCAAATTTTCTTTCCTCGGCGGTTTTTAAATATTCCGCTATATCGATTCCCGACCTTCTTCCGAATACCACGGTATCGAGAAGCGAATTGCCTCCGAGCCTGTTTGCCCCGTGAACGCTGACGCAGGCGGATTCTCCAGCCGAATAATAGCCTTCGACGACCGTCCTGCCGTTATAATCCGTTTTGATGCCGCCCATAGAGTAATGAGCGCCGGGTCTGATAGGAATAGGTTCGTAAATAGGATTAACCCCTTCAAAATCAATGGATAACTGCATTATTTGCGGAAGTCTTTCCATTATCCTTTCTTTGCCTAAGTGCCTGACATCCAAAAGTATTGCGCCGTCAACCCCTCTTCCTTCGTTGATTTCGGTCTGTTCGGCTCTCGCCACGACGTCTCTCGGGGCAAGTTCCATAGCTTTTGGAGCATATTTCGACATAAACCTGACGCCCAGAGAATTAAGAAGATAAGCGCCCTCGCCCCTTGCGCCCTCGGTAACCAATATCCCCGTACTTTTAAGGGTAGTAGGATGAAACTGGACAAATTCCATATCCATTAAAGGAACGCCGGCTTTAATAGAAACCGCCATTCCGTCTCCCGTGTTTATGAGCGCGTTCGTGTTGGAAGAATATACCTGTCCGTAACCTCCGGTAGCAAACAATACGGCTTTTGCGGCAATACCTTCAAACTTTCCGTTTTTAATATCGTAGGCGACGACACCGCTGACTTTTCCGTTATCGGTAACCAGACTGGTCACTAAATATTCATAAAGAATTTTTGTTTTATATTTAAGGACGTTGTCGAAAAGTCCGTGGAGCATCATATGTCCAACCGCATCGGCATAATAGCAGGAACGCGGAAAACTCTGCCCGCCGAAAGGTCTCTGCGCAATGCCTCCCTTATCATTTCTATTAAATACCACTCCCATTCTTTGAAGGTCTAGTATATTAGCGGGAGCTTCGCTTGTCAAAATTTCTATTGCATCCTGATCTCCGAGATAATCGCTGCCTTTTACGGTGTCGAAAAAATGGGACTCCCATGAATCGTTTTCGTCGAATGCGGCGTTAACTCCTCCCTGAGCCGCTCCGGAATGAGACCTCGTAGGATAAACCTTGCTCACTATTACTGCGTCTATCCCCTTTTTTCTAAGTTCGACGGCGGCCCTTAATCCCGCAAGTCCTGCGCCGACGATTACAACGTCATGTTTTAACATTTATACCCTCTATATTTATAGTCTTTTTTAGGAATACAATTCTTGATATTATAGGATAAACCTTTAAAATTTGCAATAAAATTTTATCGAAAAAATCAAAAAAACCGTTACTTTTTTTGAAAATCAAATAATTTGATATTTATAAAATTTTTAATCTCTATAAAATGTTTATCAAGCGAAAATATTTCGCAATCATTGTCTAATGCCATAATTGCTATATAGCAATCCGTTAAATTTATAGTTTTTCCTTGCCGTTTCATAGAAAATGAAAATTTCCCCGCTTTTATCCAAGTGTCGCCCTTATTGTCAATTATATAAAATGCATCTAAAAATTCCTCTATTACTGCAATTTCCTTTTCGGATTTTGCACCCTGTATAAGTTCGGCTATTACGACTTTTGGGATATAAACGTCTTTTTTTATAAGAACGGCATCCACGACATCGCCTATACTGCTATCCCGTTTCTTAAAATAATCAATCCAAACGGAAGTATCTATTAATATTTTTTCACCTTTCATAGTGTCTGATGTCATCGGCTGTCATATCGAATTCGAGTTTTCCTTTTAATTTTCTTATCTTATCTATTTTATTTTTTTTAAGATACGAATCGATGACTATTTTAACCGCAGATGCTTTGCTTTTTGCATGAATTTCCTTCATTAAATCGTCTATAATATCTTTTTCTATCGTTATCGTAGTACGCATTATTAAACAGCTCCTATATAAAAATTTTAATTCAATTCAAACGAACCTGTATGTGCATATATATGTGCACCAATATACATAATTATAAATTATTTTTTGTGCAAATGTCAATTTTTTTAGCCCCCTAATTCCAATTTAGAACAAAAAATAACTTATTTTTTCTGTTTTTCCTTTTCAATTGCCGCAATTGAGATATAAAACCGCTCTTGTCATTGACAATAAAGGGACAATAAAGGGGTCTGTCCCCATTTTTTCATAAAGGGACAATAAACATTTAAGGGGTCTGTCCCCATTTTTGATTGTCCCCATTTTTGATTTTTTGTCCTTACCATTTTTTAATATATTTTAAATTCAGACGCAAATATGTAGTCTAAATTTTATTTATTATCTCTACGGTATATTCCAGTTATTTTGGTTCTAAATCCGAACTCTGGTTTTATTTTCTTTTGTACCGTCCGCTTTTTCCGCCTTCTTTGCTTATAAGATAAACTTCGGATATCTCGATGGATTTATCGACGGCTTTCAACATATCGTAAACGGTTAACGCCGCTACGGATACTGATGCCATGCTTTCCATTTCTACTCCGGTCTTGCCGGATATTTTAACGGTAGAAATTATATTTATAAAATTTTCTTTTTCGTCCGGTTCGAAAAAAATATCACAGCTTTCTATATTTAAAGGATGACATAGCGGAATTAATTCCGAAGTTTTTTTTGCCGCCATAATCCCGGCAATCTTTGCCGTTCCGAATACGTCTCCCTTTTTGCCGCCCTTGCTGACCGCAAGTTTAAAAGCTTCTTCGGACATCGATACCTTTGCGTGGGCGGAAGCAATCCTGACGGTATTGTTTTTTTGGGAAACATCGACCATTTTCGGCATCCCTTTTTCGTCGAGATGAGTTAGCTTTATTTCTTTTTTCATAATGATTTCCTTTGATTTATTTAATTATTTTTATTTTAAATTAATCGGCGTATCGAACGTAATACCATTTCCTTATATTATATCCTATCCCCGCCGGAGCCGGTTTTATTCCCTTAACGTCTTTTTTGACTACCGGCATTGCATACGGAATATATAAAAAAGTATAAGGCGATTCTTTTGCAAGAATACTCTGGATTTTAAAATAATACTTCCTTTGCCGTTTTAAATCAAAGGTGGAACGCGCTTTCCTGAATAGGGCGTCTATTTTATGGTTGTTAAAAGACGTGAAATTCAAACCTTTAGGGACGATATTGGAGCTCATAAATATAGCGGCGTTGTCGTAAGGGTCGGGTGTTATAGTAAATCCTAGCAAGACCGTCTGAAATTTTTTCTTCATAATAAATTCAGATATCAAAGACGTCCATTCCATAACCCTGATGCTTACTCTTATGCCTATTTTTTTAAAATTTTGCTGTATGATTTCTGCGGCGGACAATCTCTCCTGATTTCCCTGCGGGGTCAATATGGTAAATTTAAAAGGCTTTCCTCTTTTTTCTAAGGTTCCGTTTTTAAGGCTCCAACCCGCCTCGTTAAAAAGTTCCAACGCTTTAACGGGATTATAACCGTACCTCTTTACGTTTTTATCGTAAAAATATGTTCCGGGCATAAAAGGTCCATAGCAGTGAACTCCCAATCCAAGCAATGCGCCTTTTATTATTTCTTTCTTATTTATAGCATAGCTTAAAGCCTGCCTGACTTTTATATTCTTAAAAAGAGGGTCTAAAAGATTATACCCCAAAAATGTAAAACTTAACGAAGGATGTATATATTTTTTAAACCGCATATTAAACTTTTTGCCGCCCGATTCATATTTGAACTGAATAGGGCTTAACCCCATATAGCTTATACCGTTCGATTTAAGCATTAGAAACATTGAAGAGGGGTCGGGGACTATTTTATATATTAAACGCTTTATATGCGGAGCGCCCATAAAATAATGGGGGTTGGCCTTTAGGACTATTTCGTACCCATGGACCCATTTATCGAACTCGTAGGGGCCGGTACCGACGGGACGGCTCCTTAATTTCGTGGTTAGCAGATTTTTTCCTTCGAGGAGTTTTTCGGATAAAATATTTAACCCCCATGAAGATAATGCCGGGGCGTAAGGTTTTTTATAAGTTACGCGAAAAATGTATTTTCCGATAATTTTTGCCTTATATACCTTGAGGTATTCCGCGGCATAAGGCGTTGGAGTCTCCGGATTTACCATTAAACGATATGTGAACATAACGTCTTTTGCGGTAAATTTTTGCCCGTTCTGCCAGTAAACATTGCGGCGGAGGTAAAAAGTTATGGTTTTACCGCTATTGCTTATTTTCCATGATTTTGCAAGGTCAGGAACTATTTTAAAATTTCTGTTATACCTGACTAATCCGTCGTAAATCTGGGAAGTAACTTCCGCCGTCGGGGCATCCGCCGCCATATTACCGATAAGATTTACGGCATCTGCCGGAAGACCTATAATTAAAGTATTTTTTAAATTGTTCTTGACCGGCGAAGTGTTTTTATTATTTTTTGCGCCCCGTTCAAAATGAAAAAAAGTTAACGATAAAATTACTGCGGCTAAAACAATAATAAATAAATATGCCGCACGCTTTTTCTTGTTATTTAATTCCATAATTATTTATTATCTCAGATTGTAAGGCAAGATTTCAAGGAATAAAGGTGTCCCTTAATCCTGATTTAGAAAATATTTATAATAATTCTAATATTCCGTCATTGCGAGCATATCTTTGACTGCGTTTATAAAACCAACGTTTTATGCAGGCAAAGATGGGACGGACTAAGTCCAGCGAAGCTAACTCCAGCGCAGCGAAGCAATGACGGAATAGTGCGCTCGCAATGACGTTATTAAGTAATTCAGGTAATTCATATATAAAAATTTCTAAATCTGGATTTGGGGAGCATAAAGAATAAATGCGAAGGAAATTACGGGAAAGGGGAATATTCGGGAATTCCGCAATCCGGTTTCAAGCCGAACATGAGGTTCATATTCTGAATTGCCTGCAGGGAAGCGCCTTTGCCGAGGTTGTCTATAGCGCTGACAATTTTTATCATTCCTTTATTTTGTTTTTTGCCGGCTTCAAAAGCTATATGGCAGTTATTTGAATAAACGACGTTTTTTATATTGCAGTCTTCTATATTGTTAAGTATGGACACAAACGGGCTGCCTGAATAGAATTCCTTATATGCCTCCATTATATTTTCCTGCGATATTCCGCTATTTAATTTTATGTATATCGTGGTCAGTATGCCTCTTGATACCGGAATAACGTGCGGAGTAAATAAAATATCGGGTAAATTATTATCCGATTTGCCGCCTGAATTTAAAAACGCGCCTACCGCCTTTTCTTGAATTTCGGGAAGATGCCTGTGCGACCAGACGTTATAAGCCTTTACCGAGTTTTCGACCTCGCAGAAAAGATTCTGCAATTTTATGCCTCTTCCCGCGCCGGAAATTCCCGACAAAGAATCGATTATAACGGGAAAAGCGGCATCTACCGTACTTTTAAAAATAAGCGGCAGAATGGGCAGTAAGGCGCCGGTCGGATAGCATCCCGGGTTTGCCGTAAATTGCGAGTTTTTGATTTTATCGGAAAAAATATCCGAAAGACCGTAAACAAATTTTTGATTTAATTCGGGAGCATTATGCTTTCCGTAAAATTCTTCATATGTTTCCAGCCTGTCAAATCTGAAATCGGCGCCTACGTCTATTATTTTTATTTTGCCGTTTTTTTTTAAAATGTCAGGTATGAGCTTGGAGCTTTCATTGTGCGGAAGGCAAAAGAATATTACATCGGAAGATTCCGCTACGGCAGCCGCGTCAAAAGAGCTGAACTCGAGTTCGGAGACTAAATTATGTTTATGACCGGTTTTAGTAAATTGGGGGAAAACTTCCGAAAGTTTTTTGCCTGAATAGGTCTGCGAAGTTATTGCCGATATAGCAACATCCGGTCTTAAAGACAGGGCATATATTAAATATATGCCGCTATAGCCGGATGCTCCTATAATCGAAACTTTAATCATCTGATTATTACGATTATTATCTCTTTGAGAACTGGAATCTTGCTCTTGCCCCTTTCTGGCCGTATTTCTTTCTTTCTTTTACCCTCGGATCCCTTGTAAGCATAGAAGCTTTCGCAAGGGTTTCTTTAAGTTCGGGGCTTATTAAAAGAATAGCTTTTGCAAGCGCAAGTTTTATAGCGCCCGCTTGACCGTTTAATCCACCGCCTACTACATTGACGTATATATCGAATTTATTTTCTACGGAATAAAATGCTAAGGGCTTCGTAGCGGTTACTCTGTGGCTTTCAAGGGGGAAATATTTATCGAAATCTCTTCCGTTAATTATGATTTTGCCGGTTCCTTCTTTAAAATATACCCTTGCTATGCCCGTTTTTCTTTTTCCTACCGCGTGTATAATATTTTTTTTTGCCATCAGTCTTTTACCCGTAATTTAATTTTTAATTTATTTTATTATTTCTACTTTAACCGGTTGCTGAGCGGTATGCGGATGGTCTTCGCCTTCGTATATTTTAACTTTTTTAAGAACGGCGTCGGAAAGTTTGTTTTTCGGAAGCATACCCTTTATGGCCTGATACACGGGAAACGTGGGGTCTTTTTTAAGCATATCTTTATAGTTAAAGGTCTTCATTCCCCCCGGATAACCGCTGTGAAAATGGTACTCTTTATCATCAGCTTTCCTGCCGGTTATTTTTGCCTTAGCGCTGTTGACGATAACGACAAAATCTCCGTTATCGGCATACGGCGTCCAGTTTGCCTTATCCTTGCCCATAAGCCTATTGGCCACAAAACTTGCAACTCTTCCTAAGCTCACTCCTTTTGCATCTACCAGTATCCACTTGCTTTCCGTCATTTATATGTCTCCCGCAATTTATAATATAATTTAAGCGTAGTTTTATATTATTTAATAATTTTATACTTTTGTCAAGAAGTTTTTTGTTTTTTGTTTACCCAAATCCCGATTTAGAAAATATTTATAAGTTCTAATACTAAATAACACTGGATTCCCGCTTTCGCGGGAATGACACCCGTTGGGTGAAATCTTAAATTCCGGAATTGTCATTCCTGCGTAGGCAGGAAACGAAGTACAGCGAAGCTCATCCAGAAAATAAATTTCTAAATCGGGATTTGGGTTGTTTATATCTTACCACCAAAATTCGGGATATTTTCTATCTTTGGAAAGATTATTGACGAGAAGCGCTATAATTAGAAGAATAAGCGCTCCAAGACCTGCGGGCATTAAAGCATAAAGAAAACCAAGTTTATATATTCCCTTTCCGCCTATAACGGCTATAAGAGCGGTAGCTCCTCCTGGAGGATGGAGCGTCTTTGTGGCATGCATAAGCATAATAGCAAAAGACACCGCGACTGCGGCAGCTAACGGCATATTAATATGCCCTAAAAGTTTATAACTCGCCACTCCTACTATGCCCGAAAGAATATGTCCGCCCATAAGATTTCTGGGTTGTGCAAGCGGAGTTTTTATAGCGCCGTAAACAAGAACGGCAGAAGCGCCGAAAGAACCTATAAGCAGAGTTAAGTCATATGGATTAAAATAATTTTTCGACAAATATGCTACTACGGCTATTCCTATGAAAGAAGCAAGCCCCGACCAAAAAATTACGTGAAAGCTGACGCCGGTCGGACTCTGTCCTCCGCCTTTCATTCTGTTTATGTATTCTTTAAACCACATTTTTAAATCCTCGAAGATAACTTAATTTAATTTGCAATTTTAACTTCTAGCAATATGTTTTACTATATCGGTCATAGATATTATTCCTATAAGCTTTCCGTCTTTGCCTATAACAGGCATTCTTTTTATTCTCTTTTCGTTAAATATTTCCGCCGCCTTTTTTATAGACGTATCGGCGGTCACGCTGATAGCAGGCGACGTCATTATGTCTTTAATATTTTTTACGTCTATAGTATTGCGAAGATGCGAAGTTGGTTCGCCTATTATATGCCTTACTAAATCTTTGAATGTGTGTTTTTTTATAACTCCCGCGGCTGTTAAAATATCTGAATCGGAAACGAACCCCGTAACTAAATTCTTATGGTTTACGACGGGAGCGCAGGTCAGTCTATTTTCGGCAAGCAAATCCATCGCCGAATTTATACCTGAATCCTCGGATACAGAAATAAATCTTTTAGGCATCACCTCTCCCACGGTAACGCCGTGAACCCTCTCTATCGCCAGATTGAATGCATGCCTGTAAATCTTCATAAAATCGTCGATGGATATATCTACAAAGGTTTTGTGTTCTTCTAAGGCTTTTCTGATATCCTCGTATGTAATCTCCGCACAATTTTTGTTTTTCTCTTTTCCGTTTTCCATAATGTTAATAGTAATTTTAAATTTGATTAATTAAAATTTTAAGTAAATTATAACATGCCCAATAAAAAGAATATATGACTTTTATCACATCAAACGAATGTTAGTTAAAAATCTATTTCAAGCAAAACCTTTTCGATAGAAATATCCTTTAAGTTTTTTGCCTTATACATCCTGACCGCCCCGAAACTGCATATATCCTTGCATAAATTACAGCCGGTGCATAAAAACGGTTCAAGCAATATTTTATTTTCTTTGGACATTAAAGCGCCGGTAGGGCATAATTCCCAGCAGTTTGAACAAAAGACGCAGTTTCCGTTTAATCGGGGCAGTCTTAAGTTCAACAGGGGCAGCAGTTCTTCGTTATATTTCAAAAACCTGTATATTTTTTTCTGTCTTTCTATGAGCAATTTATTTATTTTTTTCCCGCCTTTATCTCCGGCGTCGATATATTCCGAATAAAGCTCGGACAGCGGCAAATCTTCTATGGAAATATCTTCTATTATTTTTTTGGCGTTATTTTTAATGCCTATAATCGAATTTTTAAAAAAATCTCTTCTGCCTAACGTTTCGACTTCTTGATTGCATTTCCCACCCTTAGCGGATTCGCTGTTTATGTTCTTGTTAATTTTTACGGGACCGGCAAAGCTGGCCGCGGTTTGTTCTTTAGAAAATAGGTCATAGTCGAAATCGTTAATATTGATTTGCGCAAAAGCATTTTCCGCATTTAAAAACTTCTTTATTTCGTTAACCCTTTTTAATTTTTTATTATAAAAATATTTTAGCTTGCAAGATTTGCAGTCTTCGGTTATAAAAAATATTTTACTTCCTTGTTTTATAAGAGATATAATGTCTATATCTTCAATCCCGTAAAGACATTCTATCTTATTAACGGCTTTTTTATTTTCTGTTTTTGCGCAAAAATAATAAATATTACCTGCGGACGCCCGCTTGCCGCCCTGCTCGACTGAAATATTATTTTTAACGTAAAAAACCGAATTCGGGCAGATATAAATACAGGCATTGCAATTAGAACAGTTTTCCAGAATCTTTATGTCGTTGTCGGTTATTTTTATCGATAAATCGGGGCATCTGTCTATACATTCGTAACAGCCGGCCATAGGAGTTTTAAGCCTGACGCAAAAATCGGGATTAATGAAAATCCCGTTTCCACCGCCGCTATTTAAAAGTTTTTCAATCAAGCCTAGTATATTCATCTTTACCCGTTTTCAATATTTTTAAAATATCCTTTATCTCTTTTTCGGTTTTTGCATTATTAACCATACGCCTTAATCCTTTTGAGCCCTTAAATCCTTTTAAAAAGTTATAAAGGTGCGGCCTTATAAGATTATGCCCTCTTTCCCTGCCGTAAAATAAACTTATTTCTTCCATCAACTCTATGATTGTGTCTATTTTTTGATTTATATCGAGATGCAGATGATTGGCATTAAGATAATCGGCAAATATCCAAGGCTTGCCTATAGCCCCTCTTGCAAACATAATTCCGTCAACTCCGGTATAATCTTTTATGGTCACCGCATCGTCAACCGTAAAAATATCGCCGCTTGCATATACCGGAATGGCAATTTCTTCTTTAAGTTTTTTGGTTAAAGAATGGTCTGCCGCCCCTCTAAACATAAGCGACCTAGTCCTTGGGTGAAAAAATACCGCATCTACGCCGGATAACTCGGCAATTCTACCTACTTCCAGAAAATTAACCGAATTTTCGTCAAACCCGCTTCTGATTTTTATCGTAAAGACAGAATCTTTTAATGCGCTCCTGACGGATTCGACTATCAGGGAAAATCCTTTTATGTCTTTCAATATCGCGCTGCCTGCGCCTGTTTTCACGACTTTTTTAACGGGACAGCCCATATTCACGTCTATAACTTTAAATCCTTTATCTGCAGCTTTTTTAGCAGCTTGAGCAAGAATATCGCCGCCGCTTCCGAAAAGCTGAATTCCTGTTTTATCGATACCGCTTCCAGTTTCCAGCAGTTCCAGCGTTCCTCTGTCATTATGCAAAAAACCTGCCGCGCTTATCATTTCGGTAAAAGAAAAATCTGCGCCGCATTTCAGGGCTATTTTTCTGAAGGGATACCCCGTTATTCCCGCCATAGGAGCAAGAATACACTGCCCTAAATTAATTTTGTCCATTAAATGTCTTAATAATATTATCTTCTATAAAATCGGCGATTTTTTCGGAATCATTTATATTTAATTGGGGAACCCCTAAATCTTTTATAAATTC
>JAKAOK010000010.1 GCA_021812245.1 bacterium | reverse complement strand
TAACCTCCTTTTTTATTTGTTTTTCACCTGATGGGTGAATATAATTAGCAATAATTATATCACTGAAAGACAGATAAATAAAGGAGTTTTTTAGTTTTTAGCTAAGTTTCTATCGGCAAATTAGGGTCTTGCCTCCGATTTGACTTTCAATAACGAAGTGTGGTATAGGCACGGCAGCGATGAACATTACAAAGAGCAGTGGTACGATGTATACGGCAACGGTGGGGGGCCGGTGGACGAAGAAAACCAGAATCCACACTATTCCGATACTTTTGGAGACAAGGCAGTATTCGACCTTAATGTTCCTTATAACGACATAAAATTCGGCGGTTATTATATAGACGAAAAGTTTGAAAGCGGAAGCATGGACCCTAACATGTATCCGAATATTAACGGCGGCGATCCTTTTAATTTCAGCGATGACCTTTATTACTACCAGTTTTTATCGGCATTTTTGCAGGACGACATAAAGCCGGTTAAAAATCTTGTCATAACGCCTGGACTTGATTTCGTGTCCTATAACGACCAGTATTATAACAATGGTTGTGCGTATTGGCTGGCGGGAGACCCGAATTTTGCCGCCGACTGCGTTACCGATACGACAAGCCCTAATAACGGCGAAACACCAGGATCGCTTGGAGGTTCGCCGAATACTCGGTTTCATACGAACGCGATAGAACCTTCAATAGGCTTGAATTATAGGGTTTTACCATTTATGGCGGTTTACGGGGATTATGCAGTGCTGTACCAGAGTCCGGACAACGCTTCTTTTACTTATGCCCCGACAGGCAACGGCGTATATGTGGCGGGAACGCTGTCCCCGATTCAGACCTTTGATAACGAATACGGCGTAAAGTTCATGGTCCATCATAACGACGTATATTTAAATAATTTCGTGTTCAACGTAAATTATTACCAAGACAATATAAGCAAGCAGGCAATGGGCTACAATCCTGACCCTTTTAACCCCAACATAGAAACATATTCTTTCGCTTCGGAGTTTTATAAGGGATACAATATTTATTTATCCGACGACCCTTTAAAAAATCTTCACGTATTCGCGGATTTAAACCTCCAACACAACGTTTATACCAGCTTTGTCGGACAGTCGGGAGATTCTTATAGCGGATACCCCATTTCCAATTCGCCCGACGAAAACTTCAACGTGGATGTTTCCTATAAGGTACCGTTCAGAGATTACGTTTTCAAACCGGAATTGACGGACCAGTTCATCGGCAAACAGTATCTCTACAGCAATAATCTTGACCCGAACGCTCCTTTCGCGCCGACCCACATGACAGAGCCCGGTTATAATATAATAAACTTTGACCTTAACGTGAAAACGGAAGCGCTTAACCGTTTTATCCCGGACGTTAAAAGCACCGCCGTCAATTTTAACATGTATAATTGTTTTAACAGACAATTTAACGTTATAGAATATTATGACGGTTCTGGAGGCGTGTTCTACGAAACTCCCCCGGCGGGCCCCGGTGACCTGCTTGCCGAACCGGGAATGCCGAGGGCATTCTACGTTACTTTGAGTCTTAACTTCGGAGCACCTCACGAATAAAAAGCGTATCGCATAGGAATATTATTTAATTTTAAATTTAAAAAGGAGACTAAATGAACAGAAGGGATTTTATTAAAATCGGCGCCGCTGGACTTATCGGAACGGTGCTGTCGGGAGATGTTAAATTAAAGAATTCAGACGCCGAGGAGATGGACTACGAAAATCTGAAAAAATCCAAGTTTAAAAAGCCCGAACATATAGTTTTGATAATGAAGGAAAACAGAAGTTTCGACCACTATTTCGGGCAGATGGACGATGAGGTTAACGGTCAGCCGATTAGAATAATGGAAAACGGGATAACCGACGGCCGCGGAGGAAGCGTGAAGCCTTACGATTTAGGCATGCATTACGTAACGCCGAACAGGCTCGACCCGAATCACTCGTGGCGGGCACTTCATACAGCATATAACGGCGGCAAAATGGACGGTTATTTTTTAAATTATATAAATTATCCGGCTAAAGATTATTCTTTTATAATGGGATATTACGACACAAAAAAGGCGCTTAAGCCCTATTATTATTATGCCAAGAATTTTACGTTATGCCAGAATTATTTTCATTCGATAATGTCCGATACCCTTCCTAACAGGCTGTATCAGATTGCAGGACAATCGGGCGGTCACCTCGACGATTCTAAACCGGGTAAGCCTTTTGAATTCCCGACTATTTTTAACAGGCTGGAAGATGCAAAGATAACCTGGAAAATTTACTGCGACGGATGGCCGAACCCAAATAACTTCGAGCATCATTATCTCGCGGTTATCTGGTTCGAAAGTTTTATGAAAAATAAGAAGCTTATGTCAAAGATTAGGCCGGTCGAAGAATATTTTACCGACGTAAAGAAAGGCACGCTTCCGCGGTTCAGCTGGATTATTCCTCACGATAAAAACTCGGAGCATCCGCCTCACAATGTAAGATACGGTATGTTTTTTACGGCAAGCTTTATAGAATCTCTAAGAAAGAGCCCTTTATTCGCAAAGTCCGCACTATTTTTAAACTGGGACGAATGCGGCGGCTTTTACGACCACGTCGTACCTCCGCAGATAGACGAATACGGTCTTGGAATGAGAGTGCCTTGCCTTATTGTTTCGCCGTTCGTTAAGAAGGGATATAAATCCAACGTCCAGCACGAACATACTTCCGTTTTGAAATACGTCGAAAACCTCTGGGGTATAGATCCGCTGACCGACAGGGACAGATATGCCAACGGATTCGAAGATGCGTTTATTAAGATAGGTTAATTAAAAGTTAACTAAAACTTTAATATAAATTGAGGAGCTAATGAAAAAAAATAAAGAATTTAAAAGTTTTATTTTTATATTGCTGTTTGCGGCGGTTTTAAACTTTACTGCGGTATTGAATGCGCATAGTTATAGAGCAGAATCAGGAATTAAATATTATAATATACGTCTCGGGAATATTCCTAAAACAAGGTCTATCGCTATAGATAAATTAGGCAACGTATGGATAGGAAATAAATATTCAGGCACCGTTCAGGAGATAAACGGGCAGTCGCGCAGGATTATCAGAACGATTTTTCTCGGAAAAGGTTCTAAGCCGAGAGCGCTTGCTATAGACGGCAACGGAAACGTCTGGGTTGCGGACAAAGGATATGCGAGTGTAAAAGAGATAAACGGCGCGACGGGACAGGTTACGGCTACAGTAAGACTTGTCAAATATTCCAAGCCTAAATCGATTGCCGTTGACGGCAACGGAAACGTCTGGACGGCTTCCAAGAATAACGGCACCGTTCAGGAGATAAACGGGCAGTCGCGCAGGATTATCAGAACGATTTTTCTCGGAAAAGGTTCTAAGCCGAGAGCGCTTGCTATAGACGGCAACGGAAACGTCTGGGTTGCGGACAAAGGATACGGCACCGTTCAGGAGATAAACAGGGGAACGGGCAAAGTTATTTCGACGATTTATCTGTCAAAAAAATCGCATCCTTTCAGTTTAGCCATAGGTAAATCGGGAAACGTCTGGGTTGCAAACCATAAGACCGGAACCGTCCAGAAAATCAGCGGCAAAACCCATAAAATTCTTTCGACGACCTTATTGCCGTCGTCCGCTTTTGCGCATCCGAAATCTATCGCAATAGACGGCAGCGGAAACATCTGGGCCGCGGATAAAGGAAATGGAAGAATCGTAGAGATAAACCATAAAAACGGAAGGATAATGAGGTCGTTAAACGTATCCGCATTTGACAGACCCAATATAATAGCTATAGATAAAAGCGGAAATATCTGGGTGCCGAATATCCCCGGCGCTTCTTTAATCGAAATTGTTTCAGCGGCAAAAGGCCCCGAATATTTTCCGCATATTTATTCGGCATCAAATGCGTCATATCCGCAATGGCCTTGATTAGTTTTTGGCTTCATCTTCTCTCTTAAAATAAAACAGGTATTGTGCAAAATGGTTTTGCGCTATTCTGCACAATACTTTTATTTTATCGATTAATCAAAAAACGTCTATCTATAAAAAAAATCGATTGGCGGCATAAAAGTGTTAATATTTTGTTATTGTTATCTAAATATGTAACAATTCCGCAACAAAATTTAATAAAACTTAATGTAAATGTAATAATCCCGTAACATTAGTTTGCTAAACTATTATCAATAGTTTATTTCCTTTCCTCTCATAGGCAATAAACCGACTCTTGCGGAAAATTTACAGTCTTCCGCAAGGGTCTTTAAAAATTAACGGAATTAAATATTTTGGAGTTTTTATGAATAATATCAGGACTTTGCCGTTCTATATTTTTTTATGTTTGATGGCGGTATATATTGTTTCCGGCTTGACCGTAAATTCACAAGCCGCGGTTTTGGTAAAATGGCAAACAAATTATAATAAAGCAGTAAGTTCATTAAAAAATAAAAAATACAATTCTGCCTTAGAATACGCAAAAAAAGCTTTAACAGAAAATAAGAATCCATATACTTACGAACTTGCAGCTAATGTACTTCAGTTTAAAAAACAATATAAACTCAGCACTGTTTATTATAAAAAATCGATTATTTCCGTGTTAAAGTCAAAAAACTTTAAGAATCCGAATAAATTTTTATCATCTATAAAAAATGGCATTGCCCTTAATTATTTATTAACCGGCAATAATCTTTTAAAAGAAAGGAAAATTAACTCCGCAATAAAGTTATACAAAAAAGGACTCGGTTATGCGTCCGAGAAGCGGCTCGCCAATTTTTTAACTTTAAATCTTGCCATGGGTTACGAAAGCAGTAATCCTAACCGGCTAAAAACAGCAATATTTTATGCAAATAAGGTGATAAAAAATAATCCAAGCGATTCTTACGCCTATTTTATAAAAGGCAGGGCGGAATACGCATCGGGCGAGCTCGAACATTCATTGCGCGACCTTAAAGACGCTTATAAATTTAATTCTAAGAATAAAATGATAAGTAAAGCAATTTATGTCGTAAAAAAAGCAATAGCTTATAAAAAACGCAAAAAATCTTTTTAAATAACCGGCGGATAAATATTAAATTAATTTTTAAAAAATAATAATCAGGAGGATTTATGGAAATGGGATTTAGGAAAGAAATACGAATACGAAGTTATTTTATCATTATTTACTTTTTAGTTATTTTTTTTATCGGAGGCATACATTCCGCAGCGGCATGGCAGTCTTCATCTGGTTATTATCTGGGAAAAATAACAAGTTCCACAAGTTCAAGCGAGAAAAATAAGAAAAAAAATAAGCCGTCCAAGTTTATCGGCATCAAAACCGTAATTAAGAAAAAAGAATTTCAGCAGGCGCCCAGCGTTTCTCCTTCTTACATATTAAAACAGCATGCAGGTATAAATGCGTACTCGAGGTCGGGCAATAACGAGTTGTCGGGCGGATATAATTTTTTTGAAATGGATGGATATACAGTTGGCGGCGGAAACACGCCGGGTATAGGAGTCAGCGGGATAGAATTTACGATAGACGGCGTTCCGATTAATAACGATGCAGACGGGGGAGAGATTTACGACCTTGGACTAATGAATAACGATATTAAATCCGTACAAATCCAAAGAGGCGTAACTGACGCAAATAATTTGGGTAACTGGGATGTCGGAGGGCATATTAATATTACCACGCTTTATCCTACTAAGCACCGTTATTATGGAACTCTCGACGGAATGGGTTCCTACGGTTTAAACGAAGAATCGCTTTACGCAAACAGCGGCATAAGCAAAAACGGCGCGGGCGTCTTCGTTGATGTTACGAATATTGGAATAAGCGGTTTCAGGGATTATACGAATCTTTCACAGCAGCAATATTATATTAACGTTACGAAACGTTTTACCGGAGGCGGAAGACTCTCTTTAATGCTGATGGGCAATAAAAAGAATTACGACAGAGGAGGCGCTGTTTCGGTAGAAGATTTAAACTTATACGGTTCAAAATACAACGGTCTTCCCAACGGCGAAAATACTACTTATCCGGAAGGACAGTATCTTGAAACAAGCCCGTTTTATAAACAGTGGGATTATTCAAGATTTCTGGGGATTTTGCAGTTTAAGGATAAATTATTTCCCAATATAAAATTTTTAAATAATCTTTATTATTTCGACCAGCCTACCGGTCAAGTTCTTGTTCCGGCTACCGGTTCAGGCACGAGTATATCGGCGCAATATCCGATGACTTCAAGCGGGTTCCTGTATGATTACGAACAGGCGCATAATATAGAGTACGGCGAGATTCCTACGTTATATTTTAAACTGCCGGCAAATAACAGTTTCGAAACAGGCGCAAGGATTAGCTACTTTTCATCCGAATATTTTACTTTGCCCCCTGATTCGAATAACATAACGGGCGGCAGCAGCAATGCATTATATACGCAAAAATCATACGGAATATTCTTTCAGGATAAATATAAACCGTTGCATCAACTTATAATAAAAGCGGGTATAAGGCTTCAGGCGGTTGCCCAGCAGTACATAGATATGCTAAATCCTTCAAGTCCCGAGTATAATACCGGACACGGCGGACCCAACGGGGGAAATTCGATATATGTTGCGTTGCCATCTGGCGGCATAGAGTATCTTTTGACCAAAAATCTCAACGTATTTGCAGGAGCAGGCGAATCGTTTGCTCCGCCTGCAATTTTTGCCTATAAAGGCAATACATCGACCCCGCCTGCATCGGAAAGTATTGCTCCTGAAAAAGTTTACGATTATCAGGGCGGCATCAGGTATGCCGACAAAAAGATGAGGCTTTCTTTGCAGGGATTCAGCGACAGATTGTTTAATCAGTTTAACAGTATAAGCGTCCTTGAAGGCGGCTCTATGATTTCGGAGCCGTCAACCTCTGGTTCGACCGCCTTAAAAGGTTTTATGGCGTCGGCTTTAGTCAGGCTCGGCAAAGGTTTTTCGGCTGACGGCAACTATTCGGATACCGTAGCGGTTTTTAACGACTACATACAGGGGCTGGGCGGAGCGCCTGCAAACCAGGAAAACGTTTCAGGGCTCGAAGAACCGTTCGTACCTCAGATAATGTATAACGTAGGATTGAATTATAAAAAATACAATTTTATAGGCAGGATATCCGACAGGTATACCGGTTCCCAAAATCTTATAGATTATGGAGCGACCGGCGCCGCCCCGCAGTTTACCGTCCCGTCATTCAATATCGTAAATCTGCATCTCGCATACAACGTTAAGCCGTCTCTTTTAGGATTGGAGAATAATGTCTATTTCAAGAAAATTCAAGTATTTTTAAACGTGTATAATTTATTCAACAAGAGTTATTACAATCCTGCATTTTTGACCCCGGACAGCACAGGTCAAGAAATGGCGTTTGTTTACCCTGGAGAACCTATAAACTTCTTTACAGGGGTAAACGTGACATTTTAATATATTCTTATGATATGCCTATAGATATCTGCCGTTATAATTAATTTTATTATGCTTACGGCATAACGGTAGATATCTTTTATATTACTTTTATAAAATTTAACGAAGACGTAATAATTTTGCAATATCAATATTTAGTTTAATAAAATGGTTCGATGAATATATTTTAATGTTAAATTGGGAATCTATGGAAAATATTATAAGAGAATTTCCGGATAAAAACACAAGATTAAAATATTCGTTTATAATCGCATTAATTCTTGAAATTATTTTTTTGCTCCTAATCGCGGAAGTTTCAATCATACTTAAAAATTATTTGAAGCCGGTTAAGCACGTAAAGCCGATGCTTATTTCCATAATTAACGTACCGAGAAAAAAGAAGACAATCGTTAATCATAAGAAGAAAGTAGTTCCGGTTAAGAAGTTAAAAAAAATATTATATAAAAAGCCGGTAATAAAAAGAGTTAAAAAAGTTTTAAAAGCAATTAATCCGGTCAAGTTTAATCGAATTCCCGTTTCCGTTCCCTTAGCCGCCGTTTCTCCGGTTATTCAGCATCCGGCGGTTTATCAGGCTTCAAAGAGTGCAAGCGTAAGTTTGCTGGATAAATATTTCGGCGAAATAAAGGCAAAGATAGAAAGTAATTTGATTTATCCTAGATATGCAAGAAGACAGGGAATGGAAGGAAACGTAAAAGTATTATTTAAGATACTGAAAGACGGAGATTTAGTTTTTGAAAAAATCGATAAATCTTCCATATATAATGTTTTAAACTCATCCGCTATTAAGACTATAAGAATATCTGCTCCGTTTATGCCGTTTCCGAGGGGCATAAACAGAGGTTCGATGACGTTTTTAATAAAAATACATTTTAAATTAAATCGGAGATAGTTCAAAGGTATTATATATAAATTGTTCTAAAAATTAAGCGATAATTTTAATCAATTTAATGTTTTTTAATAAAGGGGGATATAAAAATGCCTATAATACACAGTTTAGGGGTGTTATTCGACGGGGGGCCGCTTATGTATGTTATGCTGGCATTGCTTCTTGTCGCTGTTACCGTCATAGTCGAAAGGTTTTATTTTTTACATAGCGTACTTAAAACGGGTTCATCTTTCACGGAAGAGATTAAAAACATTTTAAAAACCGATAACGGGCTTAAAAAGGCCAAGGAATATTGCAACGAACATCCCGGTATTTATTCTTCACTTCTTTTAGTAGGTTTCAACAATCTTTGTTTGACAAAAGAGGAAAGGGACGAAGTTTTGACGGAAGAGGCGATGAGGCATACAAAGGAAATGGAAAGATATATCTGGATTCTTGATACTTTAATCACGATGGCGCCGCTTTTAGGACTGCTGGGGACGATAATCGGAATTATGGTTTCATTTAATGTAATAAGTAAAACCGGCGTATCGCATCCTACCGCTATTACCGGCGGCGTTGCCCTGGCTCTTTTAAATACGGCGGCCGGTCTTATTATTGCGATACTTTGTTTGGGGTTTTTTAATTATTTTCAAAATAAAATTATCTCAATTAAAAAGCAAATGGAATTTGTGGTATTGCAATTTGAAAATTTTATAAAAAGAAACGATTTGAAAGATAACAACAGCTTCAAAACAAACGAAAAAAAGATTCAGTTCGAGAATAAAAATATACAGATTGCGGCAAAGGAGATTGCTTAATATTCTAATTAGCGCTTATTAGATTATTTTAACTTTAAATATTCAGGGGGAGGGATAAAAACCCGAAAAATATGAAACTTTTTAAAGAACAGGAAGCCAAAAAAGCAAGAATAGAATTAATTCCTATGATAGATACGATGTTTTTTCTCTTGATATTTTTCATATTCGTGACCCTTGCAATGGTGCATCAGAAAGGTTTAAACGTTAATCTGCCGAAGTCGTCGCAGGGTTCCGCCGTTAAACTGCATAATTTTACGATAACCCTTAAGAAAGGCGGGGCAGTCTATCTTAATAAAGAAAAAACCACGCTCGATAATCTTCCGGCTTTATTAAAGCAAAGAATTACAAATAAAAAGGATTTGATTATTATAAACGGAGATAAAAAAATTTATTTGAAGCGTATCGTAAAAACTATAGATATTATAAAAAAGGACGGGTTCTTAAGGGTTTCTATCGCGGTCAATCCTTCGGCGCGGACGCATAACGACGAAAGCGACTATTCCGATTAGCCGTATTCATACGGAATTATATAAAGATTTAATCGCATAGTTTGTGTGCGTTAAAAACTAACTTAAAGAAAAAATGATAGAAAATAAAATAAAAGAGATACGGCATAATATGAATAGTTGATATATTAACTGCGATTAAAAATATATCTTTCAAATCGTAATATAAATTTAACGCAATCTTAACGCAATTGTAATATTTAATATGTTAAGATTTTAGTAATACTGTAAGTAAAATTTATTCACCTCCCATTGAGCTTCCGGGGTTAATACAGAATTAATCCTGGAAGTTTATCAAAATAAATATGAAAAAGGGGGATTTGTATGAAAAACTCAGCTTCTAATCTTAATATTGATGAAGCCGACAGGGAGTTTATACAAAGCCCTATATCCGTTAGAAATATATTAATATTAATAAGAGGACTTTCGGATTGCCGCTTCCTATGTCTAAGTCTAAGAAATGTGGAATAGATATCGAATGCGGCTGCGGAAGAAGCAGTTTCGATATCCCGCTTGCGGGAAAGGATATCGAAAAGGCTTACGATATGTTTGCTAAAAGTTGTCTCGTATGCGGGCAGACGATTAGAGTTACTTTCGACTTCAAATATTATGACGATTAAAAAAGAAATTAAAGGTATCGATAATTTAAGATAAACTTGTTTATAGCGGAGGGATTATGAACAGAAGAGACTTTATAAAATTAACCGGATTAGGTTTTTTAGGCGGATTAGCTTTAGGCAGTTTTGGACTTAAAGATGCAAATGCTTTAGGCACGAGTGCGAGTTCCACCACCGGTTCTTTTAAAAATAAGTTTAAAAAGCCCGAACATATAGTTTTGATAATGCAGGAAAATAGAAGTTTCGACCACTATTTCGGCATGATGGATAAAACGATAAACGGGCAGCCCGAAATGGTCTTAGAGCTTGGAATAACCGACGGCATGGGCGGAAGCATTAAGCCCTACGATTTAGGATACAATTATATAACCCCCGACCGGGTTGACCCCAACCATTCTTGGGAAGGGCTGCATACGATATACAATAATGGCAGGATGGACGGGTATTTCTTAAACGGGATAAATCAGCCGATTGACGATTATAAGGTCGTAATGGGCTATTACGATACCAAAAAGGCTTTATACCCTTATTATTCATACGCTTCTAACTTCACGCTGTGTCAGAACTATTTTCATTCGATTATGGCTCCGACCCAGCCAAACAGGCTTTATCAGATTGCAGGACAGTCAAACGGACATATAACCGACGCCCCTCCAAAAAAACCTTACGAGTTTCCCACAATATTCAACAGGCTTGAAAAAGCAAAAATATCGTGGAAAATATATGTGGAGGGCTGGCCGAATCCAAAAAAATATATTCATCACTGGGTGCCGGTTATATGGTTCGAAAGTTTTATGAAGGATAAAAGGTTATGGAATAAGATCAGGCCGGCCAATGAGTATTTCGAGGATATAAAAAATGGGACGCTCCCCAAGTTCAGCTGGCTTGTTCCTGATTTTAAAAATTCCGAGCACCCGCCGGCAGATGTTAAAACAGGCATGCTTTATACCGTAAAACGGATTGAAGCTTTAAGAAAAAGCCGTCTGTTTTCGAAATCGGCAATATTTTTAAACTGGGATGAATGCGGCGGTTTCTATGACCATGTCGTACCCCCTGTTGTCGATTACTACGGGCTTGGAATGAGGGTAGGATGCATAATTATTTCTCCGTTCGTTAAAAAGGGATATATCTCGAATGTCAGACATGAGCATGCCTCGGTACTTAAATATGTAGAAAACCTATGGGGGCTTGATCCGCTGACGGACAGGGATAGGTACGCAAACGGGTTCGAGGATGCCTTTCTTTCGTAGGTTAAATGTTTTTATAAAGATATGAAAAGATGTAAAAAATTAAGAATAAAAATAAAATGGAGGATATTATTATGGATTTATATGTGGAGGAAAGCGGTTACAATACCGCATCAAACTTATTGTCCGATTTAAAAGATTTGGAAGAGGAGCAAGAAGAAGAATCCGAAAGAGAAGAAATTGGAGAAGAAGCCGAAGAAGAAGAAATTGAAGATAAAGAATGGTTTGAAGAGGAGGGAACAGGGGATGAAAAAGAAACCGACAGGAAAAACGGCGGGGCAGAACTTTAAAAAACTGCCGTTAATAGTTAGTGTAATTTTTATGGCAGGTATGGCCGTTTCCGGTTGTGCCGCCGTAACAAAGCCTACCCCGCCCCCGCTTTCTATCCCTCAGATTGTATCGATGTGTAAAAATCATATCCCCCAAAAAGAAATAATTGACAGGTTAAGGGCAAGCGGGGAGGTATTTTACCTTAATGCAGGCGAAATAATAAAACTGCATAAGCAGGGGGTTTGCCCAAAGGTATTGAACTATATGCTTAAAACAGGGATAAGAGCAAAAGAAGAGCAGGCGGCAATTAGGGGCGCAAGGCGCAGATGGTGGTGGTATAACCGACAGTGGTATTTTGGTCCGCCGTTTGGTCCGTGGATAGGCCCGGGTCCATATTGGCGGTATTAATCGAATTTGACCTCTAAATTAAGAGTAACGAAAGAGCTTATCGCTTTATTAGATATGAAATTTATAACGATTATAAATACCGGTAAAACGATAACCGCCAACGGATAATTAAAATAAAACGACAATCCAGCTCCGCTTGCGATAAGTATAATTTGCGTCACATAAGTAAGCGCTGCAAACTTTTCGAGCAAAAGCCCGACCAAATTTCCGGCTTCGTTTCGGGTTTTTAATGTTTTAAAAATAACGGGCGCGGCAATAAAACCAACAAATATGCTCGAACCGAAATATACGGCAAGGGCGAAATCGTAAATATAAAAAAGTATAATCTCCATAATAATAGCTATTTTATATAATTCAGGTATAAAAATCAAATAATAACCCAAATCCCGATTTAGGGTTAAATTAATATTACATCCGTAACATTATTGCAACAAAATTGTAGCAAAATTGTAGCAAATATTAACAATAATTTAATGCAATTGTAATAATAACGTAAGATCCGTCTGATAAACTATACCTGATTTCTAAAAGCAAATTTAATTAAAATAATCTTAATTTTTTTAGGAGGATAAGAAAAGTATGAAACTTCATGAAACTTATTTTGTTTTATTAAAAAGAAAAACAAAAATCGATTTCTTAATCGTTTTAGTATTTACCTTTATCTTGATTTTTATGATCGGCTTAAGCAAATCTTGTTATGCAAAAAAACCGGTTTATCTTGGAGAAGCGTCGATTAAGGCAAAGATGAAGAAAAAAAAGGAAGAGCAAAAGAAAAAACTGTTTAAATCGGCTTATACCATATCTCATATCACAAAAAAAGAGATAGCGGCAACGCAAAATCCAATGATAGGCATAGTAAATGTTTTAAACCAAAAACCGAGCATTTATTCATATTCAGCTGGTCCAAACGGGGTACATTCCGAAATTGAAATGAGAGGATTTAACGGAGGGCAAATAACCGAAGAATTTGACGGTATTCCTCTAAATAATCTTTTTTCCGGTTCTTCTCAGAGTTATACGTTAACTTATAATAATATTCCCTTTACATTAGGCGATGTTTCGTCCATAAATATTTATAGGGGAATAAATAATCCCAGCGTTAACTCTTTTAACTCTTTAGGCGGTACTATAAATTTCAATCCTTTAATGCCAAAAAACTATTTTGGAGTTTCAATTTTTGGCGGATGGGGGAATTTTGCGACAACTGAGTATGGAGCTTCAATTAATTCAGGGAAACTTCCTTATGGGGTTAAAATGTATTTAAGGGTTACTAAAAATAATTCAAACGGGTGGGTCCAAAATAGCAATGATAAAAATACCTCGATATATATGTCAATTATTAAACCGTATAACATGAACCGTTCCAATGTTTCATTTATATACATCAGAAACGATAATCAAGATAATAACGGTTATAACAACAGTAATGTTCCGCTTCCGTTATTACAAAATTATGGATATACCTTTAATTACCCGACCGACATCGAAAATGACAGGCTTAATAATGAAAGCTGGTATGCAATATTAGGATGGAACGATTATATAAACCGGCGTTTAAGATTTTTGAATAAGGCGTTTTACCATTATAATCATTCCTATATTGTGAGTTACTATACTCCTCTATGCAGTAGCCCTCAAGATGTTACCGGTGTTTGCTCGCCGCTTGCGACAATTATTCCTCAAAGTAACGGTCAACCGGTTCAGCCATATTATATTCCTAATTATGCTCCAAATCCATACGATTTATATATGTCGTATCAAAATGAATATGGAGATATGCCTAGTTTTATAATCAAAGCGCCGAGAAATGAAGTCACGATGGGTGGACAATTTTTAATAGGAACAGAAGACGTGCAAGGTTACTATATTAACAATTCCGGTGGAACTATAAATAGTGGAGCAACAACGGCTTTCATTGAATACGACACAAGGGCAAACAATACAGTGTTTATTCAAGACAAAATTAGCATTATTCCTAAAAAATTTTATATAGAGCCGGGCTTGAAATACAATATCGTTAATACATACGATTCCGAAAATCCGGAAGGATATACTCATGGCGGAACTGTTGCTAATAATAATAACTTTTTTGAACCGTCACTCGGCTTAAGCTATAATTTGCTTAAAAATTGGGTAATTTACGGTGCATGGGGTAAGATACAGAAAGTAGCCAATATAGGCGCATATTATCCTTTATTAGCTGGCGTTAATGCTTCCGGCGCTTTGGCTACGCTTACACAGTTAAACCCCGAATATGTCACCGATTACGAGATTGGCAGCAGATTTAAATATAATAAATTAAAACTTTCCGCGAATGTTTATAGGGAAGATTTTCAAAATACGTTTGCTACCTATACGAATTATGCTTTTAATCCGCCATACGGTATAACGGAAACGTACAATGTAGGAAATTCAATGTACGAGGGCGTCGAGTTTGGACTTAATTACAAAATAAATCGTCACTCCGGTGTTTTTGGCAATTGGTCTTACAATTCGGCAATATATACAAGCAGTTACAAAGGTTCTTATGGGACAATTCTTTCGGGTGAACATCTTTCTTATGTTCCGAGACATCTTGCCAATTTGGGCGGTTATGTAAATATTTTTAAGACATACTTAAGGCTGTGGGGAACATATTCAGGAGAACAGTATATAAACGATATGTACGGAAACCCCTCAAATTTAGCGCATATCGGGGGGTATTGGATATTTAACGGTTATTTAAGTCGTTACTTTAATTTTAATAATATAAAGTTTTTAAAGAATGCTCAGTTAAAGGGCGTAGAAGTTTCACTTAGCGTCGATAATATTTTAAACAGAAACTATTATCCGTATGCCCTAATAAATTACAATAAGAGCTTTACGCCGGAATATACATATGAAAATGTAACTCCGGGCATGCCGAGATTTGTTATGCTCAATGCAACAATAAAGTTTTAACTTTAATAAATAATTAAATCTTTGGCTTTATCTCTATCTTCCGGCAGGCGATAACGCATATTTAATTAAATTATGGGATACTTACACAGGATCGCAGTATTTAGTGAATTCACATACAGGATGACCTTCAAATCAAACGATGGATAGTTACAATATATTGAATGGCTCTTTTGGATTTAAAACGAAAGAATTTAATAACTTTATGCCCGGTTTAAAAAGTACAAATATAACCTTTTCCGCATTTAATTTATTAGGGGAAAATATATTTCATCAGAGCACATAATGTTAGTGCCGGGCAGTGCTTCTATAACATATTTTTATCCAGGAGCGCCCCGCGAAATTTTCTTATCGGCAAGCATGAAGTTCTAAACTGGCTTTATCCCCTCTCTTAAAGCAAATATATGCGGGGAGTCTTATAAAGATTTTCCGCATATATATTTATAAAAATAAATTTATCGGTCGTCAGGAGAATTAAATATGAAATTAAATAAAACTAAAGATTTTAGGCTTAATTTTTTTATTATAACGGGAATGGTATGTATAACGGTATCTATATCGATAGTTTTTTTACTTGGATATACAAAAAGTTCCCGTGTATTTGCCGCATCTGCGCCCCATAACCTTCCCGTCGCTTTTCTTAAACAGACGCCGGTTAAAATTACTAAAGAAAATATCAAGGAATATACCCATAAACTTCCTACTGGACGCTTAATAAGTCCTGTCGGATTATTAAGCGCAACCGAAAATTTTCCGACGAACGTCGAAATTTATAAAGATTATGTAATAGTCCTTACAAACCCGTCAAAAAAGATTCAAAAGATTGAGTTATACGACAGAAAAAGTTTAAAACCGGTTGCGGTACTGGAAGCTTTTGAAGGCCAGCACGATTTGCCGTATTTAGGCCCTGTAGTGCAGTATGCCGAACAGCCCAATATTTATAAAAATAAAAATTACGCAACGTCTTTAATATACGCTGACAGTATCGCGCGGGTGCCGAATTCTAAGGTTCCAACGACGGTTATAAGAAACCAGAGCTTTTTTCAGGGGCTTGCCGTAAGTAAAAACGGAACTATTTATGCGGCGGGCGGAGTTACGGGAAACATTTTGGCCGTAAAATACATAAAAGGCAGGCTTAAAGCCGTAAGAAGCTACCGTCTTAAATGGCAGAGGTTTCCCAAAAATCAGTATCCGTACGAGTATCAAGGTCATCAAAATATAAAGCCCTATCTTTTTTATCCCGATTGTGTAGTTTTATCTAATAATC
Source organism: bacterium (assembly GCA_021812245.1). GTDB lineage: Bacteria > SZUA-79 > SZUA-79 > Acidulodesulfobacterales > Acidulodesulfobacteraceae > Acidulodesulfobacterium_A. Next base: position 39,029 of record JAKAOK010000010.1, on the reverse strand, counting down.
AAAAATATATTTACGCAACGGGTCTGCTTTCAAACTCTATAGCTAAAATAAACTTAAAGACGGGCGCAGTAAAATATGCAAACGCCGGACCGTATCCTTTTGCCGCAAGTTTTGCAGATAACGGAAAAAGATTGATAGTAAGCGACTGGGGAGGCGACGAGGTAAGGATATTTAATCCGTCCCTTAAATATTTAGGAAGAGTATCTTTTGATAAAAACCCTATGCCGTCTTCAGGGATGCATCCGACTGCGATAGCGTCCGTTCCGGATAGCTCCCTGTCTTTAATCGCCGCATCGAACAACGACAGGATATTTGTCGTAGATACGGCAAATCTCAAAATCGTCAAAATTATCCATATAAGTCCTTACAAACACGCTCCTTACGGAAGCTATTCGGACGGTATAACGGTTAGCGGCAAATATTTTTTTGTTGCGAATGCAGGCAATAACGATGTAGAAGTATTTAATCTGTCAAATTATAAACCTGCAGGATTAATCCCTACTGCATGGTATCCGACGTCTTTAACTTCCACAGGCAAATCGATATTTATCACCGATGCCAAAGGTTTGGGAGCGGGACCTAATTTGGAATACCAGTGGATTGGCAGTTTTATGCGTGGGGCAGTTCAAAAGGTTAAAATAAATTATTTTTTGAAGAACAAAAGTTATTTAACCCGTTTATCCTTAAAAGACGACGGGTTTACGCGTAAACAGAAGGACGCAAGGAAAGAGAAAGAAGAAGCGGGAATAAAATTTTTAAGAAAGCATATTAAACATATCGTATTTATTTTAAGGGAAAATAAAACCTTCGACGAGGATTTCGGGGATTACAGGCGGGCGGGAAAGTGGGCGGACCCGCATCTCGACCTGTATAACCGAAAAGAACTTCCAAATCTTTATAAACTTGCAAGTAAGTATGCTATGTTCGTAAATTTTTATGCTGACGGCGAGGTAACGGCTCAGGGACACGAATGGACGACGGGGGCATCGGATTCCGATTATGTTCAGCGGGTCTGGCCCGAAAATTATTCGGGCAGGGGGCTTAGGTATCCGCAAGGCAGAACTTTATTAATGCCGGCAAAGCCGGATAAGGAAGATACTTTTTTAAACCCCTCATATATCGGAAACAGGCTTATGAAAAAGTTAAACGTTCATTTAACAAATATCTGGATTTCATATCCGTATAAATTATACCTGTTTAACGATATGCTGGCTCATCATATTACTTTCGCCGATTTCGGGGAATTCGTAGCGCATACACGCATTAACGGCATAAACAGGCAAATGGAAACGCATGTAGTATCCGAATATCCGGGCTGGAACAGGGATATATTAGATACGACGAGGGCTAAAATATTTATTAACTGGGCTAAAAAAAGATTAAAAGAAAATAAGTTCCCTGATTTTACATATATCTGGCTGCCGGACGACCACACGGCAGGATTAGCACCTTGTTATTATACGCCGCAGTATTATGTAGCGAATAACGACGAGGCGACCGGTAAAATATTATCGTTTTTATCTCACTCTAAAATATGGAAAAATACTTTAGTCTTTTTAACCGAAGACGATGCTCAGTCCGGAGCCGACCATATTTCTGCCCACAGGACGCTTGCGTTGATGATGGGACCGTATATTAAAAAGGACGTCCTCGTCAAACAGAGATATTCCCAGGTTTCCATAGTAAAAACCATAGAGGCTGTATTTAACCTTCCGCCGATGAGCCAGTGGGACGCAAACGCAAAGGTTATAATAAACGGTTATACTAAAAAGCCTGATTACAAGCCTTATAAATATGCAAAATTAACCGTTAAAAAGAGGCTGAATCCGGGGATTTGTTCCAATATACAAAAGATGAGATTAAAATTAGGCGCTAAGCCTCCTAAAAAAATAAAAAATGTTAGATTAAATTTAAAAAAGACGAAAATAACAATGAACATAAAGCGCAAAAACCTATATACCCCGACTGCGCTGTTAAAGGTATCCGGTTTTCAGCAGTTTAAGCAGGAGTGGATTGGAGTCAAGGGAATTAAATCATACCGCAAAGTTCTAAGCTATATAAAAACGCTTGCCGAAGAGCGAAAAGCGCCTGTAGAACATTTTATCGGACTCGGCAGGTAAAATCGGCATATTTGTCAAAATGAATGAATAAATGAATTAATTAGTATTTATCATAAGTTTTTGTTTCCTGTAACGTGCGGGTTATTAAATCGTTAACATACTAACTGAGGAGGTAGATATGTTAAAAGATATTGTCCTGGTAATCGGTATGCACAGAAGCGGAACTTCTTTGACGACGCGTATCGTCAACATAATGGGTCACACCATATTTATCCTCTATTCCGGGCATATTCGACGGCAGGCATGTTAAAAAAGAGGACTCTTTGGACGTAAGCGATCTTTACAAAGAGATAGGCAAGCTCCGAATAGAAAACGAGTTTCTAAAAAAAAAATACGAGCAACTATTAAAAATATAGATAAGAGCGCCCTAATAGAGAAGGATTCCAAACTTCCCCTATCAAGGCAGTGCGAGCTTTTAGGTCTTAACCGCCAGCTCTTTATATTATAATCCTAAAATTAAAGATAACAGCTATTACGAGGAGGAAATCGTGAAGGTATATATTAAAAAGCCACTCCGGCAGGCATAAAAGCTTTGCTTTTATAAACGCCTGTCTGCGTATTACGGCCATAGAAAAGTAAAAAAGGCACTCGAGAAATTGAAAATGTACATAGGCAGAAAACTCGTCCTTAAACTTATGAAGAAACTGAAACTTTATCCGATATACCCAAAAAGATGCCTGTCTTTCAACAATAAAGAGCACGAAAAATATCCGTATCTCTTGAAAAATATAACGCCGTCGCATCCGAACCACGTGTGGCAAACGGACATAACGTATTTAAAGCTTATCAAAGGCTACGCCTACTTATCGGCATTAATAGACGTATATACCAGAAAGATTTTATCTTACAACTCTCTAATACATTAGACCCTAACTTTTGCATTAACACGGTAAAAAAGGCAATTTTAAAATACGGCAGGCCATATTGCTGTACAAAGCAAAAATGTCCGGAAAGAACGCCGTTCACATTTTTCTCGAAAATGATTTTAAACTGGTTTTGAAAGAAATTAACGAAAAAAAGAATATAATTATGAACGCTATTCAAAACGACCTTATATTGCCTTATTTTCAACCGATAAAAGGCCTTAACGACAACGAAGAAGCACAAAGTAATTTATGCTTTAGCGAACTTCTCATGAGGATAAACATAGACGGAAATATAATTACGGCAGGGGAATTTATAGAAACCGCCGAAAATATAGGCGTCGCTTACAAGATGGACTTATTGCCTTATAGAAAAAGCTTTTAAAAAAATTAGCGATGAAAATTACGGCGGGTCTATTTTTATCAATATGTCGCCTAAATCGGTGATAATTTCCGATTATGTAAATTCCGTTAAAGGTTGCGCTTTAAAATACGGCATAAATCCACAAAATATCGTGCTTGAAATAACAGAAAGAGATACAGTTAAAAATATATCTCTTCTCGAAAAATTCGTTTCCAATCTCAAATTCGAAGGTTTCAGGTTTGCCATAGACGATTTCGGTTCAGGCTATAATTCGTTCTTATACTTAAAATATCTGCCGGTCGATTTTATTAAAATAGACGGCGAATTCTCGAGGGGCATAGTTAAGGGCGGAATTATGGATAGGACGGTAATTATGGGCCTCGTAACCATAGCAAGGGAGCTAAAAATTAAAACTATAGCCGAATATATAGAGTCTGCCGAAATTATGGAATCGGTAAAGGGATTAGGCGTGGATTTTGCGCAGGGATTTTATATAGGGCGTCCTTCGGGCGACTTACCTAAATGTTAATATTACGAAAATTTAACATAAACGTCATAAAACCGTAACAATTAAAATATATAATAATATCATTATTATTAATTAATTATTAAATTTTTAATAATAACCTAAATCGGGATTTGGGAATAACGTAATGATAAAAACGGAGGTGCCGGTTTTGCCTATAAAATCATTTTACGGTTTGAATAAAAATATGACGTTCGAAGAAATTTCGGGAAAGATATTAAATTCTCTGCTGGAGGAGATAAAAGGCGAAATGCCCGGAGTTATAGAAGGGAAAAACGATGAGAATATGCATAATTTTAGAGTTGCGGCAAGGCGCGCTAAAACATTATTGAAAATATTCAGAAAACAACTTAGCGGCGACGGCGTATATTTCAAAAAGAAATTGACGAAAATAATGAAGGAAACCCAGCGAAAAAGAGACTTAGACGTTCTTGTTAAATCGCTGGATTTATATGTAAAAGAAGAGAAAGAAGAAATCAGGTTAAAGATAGAAAAAGAAATAAGAATCGAGCAGGGCAGGGTTTTATCCATTATAGGCTCCCGGGAATTTAACGGTTTTCTTATGGATTTAGAAGAAGCCGTTAAAAAGGGCGCATTATTTATAAATAAATTAGACGAAACAGAACCTGCGGATTATTTTTCTTTAATGATAAAAAAAACTTATAAAAAATTAAGAATTATCATAAAAAATACGTCCTTAGATAACGAAGAACTGCACATGCTGAGGCTGGTTTTTAAAGAATTTAGGTATATACTCGAGTTTTCCGCCGATGTAATCAAGCAGGATATGATTATTAAGATAATAAGCGACGTAAAAAAAATACAGGAAGCGCTTGGAGCCGCCCACGATAAAATCGTTCAGATAGATAATTTTAAAAAATTAGTAGATAACAGCAAGGCAATAAGAAGCGATATAAGAAAAGCGCTTGATGCCGACAGAAAAAATATTGTAGAACTGACGGAAGCTTTTGAAGGCGATAAAGATATAAAATCTTTTATCCGGATGCTTAATGGATAGATAATCCGGAAAACAACCATGGAAAGGGAAAGGCCATTTAAGCTGGGGATTATCGATGCCGGAAGCAATTCTATAAAACTTCAGATAGTAGAGGCAAAAGGCGGAAGCTATGCGGTTATAGACGAATATAAAGTTGCGGCGAGAATAGGCGGCGACTGCTTCAGAACCGGTTATATAACCGGCGAATCCAAAAAAAATCTTTTTAAAGCGCTAAAGCATATCAAAAAAATCATCGAATTAAATGAAACCGATGCGATAAGAGCGGTTGGAACGGCGGTCTTCAGGTATGCAAAAAATAAAGAAGAGACGGTGTCGGAAATAAAAAAAACCTGCGGCATAGATTTAGATATAATAAGCGGTGAGGAAGAAGCAAAATTGTCGTATTTAGCCGTTTTAGGAAGTTTTAATCTGGGAAAATTCAATTCCGTAATAGTCGATATCGGCGGAGGAAGCGGAGAAATTACGGTAGTCGAACGCGGAAAGATTTTGAAATCGGCAAGCACGGCGCTTGGATGCTTACGGCTGAAAAACGATTTTTCAGGGAATTGCCCGCCGTATAATTTGGAAATATCGGCGATGAAGGCTTTTATAAAGGAAAGTCTGGGCGGGTTCGGAGATATCGGTCTCGACGAAGCAATTTGCACCGGCGGAACGGTAAATAATCTGGCGGCGGTTTATTGCGTTATTAACAATAAAAAGCCGGATTCCCGAATAAATTATGTTTCCAAATTATTCCTTGAAGACTTTATCGATGTAAATAAAAACAGTTCTGCGGCTGATATAAAAAAGATAAAGGCCGTAGATGCATGGAGAGCCGATATTATAGTTCCTGCGGCTATAATACTTTACGAAATAATTACCCGTTTCCGCCTTAAAGGCTTTTATTCGTTTAGAGGGGGATTAATGACGGGGCTGTTGCTGGATGAATTAAATAAAAGAGGGGTTGTAATGGCGGTTAAAAAAACTTACGAAAAAAATTACGAAGAGACATTTCCGATTTCAATGTTCAGCGAAATCGGAAACAAATTTAAATTTGACGAAAAACATGCGAAACAGGTCGCATTTTTGTCCGAACGGCTTTTTAACGCGTTAGAAGAATCATACGGAATTGCAAAAGAATACCTTAAATATCTTATAGCCGCCGCAATGCTTCACGATATCGGAAACTTCGTTTCGCTGTCCAAGCATCATAAACATTCGCTTTATTTGATAAAAAATATCGACTTAGCGGGTTTTAGCGATTACGAAAAGGCTATAATTGCCAATATAGCAAGATACCACAGAAAAAGCCTTCCCAAAAAAACCCATGATATTTACGGCGATATAAGAGAAGGAGATATGGACGCGGTAATCAAACTTGCTTCGATACTGAGAGTTGCCGACGCTCTCGACAGGGAGCATAACGGGAATGTGACGGATATAAAGCCGTCGGTTACGGATAAAATTATTGCGGTTAATCCAGTTTACGAGGAGGATATTCCATTAGAAACCGAAGCCTTAGAGACTAAAAAAGACTTGATGGAAAAAATTACGGGAAAGCGCGTTTATCTTAAAACCGCATGAAATCAGACATAATATTTGGAATAGTAGATATAGGGGCGGGCGGCATAAGATGCCAAATTTCGGAGGTTTCAAAAAATTCGGACGCCGGATGGCGCATAAAGACCATTGAGTATATAATTTTTCCGTTAAGTATAGGAATGGATACGTTTCTGAAAAAGTATATAACTTTCGATACCGTTTATCGTGCGGCCGAAATTTTTAGCAAGATTAAACTGAAATTCAAAGAATATGGTATAACCGGTAACTACAGAGCGGTGTGTACGAGCGCCGTTAGAGACGCGGAAAATAAACATTTTTTTATAAACCATATAAGGGTTAGAACGGGGATAGAGCTTGAAATAATCGATGAAAACGACGAACTTTACATAAAATATCTTGGAGTAAGCGAAACGCTTAAGGGTTTTAAAAAATTAGAAAGCAAGGGGGCGGTATTAGTCAATCTGTCCAGCGGAAACGTAGGTATTAATATTAGAAAAAATAAAATCCCCCTATTTTCATCGACCCTTCCCTACGGCGCACTCAGAATTTTCCAATTGTTCAGCGATATAGAGGAAAGGGTTAAATACAGAGCTTACGAGCAATATATAAATAAGCTTGTCTTATTGCTTAAGAAAAGTTGTGCCGAATACGATAAAATTACGTCGGTCATAGGTTCCGATACGTCCACCGGTCTGCTATCGGAAATATTTAAACCGGAAGGGCATTTTTTCGATATTTCCGATTTAACCGGTCTTTATTTAAAAATAAAAACGATACCTGTCCCTGAAATCTGCGTCGAATTATCTATAAATGATTACGACGCTAAGATTTTAAAGCCCGTTTTATATGTTTATATATCCATAATGAAATCGGTTGGAGCTAAAAAACTTTACTTTTCCGACCAGAACTTTTCCGACCAGCTTACCCGGTTTTATCTTATAAAAACAAAAGAAAAGAAATTTAATAAAAAATTAATAGAATATTTTTTTTACTTCGGGAAAAAATTTAACATAGACGACAAACATGCCAAACAGGTTCTTATGTTTTCTGAAAAAATACGCCGTTCGTTGAAAAATATTCTTATTATTAAGCCGGACGAGCGAGCCGCCCTTATAGGCTCGGCCGTTCTTCACGATATAGGGTATTATACTAATATAAACGACCATCATGAATATTCTTATAGAATAATTAATTCTTTAAATATCCCCGGTTTAAACAGGGAGGTATTAGAAAATATTGCATTTTGCGCATTTTTTCATGGAAGCGGCGAATATTCCTTTTCGGATATGGCGCCGCATTATTATAAGGATAAGGTAAGTTCGGAAAGAGAGCTTACTATAAAAAAGGTAATCTCGATTTTAAAGATAGCCGATGCTCTCGATGCAAGCCATATGCAGTTAATAAAGGATATAAGATTAGAAGTATCCGATAAAGCGGTAAATATCACCGCAGTTTCTTCGGTTACGCCTTTTCTGGAGATAAAGTTTTTTAAATTAAAATCTACGGATTTTCTCGAAACATTCGGAATACCGGTAGAGCTTGCCGTAAAACTGGATTATGAATAGCGTCCGCATTTATAACAACAGGGAATTAAGCTGGCTCGATTTTAACGAAAGAGTGCTTATGCAGGCGTACGACGGAACCGTTCCGCTATGCGAAAGACTTAAATTCTTAGCAATACATTCCACCAATCTAGACGAGTTTTTCATGATAAGAGTGGCGGGATTGAAGGATTTGGTATCGGCGGGTTATAAAGAAAGAGATATATCCGGCTTTACTCCGTCAGAAATATTAAACGAAATTTCCTTTAGAGTCCATAGGCAGATTAAGGAAAGCGCTTCAATTTTTAACGCCCTCGCATTAGAACTTTTGATGCTTAAGATTCTTATATTTCCGGTAGAGCCTTTTGATATGGAAATCTTAGACGAAATATTCTACTCCGAAATCTCGCCCGTAATTACCCCTGTTATAATTTCGGAAATAGACAAAATACCGTTTATTTTTAACCTGAAATTATGTTTTTTTGTAGAACTCGAACGGGAAAACAGGATATTAAATTCTTTGATTATAATTCCCGAAAATGTAAAGAAGGTTTATAAAATTAAAAAATCTAAAAAATCATATTATTTTACCCCGGAAAACATTATAGAAAGGTATATAGATAAAATATTTCCGGGATATGCGGTAAAGGATTATTTTTTATTCAGGGTAACCAGAAATGCCGATTTACCTATAAGACACGAGGATGTAGAAGATCTTTTGTCTGTGATAGAAGAAAACATTTCAGCCAGAAAATGGAGCAACATCGTAAGAGTCGAAATCGACAGGGAAATTACGGACGGTTTAATGAATAAAATAAAATATTATTTAGGAATAGACGTGGATTATGAAGATAAAGATATATACATAACGAACCGTCCCGTTAATTTGTCGTTTCTGCTTAATATTAAAGAAGAAAACAGGGGTTTATATTACAAGCCTTTCAAGCCGGCAATCCCAGATTACTTGAAAAATAAAAGTATTTTCGATATCGCAAAAAGGAAAGATATTTTACTTTTCAGGCCTTGCAACGACTTTAAAATTGTATCTAAGTGGATTGCCGAGGCGGGAAACGATAAAAACGTGCTTTCTATAAAGATGACTTTATACAGGACGGATAAAAATTCCAAAATAGTGGAAGCGCTGGCAAATGCGGCATCAAAAGGAAAGCATGTATGTGCGGTAGTAGAGCTTAAAGCGAGGTTCGACGAGGAAAAAAACGTAAAATGGGCAAAGAAACTGGAAGAATCTGGATGCATCGTAACTTACGGTTTTCCCGATAAAAAAATACATGCGAAAATATTTCTTGCAACAAGAAAAGAAGAAGGTAAAATCGTGAGATATGCCCATATTTCTACGGGAAACTACAATGAATATACCGCAAATATTTATACGGACGCAGATTATATTACCACAGAAGAGGAAGCCTGTTCCGAAATATCGAATATGTTCAATTATATGATGGGTTACTCGGACATATACAAGTGGAGCAGAATAAAGTTGGCCCCCGTAAATCTAAGGCAAACGCTCGCAGAACTAATAGATTTTGAGATAAGCGAGGCTCAAGCAGCGAGATGCGCTGAAATAATAATCAAGGTGAATTCGGTATTCGACGGTGAAATGACCGATAAGATTTACTCGGCGGGGGCATCGGGGGTGACCGTAAAAATGATAACGAGGGGCATCTGTTCCATAAAATCCGGAATAATAGGCCTAAGCGAAAATATCGAGATAAAAAGCATAATAGGAAGATTTTTAGAACATGCAAGGATATTCTATTTTTATGCCGGCGGAAAAGAAAGGGTTTTTATCTCTACCGCTGATTTGATGACGAGAAATTTAGATAAAAGAATAGAGCTATTTTTAGAAATCAAGGATGCGGAGTCTAAAAACCTGCTTATGGAGATACTCGAATACAACATCAAAGACAACTTGAAATCATGGTATCTTACGGACGGAGTATATGCCATGGCTGAACCGAAGAATCTTAAATTTAACTGCCAGGAGCGGGTCTGTCTCAAATTAGCAAAGCAGGATTAATGCCCCTAATCTGCTGCGGAATACGATAATATAACTAACGAAGTTAATATTACAAAAATTTAACATAAACGTCATAAAACCGTAATATTAGTTTGATAGAATGGATGTTAATGATAAACGGCGGGTAGGCGGTTATTTTGCAAAAAAAGAAATAAGGATGGCGGTATAAATGGAAAATCCTGAATTTTTTGATAATTTAGTGAAAAGCGCAAGCCAGAACGCTGTTTTAATGAGGTCAAAATTTCTGAATATTATAAAAAGGCAGATAAAATCCTCTCCGTCTAAGGGTTGCATAATGAACGTCAAATGTAAATGCGACGAAAACAATTTCAATGTTCTTGTTACGGAGGAAGACATAGAAAAAGTTTACGACAGGTTTGCCAAAAAATGTCCTTCATGCGGTGAAGCAATTAAAATTACTTTTAATTTTAAGAGTTAAATGCGGCTAATTTAAAGGAGATTTATTTATGGAAACGGCTAAAGATTTGAGAAATGAACTTCTGAACAAGGTTGACGAGGTTGACCTTGTAAAGCATCACTTCAGAACTATGTTTACGGCGGGAATGGGTTTTTTTACCGATGCTTACGACCTTTTTATAATCGGGGTCGTTATTGCTCTGCTTACTCCCATATGGCATCTCTCGACTCCGGAAATTGCGGTTCTTGGCAGTTCATCGTTAATTGCGGCGGCGCTAGGGGCTTATATTTTCGGCAGAGTGGCGGATATTTTCGGCAGGAAAGCAATATACGGGCTGGAGGTAATTATTTTGACCGTAGCAGCGATAGGTTCGGCATTTTCACAGGATATTACCCAGCTTATAATATGGAGGGTTATTTTAGGTTTTGCCATAGGAGGCGATTATCCTATAAGCGCGATAATAATGAGCGAATATTCGAACAGAAAAGACAGGGGAAAATTAGTATCTATGGTTTTTTCCCTTCAGGGAATCGGATTAATAGTCGGACCTATGGCGGCCATTCTCATTTTAATGCTGGGAGTTCCGCACGATATAGCATGGAGAATACTGCTTGGATTAGGCGCCATACCTGCCGCAAGCGTGATATATTTAAGAAGGAAGATTAAAGAAACGCCTTATTACAGCCTTGGAGTAAAAGGCGACGTTTCCAATACCGTTGCCGCAATTAACGATATAACCGGAGCAAAAATTAAAACCGACAAAAATACGGCATTGAATTCAGCGGATAGCAATGGAAACGATGTCGGCATTAAATTAAAAACAAAATGGCACGATTTATTCAAATATCCTAACAATTTAAGGTTGCTGGGGACGGCAGGGTCATGGTTTTTATTAGATTGGGCTTTTTACGGCAATTCTATAAGCTGGCCCCTTGTCATGAAATCGGTCATGCCTCATGCAACGTTTATTCAGAGTCTTGCCCTATCTACCATAGTGTTCGTAGTTTTCGCCGCCCCGTTTTACTGGCTTGCCGCATTCAGCATGGATAAGCTTGGAAGAAAATTTATTCAGATTCTGGGTTTTTTGGGAATGGCGGTATGCTATCTTATAATTTCCCTTACGAGTTTCGGCGGATATGAACTTATTCCGGCAATGTTCATTCTCGTATTCGGCTTAAGTTATATATTTGTCGAATTTGGACCGAATACTACTACTTTTGTTTATCCGTCCGAGGTTTTTCCGACCCCCATAAGAGGGTTCGGAGACGGTATATCGGCAGGAACCGGAAAGATGGGCGCATTTTTAGGTACTTTGTTATTCCCTTTCCTTATGGTTGCGATTAAGGTTCAGGGTACTTTTATGGTTCTCGTAATAATTTCGTTCCTTGGGGCAATTCTTACGGCTTTTGCCCTGCCGGAGACTAAAGAAATGTCTTTAAGAGATGTAGCCGAAGAAGAGAGATACGTCGAGGAGGGTAGTCCCACATTATGAAATATTCTAAAGCGGATACGCATATTCATACCAGCTACAGCGACGGGAACAGTTCTCCGGAAGATATCGTCGAGGCGGCGGCGGGCAGGCTCGACGTAATAGCCGTAACAGACCATAACCGGATTAAAGGCGCTTTTAAGGCAAAAGAATATGCGTTAAAAAACAGCTTTCTAGAGGTGGACGTTATTATAGGAGAAGAGATTTCGACGAAAAACGGTCACGTAATAGGCTTATTTTTGGAAAAAAAGGTAATCCCCGGCAAAACCGCCCAAGCGACTATCGACGAAATACATTCTCAAGGCGGCATTGCCGTTGCCCCTCACCCTTATTATTTTGTTTCATATGCCGAAAAAGGTTACGCGCCGATAAGAAAGCTTTTGTCCGAACTCGATTTTGATGCGGTAGAGGTTATTAATAATTCCAGCACGTTTTCAATTTTTTCCAATGCGGCGGCTTCCCTTGCAAACGTATCTATAGGGCTTCCTCAGCTCGGAGTAAGCGATGCTCACAGAATGGATTTTATAGGCAAGGGCTACACCGGGTTTTACGGGAAAACCGCATTAGACTTAAGGTCGCAGATAAAAGAGAAAAAAACCACCGCTCATTTTAACCATTATTCTTTGCAGGAGTTTAAACTTAACACCGTCCAGTCCGCCAAATCTTTTTATTTTTATTTCTTTGGAAATAAGGATGACGGCAAAGACCTCGCTTAATCCTACCCCTAATCCTTAATAATTTAAAATATATAACATATTTATTATATGTTATAATAATTTAATAATAGAAAAATATGGCAAATATTCTTATAGCTACGGGCAATGCCCATAAGTTTCAAGAAATTGAAGCGATAATGGGCAAAGTTGCCGCTTTAAATTTAGTTTATTTAGACAAAAGTTATCGCGTGGAAATAATCGAAGACCGTGAAACTTACGAAGAAAACGCAAAAACTAAGGTTGAGGGCTACCTAAAATTTTTGGACGAAAATCAGGAGTTAAAAGCAAAATTAAATTTTGATTTTATCGTTAGCGAGGATTCAGGGCTTGAGGTAGAGTGTCTGGGAGGTGCCCCCGGTCTTTTTACGGCAAGATATGTGGGTGAAAACGCTTCGGATACCGCGAACATAGAGAAACTTCTTAACGACATGAAGTTAAAAAAGGAATGCGCAGGGAGCAGGCACGCTAAATTCGTATGCTATGCCTGTCTTTATGATATTAAGAAAAATAATTTTGAGTATTTTTACGGAGAATTAAACGGTTTAATTGCCGGCGAAATAAGCGGAACGAAAGGTTTCGGCTACGACCCCGTTTTTTTTATTCAGGCATTTAACAAAACGGCAGCGCAGTTGAATTCTTCGGAGAAAAATAAAATATCCCACAGGGCGACAGCTTTTAAGAAAGTTGCCGAAGCGGTAAGCAAAAGAGAGCAATGTAAATCGGATGACAAATAAGAGATAGATTCCTGCGAAAGCGGGAATACAAAAAAGCAACCCAATTATTTATTCCCTAATCCCGATTTAGAAACTATTTAAAGAAATTCCAAGAACCCGTCATTGCGAGAACCCGTCATTGCGAGCGTAGCGAAGCAATCTCGCTTTAGATTGCTTCGCTACGCTCGCAATGACGAAATAGTGCGCTCGCAATGACATTATTAAGTGATTCAGCAATTCATATATAAAAATTTCTAAATCGGGATTTGGGTTTATTGAATTATGAATAAAAAACTCGTAGAAGAATTTGAAACGCTGTTGGGAAAGGGCAGGGTTCTATCGGAAACCGAGGAACTCCTCTGTTATTCCTACGATGCTACGTCTAAAGATTTTATGCCCGACGTCGTAGTGTTTCCGCTTAATGCGGAAGAAATATCCAAAATAGTCAAATTATGTTTAAAATATAATACTCCCGTCGTCGGGAGGGGTTCCGGAAGCGGATTTTCGGGGGGAAGTCTGCCGTTAAAAGGCGGCGCCGTAATTTCGTTTACCAAAATGAACCGCATTCTGGAATTAGACGAAGAAAATATGTTTGTTACCGTCGAGCCCGGCATAATAAACGCCAACCTTAAGTCTTATCTTTCCGAAAAGGGATATTTTTATCCGCCCGACCCCGCAAGTTATGAATTTTCGACGATAGGCGGCAATGTAGCAGAATGTTCCGGAGGACCAGCCGCCGTCAAATACGGCGTTACCAAAGACTACGTTGCGGCGCTGGAGGTTATAACCGGCGAAGGCGAAATAATAAATACGGGCTCAAAAACGGTTAAAAACGTTTCGGGGTATAATCTTACCCAGCTTTTTACCGGCTCGGAAGGCACGCTTGGTCTTTTTTCCAAGATTACGCTTAAAATTTTATCAAAACCGGAAGCAAATTCGCTGATTTTAGTTTCGTTCGACGATATAAATAGCGGATTTAATGCCGCAATTTCTCTTTTAAAACTAAGAAACAGACCCTCTATGCTCGAATTTATGGACAAATTTTCCATTGAATCCGTTAAGGGTTATTTTAAAAGCGACATAATAAAAATAGAAGGGAATTTTTTGTTTATCATAGAAGCCGACGGTTCTCAGGCAGAGGTGGATAAATCCATAGGCGAATATGAAAAAATATTGAAAGAATTTTCGCCTATTTTTCTTTTTGCTTCTGAAAAAGACGAGGATAAAAAAGTCATAATGGATGCGAGAAAAGCTATATCCCCCTCTTTGAGAAAATACGGCGACCTTAAAATAAATAACGATATTGCCGTTCCGGTAAATAGAATTCCGGAGATGCTTTCATTTTTAGAAGAGACTTCGCGAAAATATGAAATACCCGTTATAAATTTCGGACATTTCGGAGATGGCAACATTCACGTAAATATTATGCTGGATAAAAACGACGGCGGTACGGTTCAAAAAGGCGAAAGAGCAAAGTACGATATTCTAAAAAAGACTGTGGAACTGGGCGGAAGTTTGTCGGGCGAACACGGGATAGGGCTCGAAAAAAAAGAATTTATGAAATTAAAATACGGCGATTATTATATGAATGTATTAAAAAATATCAAAAAGGCGTTTGACCCGCATAATATAATAAATCCCGGGAAAATATTTTAAGGCGGGATTGGTTAGCTGCGCTGGACTTTGTCAGCTATGCTCGCAATGACTAAAAAAGGAGTTTTATTATATTAAAAGAAAAAGATGCAAACTATATTAATTGCGTTCATTGCGGCAAGTGCCTGCCTGTTTGCCCATCTTACGGTATCGGCTTTAACGAGTTTTTAAGCCCGAGAGGCAGGGTGCGTTTAGTTTTAACCGATAACGCCGATAAACTTCCGTTAAGAGCATCGAAGGTTTC
Organism: bacterium; assembly: GCA_021812245.1. GTDB lineage: Bacteria > SZUA-79 > SZUA-79 > Acidulodesulfobacterales > Acidulodesulfobacteraceae > Acidulodesulfobacterium_A. The sequence goes on along the minus strand of JAKAOK010000010.1, from coordinate 23,784 downwards.
CGAAGCGATGTCTTCCTGCCTTTTGTGCGGAAGATGCGTTAAAATCTGCCCTAATGACGTTAAAATAGACGAACTGGTAGTTAATGAAAAAGTAAAGTTAAATGAATTGGCCGGCAATGCTTTTTCAATCGATAAATTTGCGTTAAAAGCCCTAAAAAATAAAAGAAAAGGTTTATTAAAATCGGCATTAAAAATTGCCAATATTCCCATTGTTGAAAAGTTGACAGGCAGGTATGCGCCTCAACCGGAGGGTAAATCTTTCATTCAGAACAAGGATTTAATATTTAATGCGGATGCCGCCGCTATGCAACTCTCATCCCGTAACCACCCCGCCCTTCGGGCTCCCCTCCTTAAAAGGAGGGGAGTTATAAAGCAATCAACCGAGGCGGGCGGTAAAAACACTCTTAAAGCCGGTTATTTCAGCGGCTGTGTTTTTGATAACATATATCCGCAAATATCTGCCGATACGGTAACCTCGCTGACAAAAAACGGCATCGATGTTTTTGTCCCGAAAACGCAGGGCTGTTGCGGACTGCCGTTTATTTCGAGCGGCGACGTAAAATCATTTAGAGAGCTTACCTTAAATAACGCAAGGGCTTTTAAAGATAAAAATTTGGATTATATAGTAACGTCCTGCGCTTCATGCTCATATTCGATAAATAAGCTTTATCCTTTATATTTCGATGCAAACGACGAAAATTATGCCGAGGTTCGACAATTCTCTGAAAAATTACTTAATATCTGGTCTTTTTTTAAAGAATTGGAAAAAAAAGGCATTAAAATAAAAACCGGAGAGTTAAAAAAAGAAACCGAGGTTGTTTTTCATATCCCCTGCCATCTTTCAAATATGCCGGAGTTCAAACCGTCGTCCCCTAACGAAAATTTAATAGGCGAGGCAGGGTTCATCGCCGATAAAATTTTCGGATTGAAATTGAAGCCCTTGAAATACAATTATTGCTGCGGCAACGGCGGCATGTTTAATATAAGGCATTACGGTTTATCTAAAGAAATTACAAAGCGCAAGTTCAAGGAAATTAAAGAAGTGTCCCCACAGGAAATATTGACGTCATGTTCGGGATGTATATTTTCGTTGAAAGACCAGAAAGGAATATTAAAAGAAAATGAAAGGCTGCCGGTGAGCCACTTAATAAGCGTTTATGCCAAAAGTTTAAAAGAATTAAAGGAATGAAGCCGGATTTACAAGCATGGTTATTGCATTTTTTACTTTTTCAATTTCGACTGGAAGCGTTCCGGCAAACTCTCCGTCGCACTGATAAAATATATATTTATTTTCCGACGGATCAGAAGACGATATGAACATCCTATCTGCTTTTACGTAAAAATCGGGGTTGTCAGAATATCTTCTATAAAACGTCAGCGACTTTAATATGGAAAAAATAACATCCATTCTGCCTGACGCATTCTTTACCAATCTTATATCAAATTTTTCGTTTAAAGGCGAATTGCCGGGAAATACTTTAAATGGCCCGCCGTAATATCGTATATTAGATATGATAATCTCTTTTGCATTATGCTTAACGTAAATTTCCGCCTGCCCGCCGCCCTTTACTATTTCTAAAGATAAGCTGTAAAATTTATAATTTTTAGTCAGCTTAATTATATTGAATATATAACTGATATACTTTATGAAATTGTTATATATTCTTTTCTTATTTTTTCTTATTTTTTCCTCCATATTTTTAACGATAAAAGCATCGAGCCCTATGCCTGTCATAGCGAAGAAATATTTTTCGTTGGCTTTCCCTAAATTTATTTTAACCGGTTTATATTCATAAATAATTTCATTAAGCGCTTTCTTTAGGAGATAAGACGTTTTGTTTTCCAAAGCGAAAAGATTAACTGTTCCCATAGGCAAATGGGCAATCGGAATATCCGTAAAGACTAAATTGTTTATAACGTAATTTAAGCTTCCGTCGCCCCCCGCTACTAAAACCATATCATAAAAATTTACGATACTTTCTCTTTCGATGCAATTTTCGATTATATTTAACGTATCGGTTACGATATTTCTATATTTGAAAAAATTTAAAATATAGGAAAGTTTTTTTTCGGAAAAACGTCCAGATTTAGGATTGTAAATAATCAATACTTTATTAAAATTCATCTTAATTAATTTTAATAAATATAAAAATTATTTGCAACGCCTTAAGTATTAAGGTTCGTTTAATGTTCCCTAATTTGACTTTACCGCAACGCTTTATTATAATGTAATTGAGTTATAATAATCGTACAATAAGGAGTTTATATGCATCACACAAATACGGGCATAGCAGGCAAAAAGGTTTATATACCATACATGTCCGATGCCGCCTATGCTTTAAGCGCAGCGTTCAGAAGATGCGGAGTAGATTCCGCGGTTATGGACGAGCCGGATGAATCGACCCTTGATTTTGGACTTAAATTTACAAACGGGAACGAATGCATGCCCTGTTTCGTGACCACCGGAGATATTATTAAAGTTATAGAAAAACCTGATTTCGACGCCAAAAAATCAGCATTTTTTATGCCGACTTCTCCAGGTCCTTGCAAATTCGGTCAGTACAACAGGCTTCACGAAATGGTGTTGGATAATCTCGGTTATAACGAAGTTGAATTTCTGGTTCCAAGCGCTCGAAAATCTTATACCGATTTTATAGGCGATAAAGCTACTCTTTTTAGAAGGGTTGCATGGCAGGGTTGCGTTGCGGTAGATACTTTGGAAAAGGCCCTTTACAGGGTTAGACCCTACGAAACCACTAAAGGAGACGCTGTTTCAGTTTATAGAGAATGTATAAATCTTGTGGTAGATGCAACCGAGAACGGTAAAGATATTTACGATACTATGGATATATGCGCCAAAAAGTTTGGGAAAATACATAGAAAAGACGAATTAAGACCTCTTATAGGCGTGGTAGGCGAAATATTTTTGAGATTAAACAAGTTTACAAATAATTTTACGGTAGAAAAGGTCGAAGCGCTTGGAGGAGAGGTTTCCGTCGTTCCGACATACAAGTGGATAACCTTTACTACTTATGAATATACCGTAAACGCTTTCAGGAGTAGAAAAGTAAAGGATATATTTTTAAGCTTTCTCGTAAATTATTATCAGAGAAAAGATGAAACAAACATGTTTAAGCCTTTTAAAAAATTGCTTAGAAACCATAGAGAAACAAGCATAAAAGAAATACTTTCTTATTCCAGAAAATATCTCGATTTATCTTTAGGCGGAGAGGCAATTCTTACCGTGGGCGAATCGGTAGATTTTGCAAAAAAAGGGTGTTCGGGGGTTATAAGCATTCATCCTTTTCACTGTATGCCGGGTTCAATCGTACAAATAGTTTCAAAAAAATTCAGGGAAGACCTTAATAATTTTCCATGGATAAATTTATGGTTTGACGGTCAGGAAAGTACGAATTTAATGCTAAGGCTGGAGGCTTTTATGCATCAAGCGAGGCAGTGGAAGGGGGTTAAAAATGACTTTCCTGAAGCTGCGTAAATATATATTTTTAATTTTGCTTTTTTGTTTTTTAACGGTGTCGGCCTGTGTTTTATTCATTAAACGGTCTTCAGCAGATAATTATAATTACAATGAAAGCGGAAACGGGTCTATCGTAGAACGGCTTTTTAACGAACTTAAACCCGGCGTTGTCCACATAGAAGTTTTAGGATATGCGCGCCTTAAAAACGGTGCCATAATGCCCGAAGAAGATATCGGAACCGGATTTTTCATAAATAAAAACGGAGACATACTTACAAATTTTCACGTCATAGGAAATGCGGGCAAAATTTACGTGAGTTTTTTAAAATATAAAGATATAAGGGCAAGCGTCATAGGAACCGACCCGATGTCCGATATAGCCGTTATCCGTATAAATCCCGGAGGCAGAACGATAACTCCGTTAACTATGGGCGATTCAGGCAGTTTAAGGGTAGGCGAAAGGGTTATAGCCGTCGGAAATCCTTATAACCTTTATCAAACCGTTACCACCGGAATTATAAGCGGTCTAAAAAGGTCCCTGTTTTTCCCTTCCGCAAGATTTTACGGAAACATAATACAGACGGATGCGGCTATCAACCCGGGAAACTCCGGCGGACCGCTTGTTGACTATAATGGGCATGTTATTGGCATAAATACGGCAAAGCTTGCAAATAATGCCCAAAATATCGGATTTGCAATTCCTATTAATCTTGCAAAAAGAAACATACCGGAGCTGATTAAATACGGAAGAGTGATAAGGTCGTGGCTAGGAATAGAAGCTATAAAGCTGACGAAAAGCATTTCTACCCTGCTCGGTATAAAATACGTCGAGAAAGGACTATTAATCGAAAAAGTTTTTCCGAACAGCCCCGCATATAAGGCGGGTCTTATAGCGGGCAACAGATTGATAGCGATGAAAAATATTAATTATATAATAGGCGGAGATATTGTGACGAGGTTCAATAACAAAAAGGTCAATTCATTTTCCCGTCTTGAAGAACTGATAAGTACATTTTCACCCGGACAGATTATTACTCTTAAAGTTCATAGAGGCAGGACGGTAAAATTCGTTAAAGTCAGATTATCCAGCATGCCTTGATATAAATAAATTGCGGCAGAGGTTTTTTGTTATGTTTTTAACTGAAAAAAAAGATGTAAAGGAAATAGACGAGGCATTAAGCAGATATAAGAAAATAGGAATCATAGGCTGCGCTTCCTGCGCTTCCGTCTGTTTGACCGGGGGCAGTAAAGAAGTCGGGGAAATGGAAAAGCATCTGGCGGCTTCCGGAAAAGAGGTCACGTTTACTATTTCGATAGACGAGCCCTGCGATAAAAGAGTGTTAAAGGAAGACATCCGTTTTGTCGAAGACGAAATGGAAGATACGGAAGCGGTTGTAGTATTGTCATGTGGTACCGGAGTGCAAACTATAGGTGAATTTATAGGAAAGAAAGTCGTAGCCGGAACGGACAGCAAATATATCGCCCAGACCGAACATATAGGCGAATATAACGCTTTATGCGGCGGATGCGACGAATGCCGACTGAATTTTACCGGCGGGGTCTGCACCATAACATTGTGCCCCAAGGGACTACTGAATGGTCCGTGTGAAGGACATAACGGCGTCAACTGCGAGGTTTATGAAGACAAAGAATGCGTGTTTATGAAATCTTACGACTTGATGAAGAAATATTCGGAAGAAGAAAATTTAAGCAAAATTTTTAATCCCAGAGATTACGGTTTATCGGTAAAAAGAACAAAAATATAATCAATTCGGAAGTAAATAAAATATGCGGATAATACCCCAAATCGAGACCCCCGTTAGTGAAAATTACATAAATTTTGAAGAAAATTTAATTAAGCTTTTAGGCGGAATAGAAAAAACCGGATTAGATAATCAAAATGCAGGGCAGGATTCCCCCCGGATAATTCTCGAACAGAATTTTGGGGTAAACGGATTACTGTTATGTAAAGATTTAAAGGATAAGCAAGGCAATCTAAATATAGCCTATGCTTTTAATATGAGGGATAAAAACCGGATATCCATTTTGTCCGATTTAATTACGCTCAAGCAGATAGGCGTTAAAGATATAATCGTATCCGAAGGCATTCATCCGCTAAAAACTGTTTTTAATGCGGCTAAGCCTGTGTACGACGTAGATATTTTAGGCATTACCTCAATATTGAAAAGAGGCTTTATGAATTACCTCGAAGGTATAGTAGATAAAGATGAAGCGGATTTTTTTAACCTTGGCGCCGTTGTTTCCGCCTCGACTGCGGTTGACGGTTTGAAGGTTAAAAAACTTATTAATATCGGGGCCGATAGATTTATTATAAATTATACGGGTAAAAACCCAGACGAAAATATAATAAAATATATAAAATCGGAAAAGAAAGAAGTTTTCCTATATGTCAAAGAATCATATATCGATAATTCACCGGAAGATTTTATTAAAGCAAACTGGCGGCTGAACTTAGACGGCATCATAATTAAAATTACAGACGAAAAGGCAAATGTTTTTACGCGGCAATAGAGTAATAATTAAAAATGGGAAAAAGCAATTTATTTATAAACGGAACTAAAGGCGACAAGGCTATCGTGCTCGGAAACGAAGCTATAGCGCGCGGAGCTTTAGAAGCCGGCATAGGCTATGCCTCTATGTATCCGGGGACGCCTGCCTCGGAAATCATTGCCGTCCTCGATAAAAATAAGAGAAATATCGAAAATTTATATACCGAATTTAGCCTAAACGAACACATATCCCTTCACGGCGCCATAGGCGCTTCATGGTCGGGCGTAAGATCGCTCTGCGCTATGAAAAACGTGGGGCTTAACGTTGCAAGCGAACCCGCCCAATTTTTGTCTTATACCGGAATAAAAGCCGGTTTAGTGCTTGCAATAGGGTCGGATCCCGGTGCCCCAAGCAGTTCAAACGAGCAGGACGATAGATGGTACAGCCTGCATACTTATATGCCCATAATGGAACCTTCTAATATTCAAGAGGCGAAAGATTTTACAAAAGACGCTTTTGACGTTTCGGAAAAATTTTCTTTCGGCATTGTTTTAATGGCTCCCTCTAGACTATGCCATAATGCAGGAGCGCTTTATTTCGGGGATTTAAGAGACAGAGCAGACATTAAAGGGGATTTCAAGAAAGACCCCGAGAATTATTTAAATCTTTTCAATATGGCGGTTAGAAACCATACTAAATACTTAGAAAGGAACGAACTCTTAAAAAAATACCTAATAGAATCAAAATTTAATAAAATTATCAACGGAAGTTCATCGAAAATCGGGTTTATATCCTCTGGCGTTATTTATGCCCATTTAATAGAATCGCTCGATATTCTCGGCATTTATGAACATAAAATATTAAAACTGGGTTTTACCTTTCCACTGCCTAACGAACTTATCGGCAGGTTTTTTGAGGGACTCGATAAAGTCGTTATAGTCGAAGAGGCTGAAGGTTTTTTGGAATTTCAGATTAAAAAGATAGCTTACGAATTAGGATTTAAGGGTGAAATTTATGGGAAGGATTTCTTTAGACAGACCGGAGAATTGACCATAGACGATGTTATCAGCGGTGTAAGCAGATTTCTCGAAAAACCCCTTCCGGTTTTTTTTGATTCCGCCGTCAAAACAAATAAAGAATTGCGGGATAAACTGCCTCAAAGGTCTGGAACATTCTGTATAGGGTGTCCCCACCGCGCAACTTTTTATTCCATCCTTAAAGCGGTCGGTTTTTCGAATACAAAAGGTAAAGAAAGAGACGTCGTTATCGCGGGCGATATAGGATGTTATACCTTAGGTCTTCTGCCGCCCTATAACGCAATGGATTTTCTTACATGCATGAACGCAGGTCTGGGGATAGGTCAGGCAATAAGTATTTTCGACAAGAAGAAAAAAGTTATAGCCCTTGTCGGCGATTCGACTTTTTATCATTCAGGGATTCCCGTTCTGCTTAATGCGGTCCAAAACGGCGCCGATATCCTTTATATTATACTCGACAACAGTTGGACGGCTATGACGGGGCATCAAAAAACGCCTTCTACCCAGAAAGACATAGACGGCAAATCGTCCCCGAATGTTTTAAATTTGAAAGATTTAGTAAAATCCCTCGGTGTTTCTTACGTAAAAAGTCTTGACCCCAACAGCGTAAAAAGATTCGCGTCTCAGATTAAAAGCGCTTTGAAAGAACCGGGCGTGAAAGTATTAATTGCTAAAAGGGAGTGTATTCTGCAGGAAGTCAGAAGAAATAAAATTTTGAACAAAAATGGGGCTGGATTTGCGGAGACGGGCGGATCTTTATACGAGATTCAAAAATCGAGATGCGTAAAATGCAACGAATGTTTCGTCGAACTCGCATGTCCCGCTATTATCTTAAAGAAAGACGAAGAAACGGATAACGATTATTACTATATAGATACTGCTTCCTGCGTAAAATGCGGCGTCTGCTATGAAATATGTCCGAACAGCGCTATACGCAAAGTTGAATTTGATTTAAAAACGGAATTTAAATTAAGCGGGAAATCGCTCGCGGTGACACTATGAGATTGGTTAGCTGCGCTGGACTTCGTCCGTCAGCTTGCGCTCGCAATGACTGACTGGTTAATGTCATTGCGAGGAGTCATAGACGACGAAGCAATCTACATACGTAATGGAAAAATTTAGTATATGAAAAAATTTAATATTGCAATAGTAGGTCTCGGCGGACAGGGCATTATAACAATGGGAACGGTAATGAAAAATGCCGCATTAAGTTCGGATTTGCAGGACGTGTCCGGTTCCGAAAGAAGAGGCGGCGCCCAGAGGGAAGGTTATGTCGAAACTTTCGTAAAATATATATTTTACGAAAACGAATCCGAAATGAAAGACCCGAGAAAAAGTATGCATTCTCCGATGATAGAATCGGGAGGGACAGATGCACTTATATCGTTGGAGCCCTTAGAAACATTGAGGGGAGCCTGTTATCTAAATAAAAATTCAATAGTAATTTTCAATAAAACTCCCCATATTCCGATAAGCGTCAGAATGGGGCAGACCTCATATCCAGAAATTTCTTTTATAGTTTCTGAGTTAAGGAGAATAACCGAAAATATATTTTTTTACGATTTTGATGCGATTTCGATAGAAAATTTTAATTCGCTTACCCAAAAAAATATAATCGCGTTAGGCGCCCTCTTTGCAAAGGCCGATATTCCTATAGATGTTACCGCTATAGAAAATATCCTGAGGACGGGGAAAGGCGCCGAGAATAATTTAAAAGCATTTAAATTAGGCTTAAAATTGTGAAAGAAATCGAATTAAAACAATTTCTTGAAGATATAAAATTTTTCATTATCGACAATCAAGAAAGTTTTACCGTAATGTCTGCCGCTTACGACGAAAAAACTTCAATAAAATTAAAAAATTATATGAACGATAAAACCGAATTTCAAGTTAAAGCCGATAACGAAGCCGAAACGGATTCCGAGACTTCAAAATCGGACAAGTTAAAATTTTTAAAGGATGTGAAAGTAAACGAGTGCGTAAAGTGCAGGTTAAGCATTGCGCGAAAGCAGATAGTTTTTGGAGAAGGCAGTCCTGAAAGCAGGCTAATGTTTATAGGAGAAGCTCCCGGCGCCGAAGAAGACAATACCGGAAGACCTTTTGTGGGCAGGGCGGGACAGCTCTTAACAAAAATAATCGAATCCATAAATCTAAAAAGAGAAGACGTTTATATCGCGAATATAATAAAATGCAGACCTCCCGAAAATAGAAACCCTATGGAAGATGAAATCGCCTTGTGCTCTCCATTTCTCGAAGAGCAGATTTCAATAATCAAACCGGAGATAATTTGCACGCTGGGAAAATTTGCTACCGAATTTATTATTGGAAACGATAAAGGCGCAATATCTTCGGTAAGAGGGAAAGAGTTTAATTACAAAGGCGTAACCGTAATACCTACCTATCATCCTTCATATTTATTAAGAAATCCGAACGCAAAAAAAGAAACATGGGAAGATATGAAAAAAATAAGAGGATTATATTTTAAAAATTAATTTAAAAAATTAGTATATAATATTATATAGCAATTAAATTATATTTATAATTTACGGCAAAAAATAAAATATTCTTGTTTAAATTATCAAGGATTCTAATATGGCTTATCTGGCGGACTTCTTAATATTTTTTGCTTTTATATTGGTTGTTACGGATTTCTTTGCAATGAGCTACGGTGTTTTTACCGCCGCCGGCGCAATTTTTTTTGTAGTCGGAACCGTTATTCTTTTCTCTGTTATGCGCGTCGCCCCCGCCTTTTTCATAAGGATTGTCCTGCCTACTTATATTACTTTAACGGTATTTGTTTCTGTTTTTGTTTATTTGGGATATAAAGCTTATAGGGCAAAAGTAAAAATAGGCGAATCCACTTTAATAAACGAAGAGGGAGAAGTCTCTAGGGATATCAAGGATGGAGGAGAAGGCAAGATTCTTGTCAACGGCGAGTTATGGACGGCTTTTTCGGATAGCGAAATATTGAAAGGCTCAAAAGCGGTTATAACGGAAATAGATAATAAGCTCAGGCTTAAAGTTAGACCCGTAGAAAATACAAAAAACTAATCGTTTAATTAAACGTTTCACTTGCTTACGGGTATTCGACTTACGAATACAAGCAAGCGTTAACCTGCATGTGAATTTTCTTTAAAAACTTTGGAGGATATATGGATTCAGGAGGGATTTTTTTTGCGGTTATAATAATCGTCGCGGTTATTATAATTTTAAATGCGGTAAGAATTATAAACGAATATGATAGGGCTGTTATTTTCAGGTTGGGTAGGGTAATCAAGGTTAAAGGTCCCGGTTTGATACTTTTATGGCCGGTAATAGACAGAATGGTCAGGGTAACCTTAAGAATAATAACGCTTGACGTGCCGCCGCAGGATGTTATTACAAAGGACAACGTAACGCTAAAAATCAGCGCCGTAGTATATTATAAAGTCGTAGATCCACTTAATGCCATAGTACAGGTCTATGATTATAATTATGCGGTATCGCAATTAGCCCAGACAACCTTAAGAAGCGTATGCGGCGAGGGAGAACTCGATAAGCTTTTATCGGAAAGGGAAAAAATAAATATGGAGATTCAGGATATACTCGATAAACATACCGGCCCTTGGGGCATTAAAGTTACGGTAGTGGAACTTAAGCAGATAGACCTGCCGCAGGATATGCAGAGGGCAATGGCAAGGCAGGCGGAGGCGGAAAGGGACAGGAGAGCAAAGATAATCAACGCCGACGGAGAATTTCAGGCGGCGCAACGCTTAAGCGATGCGGCTAAAATTATCTCGGAAAATCCTATGGCTCTTCAACTTCGATACTTGCAGACCTTGAATGAAATTTCATCGACCAACAATACTACTATGATTATGCCTATACCGCTTGATATTATAAGAGAAGTAGGGAAAAGTCTGAGTAATAGCGGTTCTAAATAATCTGTATTTTAAAACAAGGGGATTATAAAATGGAAATAGGGATGATCGGTCTTGGGAAGATGGGGATGAATATGGTGTTAAGACTTTTAGAAGGCGGGCACAGGGTTGTGGTTTTCAATAGAACCGTTTCCAAAGAAGAGATGGTTATAAACAAGGGAGCAATCGGTTCGAACTCCGTTAAAGAATTTATAGGGAAACTGACTGCTCCTAGAATAGTATGGCTAATGGTTCCGAGCGGAGAACCCACGGATGCTATGCTAAAAGAGGTTCTGGAATATGTCGAGAAAGGTGATATAGTTATAGACGGCGGCAATTCATATTATAAAGATTCCGTTAGGAGAGCCGAACTCTGCGACGGAAAAGAAATTAAATTTATGGATTGCGGTACAAGCGGAGGTATTTGGGGGTTAAAGAACGGATACTGCTCTATGATAGGCGGAGAAGACGAAACTTTTGAACATTGCGAGCCTATTTTTAAAACGCTTGCGCCGGAAAACGGTTATCTGCATATCGGACCCCACGGCTCGGGGCATTTCGTAAAAATGGTCCATAATGCTATAGAATACGGCATGATGGAGGCATATGCGGAAGGGTTCGAAATTATGAAAGCCAGCGATTTCGATATAAATCTCGAGAGAGTTTCCGATTTATGGAATCATGCGTCGGTAGTGCGCTCATGGTTGTTAGAACTTGCGCATAATGCTCTTAAAGAAGACCCCGAACTTAATAATCTTAAACCCGTAGTGGACGATTCGGGAGAAGGGAGATGGACGCTTCAAGAAGCTATAGATAAGGCCGTCCCTGCACCGGTTCTCGCGGATTCTGTTTTTATGAGGTTCAGGTCGAGGCAGGAAAATTCGTTTGCCGCAAGGATGCTGGCGGCGTTAAGGCATCAATTCGGCGGACATCCGATACATAAATAATAGAGGATATTTATTATGTTTATAGACGTCAGTATGGACGTAATGGACGGCATGTTGCACTGGCCGAGCGATCCGGAGATAGAAATAGACGACTATTCCGATATAAAAAAAGGAGCCGCCTCAAATAACAGCAAAATTACCTGCGGAGTGCATACCGGAACCCATATGGATGCTCCGCGCCATTTTATAGACGACGGAGCGGGGATAGATAAATTTAACCTTGATACATTAATAGGCAAGTGCAGGGTAATAGACGTGCCGGTCGATATTTCGCCTATATCTAAGGAATTTCTTGAGCCTATAAACATAAAAAACGGCGATAGGATTCTTTTTAAGACTAAAAATTCGGAATGGATTAATAAGGGCGACCGGAATTTTCATGCCGATTATGTATGCGTAAACCCTGAAGCCGCAAAATATATGGTTGAAAAAGGGGTCGTGCTGGTTGGGATAGATTATATTTCGGTAGAGGGCTACCATGTAGGTCACGATACCCATAAAACTTTGCTTGAAGCAGGGATTGTTATTATAGAAGGGTTAAATTTGTTCAATGTTACTGCCGGCAGTTACAGACTTATCGCTCTTCCGGTTAAGATAAAAGATTCCAACGGCGCTCCTGCCAGAGTGATATTGGAAAAATAAATTAAAAGTAAAGGCGGTGATAAATGGCTGAAATGAAACCTTCCATAATGGTAATTTTCGGGGCAAGCGGAGATTTAGCGCACATAAAAATATTTCCTGCATTATACAGCTTATGGGAAGACGGATTTTTCCCAGATAATTTCTTTATCGTCGGTTTCGCAAGGACAAAAATGGACGACGGTATTTTTAGAAAAACTATTTTTGATTCTTTAAACGTAAATTGCAGAAAAAAACCTATAGACGAAGACGAATTTTCAAGTTTCTCCAAGCATGTATTTTATTTAACTTCAAAATACGACGACGATTCAAGCTATCACGAATTAGGCGGTTTTATAGCATCTAAAGCAAAAGAATATAATATGCCTAAAAACGTGCTTTATTATCTTTCCACCCCGCCGAGCGTTTATATAAATGTAATAAACGGCATCGAAAATGCAAAACTTACATCAGACGAATATAAAGGAGAGGGTTTTTCGAGAATCGTCATAGAAAAACCTTTCGGTTACGATTATGAAAGCGCAAAAAAATTAAATGGTAAGATTCTTTCGGTATTTAAGGAAGAAGAGGTTTACAGGATAGACCATTACCTTGGAAAAGAGACCGTACAAAATATACTTGCGTTCAGATTTGCGAACGCTATTTTTGAGCCCATATGGAATAATAAGTTTATAGACCATATTCAAATATCCGCTTTAGAGTCCATAGGCGTGGGTTTCAGGGCGGGCTACTTCGATAAAGCCGGCATTATCAGAGATATGATGCAGAACCATATGATGCAGTTGTTGTCGCTCGTTGCAATAGAACCTCCTCCGCTTCCGGATGCGGACGATTTAAGAAACGAGAAAGTGAAACTTTTAAAAAGCGTCAGGCCGCTCAGTTTAAACGATATAAAAAATTATACGGTCAGAGGGCAGTACGACAGGGGAATAATAGGAAATAAACAGGTTTTAAGTTATAAAGAGGAAGAAGGGGTACCTCCGGACACGCTTACCGAAACTTATGCCGCCATGAAGCTTTTTATCGATAATTATAGGTGGGCGGGAGTGCCGTTTTATTTAAGGTCGGGCAAACGGCTTAAAATACATAAAACCGAGATAGCTATTTTCTTTAAAAAATTGCCGTACAGTTTATTTGCTAAAATTGGAATAGAAAATATAAAACAAAATTCTATAATTATAACTATTCAGCCTAACGAAGGTATAGCGATAAATTTCGGCGCAAAAACCCCGGGGTTTAAACTTGATATTGAGCCTGTCAATATGGTGTTTAATTATAAATCGTCGTTTAAACTTTCCCCGCCCGATGCTTACGAAAGGCTTATATACGACGTAATAGTAGGCGATCAGACTCTTTTCGCAAGATACGACGATATGCTCATCGCATGGCAGTTAATTACATCTATAATTAACGGTTGGTCCAAAACCGGAAATCCCATCTTTCCCGACTATGAAGCCGGATCGTTTGGTCCTAAAGAGGCGGACAGCCTTATTAATTCCGACGGCAGAAGTTGGAATAATTAATATTTATATTATTTATTTAATTCTTTTTTTATAAATCCGTATAAATCCTCAGGAGACAAGCCTGCCAGTCTGTAAAGGTCTTCCGGCTTGCCGGAAGAACTGTAAAATCTCGCCCCCATTTTTCTGAATTTAACGGAGATGCCGTTTTCGGCAAGCAAAGAGCCTATTGCCGTTCCTACGCCGGTTTTGACGTTGTGGTCTTCGATAGTAACTATGAAACCGGTTTTTGCGGCAAGACGCAGGTCTTCCGCATCTATGTCGCTGGGGCAGGAAACATTTAGGAGCATCGGGTTTATGCCGTCTTTTTTCAGCATCTCGCATCCTTTTAACGCGTGCGGGAGCATATTGCCGGTAGATATTACCGCAACGTCTTTTCCGTTCCGTATTAAGTCCATTTTGCCGTATTTGAATTTATAGTCTTCTCCGAAGAACGTATTTCCGTTTTCATCAAGTATAACGGGGATGATAGACCTGCCCATTATAAGTCCGAAATTTCCTTCATGGGATGCTATATAACGGGTTGCCCTGTCGGTCTGGTTGGGGTCGGCAGGCAATACAACCTTAAATCCGAAAGTAGAGTTAAGAAGTCCGAAGTAATCGATGCACTGGTGAGTTTTGCCGTCTTCCCCGACGTCTATGCCGCAATGCGTGCAGACTACTTTAAGATTTGAACCGTTTATATCATTTAATCTTTGCTGGTTATAAACCTCATCTACGCCGAAAACTCCGAAATCGGCAAAAAACGTTAGTATGTTTTCAGTCGATAATGCGCCGGATATAACTGCAGTGTTATGTTCCTGAATGCCGGATTCAAAAAAGTTATCAGGAAAAGCTTTTCTAAAAGCGCCGGTTTTAACTGAGCCTTCGAGGTCGCAGTCGAACACCGCGAAAGGTATATTTTGAAGATTGTTTTTTTCTTTATAGTTTTTTGCCATATCGTGAAGAGCGTTTCCGAAGGCAGACCTGTTGTCGGTATTTTTTTCTCTGTTATATACTATATTCTTATTATCAGGGTCTAATACAAAGAATTTTTCCTTTCTTTCCGTTAAAGGCTTTAAAGGCTGTTTTAAATTTTTTTTATCAATAAGTTCATCTAAGTTATCGGGTTCTTTTAATTCCGCCAATCCTTTTTTACAGTCTTCAATATTTAAAGCGGCGCCGTGATATTTAGCTTGATTCTCCATAAAGGATACGCCTTTCCCCATAATCGTATCTGCAATAATAGCTACCGGAGATTCAATGCTATGGGCTTTTTTTATTGCCGAGTATATCTCGTTAAAATTATGTCCGTCTATTTCTATAATGTGAAATCCGTCCGCTTCGAAGTTTTCTTTAATATTGTCGGGCATTACCTCGGAAGTTTTGCCGCCTATTTGAAGCCCGTTTTTATCGACTATTACCGTAAGGTTGTTTAATTTATATTTTACCGCAAACCTTCTTGCTTCCCCGATCTGACCTTTTGTCTGTTCGCCGTCTCCCATAACGCAATAAACATTATAGCTTAAATTATTTAAACGGGAATTTAATGCGAACCCGCAGGCGGCAGAAAGCCCCTGCCCGAGGTTGCCGGTATTCCATTCGACCCCCGGTACCGTTTTTTCGACATGACCTTCAAAATGGGAACCGGCAGTCCTAAAATGCAAGATTGCGTCTTCCGTGTCAAAAAAGCCGTAATTTCCAAGAGCCGAGTAAACCCCGGGAGTCGTATGACCGTGGCTTATAACTATTCTGTCCCTGTTTTTCCTGAAAGGATCGTCCGGAAAAACATTGCAAAAACCGTATAAAATCGCATATATGTCTATAGACGACATCGAACCGCCTGGATGTCCCGAAGCTGCCAAGGTAGTCATTCTTAAAATATCCCCCCTGCATTTTCGGGTAAAACCTTCTAAAAATTCAATTTCTTCGTTAGTCAGGTTTTCTCTGTCAAACCCCTTTTTAATGCTCATAATATAAAATGCCTCCCGCCCAAAAAATTAAAAGATGTGTTTTTAATTTGAAATATTTTTGATAGAATTAAGAAGTTTTTCATAAGCGTCTTCAAAAGATTTAACTCCGTCAAGCTGGAGTTTTTCCCCTACGCCGTTTAAATCTATTCCGAATCCCGACAGTTCTTTTATTGTTCTAAGAGATTCGTCAAGTTCTTTAGATGCGGTGCCGGGAAGTATGTTTCCGTGGTCGGCGATATGCTCGATAGTTTCGTCCGGAAGGGTGTTTATAGTGTTTTCACCTATAAACGGCTCGACATATTTTAAATCGTGATATGCAGGATTTTTTGTGCTGGTGCTGGCGAATAAAAGACGCTGTATATTGGCGCCTTTAGATTTTAAGGCGGTAAATTCCCCGCCGCCAAAAATTTCGTTAAATTTATTAAAAATTATTTTTGAATTTGCTACGCCTGCTTTGCCCAGTAAATTCGTTAGTTTTTCTTTTTTTGCAGGATGGTCGACGGAGGCGGCTATTAAATCGTTTAATAATTTATCGACGAGAGTATCGACGCGGCTTATAAAAATACTTGCTACCGAATGGATGCCGGATAAATTAAATCCGTTTGCCAGAGCCGACTTAAGTCCTTTAATGTATGCGCCGGCGACCGCAATGTAATGATTTAAAGAAAACATTAACGTGATATTAATATTTATGCCTTTTGAGATAAGAATGGGAATGACTTCTAAACCTTCTTTCGTGGCAGGTATTTTAATAAGCACGTTTTTCTCGTTTATAAGGGAAAATATTCTGAGCGCTTCGTTTGTCGAGGTCGAGGCATCGGTAGCTATATCGGGAGAAACCTCTATGCTTACAAAACCGTCGTTGCCGCCTGATTTTTCATAAACCGGTTTAAGAATCTGAGCGGCAGATTTTATATCCTCCCTTGTAATAGCGTCGTATATTTCAAAAGGAGTTAATTTTTTTGACGAAAGGGATTTAATTGCCTCGGGGTAGCCGCATTTTCCGGAATTAATAGCTTTTTCAAATATGGAAGGATTCGACGTTATTCCGGTTATAATTCCGCTTTGAACTAATTTTGCGAGGTCGCCGGAATCTAACATGCATCGCGATATATTGTCTAACCATGGACTTTGACCGTAAGACCGCATTTTTTTAAATTCGCCGCTTTTCGATACCACAAAATCGATATTCATAACATTAACCTCCCTATTTTATTTCAACTATTCCTTATTATTTCAGTTATTTTTAAAAAGCAGCCAGTTGTTTTCTCCGGCTTTGGCAAATTTTAATAATGTGTATTCCCCTGCCAATTTTTCACCCTTAAAATCCAGTATATATTTTGATTTATCTTTTTTTATAAGACTGTATTTTCCACTGTCCCAAATTTTTACTTCTCCTGCTCCGTAATGCCCTTCCGGTATGGTTCCTTCAAATCCGGCATAAGAAAGCGGATGGTCTTCGACCTTTATTGCAAGATTCTTTTTTCCGCGTTCCAACGGAGGTTCCTTGGGTAGAGCAAAAGAGGCTAATATGCCGTTTTCTTCTATTCTTAAATCCCAGTGAAGATGGCTTGCGTGATGTTCGTGAACCACGAATATTTTATCCACTTGAAAATTATATCATAAAATAATTTATAATTTATGAAGATAACAGGCTTAATAAATTTTAGTAATGTTATTTTTAATATTTTATAATATAATGGCATTAATTGATAATAAAAAATAAAAATATTTAAATAAAAGGCGAAAAGTCAAAGATTAAAAATGGCGGCTAAAAATTCAAATATCTGGAATGCTTTTTTAAGAATATATATCGGATTGTTTTTCCTTTACGCGGTGCATTTTAAGCTGAACCCCGCTTTCTTCGCAGGTCTCCACAATAAACTTGCATATTACGCAAACCATGACCCTTTATGGTTTTACCGCATTTTTTTAAGCCGCGCCGCCGTTCCTAACGCATTTTTGTTTGCTATCTTAATAGTTACCGGAGAACTGTTCGCCGGTATTTTTTTAACGGCGGGGTTTATTACCAGAGCCGCCGCTTTCGCCGCCCTATTTTTAAATTTAAACTATCTGCTTGCTATGTACTGGATCAGTCCATCGGAATTAGGCATTAACCTTACGTTTATAATATGCGAATTAGTCGTAATATTTACAGATTCGGGAAAAACGTTGGGCATAGACGCTTTGTTTTAGCCGGAATTTAAAAATATATTTTAATTTAATCCAAAATCTGGTAAAATAATAACTCAAGTATTCCTTCACGGTGGATGTAGCTCAGCTGGTAGAGCCCCGGATTGTGACTCCGGTGGTCGCAGGTTCAAAACCTGTCATCCACCCCATTTGAAACCTCATATAATATAAGGTTCTCTGGTTTCAAGCCTTTTTCATATTTAATCAAATATTATCGTTTTTTACCTATTTTTGTCTTTTTTATGGCGGAATTTTCACATGGGTGATATAATAGTCAAAAAGCCCTAAGAGGTGCGTAAAATATGGCTATTATAAAAGATGGCAAGTTTTATTATTACGATTTCGTGTTCGAGGGGAAAAGATACAGGCGCTCATGCAAAACTATCGACCGCAAGCTTGCCGAACAAATAGAAATATCCGTTAAGAACGATATTATTAAAATGGAAAATCGTCTGCCGACTAATAGAAACAAGAGTATTTTATTCTGGACGGCATGGGAAAATTACTTGAAAAATAACGGCAATTCCGAAAAAGCTATAGAGCGTAAAAATATTGCCGCAATGCATTTCCTTCCCTTCTTTAAAGACAAAACATTATCAGCAATCGTGTCGCTTGACATTAAAAATTACCAGCTCGAGAGAAAACTAGAATTGATGTCGTTAGAAAAAAATAAAAATAAAAAAGAAGCGGAGATAAATTTCAGGTCAGTAAATTACGAAGTTATAATAATTTCCAACTTCTTCAATTTTTGCATAGAAAGGGGATATGCGGACAAAAATCCGGCAGCAAAAATAAAGAAGCTCAACGAACTTAAAAGGTTAAAGACCCTGTCCGACGAGGACATAAAGAAGTTGATTGCCGGCGCAACAAATAAACTTACCCGGGATATAATTACTTTTTTAATTTACACCGGCTGCCGGAAAGGAGAGGCGCTGAATTTAAAGTGGGACGACGTGGATTTGAAGAACGACGTAATAGCGATAAAAGGCACTAAAACCAAGTATGACAGGTATATTCCGATTTCGGAAGCCCTGAATAGAGTTTTAGAGGGAATTGAAAGAAATCAGGATAGTTTCTACGTGTTTAATAATAACGGGGCTAAAATAGGCGATTTTAAGCGTTCTTTTAAGACTGCCTGCAAAAATGCCGGGCTGAAAGATTTGCGGATTCACGACCTGCGGCACGTCTTCGCGAGCAAAATGGTGATGAACGGTACGTCGCTTTATATTACCGGGGAACTTCTAGGCCACAGGACACCGAACATGACGAAACGGTATAGTCATTTGGTACCAGATACTTTAAAAAAGGCAGTTGACGAGGTGTGGGGAAAGAAATAATTTATAACGCAGTTGGCCATATGTTAGAAAAAATGTCCGAGCGTTACAAGCATTTAAGCCCTGACGCCTCAATAAATGAACTGGATAGGGCGTTCGGCGGATATTAGTGGGTAATTCACTTTAAAATAATTGCGGAAAAATTATAATTAAATTGGTATAATTGTAGATGAGGAGGTAAAGTAATTATGAAACCTAAAAAAGAAACAATAATAAAAGCAGATGTAAATCCGCCGAAAAGCAAGAAACGCGGTTCTGCCCAAGTATGCTACAAAAGCGACGTGGATGACATTAGGGCGGGGCTTAAAAAAATAACGTCGGATAAGGAATTATTTATCCAAACGTTGATTGAAGCGGGTATATACGATAAAAACCTGAAACTTACAAAATCCTACCGGTAAATAATATATGCGAAAAGAAGACTACCGCATATACGAAAAAAGAGCCTCCTACGTTCTCGGGTTTCACGGATGCGACGAGAGTACAGCGGAAGAACTTCTTAAAAACGATACTCCAGTATTTAAGCCAAGCCAAAACGATTATGACTGGCTTGGAAACGGTATGTACTTCTGGGAGAACGATCCAGTCAGGGCGTGGGAGTTTATCGAGGAAGCAAAAACCCGCAAACCGAAGCGTATTAAAGATCCTGCCATAATTGGAGCCGTTATCGATTCTGGTTATTGTTTGGATTTGGCTGAAAGAAAATATGCCGATTTAGTTAAAGAAGCGTATGACGATTACAAAAAACTTATAAAAGAAGACGGTATGGAAATGCCGTCCAATAAAAGCGCTTCTCCGGACGATAAAGATAGAGTATTGCGCAAATTGGACCGCGCTGTAATAGAATTCCTGCATATATCTATCGCAAAAAATAGGTTGCAGCCGTTCGATACGGTGCGATGTATATTTCCGGAAGGCGAAGAGCTTTACGAAGGAGCTGGTTTTCGCAAGAAAACGCATATTCAAATCGCGGTCAGAAATCCGGAAATGATAAAAGGCTATTTTCGTCCGATACGGATTTTATAGAGAAAACCGGCAAAACTCCGAATAAAGAAATAGAACTTGCGGAAAAAAGAATGAATGATTTTATGCATCTGCCAATAAAATTATTTCCGCAGTAAATATCTATATAGTCTCCATTATGATTGAAATATACCGATTATATCAAAGGAATATTGCAAAATTATGCATGAAAATATTACGAAACGGTTAAATTTATATTACAAATCTATAACGATGCTGCTTTTTATATAAATGCCATATAGCTTTCCGGCATAGCAAATAACAAATTTATTATAATTTTAAAATGATGGAAAATTATACTGCACCCATTGTCAAGACGTTTTTTTTAGTTTTCTTATTCCTTTTTATTCATATTTATTTATATGGTCTTTCAGGGGGGTCAGGGGGGATGCGCCCCCTGCCTTAACCCTTGTTAATTTAAGCCGCTTCTTTGAAATACCCCTTATATACCGATAGCGGCGGTTTATATTTCAAAGACGAATGCAGTCTTTCGTTATTGTATTTATACATATAGGCATCTATACCCGCTCTTGCCTCTTTTATGCCGGTGTAAGCCGAGGGGTAGATGTTTTCATGCTTAATCGTTCTCCAGAACCTTTCAATAATGATGTTGTCGTAAGCCATATTCTTTTACTGCAAAGGCATGCTTTGCAAAACGCGTAAAAGAATATATCTTTAGAATCCATAGATATTGATATCTTATGTTTTACAAGAGTATTTATGAAGCCCTGGGCGGTATACTGGGATCCCTGGTCGGAGTTGAAAATCCCAGGCCTTCCGTAGGACGACAGTGCATCTTCGCCCGCTGAAAAGGCATGCTTTTCAAAACGGGCGGACGAAGATATGTTTAAAACGGACAGCGTGAGCCGTTCATCCATTACCGGAGAAAGCCGCCATGAAAGAATGCTGCAGGTATAAAGGTCAATTACGGCACAAAGATTGCGTATAGCGGTCGTTTCGGACACTCATATCGGTTTCTGTCGGACATGTGTAGCGGAAAGTTTCGGACAGTCGTATCGGTCTCTGTCGGACACTTAAAATATATCATTTAGTTTATTTCTTTTCAATAGGTTTTTATATAAGTTTTTATTCAATTGTTTTTTGTATTGCATTTAAAAGGGATTAAGGCAGGGGGTACCCCCTGCCTTGACGATACGCCTAAAAAATGCTTTTTTCCAAAAATAACCGCCCAAATCTCTAAAATTAGCCCGTTTAAAACTAAATTAGGTAGTTTACCATTAGGCTTTTTCGGATTTAAGCTTCCTTAGGCTTTCGCCGGATAATTTTAACTTATACGAGTTATAAGCCAGCCTGTCCAATATTGCGTCGGCTACCGTCGGATTATTTAAATATCCGTACCATTCCGTTATGGGAAGCTGCGAAGTTATTATAGTGGTTAAGTCCGTCCTTTCTTCCAGTACGTCTAAAAACATGGACGATTCTTCCGACGACAAAGGATTTATTCCGAAGTCGTCTATTACCACGATATCTAATCTGGATAATTTAGATATAAAATTGTTATATTCGGAGCCGAGTTTGGATAGATTCATATCTTCGATAAGTTTAGAGAACCTGTAATATCTGGCGGTGAGTCCGTCGTAAACCGATTTTAAAGCTATAGCCTGGGATAAAAAGCTCTTTCCGGTTCCTGTCGGACCGGTTATGATTATATTCTTCCTGTTAGTTTTGTAGTTTAAAAGCATATTGGCAAAGACGGACTTTTCGAGCCCCCTGTTAACGGAGTAATCTATATCCTCTATCCTTGCCTGTTTGTTTTTTATCTTGGCTCTTTCAAGGTTTAAGGTTATCTTTTTGTTAAACCTGTAAATCTCTTCGGCTTTTAAAAGAGACGTAAGCCTTTCTTCGAAAGACAGTGAGGCATATAGGGCGTCGTTTTGAGCTAAAAATGCGCCCTGCATCCCTTTTAATTTAAATTTTGCAAAATAATCGATGATTTCTTCTCTCATAATTCCTCCTGATAATAGTTTTCACCCCTTATATTCTCGTGGGACTTTAAAATAACCTCGTTTTTTTCTTTGTTTCTTAGTATCGCATAAACGTATCTCGTATCCGTGGCGTTATAGGAAAGGGCTTTTCTGCAGGCGTTTTCGACTTCTAAGCTGTCATAGTGTTTAACTGTCTCTTTAAACTCCGATAAATATCTGTGGACTACGGTAATATGCAGATTCTTTTCCATTATTTTCTTTACGAATTTAGCGGTATTAAACCCTTTTTCCAATGCCCAGTCTAAAAATCTTTTAAGATTGTATCTTTCCGTCATCGCGTAATGGTTTAAAGGCATATGCTCTTTTAGGGTGGAGTAATCCTTAACCCTTGGATGGACGGCCTTTATTTCGCCGTTATGATAAATTTCTACGGAATTTTCGGCATACCATACGGAAACCGTCTGGCCTATTAAATTAAACGGAACGGAATAGAACGCTTTATCTACTTCTATATGGTAATCTTTAGGGACTAATCTTTTTACGTAATTTCTGTAAAAATACTCCCTTTCCGGAAGCTTTTGCATATTGGGCAATTCTATTTCGTTTAAAAGCTCGAATCTGGATTTTTCTATATACCTCATTTTTCTATTGTTGTATTTATCCAACATAGGAATAATCGCTTTGTTTATTTCGTCTATGGAGAAAAATACGTAGTTTCTTAACGCCGCTATAATCCATCTTTTCACTATTTTAACCCCGTTTTCGACTACCGCTTTGTCTTTGGGCTTATATACCCTCGTAGGGTTTATGATAAATCCGTAATGCCGTGCAAGGTCTTTATAGCTTGCGTTGAGATTTAATTCTTTTTTAGTATGTTTTATTACGGCGGATTTAAGGTTGTCCGGAACTACGGTTTCCGTTACTCCGCCGCAATAGGAAAAAGCGGACTTATGGGCAATATTGAACGATTCCATAGTCTGGTCCTTTACCGCTTTTGCAAAAAGATAGCTCGAAGCTCCTAAGGTCGAAACAAAGATTTCGGCTTCGGTTTTTATTCCGTTATCTACGAATGGGATAGTGGTGCCGGAGAAATCGGCAAACATTACTTCGCCGCCTCTGTAATGGTTTCTGTAGGAAGGCTCGAGCTTCTTGCGGAAATCGTTCATATAGTACTTAAACTATATATTCCGTTTTAACCGAACACTGATTCCGTTTCCAACCGAACACTAAAATCAGCAATTAATCCCTTTATATTTTTTATATAATACCGTTAATTTTAAGTCAATGAAAATATCCATTATTTAA
>JAKAOK010000009.1 GCA_021812245.1 bacterium | reverse complement strand
AAATAAAGATTTTTAATTCTGTTTTCAGGCGGAAGCAGATTAATGCTTGTTTTTAATAAATTAATATAATCATTGTCATAATTTAATTTTTTATACAGTTTCAGTTTTAAATTTATAATTTTATTTCTTAATTTGAGGCTTTTTATATTTTTTAAATCAATATTTTTTATTAACGAAAAAGATTTGTTATAGCCTGCCGATTTAAAATAAATGGCGGCAAGAAAATATTCGGAACGTGGGCTTTTGTCCAAAGTATTATACTTTTCCCCATAAATTAAGGCTGTTTTTTCGTCTTTTTCTTTAAGTTTTATCTTAGAGAGATAAAGATAAGTTTCGGGGTTTATATATTTTGACGGAATTAAAAATTCAATGTTCTCCAAGGATTTAAAGGCATCCGTAAAACGCTTATTTTTATAATCGCTTTTAATAATTTTATAAATTAATCCAGAGGCTTTTTTTTCGGTCTTTATTTTTTCCTTTTCGGGCATATAAGAAAAATCGAAAAGGATTCTCTTCAGGTATTTCAACTCTTTTGCCGGTTTATTTTCTTTCCGGTAATAACCGGCTATAAATTCTAACGATTTAAGTTTAATTTCGGGGTAGCCTATTTCTTCGGCGCCCCGTTTTATATATTTGATGCCCGCCGGGTTGTTTTGCATAGACAGAGCCATGCCGTAATACATAAGCCCGCTATTGTAATAATATCCGGAGCAATACTTCGAAGATTTTACGAGATAGTCCCGCGCAACGAGATATTTTTTTTCTTTATAGGCTATAAGCCCTTCATAATATGCTTTATAACACAGGTCTTTCTTTTCGGGTTCGAATAAATTTTTATTATTTAAAATTAAAAGGGCGCCTGATAAATCGCCTTTATGGCTTATCAGATAATCCAGATAAACCGACTTGAAATAACTGTTTCTTTTCTTCAGATAGATTATTTTTTTTAAAATTCTTTTAACGTCGTCTTTTCCGTACAGCTTATCGGCTGATTTCGTTCTGCCGCGGGAGGCATACGACAGGGTTAAATATATAAGCGACCTGTCGTAAAGCCTGCCGCCTTTTGTGCTCTTTTTTAAAAGAAAATTGAAATCCCTTATGGACCGCCTGTGATTTTTTAAGTTAAAATCTGTTCCTGCCATATAAAATATAACGTTATAAATTTTTTTATAATCGGGATTTTTATATATAATTCTTTGAAAATAAGGCTTTGCCATGTAAAAGTTTCTTTGCCCGTATAAAATTTTTCCGCAAAGGAAATAAACGTCGGAGGATAAAGTTTTACCCGTTTTGTAATTATAAAGTATAAATTTAAGATACCTGTATGCGGAGACAAAATTACCGGCTTCGTAGTCCTTTAACGCCTTTTCGTACATATGGGCGGCTTCGGGCTTTACGGCGGCAGATTGGTTAGCTTGCGCTGGAGTTAGCTTCGCTGGACTTCGTCCGTCCGCTTCGCTGGACTTCGTCCGTCCCCTTGCGCTAGCAATGACGGCAGATTGCGGAAATATAAAAATAAATCCGGCGACTATTATTAAAAAAAGCGCAAGCGCAAGCTTCTTATTTTTTATTTTTTTCATATCTTTTTAACTTTTCTATTAATGTCGTTCTGTTAAGTCCCAGCATCTTGGCGGCTTTTTCTTTTATCCCGCCTGAAATTTTCATCGCCCTGTTTATAATATCCATCTCGGTTTTTTCCATTTCTTTTTTTAAGTCTATCCCGAAATCCTTAATTTTGTTCGCATTGATATCGATATTAATGCCGGTTTTTGTTCCGAGGCGGGCGTCCTGTCCGTGTCCGGCGGCGGACGCGCATTTATATTTTTCGGGTATATCTTTTGCGGCGATGAGTCCGCTTTCGTTCAGGACGACCAGCATTTCCATAAGGTTTTCAAGCTCTCTGACGTTTCCTGCCCATCCGTAGTTTAAAAGGATACCGAAAGCATCTTCCGAAATGCCGTAAACCGAGTTGTTTTGAAAATCACCGAATTTTTTCAAAAAATAATAAATTAAAATTATAATATCGGTCTTCCTTTCTCTCAAGGGCAGAATATGAACCGGTATAACGTTAATCCTGTAATAGAAATCTTCCCTGAACAGTTTTTTGGAAATCATTTCTTCTAAATTTTTGTTTGTCGCCGAAATAATCCTGACATCTATTTTTTTTGTTTTTAAAGAGCCTATGGGTTCTATTTCCCTTTCCTGAATAACGCGCAAAAGTTTAACCTGGAGTGAAAGGCTCATATCGCCTATCTCATCTAAAAATAAGGTTGATTTATCGGCAAGGTCTAACCTTCCCGGTTTGTCCGTAAACGCTCCGGTAAATGCCCCTTTTTTGTATCCGAAAAGTTCGCTTTCCAAAAGTCCTTCGGGAAAAGCGCCGCAGTTTACAGATACCATGGGGTTCATGCTTCTCCTCGACTTATTATGGATTAACCTCGCTATAAGCTCCTTGCCCGTCCCCGATTCTCCCGTTATAAGCACCGAACTCTCGGATTGCGCTATTTTGCAGGCTTTTTCTATAACCGATTCAACATGGTTCGAGATGCCGTAAATGTTTATTCCCGCATACGCGATATCGTCATTATTATGACATAAGTCTTCGAACAGAGTAGAGGACTTATCTATGAATGCGTTATAATGTTTTTTCTTAAAGATTTTTGCGTCTATAAATTTTTCGTAAGTTAATTTAGCGATATTTTTAGAATGAATTATATGGTCGATATTGTGTTTTATTAAAAAAATTACGTCATGTTCGTTTAAATCCCTGATATTATTAACGTAAACATACAGTTTAACGTTCCTTTTCGGCGTTATTTTCGATACTGCGGCGATATGCATCCGGTTATATTCCGTAATAATATACGTATCGCTGTTGAAATTGGACGGAAGGGCTTTTATGCCGCTAAGTTCGGTTATTTTTTTCTCGTCCGCCGTTTTTATCAGCGCCCGCTTAATCATACCCCGGATATCTTTTTGTTCCGATATAATATAAATAATAGATATGTTTTTTTCTGTTTGACTAATATTATCCATATTATTTATAATTTATATATTATGCTTACTATAATAGTTGACGGATATAATTTTATATTTAATTCTTATTTTAAGTTCAGGTTTAAATCCGACGAACTTCAAAAATTAAGAGAAAAAACTATAAATTTTTTATCAAAATATTATAATGTAAAAAGAAATAAAGTGGTAGTAGTTTTTGACGGATACAATACCGACGAGCCTTTCGAGTCGAAATATAACCGTCAAAATATTGAAATTATCTATTCAAAAAAAGACGAAAAAGCGGACGACGTAATCGTAAGACTGGCTAAAAGCATTACAGGCAGTCTGATAATAGTAACAAACGATAACGATATCAGACGGCGCGCTTCAGGCAGCTCCTGCTCCTGTTTAGACGTGGACGAGTTTATAAGGCTGGCGGAAAATATAATAGCGCAGGGGATATCCGAAAGTTCGACGGTTCAGGGCGGTTATCCGAGAGGCATTGCGGAAGACGGAGAAGAGGAAGAATGTGAGGACGGAATAGCCGGCAGGAGAGGAGGCGGCGAAAAAAAAGGCAACCCCCGCCGCCTTTCTAAAAAAGAAAGGCTCAAAATGAAAAAAATCAAAAAGCTTTAATCTGGAGCGACTCTCGTAAAAATCTTTTTTATCCGTTCTAACTGTGTTTCGAGCCTTGCGTCTATTTCTCCGAAATCGGTTTTTATTATAATGTCCCCGGCTGAAAGATTGACATCGGGCATAAAGCCTATATCGGTGTCTCTTGCTATAAATTCCTTTATCGCTTCCGGATTTTTGTTTAAAATGTCGTAATCACCCGGATTTAAACATATGGTAAAATTTACTGCATCCGAGGATTTGTTTACTGCATCCGCTATTATTCCGGAGATTAATCCGCTGTCGGCGGCAGTTTCCGCTTTTACGATAGTTTTAGCGATTTTTAAAGATAAATTTATTACGTCCTGCTTTACATCTTCGTATAATTCATTTTTAAATCTTTCTATTGATTCCGAAGCCCTAAAGATGTTACCGACCCCTTCTTCCATTGATTTTAACGCATCTCTTTTGCCTTCTATGAATCCTTCCGAATACCCTTTTTTGCGGGCTTCCTCGAAGACTGCCCGTTCTTTTTCTTCATATGCCTTTACTGTTTTATATTTATAACTTTCTATATATGAAATTATGAATTTCTGAAGAGAAGGCGGAACCGATTCTAATGCGGCGGTTAATTCTTTATTTTCTTCTATTTTTTCGCTCCTCAGTATATTTACTAAAAGCGTTTTTTCCCCGTCATATACGGTTTCTCCTTCCATATCGAGTTCGTAATCTTTAAGGATTTTGCTCATACGAGTTTTTCGCTTTCGCTTTTCACGGCAAGGCTTATTTTGCCCTCATCTTCAAGCCTTCTGGCGACTTTCAGTATTTCATGCTGGACTTTTTCTACTTCCGAAAGTTTTTTCGGTCCCATAGCTTCCAAATCGTCGCTAATCATTTCCTGCGCTCTCTTGGAGACATTTGCCAGAATTTTGGTTCTAAGTTCGTCCGAAGCCGTTTTTAAAGCAAGGACAATCTGGTCGTGCGATATTTCCCTTAAAATTAACTGCATAGACTTGTCGTCCACGCTTGCAAGGTCGTCGAACGTGAACATAAGCTCTCTTATTTTTTCAGCTTCCTCTTTATCTAATTTTTCTATGTCGGCAAGTATAGGTTCTTCTATAGATTTATCCATATTATTCAAGATATCCGCCACTATTCTAACGCCGCCGACTAATTTACTCTGGGTGGAACCGGTCGATTTCAGCTGTTCCTGAAGCACCTCGTCGAGGTCTTTGATTACGCCCGGCGGAACCCTTTCTAATTTGGACAGCCTGAAAACTACCTGCGACCTTATCGAAGAGGGCAGAAGTCCTATTACTACAGCCGCCGACATAGGCTCTAAATGTCCGAGTATAAGGGCGATTGTCTGAGGGTGTTCATTTTTTACGAAATCTGCGATAATATGCGGGTCGAGCCATTTTAACGTCTGCAGTCCTTCTTCTTCTATAGGACCGTGCAGATTATCCAATATTTTTTTTGCTTTCTCGGGGTCTAAAGATTTTGCTATAAGGTTTTTTACGTAATCGTCTCCCTTGACTACCAGACCGACTTTCGAAAAATTAGAATTGAAGTCTTTAAGTATGTTTTCGGAATCGTCTTTTTCGATAGTAGGAAGTTGGTCCATATATTTGGTAATTTTTTGAATTTCCATCAATTCCAACCTCTTTATTATTTCCGATGCGGCATCGTCGCCTACGGAAACCAGAAATATAGCGGCTTTTTCGGGTCCTGAAAATCTTCTAGACATATTTACATCTCTCTATTTGATTCTTTTAGTAAATTTTTTACGTAATTAGTCGCGGCATCTGGGTCGGCTTTGACTATATTGACTGCAACGTCTTTCATGTTGGGCTCGGGTTTGGGACCGGATTCCTGTTTTATCTGCGCCAGCGTTTCAAGCCTTTCTTCCTCTGTTAATCTCGCCGGCGAGCGGGATTCGTACGTAGTGATATATTTTATTAAAGGCCGCAAAATAATTAATATTAAAAGCACAATGCCTATTAAAATAACGCCGTATCTGATAATTTCTCCGAGATTGGATTTAATAACGGACGTTATGGACTTTTTAGGCGGGGCAGGTATTGCGTAGCGCATTCTTTTAAATGGAATATTTGCCACTACGACCTTGTCTTTAGCGGTCTTAGAATAGCCGATAGCCGTTTTTACTATGTTATTAAACAGGCTCATTTCGGAAGAGCTTCTCGGAATATATTTTATGGACGGCTTTCCTTTGGAAGACGTCGCTTTTTCATATGTTCCGTTGACAAGGACCGAAGCATAAACTCTCTGCACCGTTCCTACCGGATATGAAATTTTTTCTATTTTTTTCGATACGTCGTAATTAGTCGTTTCTTTTTTTACGCTATGGGCGCTTGGTTTTGCCGTAGGAATAGGCGTCTTTCCGGGCGGAAGGTTCGATTTTGCTCCCGGAATGCCGTAAGGCTTTAAAGCGCCGGTAGAAGAAGACCTGTAAGTTTGCTGGGAAACTATAGCGGTAGTGTTCGGATTATACGTTAATTTAGATTCGGTTTTTTTTGAGAAATCCACTTTGACATATACTTTAGACGTTACGTTTCCTTCTCCTACGACGGGTATAAGCATAGAATTTATTTTACTTTCTAAATTTTTTTCTATTTTATGGACGTAATTCAGTTGATTTCCGGTATATGCAAAAGAATTTTTAGTGGGAATAGACAGAACCCGTCCATCCGTATCTATTATGGTGATATTTTTAGGCTTCAGGCTTTCGACGGCGCTGGCGACTAAATGTATGATTCCGTTGACCTGCATTTTATTAAGATTCATGCCCGGTCTTAGCTTTATAATTACCGAAGCCTTGGCGGGGACTTTTCTGGTTGTGAATACGGAGTGTCTCGGCATTACTATAAGCACTCTCGAATACTTAATCTGGTTAATCTGGTCTATCGTTCTTTCTAATTCTCCCTGCAATGCCCGCTGATAATCCACATGCTGCATAAAGTCGGTCATACCTATCTGGACTTTATCGAATATGGAAAATCCTACTCCTTCCTGACGGGGAAGTCCTATGGAAGCCAGTTTGAGGCGGGTGCCGTAAACTTGGTTTTTAGGAATAAGTATAGTTTTACCCCTGTCCTCGAGTTTATAAGGGATATTGTATGAATGAAGCTTGTCGATTATGCCGGATGCGGCCGGCGCGTTTAAATTGGAATAAAGAACCCCGTATTGAGGAGCTGTCGCGTAAAGAGCGGTAAAGTATATAGCCGCGGCGACCCCTATTATTACAAGGGAAAACACGATCTTCCGTTCAACCGAAAGCTCGGTAAAAAAAGTTTTTAATTGGGAACCGAAATCTTTAAATGTGGCGGCCATTTACTTTATATTTGCATATTCATAATTGAATTGTATGCGGTTATAATTTTATTTCTAACCTGCATCATAAGTTCGAAGGAATCGTTCGCTTTTTCCATATCTATCATTGCTTGATGTATATTGGACGACTTTCCGTCGGCAATGGCTTCCGCCGAGTTACTTGCCGTGTTTTGAAGTTCGTTGACTTTGTTTATGGAATTCAAAAGAGTATCGGCGAAAGAACCTCCTCCCGCGCCTTCCTGAGCCGCCTTAGAGCCGGAATTTCCCCCGTTAACGATACTATTAGGATTAAGTTCTTTTATATCGTTTAAATTTATTGCGTTACCGGCGCCTATAGGTATAGCCATAATGCCTCCCTTAGAGTGTCATTGCTCGCAATGACGGCGGACTTAAATCTATCCCATGTGATTCGTTTAAGCCCGCTTTAATTTTAATTATATCATAATTTGAAATCTGTCTCATATATATCCTTCCACCCAAATCCCGATTTAGAAAATATTTAATAAATTCCAATATCCCGTCATTGCGAGCGCAGCGAAGCAATCTAAAACGAGATTGGTTAGCTGCGCTGGACTTCGTCCGCTGCGCTCGCAATGACGTTATTAAGTAATTCAGGCAATTCATATAATGGGGACAGATTTAAAATCTGTCCCCATTATACTGTCCAAATATCCCGTCAAATCAAATTTTTAACGACGACTGCGACATAGCCTTAGATTCCGATATAACCTGAGCATCTGCCTGATACGCCCTCGTTGCCGAAATCATATTTACAAGCTCCCTTATTGAGGATATATTGGGAGTTTTTACGTATCCGGCTTTATTGGCCAATGGATTGCTAGGGTCATATTTTTCGGAAAACGGATTTTTAGCGTTTTCTATTTTTTCTACTTCGACGCCGAAATAATTTTTAAACTTAACGGTTTTAAAAAGCGGTTCTTTTTTT
The DNA here is from genome assembly GCA_021812245.1 of bacterium. Lineage (GTDB taxonomy): Bacteria > SZUA-79 > SZUA-79 > Acidulodesulfobacterales > Acidulodesulfobacteraceae > Acidulodesulfobacterium_A. The sequence continues at coordinate 48,283 of JAKAOK010000009.1, read as the reverse complement.
ACGTAGGGCAGTCCGTTGCCGGCATCGTACGTATTTATGTTTGCAAGATTGGACGAAATAACGTTCATCCTTATTCTTTCGGCATTTAATCCTTCTGCCGCAATCTTCAAAGAATCGTTAAAACTCATAATACACCTCTTTGTATCTGTTATTCATTATATATCCTTAATGCTGCAATGTCATTCCCGCGAAAGCGATATTTTTAGCCCACGTTTATCAAAGCATGTCTTTGATGTGGACTAAAATACCGGAAAATTAAATTTCCATTGCTTATATATTAAGGAGTAGCATTAGTTATGGCATAAGTTAAAGTTGCAAATTTTTTCGACAATAAACCGGCAACCGCCTGAAACCTTATCGCGTTGGATGACATATCGCCCATTTCTTTGCTCAGGTCAACCGTATTGCCGTCAAGTGCCGGAACGGTCTCGTCTTTTTGATTATGAACGAACGATTTTATATAATCCGATTGTGTTTCCGAAGACGACCCCGCCGTATATCCGCCGCCGGCTAAATCTTTTTGCGACGTTGCCTCCATATTCAGAGAATCTGCCGAAGGAACTAGGCTTTTCATAACCTGTTCGAAATTAAGTTCTTTCGCCTTATAACCCGGAGTATTTGCATTTGCGACGTTAGAAGCGATAATGTTCTGCCTGTCACTCAGCACATCTAGGCTTTTTCCTAAAACATCGTAAATTCCGCTGAACATTTTTTATATATCTCCTTTCGTCTTAAAATGCAACTAATTCCAATATCGGCTTTAAGCAAAAGCTTGTTCTTCTTTATTCATCGTTATAATAAAGATTGCTTCGTCGTCTTCGCATCTTTGTATATTTTAAATGCAATAATTATGCCAGATAAGGTAAAAACACGCTGATTTTTGCCCCTCCAAGTTCTTTTGAATTTTCCGCGCTCATATATCCCCCGTGAACCATAACGTTGTTTAAGGCTATCGACAACCCTAATCCGGTTCCGCCGCTTTTTTTGGTAGAAAAAAATGGATTAAAAATATTTTTTACGATGTCGGCCGAAAACCCGGACCCGTTGTCTTCGAAATCTATGCGGATATATCCGTTTCCGTCTTCGCCGCCGGAAACCGCCGAAGATTTTACGCTAATAATACCGTCAATATTTTGAACCGCATGCGCCGCATTTATCAAGATATTAACAAAAGTCTGCCCGATAAGGTTTTCGTCTATTTCTAAAATAAGGTTTTCGTCTATTTCGGTAATTACTTTTACATTCTTTTCTTTTATTATATATGAAGAATACATAATGGATTTATTGACCGCTTCGGATAAACGGCAGGATGAAATAGCCGGATTGACGGTTTTTGAAAATTCAAGAACGTTGTTTATGGTGGCGTTCATATTTTTGACGGCGGATATTATGTTGGAAATAATTTCCGCATGTTCGCCGTTTTTAATCTCTTTTTGCAGGATAGAAGCGAATAAGTCTATAGAGCCGAGCGGGTTCCGTATTTCGTGGGCGATTTTTGCCGACATTTCGCCAAGTTCCGCCAGCCGTTTAAACTTTTTTATTTCTTCTATATTCTGGATTATAAAAATCCTGCCGGAGTTTTTTTTGTTGTTTCCGTGTATATTTTTTATATATAGAAATACCGGAATAAATTTCTCGTTTTGCGCACCGGATTTTATTAATTTTTCGGCCGGATAAAAAACAGGTTTTATGAAATTGCCTAACACCGAACCGTTAAAGAAAAATTTTAAAAACTCGTCGATAGGGCGGTTTAAATAGCTTACGAGATTGTATCCGTCCGCAAGGTCGGTTAAAGACTTATTTATAAATTTAATCAGGTTGTTTTCGTCCGTAATTAAAATTCCTAACGGCAGGCTTTCCAGAACCGTATTTAGGTTTTCCTTTAAGTCTTTTATCTCTTCTTCGAGGTTTTTATAATATTCGGAAAGTTTTTGAGAAGCCGCCTCGAAAGATTCAAATGCTTTTTTAAGTTCGCCGCCGGATATTGCTTCTATTTTGTCGTTATCGTTTTGAGCCATATCGAAAATTTTATCATAATTTTACTTAAATTGCGATTGCGTAACTTCATTTGTGTAACTTCGTTTGGCGTTATGACGTATTGATGTTATAATATTATTAAGTAAAAATCTAAATCTATATTATTATAAATTATCATAAGAGATAAAATGACTACGGCTACAACTTTAAGGCTTCCCGAAGAATATATAGAAAGACATAGAGAAACCCTTGAATTTTTGAACATACCCGGTTTTGCTAAGGAATGTCAAAACGGATTGGAAGAAATAAAAAAAGGCGGAGGAAAGACATTAATTGAACTGGACGATTAAGTTCTCTTCCATTGCCGAAAAATATTTTATAAATAAAATTGTATAAATTTTTATGAAAAAAAGAGAGCCTGACAGGATATTAATAGTGGACGACGACCCGCATATGCGTTCCGCATTGACCTTGAGCCTTAAAAAGACCGGCAGGGAAGGGGATATTTTTGCTTCGGCGGAAGAAGCGTTAAAATTTTTGGACGAATTGGACGGAAAGGCGGCGGACGGCGGTTATTTTCTTATATTGTCCGATTTAAGTCTTCCGGGAATGGACGGAATTTCTTTATTAAGCGAAATAAGAAAACGCGGCGCATTTAAGTTAATTCCATTTGTTATCATTACGGCTTACGGAACCGTAGAAAGCGCGGTTTCGGCGATGAAATCCGGCGCGGCAGACTACCTCTTGAAACCTTTCGGCATTTCCGATTTTGAAAGAATAGTTAAAAATGCGGAAAAAATTTCCGCATATAATAACTGCCCGTCGCTTGCAGGTTCAGACGATGAATCCGGTTTTGTATGCGAATCCGGCGCTATGAAAAAAATAGACGATTACGTTAAGATAATCGCGGAAGCCGATGCTACGGTGCTTATAACCGGCGAATCGGGAACGGGCAAGGAAGTTATAGCGAGGCGGATTCACAGCTTAAGCAAAAGGAAAGGGAAATTTATTGGCGTAAACTGCTCGGCTATAGTTCCTACGCTTCTCGAAAGCGAGCTTTTCGGACACGAAAAGGGGGCGTTTACCGGCGCGGTTTCTTTGAAGAAGGGGAAATTCGAGCAGGCGGACGGCGGAACTATTTTATTGGACGAAATTGCGGAAATGGATAAAAACCTTCAGGCAAAAATTTTAAGGGTTCTTCAGGAAAAGACTATAGACAGGGTAGGGGGCGACGAACCCGTATCCGTTAACGCAAGGGTAATAGCCGCTACCAATAAAGACATAGAAAAAACCGTAGAGGAAGGCAGTTTTAGGGAAGACTTGTTTTACAGGCTTAACGTAATTCATATCTATTTACCGCCTTTAAGAGAAAGAAAAGAAGACGTAGTTCCGCTGGCAAAATATTTTACGGCGCTTTACTCAAAAAAATATTTCAGGGAAATTTCGGGGATTACGGTTCAGGGGCAGGACTATCTGCTTTCGCTTAATTTTCCCGGCAATATAAGAGAGCTCGAAAATATAATCGAAAGAGCCGTAATACTGGCTCAGAAAGATAATTATTTAGACGTCAAGCATTTCGGCGTTTTTGCGCCTTCCGTGCTAAGCGCGGGCAGGAACGGGGACGCTATCCGGACTAAAGAGGAAAAGACCCGAAACAAGACCGAAGAGGGCGGAATTAATTCTATCCCCGCTGGCTCCAATTCCTCTCCTGTTGATTTTCCCGTCGGCGGCACCCTTAAAATCAAAGAAATGGAAGAAAAACTTATCGCCGCCGCCCTCAAGGAGTCAAGCGGAAATAGAACTAAAGCCGCCGAAAAGCTAGGCATTACCTCCAGAACACTCAGAAACAAACTCAAAGAATTTAAATTGGGTAAAGATTAACAATCTCCGCCACTATATACTTTGGCATGATGTTTGCATAATATACACCAAAAGGCGAAAAAGCCTTATAAAAGGGAAAAATTTTCCCATTATGTTTTTAGGTGTATAATTAATATATTAAGTAACGGAGGGAATAAAAATGTCGGTCAATTCTTTATTCGCGCCAACTACAACCACAAATAACGCCGCTTCGGTTGCGTCTTCCGCGGCAAATACCGCTGCTAATACCGCAAATTCATCCAACCCTAACGGCAGCCTCGTAAGCGCGACTACTTTTATGCAGTTAATGGTTCAACAGTTAGAAAACCAAGACCCTTTAAATCCTCAGTCCAGTTCGGATTCGCTTGCCCAGCTTGCGCAGTTCGATTCGCTGAATCAGTTAAATTCCGTTAATTCCAATCTTCAAACCATCGTGTCCGACCAGAATCAGGCGACGCTCGGAAGCGCCGTAAATATGGTAGGCGCATCGGTTCAGGCAAGCGGCAACGCATTCGGCTATTCAAGCGGGGGTACGGCAAATGTTAATTATTCCCTTCCCCAAAATGCAAGTTCGGTGTCGATGGATATATACAATTCTTCAGGAAATCTCGTTTATAATACGAATCTAGGAGCGCAGAACTCCGGTTCCCAGTCGTTTACTTGGGACGGAACGGAAAACGGCGGACAGGCGGCTCCTTCCGGAAATTATACTTTCTCCGTCGGCGCGACGGGTTCGGGCGGCGCGGCTATTACGCCTTCTACCTTTACGCAGGCGACGGTAACCGGGCTTTCGACTTCATCGACCGGCGCGGTTCAGCTTGAACTCAGCAACGGCTCTACGGTTCCGTTGTCGAGCGTTACAAACGTTAATTAAAAAAGTTAATAAAATAAAAAAATATGTCGATTTAGTATTATACGGAGGAATGAAAAATGGGTGTAAATGCGCTTTTTACGGCGGTTTCGGGTTTAGATGCCAACCAAACTTATCTGGGGGTTATCGGAAACAATATAGCAAATTCTAATACGATAGGGTTTAAAAGTTCTGACCCCGTATTCGAAAATCTCGTCAGCCAGACGTTAAGCGGCACGTCGAGTTCGCAGGAAGGCCTAGGGACGGATGTATATTCCATACAGCAGCAGTTTAGTCAGGGCGCGCTTCAAAATACCTCTAATCCTTTAAATATGGCGGTTGACGGCAACGGGTTTTTTATAGTTCAGTCTCCTAACGGTTCGACGTATTATACGAGAAATGGCACTTTCAGCGAAAACGCGCAGGGGCAGATAGTCGATTCTACGGGACAGAACGTCGTTCAGGGATATGCGTTAAATTCCGCGGGAATTGCTACCGCCGGCACTCCGAGTCCTATTACGTTAAATACCGGCGCAATAGCGCCGCTGGCTACCACGACCGCAAATCTGACGGCAAATCTTAATTCTAATGTATCGCCGCAAACGACTCCGACTACGACAACCGCCGGTAGTACATTTATGGGCGGTTATATTACCGGAAATTATTCGGCGGGAGCTACGACGCTGAATGTTAGTAATCTGTCTTTTAATGGAGTCGCGGGAGAAGCGCCTACGAGTTTATTGATAGGAAACGGCGACGGGACTACAAATCTTTACGATGTAAGCACTTATAACGTTGGTTCCACGCCCTATAAGTTAGATACGACGGATTCAGATAAAGGCAAATATACTACTACCGGCTATAATACGGGAACGCTTTTGCCGTCGCCCTCAACTATTACGTCCGTAGTTTTATCATCACCGTTGACATCGTCAATTCTTGCCAACACGGCTATTTCCCAGCAAACTCTCGGCGTAACGTTAACGACCGGAATTTTACCTGGTTCGGATATTCAGATAGAGGCAACATCGACAGCAACATCCAATCCCAATGCTTATCAGTTCTTAAATACCGTCGCGAGCGTCAGTTCGGCAAACGGTACCGTAAATCTTTCGAATGCGATGCCGGTAGGAAATTCCTCAAATGCAACTTATGGCACGTTTACGTCAGGAGGCTCCGTCGTATCCGGTCCGGCAAACGACTATTATTCTACGACCATCAATGTTTACGATTCCTTAGGAAATTCGCTTCCTATGACCGTTACATTCGCCCCTTCGTCCTCAACCGCAGGGAATTGGAACGCTTATTATTCAATTAACGGAACCGCCGCACAGAGACCGTCGCTTACCGCGTCAACCGACGCGAGTCCCGATATTACGTTTAATTCAAACGGACAAATTACCAGCACGTCCTCTTTGACTTTAACCGATGTTCCCGCTTATGTTACCGGAGCAACCGGACTTCCGGACGGCGCAGCGCAGCCGCTAAATATAGCTTTAAATTTAACTAATCTCACGCAGTATGCCGCAACGTCCGCTACTACCGCATTTACCCAGAACGGTTATGCGACCGGAACGCTTACAAGCTTTACGGTTGACCAGAACGGCAGGGTTTCGGGACAGTTTTCCAACGGCCAGACGGAATATTTATATCAGGTTGCCCTTGCCAACTTTATTGCGCCCACTGGACTTGTTTCCGAAGGCAACAGCTTATACGCTCAGACTTTTGCGTCCGGTCAGCCTGCTGTCGGCATCGCAAATTCGGGAAATTTCGGCTACATCACGGACTCGGCGTTAGAACAGTCGAACGTTAATATTTCGTCGGAGTTTACCAATATGATAGTAGCGCAGAACGCTTACGTCGCCAATTCTAAAGTTCTTACTACGGAAAATTCCGTATTGACGGCTCTCGAAAGCTCGGTTCAGTAAATTAATAGTATTATTGGAGATTGCTTCGGCGCAGCGGATTAAGTCCAGCGAAGCTAACCAATCTTGTTTTACAAACTATAATGTTTATTTTCAGGCTGGAAGAAAAAGCTGTAGGAAAAAGGGGTCAGATTTTTTTCCGCCTGAATAATGTAATAATAACTAACAAAATACATTGCGGAAAATTAATCTGACCCCTTTTTCCGGATAACGATAAACAATAGAAAATAATAAAATTATGCTTGGCAATCTTGCTTTAAATTTATCGGTGGATGCGGGGCTTTCGTTAGTAAACGACGTTATGAACGCCGTTTCAGGAAGTGCTTCCAACCAGCCGCTTACTCCGTCCGGCAACGCCGGTTCAGGCTCGGCTTTCGGCGGTCAGGGCGGATTCGGCGAAATTCTCAATAATTCTATCGATAATTTATCAAATTCAGCAAATAATCAAAATCAAAGCGGAGCAGTTCAGCCGATAAGCAGTTCGCTTAACAATGCTCCTAATGCGGCGCCGGTTTCGCCGGTCAATCAACAGGCGAACGGCGGCGGCAAAAAATATAATTATTACGGCAATAATTACGTAGCTAATCAGGGCGGAAATAATATCGGCAGTAATTCGGCCGATAACGTTTCTTATGCCGGCCGGCCTGCAAATAATACAGTTAATGCAGGCAATGATACAAATAAAAATAATAATACTGCGGGTAATAACGCAACCGGCGATAATGTCGCCGCTACGGGCGCCGCAGGTCAATCTGCCGGTAACGCCGTCGAAGGTAATTCTCAAAAAGCGTCAAAAAATGCGGACTCTGTCGGCAATTCCGTCAAACAGGCTTCCGTCAACAACAATGTCGCAACGGCCAATAATAACGGAGCGGACGGACAGGCCGTTTATTTCGTAGGAAATACAAACATTAATATTCTTATTCAGCCCGCTTCCATAAAGAAAGGGGATAAAGCGGGAAACGGCGAAGGCGGAGTGGCTGGTGGAGCAGGAGGAATAAAAGTAAAATCGGGCGGTAAAACTCCGTTGACCGCGCCGGATGCTTTATTTTCAAGCAGTACCGCCGCCGCATTATATCGGTCGCAATCTCAAAATTCAAACAATTCTGTAGGGGGAAATTCTGCCGGTAATCCTTCGGATAAAACTTTTGCATCCGTTCTTACTGAAAACGCGGGCAAGAAAATTGCCGATAACGCCGCAGCACAAAATACCGGCGGCGGAACCGCCGAGCAAAGCGCGCCCGTAAAAATCGGCGGCGCGGCAGATAAAAATTCCGAAAACGGTCCCGCGCAAAAAGCGGCATCGGTCTTATTGAATGCCTTTAACCGGAGCAGTCAAAATAATCAAAAAGTTCAGGCATCAAATGCAAACGTCTCCAACGTAAATATTATAAATACTGCAAATACTAAAACCCTTATTAAAGATGCCGCCGTTAACGCCCTTAATTTAAACGTTCTAATCGGGGAAGCAAAACCGGCTCTTTCGGGAAATAATGAAGGAAATATTGCGGGCAATAATGCCGGCGCAGATTCGGGTTCAGGTATTGCGGGCGGCATTAAAACCTCCGGCTTTATATCTGCCGGTTTTTCCGACGCCTCAATCTCCGGACTTAACGGTTCGGCTTCAGGCGGAAATTCGGGTGGGTTAAACCTGTCGGGCGGAAATATTGCCGGTCTGGATGATTCCTCCGGCGGAACTAACGCCGCCTCCGCGGTAAATTCGGTTATGTTTATGCTGAGAAAAAACGTACAGTCGGCTGTTATTACGTTGAATCCTGCATCTCTCGGCACGGTTAAAATAAATATTTCGTTAAACAATCCAAATTCAGCCTTGAATTCTTTAAACCAGTCCGCTGCTTCTAACGGCGCTATAACGATAAATATGCTTGCGCAAAACGAAGCGGCAAAAAATATGCTTCAGTCGTCTTCAGATTTATTGCAGAACGCCCTGAAGAATCAGGGCTTTTCGTCCATAAACCTGAATATAAGCACAGGTTCAGGCTATAATAATCAGAACGGAAACGGCGGCGAAACTCTTAAAAACCCGTTTACCGGCGCTAATTATAACGGTGGATTTTCAAACGGAACATCAGGCCCGGATTCAGACCTAGTTTTAGGCGCAGTTTCGAATGGAGTAAATAATTTTATGTATAGAAATCCAAACTCCTTAGTGGATTATTTCGTATAATCTTATGGCATTTAAATTTCAAAACATATTGGGACACCGAAAAAATATCCTCGACAAAAAATATATGGAACTTTCCGAAGTTCAGAGAAGAACAGCCTCGATAAATTTAAAAATTTTCGACGTCCAGAATTCAATCGAGTCCTACAAAACGTCCTATCCCGTAAATATCTTTAAAGTCTCCGATATATATGATTACAATATATTAGATATGCAGTTTAAATCCCTCAAATCGAAATTGAACGATCTACTGAAAACAAAAGAATTAATAGAACGCGAACTTGAAGCAAAAAAAACCGCCGTCATTAAAGCAAAAATAGAATTCGAGAAAATCGATAAACTCCGCGAAAAATATCTTGTAGTAGATAAGATGAACCTGTTAAAACATGAAGAAGCCGTTGCCGCCGACTTTTCATCCAACCGCTATGCGATAAAGTAGATTTAATAAAAATTCACTCTTGACATTCGGCGTATTTACGTAAATAATATAAATATGCCGGAGAAATCATATATAATTATTTTTTCGATTGCCATTTTTGTTCTTGCCGCCGTATTCAACGGTTTTTCCTGTGTGGCTTCTTATGCCTCGTCTTCTAGGACGACTGCGGAAAAGGAAGAGATTAGGGTTCTTAAAAACCAGATAAAACTGGAAGTTAAAAAACTTAAACAGATAGAAGCCAAAATTCATCATATAAAAGCCGCGCAAAAAGCAAAGGTCAAAAACCTGATATCTTTGTATTCTTCTATGGGTTCCAGAAATGCCGCAAATATACTTCCGCGGATAAATAAAGGCGTGGCGATATATATTCTGTCCCATATGACCCCGAGAACCGCATCCGCAATCATTGCAAGGATGCCCGTTAAGGATGCCGCATTTTTTACAAACAGCATAGCCGGAAAATAAATTTTTAATAAAATAGTGTCAAAATAATGACAATATCCGGTAAAATAAAAATAAATTAAAATAAATCATATTGTATGATATTGAATTTATTGTCTATTTTAGTTTTATATTAAATTGGCATAAATATTGCTTTTATTAAAACATTATTTTAGGAGGACAGTTAATGGCCGATAATCAAAACGAAGGAAAATCTAATAAGGAATTAGGCAATATCGACGAAGACGAGATGTCCACTATCTCCAAAATAGAATCGTCTAAGAAAAAAGGCGGGAAGAAGAAACTCCTTTTCATATTAATACCCGCCCTTCTTGCTCTCGGCGGAGGCGGTTTTGCCGCCTACCATTTTTTGTTTGCAAAAACTAAAGTCAAGGTTCCGTCTAAACCGGTTAACGTTTCGCTGATAAAACCCGGACCGATGATAAACCTTAAGCCCTTTTTAACAAATCTTGCCGATAAGGATAAAACGGCATATATAAAGGTTTCTATCTCCATCGAGTTAAAACAGGGTTCAAATCTCGGCGCTTTCAAACAACTTACGCCGCAGATAAGAAACAGAATAATTATGATTATGAGTTCTAAGACTTCGAGAGAAATAAACACACCTCAGGGGATACTGTCTTTAAGGCACCAGATAGCAAGAAGCCTTAACCAGATTCTCGGGGACGGCACGGTAGCCGGAGTATATTTTAATAATTATTTAGTCCAGTAAAAAAATAAAAATAACTTAAAAAAACAAATGGCGGAAATACTATCTCAGGACGAAGTCAATGCCCTGCTCAGGGGAATATCATCGGGTTCTATCGAAACCGAGAAGCAGGAAGAGGTAGGCGGCATAAGAGCATACGATTTGACCTCGCAGGATAGGATAGTCAGGGGCAGAATGCCGACCCTCGAGATTATAAACGAAAGATTTGCCCGCCTACTCAGAAACGAATTGACTTCCGCCTTGCGAAAGGTTGCCGAAATTACCGCCACGTCCGTAGATATGCAGAAGTTCGGCGAATTTTTGAAAAATATCCCGCTTCCGACGAGCCTTACTATATTTAAAATGCCGCCCTTACGCGGCTACGGTATTTTTGTTTTAGACTCGAGATTGGTATATAACCTGATAGATATATTTTTCGGCGGCACTACCGACTTGCATGTAAAAATAGAAGGAAGAGATTTTTCCCCTATAGAAAACAAATTGATTAAAAAAATAACCGATATGGCGTTTAACGCAATGAAAGCCGCATGGACGCCGGTTTCTCCTATTGATATCGAATTTCAAAGGAGCGAAATTAATCCGCAGTTTGCCACTATAGTAACTCCGACGGAGGTCGTAATAATAAACAGGTTCGAGGTTGACATAGAAGGGGCGGTGTCGAAATTTATGATATGTATTCCATATTCCATGGTAGAACCTATCAAAGAAAAACTTTACAGTGGATTCCAGAGCGAACAGCTCGAAATAGACCAGAGATGGATAGAAAGGTTTAAAGAAAGGCTTAAAGAATCGGAACTCGATATAAAAATCAAAATCGGAACGACAAATATATCCGCGCAGGATTTTTTAAAAATCAAGAAAGGCGACGTCATAGTGCTCGATAAAAGAATAGAGGAACCTTTGGTGGTAGAAATAGAAAATCTTCCGAAATTTATCGGATATCCGGGCAAAATCAACAATCAGGTTGCGGTAAAATTAATATCTGAAATACCTATAGGAAAAGAGGGCTATTATGAGTGATACCGAAAAAGATTTATCCGAAACAAAGCAGGAAGCGGTCGCTGCAGCGCAGGGCATGCAGCAGCCTTCCGCTCAGGACGCCGGTGCGGCATCCGCCGTTCAGCCTAAGCCGGAGCCGGTACCCGCGCCCGAAACTGAAGACGACAACATCAGCTGGGAAGATGCCTTTAAAGAAGAATCGGCCGCTAACGCCGCCGGAAAACAGGAATCTTCCGGTCAGGATGCCGCGGGTAATTTGGACATAGATATAGAATCCCTAAAAGAAACCGGTGGCAATGGGGGGGTGGCGGAAGACGCAGCTATAGATTCCGCCGCAACCGTTGTCGGCAAACCCGCTAAAAAACCCGTAAAAAAGCTTGAATTCGCTTCTTTCGACGAATCGGACAAAACGACGGAGCCGCCTAAAAATTTAGATTTTATTCTCGATATACCGCTTACCATTTCGGTAGAACTGGGAAGAACCAAAATGGTCATAAACGATATGCTTCAGCTTGGGCAGGGTTCCGTAATAGAGCTTGCAAAACTTGCGGGAGAGCCTCTTGACATATACGTCAACGGAAAACTTATGGCAAGGGGGGAGGTCGTGCTGGTCAACGATAAATTCGGCGTCAGGCTTACGGACATCATAAGTCCGGTAGAAAGGGTCAAAAAACTATGAAAATTAAATCATTTTTTGCGGTTGTTTTTATTTCCGCTCTTTTTCTCGGCATTTTCCCGAATGTCTGCCGCGCCGGTTCCGCGGACGGGGATTTACTGTTAAAAAACATATATGTTTCTAAAAGCAAAAATACAGGTTCATATCTTATCTGGTTTAAGTTTAACCGAAAACCGGAAAGCATAGTTAAAAAATTAGGCTTAAAAGGCTACAGTCTTGAACTTGTATTTAAAAATGCGCAATCCGGCATAAGCCCGAAATTTATCAAATTTCATAATAGCAGGCTGTTTAAAGCGGTCGAGATTATACCGGTTGAAAATTCGGGATTGAATGCTATAATCTATTTTCATAAAAATATTAAAATAGCTCAAAAAGATACGTATGCAACTTTTTATGGCAGCTATTTTATAATTAAAATAAATCATACTTTTTCAGGGGATTTATTTAAAAACGTCGGAAAAGAATTTCCAGCGCAAAAAAATAAAATAAAGCAGGCGGCTAAAACCGTCAAACCGCCGGCGCCGTCGGCTGACGCTTCCGCCGGTCAGACTGGAGCATCCAAAAATAATCCGGCAGGCGGACGCTCTTTCCTTGCGAAGCATGCGCCTAAATTAAATATGGGTTTCGAAGCGGTAAAAACTACTGTTTATCTGGCATTGATTATCGGCCTTATTTACGGTGTATATTTTCTGATGAATAAATTTAAAAACCGCGTTTCTGTAAAGGAAAAGTTAAATAATCTGAAGATAGTATCATCGATTAATCTCGGAAATAAAAAATCCATTCTTTTAATAGAGGTAAACAAAGAATTTTTTCTTGTCGGGGTGTCTCAGTCCAATATTCAGGTGATAGGGCATCTTAAAGGAGATGCCGGCAATGTAAAAGATGCGCTTTATAAAGCCGCCGGAAGCGCTGCCTCCCCGTCTGCCGGAGATACCTCCTTCGCAAGCCCTTCCCCCGCAATCAAATCTTACGGCAAATTTGCGGATGCCATGCGGGAACAGGTTAACAACGGCGGCATTGGCGAACCTTACCGTAAAATAAAGGCGGAACAGTATGCGGATATAAATAAGATAAAAAATATAAACGAAGCAAAATTTAAAAATAAAGCCGACAACGTATTTTTTGATATAGAAGAAAGATTAAAAGGGTTAATGGAGAGTAATGGCAGTTCTAAAAAGTTTTAAAAATTCGTCGCTTTTAGCTTTACCGGCTATAACAATGACCGGGCATCCCCAGCATTCGCAAGTATCTATGCTGATACAGATACTTCTTATTTTTACGGTCATTTCCATAGCCCCGTCTATATTGATAATGATGACGTCTTTTGTCAGGATAGTAGTGGTCCTGTCTTTTCTGAGGACTTCGCTAGGCCTTTCGACGGAGCCGCCTAATCAAGTAATCATAGGATTAAGTCTTTTTCTGACTTTTTTTATTATGGCTCCGGTTATAAATTCGGTATATAAAAATGCTTATATTCCTTATACAAAAGGTTCAATAGGAATTAAAAGGGCTTATAAAATCGGGATACTGCCCGTCAGAGGTTTTATGCTGAAACAGACGAGGCTTAAAGATTTGGAACTTTTCGTGAAAATGGCTAAACTTAAAAATATCAGGTCGCCGAAAGACGTGCCGACATATGTGCTTATCCCCGCATTCATAGTAAGCGAGCTTACAACCGCATTCGAGATAAGTTTTCTTATATATCTGCCTTTTTTAATATTGGACCTTGTGGTCTCGAGTCTTTTAATGTCGATGGGAATGCTTATGCTGCCGCCTACCATGATATCGCTCCCTTTTAAACTTATGCTTTTTGTTATGGTCAACGGGTGGTATTTGGTAATAGGCTCTTTGGTGCAGAGTTTTAAATGATAAATAATGATAAGAACAAATAATATTCGTCTTCTGGATTCCTGCTTTCGCAGGAATGACGCTTATTAGGTGTAAAGTTTAAATTACGGCTTGTCATTCCTGGGAAAGCAGGAATCCAGAATTACTTAACGTTATAAAGTATAAAGCTTAGATAATTTCTAATGCAGGATTAGCATAGAAAGAAAGAGGTTTAGATGTCTATCGCATTCGTAAATTTTATTATACAGAAAGTCATAGTTACCGTTTTATATTTAAGCGCTCCGCCGCTTATTGCGAGCCTTGCGGTAGGAATACTCATAAGCATGTTTCAGGCGGTAACCCAGCTTCAGGACCAGACGCTTACTTTCGTTCCTAAAATTATCGTGGTAATCTTAGTTTTATTGATTTTCGGACCATGGATGCTGAGCGTTATGGGAAATTTCGCGACGGTGATTTTTACGCATTTCCCACGATATATAAATGGAGGGAGCTGATATGCCGGTTATAGTAATTCACCAATACCTGCTTATAGAATTTATGTTGATATTTTTTAGAATAATAGCAATGATAGTGGTTTTGCCTTTTATCGGCAGTTCGGCGGTTCCGGGCTGGGCAAAGATAGGCCTTGCGTTTTTTATGTCTTTAATTGTTTATCCATTGATTATCAAAACCCAGATAATACCTCATCTGCCTTTGCCGATGGTTATTTTAGCGATTATTTCGCAGGCATTGATAGGCATTATTTTCGGTTTTTTAGTTCTTATTATTTTTACCGGCGTCGAAGTAGCCGGACAGCTTATCAGCGTTCAGGTCGGATTTGGCATGATAAGCCTTCTAAACCCGCTGATTTCAAATCAGCAGGTTTCCCTTATATCTAACCTGCAGAATTATTTAGCATTGATAATTTTCATAGAAACATCGGTATTTTTCTTCGTTATCGAAGGCATATACGACAGTTTTCAAACTATCCCATTAACTTTTATTAATTTTTCCCCTTATATTTTTAGATATTTAGTGAGCAAAGCGGGGGATATGTTTTTAATAGGCGTTAATTTAAGCATTCCCATAATACTGGTAGCTATTTTATTGAATATAATTATCGCTTTAATGGGGAGGCTTGCTCCGCAGTTTAATATTTTTGCCGTCGGCTTCCCGCTTATTATAGTCGTAGGACTGCTTATGTTGTATGTTTCCGTGCCGTATTTCACCGATTATATGATGCTGTCTTTTTCAGGTTTAAAATTAGAATTTAACCGCATGCTAAATTTAATATAAAATATTATGGCAGAAGACAAGTCCGATAAAACTGAACCGGCAAGTCCTAAAAGAATTCAGGATGCGAGAGAAAACGGGCAGGTAATGAAATCAAGGGAGGTTACCACTGCCTTTGTATTTGTCGTCGTTATAATTTACCTTTATTTTAATATTTCGCATATAGGCGGGATATTATCCAACCAATTGGTTTATTTTTTGTCTAATTTTTCTCGTTTAAATTTAAATTATACCGCCTGCATCAAAATTATGGACAATCTTATCTATGCCGTTGTTTATGCCGTTCTTCCATTCATACTTATAGTATTTTTTGCATCGTTGGTTTCAAATATAGCGCAGGTGGGTTTTCTTCTCACTTTTCAGCCTTTAATTCCTAATATTACGCGTATAAACCCCATATCGGGCTTTAAAAGATTTTTTTCGCTTCAATCGGTGAACGAATTAGTAAAATCTGTTTTTAAATTTTTTGTTTTATCGTCGATAGCTTATTTTACATGCGCGCCCTATTTAAAAAAGATATTAGTTTTACAGTATATGACCCCGTCGTTCGACATTTTTTTCATGGTTAAGCTTATTTATAAACTGTTTTTTAATATTGTTATGGCTATGATAGTCCTGGCGATTGCCGATTTGTTTATACAAAGGTATCAATACAACAAAGGTCTCATGATGACCAAACAGGAAGTCAAAGACGAAGCCAAACAGTTTGAAGGAGACCGGCAGATAAAAGGAAAAATCAGAAAAATGCAGAGGGAAATAGCCAGAAGGAGAATTTTAAAAGAGGTAAAGAATGCGCATGTGATTATTACAAACCCCACGCATTTTGCGGTAGCCCTCAAATACGACAATAAAAAATACAACGCTCCGGTAGTGCTTGCCAAGGGCGCCGACAATCTGGCTCTCCTTATAAAAAAAATAGCAAAAGAAAACGATATTCCTACGGTAGAAAACAAATACGTCGCAAGGACTCTTTATGAAACATGCGAACCCGGGCAGGCTATTCCCGCATCTCTCTATAAAGCCGTTGCGGAAATACTTGCCCATTTATATACGACTAACGAAAAGTTTAAACAAATATGGAGTTTCATTAAATAATGGCGGATAAAGTAGAAACGGGCGCTCTTTCCCGAAACATATTCTTTAGAAACTCCGACGTACTGCTCGCCCTTCTTTTTATGATGGTTATCGGTCTTATGGTTATTCCGATAACTACATGGATGCTGGATATATTTCTGACTTTTTCCATCGCTTTCGGCATAATAATTTTATTAATTTCTATTTATGTATTAAGACCGCTGGAATTTTCTATATTTCCCACTATCCTTTTAGTAGCGACGCTGTTCAGGCTGTCTTTGGAAATCGCCGCCACGAGGCTTATACTGCTGTATGGATATAAAGGGGCGGATGCCGCGGGAATCGTCATACAATCTTTCGGACAATTTGTCGTCGGAGGTAATTTTGCGGTAGGAATAGTTATCTTTATAATTTTTATAGTCATAAACTTTCTGGTTATTACTAAGGGCGCTACAAGAGTAGCCGAGGTATCGGCAAGATTTACTTTAGACGCCCTGCCTGGAAAGCAGATGTCCATAGACGCCGAACTTAATTCGGGTTTTATAACCGACGCCGAGGCAAGAAAGAAAAGATTAGATTTAACTAAGGAAGTAGATTTTTACGGGTCTATGGACGGCGCAAGCAAGTTCGTAAGAGGGGACGTCGTAGCAACTATAATAATTATTATCGTGAATATCATAGGCGGACTTTTAATAGGAATATTCCAGCATCATTTATCTATTTTTGAAGCCGCTTCAGATTATACCCTTCTTACCGTAGGAAGCGGGCTTGTAGCGCAAATTCCCGCCCTTGTAGTTTCTACGGCGGCAGGTATTATAATGACGAGAGCTACCCGCGAGAGCGACCTTTCCAAGGATTTTTCGTATCAGTTTCTTTCCAACCCCAGAGCTTTATATACCGCTTCCGGCATACTCTTTTTTTTCGGCATTATTCCGGGACTTCCGCACTGGCCTTTTATTCTTTTCGCCGCGACGGCGAGCCTGATAGCTTATCTTATTTCTATGGAAACAAATAAGAAAAAAACGGAGTCGGCAAAAAAAGCCGCTACGGAAAAAAAAGAAATACCCGAATCGCAGATTATCGAAAACGCTATGCAGATAGATATTTTGGAACTCGAAGTTGGATATAATCTTATATCTTTCGTGGATGCTGCAAGAAGCGGAGAGCTCTTGGAAAGAATAAAAGGGATAAGAAAACAGCTGGCGGCGGACATGGGAATTATCGTTCCGCCTTTGCATATAAAAGATAATCTTAATTTAAAACCCAACGAGTATGTTTTTTTAATTAAAGGTATAGAAACGGCCAGATACGAAACGATGCCTAATAAGCTTCTCGCTATGAATCCAGGGAACGTAACCGAAAATATCCCCGGCATAGTTACTAAGGAGCCGGCTTTCAATCTGCCGGCGCTCTGGATAGACGAAGGATTAAAACAGAAAGCGCAGTCCGCCGGATGGACGGTTGTGGAAATACCAGCCGTTATAGCGACCCACATAGTCGAAATAATAAAAAATAATGCGGCGGAACTTCTTACGAGGCAGGATGTTCAGAAACTTTTAGATATACTTTCCGCGAAATATCCCAAGATTGTCGAAGACCTTATTCCGGGCGTTATTTCCCTTAGCGCCGTGCAGAATATTCTAGAAAATTTGCTTTACGAAGGAGTTCCTATTAAGGATATGCTTACCATAGTGGAAGCCCTGCATAATTATGCGCCGAATACTAAAGACCCGGCAGTTTTAACGGAATATGTGAGAAGCGCTTTGAAAAGAACGATTACAAAAACTTTAATAGCGCAGGACAATACGGTCAGGCCTCTTACGCTCGGTAAAAATTTCGAAACCGTCGTATTCAACGAATATAATAAGACTAAAGAACAGGGAGCCGGATATTCCGGACTTGACCCGTCTTATTACAATAAAATAATTTCTGCGGTCAGGGACGGCGTTAAAAAATCTGCGGATGCCGGCTTGTCGCCCATAGTGCTGACTTCTCCGCGTATAAGACTTTTTTTAAAGAATATTTTAAGCGAAATAATTCCGGGGATTTCTGTAGTATCTACGAGCGAATTGTCCCCTAACGTAAAAATAAAACCGGTAGGAACTATAGAAATATAAAATATAATAATATATGCAGATTAAAAGATACGAAGTTTTAGACATAAAAGACGCGATAGAGCTTATTAAAAAAGACCTCGGAGATGAAGCGGTCATAATTTCCACGAGGCAGGTCAATGGTTCCAACGATTTAGGTTTTTTCGGAAAACCTTTTCTTGAAGTAGTCGCGGCGATAGATTATAAAGAAGAGGATATTATTCCGCCTAAGGAGAGCCGCGGCTTTAACCGGGATATACTTGCCCCTTTATATGACGACGTGAAATTTTTAAAAGACAACTTCGACAGCATAGTGGAAGACAAAGTTATTTACGTTTTAAATTCAAAGTTCGAAGAACTTAAGGCGTTTATGAATGAAATCAAGTTTGATTTAAACCTGCTAAAAAACGAAAGAACGCATAAAGGAGCGGTAGAAAACGACCTGCTTGTATATTTAGACAATATTTCTTTCGAAAGAAATATATCCGTTAAGTTAATCGAGATATTTTTTAAAGATATAAAATTAACGAATTTTAAAAAGGAAGAAAAAGTAGAATATTTTAAAAAATTTTTTAAAAAAATAATAGAAAAAAAAGTCGAAAGAAAAAAGTTAAACCGCCTGTTTGACGGAAAAACCGTTATTGCGGTTATCGGAAACAGCGGCTCGGGAAAAACCGTAACCGCCGCCAAACTCTGTTCTAAGTTTATATTCGAAAAAAATCAACATGTTTCGGTCTGCTCTATAGATTCATTGAAAATAGGCGGATATGAAACTTTAAAAA
This sequence comes from bacterium, assembly GCA_021812245.1. GTDB lineage: Bacteria > SZUA-79 > SZUA-79 > Acidulodesulfobacterales > Acidulodesulfobacteraceae > Acidulodesulfobacterium_A. Next base: position 29,129 of record JAKAOK010000009.1, on the reverse strand, counting down.
AATATGCCGAAAAACTAAAGATAGATTTTTCTGCATTGAAAGACCCGCAGGGATTAAATTCTTTTATTTCTAATTCCCCGTCTGATGTTATCATAATCGACACGTTTGCCGTTAACCACAACAATCTGTTCCAGTTGAACGCTCTCGCAAAATTTGTAGGTAATTTAAAAGGCGGAATCAATGTTGAACTTTTGCTCCCCGCTCATCTTAAACACTTAGACGCCGTCAGGGCTTATGAATCCTTTAGAAATAAGATAGGAATAAACGGGGTTATTATTTCAAAAACAGACGAGTCGCGTGGTATAGGCAATCTTGCGGGACTGCTTCTTTTTCAGGACTCGGCAATAGATTTTATTACCTCAGGGGAAAGCGTTCCGGAAGATATCGAAGAGGCGGCGGCGGAAAATATTTATTCGTTATTTTTTCCTAAGCCGGTAGAGTTTTAAGGGGCAATAACAATTTTAAGAGGCATTTTAAAATGAAAAAACAGAGAAACGAAAATTCTTATACAAAAATTATTTCCGTTACAAGCGGCAAGGGCGGAGTAGGCAAGACCAATATAGTCTGCAACCTTGCATATTGTTTTGCTTCTATGGGAAAAAGGGTAATAATAATGGATGCCGATTTAAGCCTAGGGAATGTCTCGGTAATAATGGGGATGATACCTAAATATAATATATCGCAGGTTATTTACGGGGATAAACAGCTAAGGGATATCATAATGACCGATTCCAACGGTATAATGGTTCTTCCCGCTTCTTCCGGCATATCGGAGTTGTCTAATCTTTCTGAATCTCAAAAGATTACGCTGATGTCGAGATTCGATGAATTTGCCGGAGATTTAGACGTCAGCGGAAGACCGATAGACGTGCTTCTGATAGATACGGGAGCGGGGATATCGTCTAATGTTCTATATTTCAATCTTGCCGCCAGCGAAATATACGTCGTAGTCACTCCGGAGCCTACTTCCATTACCGATGCCTACGCTCTCATAAAAGTTTTAAGCACTAAATACAGCGAAAAATATTTTTCTATCATCGTAAATAACGTCAGGAGCGAAAGAGAAGCAAAAGAAGTATATAAGCATTTAAGCCTTGTTTCCGATAAATTCCTTAAAGTCAATTTAAATTATCTCGGACATATTCTGAACGACGACAACGTTTCCCGCTCCGTTATAATGCAAAGGCCGGCTTCGAGTATTTTTCCGGATTCTAAAGTTTCGCTTTGTTTTAAAAAATTAGCTTATAATATACTGTCGCAAAAAGATAATAAAACGTCTAACGGCAATATTCAGTTTTTTCTTAACAGGCTTCTTATGTCGTTCTGATTACGGGGCGGAATTCAATTCCGACCCGTCACAAATTGGAAAGGTTTATAATGGGACAGAATTCAATTCTGTCCCCGTCACAACAAATTATATGCAAAAATTAGACGATAAATCTAAAAAATTAATAGAAGAAAACTTTAACCTCGTCAATAAGGTAGCTAATTTTATGTCGGTAAAATTTAACGGCATAATAAATAAAGACGATATTATCGAGTTCGGCATATTCGGGCTGATAGATGCGGCAATAAAGTTCGACCCGTCAAAAAACGAAAATTTTAAATTTTATGCGATAACGCGCATAAAAGGAACCATACTCGACAACGTGCGGAAACTTGATTATATGCCAAGAAACGTCAGGGAATTATCCGGAAGAATAGAAAAAGTTTATTCAAAATTAGAGCAGAAATTAGGGAGAATGCCTTCGGACGAAGAAGTTGCAGGCGAATTAGATATAGGAATAGGCGAACTTAACGACATGTTTTATAAGATAAGAGGAGCCTCTTTTTTAAACGGTAAAGATTTCATATCTTTAGACAAAACTAAGCCGGAATCTTTGGACGCTATCGAAAGCAAGGACGTTTCGATAATAGACGGTCTTTTAATGGACGAGAAAAAAAATATATTAAAGAAATATATAGCTCTGCTCGAAGATATTGAAAAGAACGTTCTAATGATGTATTATTATGATGAATTGACTTTGAAGGAGATAGGAAATATATTAAATTTGACCGAATCGAGAATCTGTCAGATTCATTCCAAATCAATCATAAAATTGAGGGCTAAATTAAAATCTTATGAATAAAAAAGAAATAAAAAAGATTGCGGAATCCGGAACCGCGGATGGGAGAAAAAAGTTAATAAAACTTTTGGATTCCGACAGTCCCGGCATCGTCGAATCTGCCCAAAGCGCCTTATTGAATATCGTCCGCGGGAAAAAAGAACTTATCAAAATACTTATGGATTCTGCCGCCTCCCCTTATTTCAGCATAAAACTCCGTTCGAATTCTTTCGACACATTGAAACGGCTGTCTATGCGGAACGGTAATTTTTTAGCGGATTACGCCGGCAAAAACAGCGGAAAGTACGACAGAATAACCGCGGAACTGATGAGATACGGACGCTTTACTCCGCCGGATTTTCCGAAAAAAGCTTTAAAAGCTCTTGCAAACAGCAAAGACGAGATTACGATGGCGAATGCCATTGAATCGAGCGGAATATTAAAGATAGATTTGGGGAATATTTTGCTCAAGGCGCTAAAGGGGAATTTTTTCGCATTATCCGCCGCAGTTTTTTCCATAGGAGAATTGAGACTAAAAAAGGCCTTTCCTAAACTGAAAGAAATATTATTAAGTACGGACGACAGAGTCGTTAGAAATATAATTACCGAATCTCTTTCTAAAATCGGCGGGGACGAGATAACGGACTTTTTGGTGGAACTTCTGAATAAAAACATAAAATATAAATTAGACAAAATTTATATACTCAAAAGCCTTTATAAAATATGCCTGATAGGCGACTGCGATAAGAGCGGAAGAAATATAAGCAAGGAAAGAATGTATCTCAAACTGTCCAAAATGAATTTAAAAGTAAGCATATTCTCCTTAAACGATTACGAAGACAACGATGCAATAGACGCTATTTTATGTTATTTTTCCCTGTTGAACCATAAAAAATCGAGAAAAATATTCAAATTTATTTTTGAATATTATCAAAAAAACGAAAATTTAGACGAAACGGAATACGTCTATATAAAAGAAATAATAAAAAAAATAGCAAGGCCCAAATTTATAACCGAATTTATAAAATCGTTAAAGCCGTCCGACGATTTAAATAATAAAACGGATTTGCTTATAGACGTTTTATCAGATATTTCCCATAGAGATATAATTAATCTTTTATATTTTTATAAAGATAAAAAACTTTTCGTGGAAATAAAACTTTCGCTTTTGAAATACGCGCAAAAACTGTCCGGCCGTCCTTATGAACTTCCGTTAATAGACGCCCTTATTAACGGCTATATAAAAGACGGCAACGGCGACGTCCGAAAATCGGCCGTCGGTTTGCTCGGATATTTTAAAAGCGCAGTTTCTTACGAAGAAAAAATTTTTAACGGCCTTCTTAATGAAAACTATCCGGACGTTATAGACGCTTATGTCGAGACATTGTCTAATCTTATAAGCCTGAATAAAAGCAAAAAATATATCTATTTTTTTATAGACGGCCTTTCTTTAAAGAACGATAAAATCGTCGAATATTCTTTGAGAATTCTAGGGAATAAAAAAATAAAATTCACGGCAAAAGAAATTTCCGATATATACGTTAAATTCAAGGCATTTAAATATATTAAGTCCATCTTTCTTAAGAGGCTTCTTGCAAAATTGCTTAAAAATTTCGATTTGCTCAAACATAAAGAAGAAATGGCGTTTATGCTCGAAGAAAGCGACGAAGAAATAAAGTTAAATTATCTGGAGTCCCTTTTAATCTCCGGAGAAAAAACCCCCGGAGTTTTTTTAGATGCGCTTAACTTAGGGGATTATTCAGATATTTTCAGATATAAAATAATCGAATTAATCCAGAAGTCAGGAGATAAAGGCAGTTTTGACAAACTCGCTTCCGTTTTACGCAAGGAAAAAAGCAAAATGGTTAAAATTGCGCTGTTACGGGCATTGCATATGTTGGATAAAGAAAAATCAAATTTTATTCTGAAAAAATATAATTCGTCTAAAGATAAAGATATAAAAAATTTTTCTTTGGAATTAATAAAAAATTAAACTATCCGCACATATACATGGAATATACCGGCGCAATTTTATCCGACGACGTCTTTAATAAATTAAAAGAGCTGATTTACGAGATATCCGGAATATATTTTAGCGGACAGAAAAAATATTTATTGGAAACAAGGCTCTCTAAAAGGCTTTCTGTTTTAAACCTGCCTAATTTTGAGGATTATTATAACTATTTGAAGTATTCTCACGATAAAATCTTGGAAACGCAGGAGCTGTTAAACAGCATTACTACTAACGAAACAAGTTTTTTCAGGGATATGCCGCAGCTTGAAGTGTTTGTCGATATTTTAAAGCAGGTCGTGCAGGCGGCGGGTAATAACGCTTACAAAAAAATAAGAATATGGAGCGCGGCGTGCTCTACCGGCGAAGAGCCTTATACTATAGGTATTTTAATAAAAGAAAATTTCCCGTCGCCTGATATAAAGTTCGAAATATCAGGCTCGGATATAAGCGGGCATGTTCTCGATTCGGCAAAGAAGGGCATTTACGGAAGCTATACGCTGCGGAATGTTTCCGCCGCCGTTTTAAAAAAATATTTCGATAAAATAGACGACGATTTATACCGCATTAAAGACGAAATTAAAAAAATGACCGCTTTTCATAACGTTAATCTTATGGATGTTAAAGATGTAAAGAAACTTAATGAATTTGACGTGGTTTTATGCAGAAATGTTATAATATATTTTGATGCCGAATCTAAAAAGAAGGCTATAACCAATATATACGAAAGCCTAAAAGCCGGGGGTTATCTGTTTTTAGGGCATAGCGAATCGCTTCATTCCATAACGTCTCTCTTTAAACTAGTCGGGCTCGGCAAAACGCCGTTATATAGGAAGGAATAGGCAGAGGGGAGGGGATAAATATTATGAAAAACTATACCGTATTAATCGTGGAAGACTCCGTAGTCGTTATAAAGTTTTTGACCATTGTTTTTAAAAATGCGGGTTTCAGGGTAAAGGCCGCTTCCGACGGATTCGAGGCTTTAGAAAAAGCTATAAAAGACGATATAAACTTAATAGTGACAGATTTGAATATGCCCCAAATGGACGGCATAACGCTGTTAAAAAATCTTAAAGAAAACAGGGACACGAAGAAAATTCCGGTAATACTTATGTCGTCGAATATTCCCGATAAAAATGAAATTGCCGGCAGTTATGCTTTTTTGCTGAAGCCTTTTAAAGAAAGCGAAATAGTAGAAATTGCAAAAAAAGCCATTAAAGATATTTATGGCTAAAATGATAACATACCCAAATCCCGATTTAGAAATTTTTATATATGAATTACCTGAATTACTTAATTCCGTCATTGCGAGCGCAGCTGGACTTCGTCCGTCCCATCTTTGCCTGCATAAAACCGTTGGTTTTATAAATGCAGTCAAAGATATGCTCGCAATGACGGGTTCTTGGAATTTATTAATAAATATTTTCTAAATAGGGATTTGGAACATATTGCTAAAAAGATAAATTTTTATTATTATAGAAAAAAGAATTAAAAGAATGGGGGCAGACTTAATTTCGTCCTCCTTAAGAAGGGATATCAAATATGGCGTTCGATCTTTCGATGAAAATTCTTGTCGTGGACGATTTTTCCACTATGAGAAGAATTATTAAAAATATTTTAAAGCAGATAGGCTTTATAAATATAGACGAAGCAGAAAACGGTGAAATAGCGCTGTCTAAAATAGGCGACGGAAATTACGACTTTGTCATTTCGGACTGGAATATGCCTGAAATGACCGGCATAGAGCTTCTAAAAATGGTAAGGGCGAACGAAGCCACTAAGGACCTGCCTTTTTTAATGGTTACGGCGGAAGCGAAAAAAGAAAACGTCGTAGAGGCGGTTAAAGCGGGAGTAAATAACTATATAGTCAAACCTTTTACGGCGGAAGTTCTTCAGGAAAAGATTTCAAAGATTTTTCCCGATTAAACGCTAACATTTTACGGGTGATATTAAATGATAGACGATTCTATGCAGGAAATTGTCAACGATTTTATTCAGGAAGCCATTGAGCTTCTTGAAAGCCTTAACGAAAATTTTATAGAGCTTGAAAAACAGCCCGATAACAAGGAAATATTAAACACGATATTCAGGGCGGCTCATACGGTTAAAGGCTCAGCCGGATTCCTTGGTTTTCAGAACATAGTCGAACTTGCGCACAGCGCCGAAAATATTCTTAATAAGCTAAGGCAGGGGGAAATAAGCCTTACGTCCGAAATGACGGATTATCTGCTTAAGACCATGGATATTCTTAAGTCCATGATAATAACGGTATCGGAAACCGGATCGGAAGGCGAACCTCCCGAAGGCAATGCGGGACTCATTAAGAAATTAAACGCTTTGTCCGAAGGGACGGGCACGGCGGCGGTTAAACCCCTTTCGGCCTCTGTTTCAGCGGCGGATGCCATAGAAGTAAAAAAAGAAGGTTCCGCCGGCAATACTCCTTCCGGCAAAAAAAAGGCGAGAAGCTTAGGCGACATACTTCTTGAAGACAACCTTATTTCAAAAGAAGAATTAGAAGAAATTTATAAAGAAAAAGAAGAGGAAGAGCATAAAGCCGGAAAAGAAAAGGCTCAGGAGGAACATTCAGAAAATAAAGTTTTACCGGCTGCGGAAATTCCGGAAGTATCGGCGGAAGAGATAATACATTCTTCGGCATCAGAGGAGACGCCGGCTGCTGCTGCGCCTCCTAATAAGCCGATACGGCAGGCGCCGGCCGTCCCGCCCCCGCCCGCCCCTCAAAAACCCGCTCCCGTTGCGGCTCCGGCAATGGAGATTAAAGAAACGACCATCAGGGTTGACATAGAAAGGCTCGATAACGTTATGAATCTTGTGGGCGAATTAGTTCTTGCGAGGAACAGATTATTCAATATTTCGTCGAAATTGGAAATAAAATATGCCGACGACGACCTTTCATCGGCATTAGCGCAGGTGGTTGCGGGTCTTAATCTCGTAACTACGGACCTTCAGCTTGCCGTTATGAAAACAAGGATGCAGCCCGTTAAAAAGGTGTTCAGCAAATTTCCGAGAATGGTCAGGGACCTTTCGAGGGAACTGGGCAAAGATATGGAACTGTTTATATCCGGCGAAGAAACGGAATTGGATAAATCCGTTATAGAAGAAATAGGCGACCCGCTCGTTCATTTAATCAGGAACAGCGTGGACCACGGCATAGAGGACAAAGAAGCAAGAAAAGCCGCCGGAAAACCGGAAAGAGGCACGATAAAACTGAGCGCGGAACATGAGGGAAATTATATTATCATATCAGTTATAGACGACGGCAAGGGCATGGATACCGCCGTTATTAAAAGAAAAGCCGTGGAAAAAGGCGTGATAGACGAAAAATCGGCGGCAAGCCTTTCCGATAAAGATGCGTTAAGCCTTATTTTTGCGCCCGGGTTCAGCACTAAAGACAAGGCTACGGAAATTTCCGGAAGAGGCGTAGGAATGGATGTCGTAAAAACAAATATTCAGAAACTTAACGGAATTATCGAAATTAATTCCAACCCGGGACAGGGTTCAGGAATTATATTAAAACTCCCCCTTACCGTTGCGATAATTCAAACTCTTATAGTAGGAATATCAGACGAAGTTTTTGCCATACCTCTTAATTCCGTCGTGGAAACGCTCAGGATAAAAGAATCTACCATTCAGACCATAGACAAGCATGAAGTGATAAATTTAAGAAAATCAGTTCTTTCCCTGCTCAGGCTCGGAGATGAATTCGGCATCGGCGGAAATATGGACGAAAGCGCCGCCGCTCATTCTACTGACAGAGAGATTTACGTCGTAGTAGTCGCCCTTGCCGAAAAAAAGGTCGGAATAGTCGTAGATAATCTCTACGGACAGGAAGAGGTGGTTATTAAATCTCTGGGCGATTACCGGCTGGGATACAAAGGCATTTCCGGCGCTACGATAACCGGCGACGGCAAAGTGGTTTTAATAATAGACGTGGCTTCCATGATAGATGCCGTTAAAGTCAGGTGATTTTGAAAAATAAATAATATAAAATAAAGGGGATTAAAATTTTATGACGGAACCTATCAGGCTTTTAATTGTAGATGATTCTCCTTTTATGAGAAGGGCGATAAGCTCTCTTTTAGAGGGTGAAGAAAATATCAAGGTAGTCGGTACGGCGAAAGACGGACAGGATGCTATCCGCCAGATTCAGGACCTGAAGCCGGATATAGCGACTATGGACATCGAGATGCCGGTTATGGATGGACTCGCCGCCCTTAAAATTATTATGGAAAAATTTCCTCTTCCGGTGATAATGCTGAGTTCCCTTACCGAGGAGGGGGCTAAAGAAACCTTAGACGCTCTTGATTTAGGAGCGGCGGACTATATTCCGAAAAATCTTTCCAACGTATCTCTTAACATCTTGAAAATAAAGGACGATTTAATTTCAAAAATAAGGGCTATTACCGCAAAAAAATATTTCTTTAAACCGCGCGTGAACGGACAGGAAGGAGAATATCCTAAAACGGCGCAGTTTAAAGAAAGCGAAACAGCCGTTAAAAATAATAAAATAGATATAGTCGCCATAGGCTCTTCGACCGGTGGACCGAAGGCTCTTCAGGACGTTATACCAAAACTTCCGCAGAACTTCCCCGCCCCCATCATCTTGGTTCAGCATATGCCTAAGGCTTTTACGGGTTCTTTTGCCGAGAGATTGTCTTCCATATCCCACATCAAGGTCATAGAAGCCGCGGGTGGCGAAATAATAAAACCGGGGACTGCTTATTTATCGCCGGGAGACAAGCATCTCAGCCTCGTAAAGGAAAAAAAAGAAGGCTTTACAATCTCTCTTTCAAACGAACCTGAGGACCTTATAAACAGGCCTTCCGTTTCCGTTATGATGGAATCGGTCGCAAAAGGATATCCGGGAAAAGCCCTCGGAGTTATATTGACGGGAATGGGTTCCGACGGTTTGCTGGGAATGAAAAAAATCAAGGAAACGGGAGGGAAAACTATCGCCCAGAATGAAGCGACCTGCGTCGTTTACGGTATGCCCAAGGCGGTGGTAGATGCCGGCATAGCCGATATGGTTCTGCCTATATATAAAATAGGAGATGAAATAATAAGGGAAACCGTATGCTGATTTATAATTTTTTATAAAATATAACCTTTGGAGGAAAGTCTATGGAGAATAATAAAGAAACGGAAAATAAAAAAAGCGGCGCGGCGGGCGCCGAAGCAGGTTCTAAAATAGACGAAATAGTCCAGCTTGTTACCTTCAAGTTGGGCAACGAAGAGTTCGCCTTAGATATTTTAAAAGTGCAGGAGATAAACAGGATAGTCGAAATAACGAAAGTTCCGAAAGCTCCCGATTTTGTCGAAGGAGTAATTAATTTAAGAGGCAGGGTTATCCCTATAGTCGATATAAGAAAGAAATTTCATCTCAACATCAGGGAAGCGACTAAAGAAACAAGAATTATCGTGGTAAACATTATGAATAAGACGATAGGGCTTATCGTGGACAGCGTTTCCGAAGTGTTAAGGATTAATTCTTCTACCATACAGCCTCCGCCGCCGTTAATAGCCGGTTTAGACTCAGACTATATAAAGGGGGTCGGTAAATTAGACGAAAGGCTTATAATACTCTTAGATATAGACAAGATATTTACTACCGGCGAGCATAAACTTATAGAAGGTATGATAAAATGATTTATGCGCTTTTATAGCCATTATGAAAACTCCGTATGTTTTTGCGACGGCAAACCAGAAAGGCGGCGTAGGAAAAACAACTACCGCGATTACTCTGGGAAGTTCCCTGTCTATTTTTGGATACAGGGTGCTGCTTGTCGATCTTGACCCGCAGGCAAGCCTTACAAATCACCTCGCCGTCGAACCTGAAAAATTGGAATATTCCGTAGCTAATTTAATAATATCCGATTCGTTCAGCCCGAATGAAGCCGTTATTAATAAATACAGGCTTAAAAACGGGGGCTGTATAGACCTTATACCTTCAAATATAAACCTTGCGAGGATAGAAGCCGAATTGTCCGTTTCAAAAGGCGGCGGATTAAAACTTAAAGAAAAATTAAAGTTTTTTTACGATAATTACGACTATATAATAATAGATTCTTCGCCTGCGTTGAGCGTTCTTCTTATAAGCGCGGTTGTGGCAAGCGATGAAATTATTATTCCGGTAATGTCGGATTTTTTATCGGCGAGAGGGGTAGATTTATTGCTTTCCACCATAGAAAAAATAGAAAAAGCGCTGGATTCGAGATGTACCTACAGGCTGCTGATTACCATGTTCGACAGGAGGACTAATTCTTCCCTTAAATCGCTTGATTATTTTAAAAATAAGTATAAAGATACTCATTTTAATAGTATAATTAATATAGACACCAGATTCAGGGATGCGAGTATGATCAGAAAGCCGTTGACATATATCGACGTCCATTCGAGAGGCGCGTTGGATTATATTAACGTTGCAAGGGAAATAATAGGCGATTTTAATAACGGGGTTAACGGAAGGAGGGCAAAAGATGAATAACGCTTTCAATTTATACGATTTAAAAGGCTATAAAGCGGTCGGTTCGGATATTGTAACGCCGTGGATAGACGATTTGTTGGATAAAAAAAATTCCTCGGAAACAGGACGGCCGGTACGGATACTGTCTTATCCCGTAGATAAATTGCTGACTCCAGAGACTGCGGCAAATGTAGTTTCTGCCGCTGTTGCGATTCCGGCTTCCGATAAAGTTTTCGGCATATATGCCGTGCCCCCGGTTAATAAGCCCGATAACGCGGTTTCATTGTCTCCTTTAATAAAACCCAAAATAGACTTAGAAAAAGAAGTTTCATATTTTACTTTTGTATCGGGAAACTCTTTTTATGCCCTGCCCGCTTTAAATATAAACGAAATAATAAAATATAAAACGCCCGTTAATATTTTTTCCAAAAAAGCAGGGCATCTTGGGATAATACTATACAGAAACAGAATGGTGCCGGTTTATGATTTTTCTACGATAATAAACGGAGTTATGGATACTAGGGCTTTGTTAAAATATACCGTAATCTGCATTTACAAAAATAAATTTTTCGGTTTATCCGTAAGCGAAATTAAAAATATAACGGCTGTTAAAAACAAAAACCTTATTCCTTCATCGACATTTAAGTTTAAGAATTCCAATAATATAACGTCCGGCGTTTTTGAAGACGAAAAAGGAAAATTCTGTTCCGTTATAGATTTAGAAAGCGTTTTTAATTATTTAACGTCTTAACGCTATGTTTTATGATAGATACCATCGAGCTTCAACAAATTATTACAAACATGCCCTCCGTCGAAAAAATAGCTGCGTCCTCTCATGTTTTAGCCGTAAATTCAAGCAATATAATTCAGAAGGAAATGGAAAATATCGATGAGGCCGCTTTAAATACGGTGGTTGAATTAAGCGAAGTGTTAGAGCCCGTTAACGATAAAAACAAAAACCGCAAAGAAGAAGAGGAAAAGAAAGAAGAACGGGAAGAAGGAAAAGAGAATGAAAGCGAAGCAGTCGGAAATAATCCCCATGTAGATTTGGTCGTATGAATTATATAACGGGGCAGGCTGACGGCGCGGGGCATCTTAGCGGCGGCAATAATATTGCCGGTTCCGGCATTTCCGGTATTTCTTTAATTATCAAGGAAAAAATAACATCCTCTCTTTTAGAAATATTAAAACCGGGAAGTATAGTCGAGGCAGACTTAATAGGTGTTTCAACGGGCGATGCAGGCTCTCCTCTAAGCGGAATACTGAATATTAACGGCAAACTTCTTACGGCGGTTATCCCCGAAGACCTTTACAACGAATTTGCTTTAGGAAAAGCGTTCGACAATAACTTTAATATTCCGGTTAAACTCATGCTTGAAAGCGCTGTTAAAAACGGCGCCGCAAATGAAGGCGGCGGCAACGGCGCCATCGAAGCGGTATTTAAAGTCATAGCGGATCCCTCCGACAATATCAATATTCAAAAAGCCGTAGATATATACCGCAAAGCATTTGCCGGTAATTTAGAAAGCAATATAGGCGCCGCTTTTAAATCCCTTTCGGCATTCGGTTTAAACGCTTCTTCCATACAAAGCTTAACGGCTGAGGTAAAAGGCAATTTTCTGTTTATACATATTAATTTCGGCGCTGCATTCGGTTTCGGTTCGGTTATTTTAACGTCTGACCGTAATTCTTATATAAAAGATGCTCCCGATAAAAAAAAATCCTTAAGCGCCGCTCCGAAAAAATATATGTTGATGCTTGAAACCGAATTTAATCAGCTAGGGTATATCAAGCTGTTTTCATATTATTCGGATAAATCCCTGAGCGTTAAATTTCAGGAATGTTCTGCGGCGGCAAGAGAACTTATAAATAAAAATTTGGAAGCATTTAAAGAAATGTTTTCAAAAGACGGTATAACTCTTAAAGACTTATCTTTTAAAGCCTCCGGAGACAAAGATTTAAAGGGCGGCGCGGATGTTTTCGGCGCAAACGGTGAAATATTTTCGGGCGGGAAAATAATAAATGAAAGAGTCTAAATCTAAATATGCTAAGGCGTCGGCGCTAAGGTACGACCCTAAAAAAAATAACGCTCCGGTTATTACAGCCAAAGGCAGGGGAGAGCTTGCCGAAAAAATTATAGAAATCGCAAAAAAAGAAAATATACCGATAACAAAAAATAATGCGCTTGCTGATATACTGGACGGACTCGATATTTATGAAGAAATTCCGCCGGAACTTTATAAAGTAATAGCTAATATTTTTGCATTCCTGCACAAATTAAACGAAAAAGCTGCTAAATCGTTCCTTTCATAGCGGCGACGATTTCCCGCTGTCTTCTGAATATATACTTAAATAAAATATCCTGTTCGGCTGGTTTTAGATTAATAGCCTGCACCCCTACTTTATATTTCAAATTATCAAGTCTGACGGCCAACCTGATTTCCAATCTTACAGTAATTTCCGGCAGTTCGCCCGGAAATTGAATTTTTACGCTGTCTAAAACGGTATGTTTTTCGACGGGGAAGTCTAGCAGGAAAGAAAATCCTTCGCCTGATATGTCGAACAGTCTTGTATCGAAATATTTATTGTTTAAGAAAAAAGAAAGTTTTACGGGTTCGCTCAACGAAGGTTCTATCCTGAAAAATTTTCTTTTTTCTAGAGACAGTATTTCTATCGGCTTATAAATGTCGAAGACGAAGTATTCTTTATCCTTTTCGTAATTATACAGCTTAGAAAGAAAAAAGTGTTCGTTGTTGCTGAATTTAAAGGCAACTTTAATATAGGAAGATTCAATAAGTTTTAAATTGCCGGATTTTGGAACCAAAGAATCTATCGCTATAGATTCGTCTTTAATTTTAAGAATATTAGTAGTATATTCGTCGTTAAAAGGAACGGGGCAAAGAATAATCGGTTTTTTTTGGTTGGCAAAACCTCTGAGTATGGCGTTAATTTCCTGTTTTCTAGAATATATGTTTATATCCGGATTTTCTTTCAGTTTTTTAATATCGAACATAAACCCCCTCACCCCTGTCTATTTAAAATAATAACACCCTGTCTTTTTCTTCAAGCCCGCTTATCATTTTTGCGTTTTCGAACTGCGAGGCATAGTTAAAATCGTCTATGCGCGATATTAGTTTATTAACGCTGCAGGAATGTTCGCAAACGGAAACCATATCGATATTATGTTTATATCTTTTAATAAGCAAAATAAATTCTTCATTTTCCGTAAAAAAAACTCCCTTATCCATGATAAAAACCGATATAGCGCAATTTTTTTTTGCCGCCGCTTCGATTAAACCGGAAATATGGTTCAGATATTTATCGGTCGTAATAATAAAAGAAAGTTTTCTATCCATAGTATTTTTTTAGATTGTTATAGTCGTTAGATATTGTATATTAATTTCCTGTTTAATATCAATAGTATTTATCATCCCAAATCCCGATTTAGAAAATATTTATAAGTTCTAATACTAAATAACACTGGATTCCCGCTTTCGCGGGAATGACACCCGTTGGGTGAAATCTTAAATCCCCATATTGTCATTCCCGCGTAGGCAGGAAACGAAGTACAGCGAAGCTCATCCAGAAAATAAATTTCTAAATCGGGATTTGGGATCATTCCCTGCATATTTTTCCCTGCGTTAAATAATTGCGGAAATTTTTTCTCTATATAAAGGTATCTGATTTATTTATTATCTTACTCCTGCCTGCATATTACGGTTTTATTTTAATGGCATATTTATTGCATAATTTATCTTAACAAAAAATATTTAAAAAGGCGGGTTAATGAACGGCGGTTCTTATATAGCTCTTAGCGGGATATTATCCGAAGAGAGAAAATTGGCTATGATTACCAACAATATATCCAACGTTAATACGGTCGGATATAAGAGCAGTAACGTCGATTTCGCGGAATTTTTATCTCCGAAAGCCGTTTCCGCCTTAAACTCCGGTGCCGATAAGCCGTTAGCCGATAAGGCATATCCGATAACCTTAAATACTTATATCAATATGTCGCAGGGGTCTTTAAAAAAGACGGGAAACAGGCTTGACCTTGCAATCAGCGGCAGCGGATATTTTGTCGTTCAAACCCCGGACGGATTTAAATATACGAGAAACGGGGCGTTTTCTCTAAATCAGGCCGGAGAACTCGTAAACCAGGAGGGTTTTCCTGTTATTAATACCGAGAAAAAACCTATTTTTTTAAATGAGAGAGGTTCAAACATAACCATTACCGATTCCGGCATAATAAACCTTACCGACCCTCAGACGAATAACGAATTATATTCGGGGCGGATACTGACCGTAAATTTTAAAAATCCTCAATATTTATCTAAATACGGCGACACGCTGTTTTCGGCGACAAAAGGCTCTGGGTTGCCTGTGCAGAATCAAAACCAAGATATGCTTCAGGGATATGTCGAAGAATCCAACGTCAACGAGATAAAAGGAATGGTTCAGATGATTGATGTTTCAGAGACTTACAATAATATGATACAGGTTTTAAAATCTTATTCCCAAGTTAATAATACGGCCATTAACACTATAGGCGCGGCGGTTTAACTTCATAAGATAAAAAATTATAACAACGGAGGAAAATTTTAAAAGATGAGAGCTTTGTGGACTGCCGCAACCGGCATGGAAGGACAGCAGATAGAAATAGACAATATCGCAAACAATCTTGCAAATACTAATACTACGGGATATAAACAATCGAGGGTCAATTTCGAGGACCTGTTTTATCAAACGGTAAAATCTCCGGGAGCATATTCTTCGCAATACGTTCAGTCTCCTACGGGTATTCAAATCGGTCTTGGCGCAAAGGTATCTTCCATAGAAAAAGAATTTACGCAGGGCGATCTTCAACAGACGTCAAACCCTTTAGATATCGCAATTTCCGGACAGGGTTTTTTCCAGATACAGATGCCCGACGGAGAAACCGCATATACCAGAGACGGGACTTTTCAGACTAATTCCCAAGGACAGCTTGTAGATGCAAACGGCAATCAGCTTGTCCCGCCTATTACGATACCGCCTAACGCCGCTTCCGTTACGATTTCCGAAAACGGAACCGTATCGGCGGCTATTTCCGGACAGACTAATCCGGCTCAGGTCGGAAATATAACGCTTGTTAATTTCATAAATCCGGCCGGATTAAACAGTATCGGCAATAATCTTTATCTGCAGACTTCGGCCTCCGGCGTTCCGCAGATAGGCACGCCTAACGAAAACGG
Source organism: bacterium (assembly GCA_021812245.1). Lineage (GTDB taxonomy): Bacteria > SZUA-79 > SZUA-79 > Acidulodesulfobacterales > Acidulodesulfobacteraceae > Acidulodesulfobacterium_A. The sequence continues at coordinate 13,298 of JAKAOK010000009.1, read as the reverse complement.
ACTCGGCACTATCCAGCAGGGGTTTCTCGAAATGTCGAACGTAAATCTGGTAGGGCAGATGGTATCCATGATAACCGCTCAAAATGCATATACTATAGACTCTAAAGCGATTACCGCCGCAAACCAGATGCTCCAGACCATGAGCGGCTTGATACCGTAATATATGATTAAATGATATGATTAAATCGGTAGATTATGTTTAAAAAAATAATATTCACTTTTATATTTTCGGCATTGCTTTTGTTTCCGGCTCTTTCAGATTCGGGGTATGCCCGTGCCGTAAAAAAACCAAATTTAAAGCGTATGGTTATAAAATCGTATATAAGCAAAATTCCTTTAAAATTTAAAAAATATTTTCATTTCTCGAATTTTGCTTATAATATTCCGTTTAAAATTTCGGTCGGCGAATTAAAAACCTACTCCGTTAAAGTTGAAATTAATAACCTAAAATATTCCGGTTATCATACGGCGGTAATAAAAATAGCGGATAAGAACAGCGGAGCGCTTAAGGGGATTGACGATATTACGTTTAAAACGGAAATTTACGCTCCTGTTGCCGTCGCTTCGGAAACGATAGGCAAATTTCAAATTATAAAGCCGGATGATGTTAAGATATCGTACAAAAACATTCCGGGTTTTAATGACGGGTATTATTTAAGCGGTAAAAAAACGGCGGGAAGGGAGGCTAAATTTTTCATTGCGGCCGGTTCGGCTTTAACTAAAGCAAATACGGAGAGAAAAAGAATAATAAATTTCGGCGATGCCGTAAATATTGTTTATAAAAGCTCCGGATTAATTTTAAAAACAAAAGGAATGGCGCTTCAGGCAGGCGCTTTAAATTCTATAATCAGGGTTAAAAATATCGAATCGGGGGCGGTTCTTGCCTGTATCGTAAAATCAGATAAAGTAGTTGCGGTCAGGTAAAAGTTATATATATGAAATATAAAAAATGTAAAACAGATAATATGAAATTAAAATATATTTTAGCTTCGGCGTTATTATTGCCGCTTATCTTAACGGGATGCGGCGTTCAACCGCCTAAATCTATGATTCCTCCGACGTATGTTAAGCCCACGGCAAAGAACGGAGGAACGCAGGGTAAGCCGCCGCTCGGCTCGTTATGGACGGGCACCGGAACAGGAACAAACCTTTATACCGATAATGTCGCTTTTAAGCTGAATGATACGGTTACGATTATAGTGAACGACCAGACTCAGGTCAACGATTCGTCGGCGACGGCGCTTTCGCACAATTCGTCCGGTTTGGGCAGTATTGCTTTCGGTTCTCTTTCTTCGGCAAAACCTACCGGTTATAACGGGTCGAACGTCGAAACTTTTAACGGCGGGGGCGGGGTGGCCGAAAGCGGCCAGATTTCTTCGGTCATTCAGGCTCAGGTAGTCAAAGTTTATCCCAACGGCAACGTCGAACTTAAGGGAGAAAGGGAAATTTCGGTTAACGGGGAAACCAGATATTTATTGATTAAAGGGATAGCCAGACCAATCGACATATCTCCGGGGAATACTATTCTGTCGAGCCAAATATCGGACGAAAGAATATGGATAAACGGCAGAGGTTACGTCAACAGTTCGCAAAGCCCGAACTGGCTGTATAAAATTATGCAGGATATCTGGCCGTTCTAAGTATGAGGAAAATAATGAAGAAAAAAATAATTTTACCGGCGTTAATATTTCTGTTCGGTTTGTTTATGACGGCTGTTGCGGCAGATTTTTCCGCCGCCGCTACCATAGGGGATATCACTTCTATTTACGGGGCGATGAGCAACCCGATAGTCGGCTACGGTCTCGTTACCGGTCTTGACGGTACGGGCGACCAGTGGGGGGTTAACGTTACGCAGCAGAGCATAGTTACGATGCTGTCAAAATTAGGGATTAACACCAACGAGGCTTCTTTATACGAAATCAGGGATACCGCCGCCGTTATGGTCACGGCCGAACTTCCTCCTTTTGCCGTTCCCGGCGAAAGGATAAACGTTACCGTCAGCTCTATCGGAAACGCGGAAAGTTTGCAGGGCGGAGTTTTATTAATGACTCCCCTGAAAGGACCTGACGGAATTGTTTACGCGCTCGGTCAGGGCAGCGTATCTACCGGCGGCAGCGTCGCATCCGAAAACGTTATGCCTCTCCCCGGGTATATTCCGGTAGCGCAAAATTTTCAGACATCCGGCATCGTGGATAACGGAGGAGTCGTAGAAAAAGGCGTTTCTATAGGCTTAAATACGTTTAGCGCAGTCCGTCTGATTCTTAAAAATCCCAGTTTTACCGACTCGTCGAGGATTGCCGAGGCTATAAACGCAAAAATAGCCAAAGGAACCGCAAAACCCCTCAATTCTACAAGCGTATCCGTCGCCGTTCCGGCTTCTTACAAGGGGAACGTCGCCCAGTTTATATCGGTCATAGACGCTATAGACGTTAAAACCCATTCAAAAGCGATTATAGTCATTAACGAGCGTTCGGGGACGGTAGTAATGGGCGGAAATATAAAAATAAATCCGGTCGCTATATCCAACAGAAACATAATGCTTAAGATTAACAAGAAAAGAGTTCCCAACGCATTTTATTTGAAAAACGGACTGACGGTGGCTCAACTCGTAAAAGCGTTAAATGCCGTTGGAGCTTCGACCTCCAGTATAATTTCGATACTTGAATCTATTAAGGCGGCAGGGGCTTTATCGGCGGAAATAAAGATAATTTAACGATATGGAGGGATATTAAAGTTATAGTTTAAAAATGTCGATTGCTATATAACGGCAGATAAAATTTTTTATCTGCTATCTTATATTTTAAAAGAAGGTAAAAATTATGGCAATCGAAATTTCGGGAATTACGTCGTCCGTTATCGGCGAAATACCGCAAAACAATAACGGCAGGAAAAAAGAGGTAAACGGTCCGGAATCCGGACAGGCGGCAGGTTCCGATAAGGTGAGCATATCGGAAGGCGCAAGTTTCATAGGCAGTTTAAAAAGCGCTATAGACAATGCCCAGTCCGCTCCTCCTTCTAAGATTAACGATATTAATCAAAAAATAGCATCGGGAAATTACGCCGATGTTTCAAAAATTGCCGAAGGGCTGATTAACGGTTTAAACATTACCGGCGAGTAGGAATAATTTAAAAGCCGACAGGTATATTATGGAAAATACGGACGCAAACAAAAAAAAACTTGAAGACTTGTTAAGTATCGTCAGAAGGTTAAAAAAAGAGCTTAACGAGTCTTATTTAATATTGAGGACTAATTTTAATCCTTTAAAAAATATAGACGTATTCGATAATAAAAGAATAGTTTTAAAAGAAATAACTGAAAAAGTAAAGGAGTTGTGGGCAATAACCGCTGATGGCGGGGACGGAGGCAAAGACGGCGCCCTTGATGATTATTGCGAAAAAATAAAAGAGCTGCTCAAAACGGAAATATTGGAAATAGCTGAATTAAACGGCGCATTTTCAAGTTTAGTCAAAAAAAACATATATTATAATCAATTGACGATTTCGTTTATTACCGATTCTTTTAACAAAAGCTCCATTTACGATAGGGCGGGCGGAAACAATTCAAATTTTTTTCCCTTAAAAAACGTTTTAATGAAGTCGGGGGTAAGGGTATAAATGCTTACTATAAATAATATATTAGATATCGCCGATTCGGCTATGAACGCCAATACGGCGGCAATGAACACCGTTTCCCAGAACGTCGCCAACGTCAATACCCCTTTCTATAACAGCGAAAATCCGATAGAAACCGAAGCTCCGGCGGTCGTGGGCGCTCCTTATACATACGGCACGGGCGTCAACGTAAACCAGATACAAAGGACGACGAATGACTTTGTGCAGTCGGAGGTCAACAACGAAACTATGCAGAATAGCTACTATACCACGCTTTATCAAGGTTTAGACCAGATTCAAAACCTGTTTAACGACCAGAGCGGCTCAGGTTTCAGCTCGCAGATATCGCAGTTTTTCAACGACTTTCAGAACGTGGCAAATAATCCATCGAATACTTCCCAGAGAACGGCTTTATTGTCCGACGCCCAGTCGCTTACGGGGTCCATAAATAACGCTTATACTACAATAATGAATACGGTATCTTCTACCAATACTTCTATTAATGGGGTTATTCCGCAGGTTAACAGCCTTACGTCCCAAATTGCCGGTCTTAACCAGCAAATTACTTACGCGCTTAATGCGGGAAGCAACGCCAACGAACTGCAGGACCAGCAGATGCAGGCCATAAACAGCCTTTCCAAACTTGTCAATATTTCATACTATACTAATAATAACGGAAAAACAAATATATCTGTCGGTAACGTGCCTTTAGTATCGAGCGATTCGTCTTTTAATCTTTCTACGCAGGTTGACCCCTCTAACGCGGCAAATTTAGACGTTATGTGGACGGGACCGGACGGCTCTGCCCAGTCTATAACGAGTCAGGTTACCGGAGGCAGCCTCGGCGCATACGTAAATATCGAACAGACTGCGGCGCCGTCTTATATAAGCCAGATTAATTCGCTGGCGGCAGCGGTTACCGACAACGTTAATTCTTTGCAATACAATGGCTACGGTTTAGACGGCTCTACCGGAAACTATTTTTTTAAACCGAATTTGACGACGGCAGCAAGTTCAAGTACTAAGGATGCGACTATTTCGACCGGCATGGTAACGAATCCCGCAGATTTGACGGGGGATAAATATACAATAGAATATACAAATTCATCTGGTACTTTTACAGTTACTAACAATTCTACCGGAAAAACTTTAAATAGTTCTAGTATTACCACTTCCTCGACAATTAATAATTATGGACAGAGCGTATATACTATTGGCTTTGATGGAGTTTCCGTTAATATAACTCCGACTTTGACCACCGCAATTTCTGGGTCTCCTGTATATCCGGCAAACGGCGATACATTTACCGTTCAGCAGAATACGACTAATCCCGCTTTTACTATGGCGGTTAATCCTAATCTTACGACTTCTCAGGTAGCGGCGGCATCCGCCGTTTCAACAGCGGTTAATCCCACAAATACCGGCAATGCTACGATAAGCGCCGGCTCGGTGATTAATCCGACGGATGTTACTGGAGCAAACAGCAACGAAGGCGGGCAATACACTATAAAATATACGGGAACTGTAATAACAGGAACTGGCGATTTTACCATTACAAACAATACGACAAATTTAACTCAAACAATAAGTAATATACCTATAACGACAAATTCGTCCGGTCAATCGGAATATTCTATTTTTTTTGGTAATCAGGCTTTTAGTGGTAGCAATGGCACACAGGCAGAAAATTTTCACGTTACCCTTACCGGAACGCCGCAGGTAAACGATTCCTTTACGGCAAACGTTTTGAGTCCGTCCAATTCTTCATCCGTCAGCAACGGCTCAAACCTTAACAGTAATTATTTGACGCCTATGACGACCACTCCAAATATGACTTCCGCCGGTCTTAGCGGCAACAACGAAAACGCGCTTGCGCTCGGGGCGCTTCAAAATAACAATGTGTATATTAACGGAACGAGTTCTACTATTTCCGATTTTTATTCAAATATAGTTTCAAATATCGGGACGCAGTCGCAGAGCGCAAATACCAATTATACAAATTCGACTTCCGTTTTGACGAACCTGCAGAATCAATTGTCGTCTTCCGTTGGCGTCAATATGAACCAGCAGATGACGAATCTCGTCAATTACCAGAATTCGTATCAGGCGGCGGCAAAAATAACAAGTTCGGTCGAAACGATTATGACGGCGCTTTTAAGCACCGTTCCGTAATAAATATGAGCGCAGGTAAAAGCGGAAGAAAAAGGGGTCAGATTTTTTTCCGCTTTTACCTGCCGGTTGAATAATTTAACAAAGCATTGCGGAAAATTAATCTGACCCCTTTTTCTTCAATAATAATGTTTTGTGTGTAGATTATAGAGCAAGGCAAAAATCGAGGTATTCAAAATGATACAGATAACCGACAATATGATGTACAACAACATTAGTAACGAACTGCTGAACCAATCGACCAATATTTACAATCTTCAGGACCAGATTTCGAGCGGCTTGCAAATTAACTATCCGCAGGATAATCCGGCGGGCATGGTCAACGTTCTTTCGTATAAAAACAGCACTGCGCTCGTTACGCAGTATAACTCTAACGTAAGCATTGCGAACAGCGTAGGTTCTTTAGCCTCGTCCACTATAAGCAACGCGATGACGGTAGTAAATCAGGCAAGCACCCTTGCCGTCGAAATGGCAAACGGAACCAATACCTCCGCCAACAATCAGGCGGCGGCCCAGCAGGTAGGGCAGATTATCAACGAACTTACGCAGTCGGCGGATACTTCTTATAACGGACAAAATATTTTTACGGGGAACAATCTGAATGCTCCATCGGCATATACCGCCGCAAATTATAAAATTACCGGTTTAAAAGGAATACCCGTATCTTCATCCGTTTCTTATAGCGTTTATACTTACGCCGGAACAGATACTAACCAGAATTACCAGATAACCCAGAACGAAACGGTAACGCCGTCGCTTACCGCAGATGCGATATTTGGAAACGATCCAAAGCCACCTACCACTCCATCATCCTCTGCAAAAGTTCCTTCCGGACTTATTTCCGTTCTTTCGCTATTTCAGTCGGAACTTAATAGTAACGTTTATCAGCAGAATTCTACTGCTATAATTCAAGGGATACAGAACGGATTAGATACTATGACCGCCGCTCAGGCAACCGTCGGAACGGTCGTTCAAAGGCTTAACGAACAGCAGACGAGTTACCAGACCGTATTATCCAATATCTCTCAGCTTTTAAACCAGACGCAGGACGTGAATGTGGCGCAGGCTATGACCAGCCTCACGCAGGCCCAGGATTCTTATCAGGCTACGCTTGAAGCCTCTTCCAACATTACGTCGCTGACCCCGATGCTTCTTCAGTATCTTAAATAACTTTATCATGTTAATTCTCGCGAGAAAAATCGGCGAAAGCATTAAAATCGGCGACAATATAAGTATCGAAATTATATCCGTAGCCGGTAATACGGTAAAAATAGGCATAGAAGCTCCAAAAGAAGTAGGCATTCTCAGAAAGGAGCTTTACGATATGATTAAGGCGGAAAATATAAGCGCTTCCGCTATTAATCTATCCGATATATCCGATCTGTCGGGGTTAAACGATTTGGGCGGCAGCGCATATATCGATAAAAATAAAAAAGTATAAAAACAATCAAGAGGTTTTATAAGTGGACAAGATCAACGCCGAAAATGAAATTTTAGTGAGGAGTATTTATTACCCCGAAGGGGTAGCGGTCGAAAAAACAAAAATTATAGAATTCGTTAAACCTATATTGGGATTCGACTCGTTGAAAAAATATTGTATCTTAAATATCGATAAAGAAAAAAATCTGCCGTTTTTTATATTACAGAGTTTAGAAGATGAAAGATTGTGCTTTATTATTGCCGACCCTAACCATTTTTTTAAAGATTATGCCGCCGCCGTTACGGAAGAGGAAAAAGAACTGTTAAGTCTTAAGGATAAAACCGACGTAATATTATTCGTTATCGTTACGGTATTTAAGGATTTATATTCATCTACGGTTAATTTAAAAGCCCCGGTAATCATAAACGTCAAGAGCCGCAAAGCCGTCCAGACCGTTTTAAACAACGACTTATATTCCGTGAAGCAAAAACTGCCGATAATAAAACCAAATTAATCGCTTTGCCTTCTGTCCACGATTACGTTTGAACCTGGTTTTTCTTTAGCTATTGATTTTAACCCTGAGACTATTTCGCTTATCTGTCCATAGTGTGAAATTTTTTTATTTACGTCTTCGATAACAGCGATAGACAGACTCATCACCGGAAATTTTTGCATTTTTTTTTGCCTGTCGTATGATTCGATGTATCCCCTTTGTTTGTCGGTGTTATCATAAAACGACAGTATAATTTTATCGAAATTGCAGATTACGGTATTTGAAATGTCTATTATGTCGCCGGGATGAGACATTACGACAAAATCGTCTCCTCCGATATGTCCGATGAATACGTATTTCTCGATACCTCTGCACCTTGTTTTAGATATGTCGTAAACTGTGGTTGCGATAAGCCTCGATGTCATCATAATAACTTCATCTCCCCTTAAAAAGCCGTATTTGTCGTTATATGACTTGAAATTGTCTATATCGATATATGCAAAAGAAAAATTAACGTCGTTGTCGAGTTTATCTTTAATCGATTCCATTATAGAAGAATTACCCGGAAGTTTTGTCAGGGGGTTTGCGTCTAATGCAGATTTAGAAGCATGTATAATACTTTCTATTTTATATCTCAGTTCGTATGAATTAAGAGGCTCCTTAATATAATTTTTCAAAAAATATTTTTCGTCTTTTATGCCGTTAAAATCGAAATCGTCAGGAAGCATAAAAAGAATAGGAATATTGCTCAGCATATTATCCAGCTGCATATCGTTAATCATTTTAATCTCTTTCTTATGCGCTCCGCGGCCCTTTCCGCCGCGGCCTTTTTCGGAAATTGAGTTCATTGTTATAATAATTAACTGCGGAGGCGAAGCATACACGGAATAATACGCTTGATTAAACGAATCGAATATTTTAAAATCGTATCTTTCTAATTTTTCTTTAAAAACATTCTTATATTTATAGTTTTTATCGGATACGATAAAAATTTTGGGTTTATTATTATTGTCTTTATCTTTATCCATATCTAACCGAAAATTAATATTTTATAAATGCTTAAGAGGTTTGATCAATCGAATATGTAAAGTTCGTCTTTATAGGAATATATTTCTTCTATTACGGATTTTATGAAATCAATATCGATATCAAGTATGCTTAAGGCATACCTGTTTATTTTTTCTAAATATGCGGCTCCTGAAAAACCGATACCTAATGCCCTTGTTAAGAAATCGGCAAGATTTAATATTGCCGATTCGGCTTTAAAGTCGTCCGCAAGATTAACGTCGTGATGATATTTTATCGGCAGATAAATAGAGGGTGGCAGGTTCCATTCTTTTATAAGCATATAGCCCAAATAGTCGTGTGATATATTGAGAACGTCATGTTCGATATATGCCAAAGGTTTTTCGCTTTTATCCGCAATTTCTATAATTTTTTTAAAATCATCCTTAAAAGTGGTGGCTATAATAATTTTTCCTATGTCGTGCAGTAATCCTGCGGAGAACATTATATCGGAGTCTATATTATTTATCTTTTTTGTTCTAAGGTTCTCCGCGATATGCTTGGCCGTGAAGGCGCAGAAAAGGCTGTGTTCCGACAGTCCTGCCATAGTTTCTTTCATTGCGGTAAAAACCGACGTAGAAATTATTATGCTTTTTAAAACATTCGACCCCAACAGCACTATAGCATGATTTATACTGTATATTCTCTGAGGAAATCCGTAAAAAGGGGAATTCACTATTCTCAATATTCTTGCCGAAAGGCTTACGTCGTGAGACATTAATTCGCCGATATTTTTTATGGAGAAATTGTCGTTATCTATTTCTTCCGAAATTTTAGATAACACTTTAGGCAGGGTAGGTATGTTATCCGTTTTTTTTACGGTAGCGATTAACTCGTCTAAGGTGTCGATTCTTTTCATTTTATTATAGACTTCCGCCGTAATTTTTAATTATAACGTTTTTTATTATCTCTTTAATTTCCGTCATAAATTCATCTTTTTCGGAGCGTTGAAATCTTTTTTCCAGCAAGGACAATTCTTTTTCCATTTTTCCTTTATTTTTCATATCGTCTTCCGCCGGGGTATCACCCGTTCCTTCTATGAATATATAATTATCCGTCGCCCCGGTCGAATCCGCGTTTATTTTTTTAATATTTCCTATGAATTTATCAGTAAGGACCGTCCTTTTCTTAAGGACCGTAATTCCTTTACCGGATATTATATCTTTAGCTAATATATCGCCTGGTTTAAGGTTTTCCGCCGTTACTTTTTTCATATAAATTATGATTATCGCTTAAATATCTTTAAAAGTTGATTTATATTATATCATATTATAAAATTATAATAGTAAAAAAATAAAACAATAAATCTAATCGATATGAAAAATTATAATGTAATAAAAACGGGGACAGATTTAAATCTGTCCCCGTCAATCGGATTAAAATTTAAAATTGCCGATAAAATTCTTATTATAAATAAATATTTACTGCTTATTCTTTTAGAAAAAAGAGAAAATCCTGTTAATATCGGATGCATATTCGATAGAAAAGTTTTTTTGACATCTCTTTTCTCTAAAGCGGAAGCGGGCGGAGCGGAGTTTGCGGCAGAACTTAAAGAAAAATTGATTAAAATATTGGAATCCGACAAAACTATTATAAATATTTTAACCGAAAGAAAAGAAGATGCTGCCGGTAAAATTTCTATGCTGAGAAACCTTTCCGCTGCCGTTAAGGCTTACGGCAGTTAGTTAATTGAATGGGGACGGACTTAAGTCCGTCCAATAGAGGGGCGTATTATATTATGGATAATTTGGATAACCATTTTTATAAAAATCAGGAAATAATTTTAGAAACGCCGCAAAAAAATTTCAAAGGCTATATTAATAAAATAGAAGACGGTTCTTTATATATCATTCTTTACTCGTCTTTTACCGGCAGGCAAACACTCGAATTTAACGGAGAAAACTACGATATAGACGCAGACGTATCTTTAATTAAAAACTCCGGCGATATTACTTTAATAAGTTCAGGATTTTCTAAAACTTTCTTATATAAGCCGCTGTTAAAAAGCGTCGTTAAAAATTTTAAGAATATTGCTTTAAAGACTCAAATTGCCGGCGCTCCGTCAGAAGAAAGGGGGGGCAGGGAATTTTTAAGGATGAATGCCGTTATTCAGTTTGTTTACGAAGAAATCTCCATCGAAGAATTTCTTAAAACCAAAGACGGCTATATTGCCAGACCTTCTCTTACTACATCCGTTTACGGAATGTACGGCATAGCGGCTCCAAAAATTTATCAAACTGCCGTCGAAACGGATTCGGACGTTCCGGTTAATCCCAAAATAGAGAAACTTCTTATAGCCGTAAACAGCAAATTAGACGTTATTCTTTCGATTCTTAATCCGGAAGCGTCTATTTTTTCAGGCATTAAAGAAAAACAAGTATCTATCAGCGGGTCTGGAATTATGTGGTCAGGCGAGGATAATGGATTAAAGCGGGGGAGCATTATAAAAATTACTATGCTGTTTCCGACCGTTCCTCAATTTATAATAAAGGCTTTAGCTCAGGTCGTAAGGATTTCAGAAGACGAATTTAAGCCCTCGACGGTATCTACCGCCTGTATATTTACCGCAATAAATGAATACGACAGGGATGAAATAATTAAGTTTACCTTAGAACAGCAAAGACGGCAGATTAAAAAATCCGCCTCTTAAGATTTAACCTCTTAGGATTTCGGCAGTTCGTTATTCAGGAACGTAGAAAGAACTACGATGTTCACCCTTCTGTTCAATGCCCTGCCCGCCGCCGTGCCGTTGCTTGCGATAGGCTTGTATTTTCCGTATCCGGAAGCGGAAAGCCTTGCGGGAGGGAAATTCACGCTTTTTATAAAAAACCTCAGAACGCTGACGGCCCTGGCAGTGGAAAGCATCCAGTTGTTCGGGTATTTAGCCGTGCGTATCGGCGTAGAATCGGTATAGCCTTCTACGGCAATGTTATTCTTGACTTTAAGGAGTTCCGAGGCTATATGTTTTAAGAGCGGATGATATTTTTCGATTATGCCTGCACTGCCGGAACCGAAAAAACTGGAACCCTTTAAAGATATAACAAGCCCCCGCGTCGATTTATACACCCTGAGCGAAGATTTATAGGCGCTGTTTCCCGCCGTAAAAGATTTTATTTTAGATTCGATGCCTGAAAAAACTGCGGATTCATGGGTTTCTTCCTTTATTAGTTTTTTGTTGGATTTTGAAATTTTGAACTTCGAAGGAGCGACTTTCGCTACGATTAATTTAGGGGACGAAGCTATATTGGGTTTAGAAGTTGAAACCGTAATAAACTTATTTGCCCCGAACGCCTGCTGGATAGATACGGCAAGCTCTTTGAGCCGGACGTTATTGACTTTGGATATCGCAAACATTACTATGAAAAACGACAGAAGGGTCGTTAAAAAGTCGCCGTAGCTTATCATCCATCTTTCCGAATTGCTATGTTCCGGGCATTTTTTTTTCTTTCTCATTTTTCTTTCTCCCGATTTTTTATTTCGTACATTTCTTTCTCTTGTTCGCTTAGAAAGGATTTTAGCTTTTCTTCTATAAGCCTTGGATTTTCGCCGTTCTGAATGCTTCTTATTCCCATAAGGATAAGCTCGTATCTTAAAACTTTTACTTTCAGGTTCATCTTAAGTTTGCTGGATATAGGGAATAAAACGGCATTTGCAAACGCAAGGCCGTAAAGCGTTGCGGTAAATGCGACCGCTATTCCGGCTCCGAGCCTGTTCGGCTCGTTTAAATGCTGCATAACGTGGATAAGTCCAAGCACCGCGCCTATGATACCCAAGGTAGGGGAATACCCGCCCGCCTGTTCATAAATCTTAACGCTTTCTTCTCCAAATTCTTCTATATTGGATAATTCCGTTTCCATAATTTCCATAACTATTTGAGGATCTATTCCGTCAACGACTAATTGCAGCGCTTTTTTTATAAAATCGTCGGAAGAGGCTTCTATTTCTGATTCCAATGCAAGAACCCCGTTTTTTCTTGCTTTTGTGGCATAATTAAGCAAGTCGGATATAGTATTTTCAAAATCTACTTTTTCGGATAAAATTACGTCTTTAAAGGATAAAAGAGCTTTTTTGATGTTTTCCATCCTGTTCCCTGCGATAGTCGCTCCGGCTGTTCCTACTATAACTATTACGAAGCCTATGGGGTCTATCAACTGCATTAAATTAGACCCCTGCAGAAAATTTCCGAATATTATTCCGCCTATGCCCAGAATAAAACCTATAATAGAAGCTATATCCATATTTTAGTCTTTATAATGTTTATTAAATAAATTTATAAATTTTTATTATTATAATACAAATAATATATTTTTAAAATAATTTCCGCAAACTTTTATTAATAATCCGATTATGATATAATTTTTCAATATTATATTATAATCGGTACATTTTAAAAACATATGAATACAACATGAATATGCAAGATAGCGGCGGTTCCAAAGTCCTGCTTGTTTCGTTAGATAACGTAAGATACGACTGCGTAAGCTATGCAAAAGAAAAACCGCATCTGAAGCAGTTCTACGTCGAAAACCTCGTCGATAC
>JAKAOK010000058.1 GCA_021812245.1 bacterium | reverse complement strand
CCCGTTCCGACGAACACGTTTATATACTTGAAGGCGGACATTGTTATAGGAACGGAGAGCGGAGATTTTTCCCCGGAGATTACGTATTAAATCCCGAAGGTCATCCTCATGCCGCTTTGGTCAATATCGAAACCACAGCTCTCGTAATATGCACGGGAGCTACGGACGAAGTAAAAGAGATAACGGTAATAGAGCCTAAACCGTAAAAAATATCCTTATCTTAAATTTGTTTTTTTATAAACTATAAACATGATTATTAACGACTATAAAATACTCGAAGAAATCCTTAGAGAAGAACAACTATTATTAAAATAAAGATAAATGAAATCAGCGGGAAAGAAGGCGCATAGTTTAACCGCAGGTTGTGCGGGCACGGAAATATGGAAGTCTGATGAATTTTGAAAGTATAACTTGCAAAATGTTCTACTTGTGATATATTCTAAATATATGATAAGAAGAGACATTGAAAATATTTTAATAAAACTTGCAAATCAGTATCCCGTTGTTACTATTACGGGACCGAGACAAAGCGGGAAGACAACCTTAATAAAGCATATTTTTTCGGATAAGAAATACGTAAATCTTGAAACCCCGGATATAAGACAGTTTGCCGTTTCAGACCCCAGAGGTTTTTTGGACCAATACGACAATGCTATCTTGGACGAAATACAGCGGGCGCCGGACCTGCTTTCTTATATTCAGCCTATTGTCGATGAAAATAAGGAACCGGGGAGATTTATTATAACCGGAAGCCAACAATTCGAGGTTTTAAATAATATTTCTCAATCCCTTGCCGGAAGAACCGCCTTGCTTAAACTTCTCCCGCTCAGTATTGCCGAGATAAAAGACGCTTTCGACGTATCTTCAATCGATAAACTTATTTACAACGGTTTTTATCCAAGAATTTACGATACGAATATAGAGCCGCATCAAGCCATCGGAGATTATATCGTAACGTATGTAGAAAGGGATATAAGGCAGTTAATTTTAATTAAAGACCTGAATCTTTTCGAGAAATTCTTAAAACTATGCGCAGGAAGAATAGGGCAGCTATTAAATCTTCAAAGTTTGGCGAACGATACGGGAATATCCCACACTACCGCAAGGTCATGGATATCAATACTGGAAGCAAGCTATATAATATTTCTATTGCCTCCATGGTTTAATAATTTTTCTAAAAGATTGATAAAATCCCCAAAATTATATTTTTACGATGTCGGTCTTGCATCTTACCTGCTGGGTATCGAAAATGAAAAACAGGTATTCAGGGACCCTTTAAGGGGCAATTTATTTGAAAATTTAATAATAATAGAAGTTTTAAAATATAGATTTAATAAAGGCAAAAAAAGTAATTTATATTTTTACAGGGATAGCAAAGGATTAGAAATAGATTTAATTTATGAAGCGGGAAGAAACATTTTCCCTATCGAAATTAAATCCGGAGCAACCGTATCGGAAGATTATTTTAAAAATTTAAAAAAATTCCTTCGAATAGATAAAGCTTTATCCGCGCCATACGGCGGCGCCGTCTTTTACGGCGGCGCCGTCTTTTACGGCGGAAACGAAATACAGCATAGAACCGACTTTAAAGTTTATCCTGCAACGAAAGTATCCGAAATAATAGGCGCATTTTTTGAATAACATCTATCGGCGCAAGGCTTTGAGAATAACGGCGGTAAAGAGCATGCGCGATGTCGGAAACAGTGAACCTAAAAGCATAAGCGCCGAAGAAGAAATAAATTAGATTTATGGATGAAAAGATAAATATTTCCTTGATTTTTATATCTTATAAGATATAACATTATAATGAACGGTAAAGATTGGCAAATATATTTTTTCAAACATAATAACAGGTCGCCGGTCGAAGATTAGTAAAGAAAAAACTTTTATTTTATTGCACGGTTTTGTTAAAAAAACAAACAAAACTCCAGACTAGGCAATTAAGATTGCTGAAAATAGAATGAAAATTATAAATAAAAACTAAATTTCGAGGTTATTAAAAATGGACGATTTTACCAAGTATTTAAATAAACAATTAGAAAATGAAGAATTTAAAAAAGAATGGGACAAGCTTGAACTAAGGTATCAGTTTGTTCAAAAACTTATAGCCCTGCGTGAAGAAAACAAAATATCGCAGGCGGAACTTGCAAAAAGAATCGGAACTACTCAAGCCGTAATTTCGAGAATCGAAAACGGAAACGTCAATATAGGAATAGATACTATACAGAAAATAGCAAAAGCTTTCGGCAGAACCGCAAGGTTAAGTTTTTAATTTAACCGTTAAAGATAAAATAAGGAGACATCTAAATAATGATAATCAGGCACCGGGGTTTTGAACCTCAAATAGACCATTCCGTCTTTGTCGCCCCTACAGCGGTAGTTTGCGGAAAGGTTGGCATAGGAAAAGACTCCCGCATAATGTACGGGGCGGTATTAGATTCAGAGGGTTCGCACATAAAAATAGGCGAATGCGTTATAATTTTAGAAAATGCCGTTATCAGGGCTACCGCCTTACCGGATAAAAATCATCCCGTTATAATCGGAAATAATGTCAATGTAGGACCGCATACAACGCTTTTGGGATGCGTCATCGAACCGAATTCGTTCATCGCAACCGGGGCTACAATTTTACACGGTTCTATTATCGGCTCAGGAGCCGCAGTCGCCGTTTCGGCCTTCGTCCATGCCAATACCGTCATTCCGGAGGGTTTTCTTGTTCCTCCCCATACGGTTGCTATAGGTAACCCGGTTAAGATTTACGGCACGAATGATAAAGAGGCTCTTGCCGATGCCGTAAGGGCGGTCGGATTTGTTAAAGCCGCATACGGGGTCGAAGCCGACTGGAAAGACGGGGGCAAACGATATAAAAGGGTAACCGAAGCAAGGTCTAAAGAATTAAAGGAGCATTTTAGCGATATTATTCTGGATAAATAATAAATAATAAATAATAGTTAATTGGTTTAATTCGGAAGGACGGAAATGTCTAAAGAATATAGCATAAGTAAAATTAAAATATTCCCCGTATTAATAGGCATGCTTTTCACGGTAATTTTTAACATAACTTT
>JAKAOK010000057.1 GCA_021812245.1 bacterium | reverse complement strand
GCTATAAACGCTTGAGGCCTTTTACTCCGGTTTTATTCCCATTCCTTTATGCAGTTATGGTTTATTTTGAAGCTCCTATTTCAGGAACCAGCACTAATCCGGCTCGAAGTTTTGGACCGTCTTTAGCATCGGGCATATGGAGCGGTTGGTGGGTTTACTGGATAGGTCCATTACTCGGCGCTTTTATAGCAGTATCTATTCAGGTAAAATGGCTGAAAATGCTCGAAATAGAAGTAGCTAAAGTGTATCATTTTGAACACGACCCGTTTAAAGTTTTTCATATTTAATTTTTTATATTTTAAACTGATAATATTAAATAAAAGGAAAAAGGTGTCAGACACCTTTTTCTGTAAAAGGAAAAAGGTGTCAGATACCTTTTTCTGTAAAAAAAAGGGGGTAATAAGGGCTATGGATATAAATTTAAAAGGCAAAAGGGCGTTAATTACAGGTGCCAGTTCCGGTTTGGGTGAATCGATTGCTAAAAAATTCGGCGCCGCCGGAGCAAAAATCGGATTAAATTTTCATTCCCACCCCGATGCGGCGGAAAAAATCGCTTCGGAAATAAAAACCTTAGGAGCTGACGTTATCACCATTCAAGCAGACGTTTCAGACAGCGGCCAAGTTAAAAATATGGTCGATACTTTTGTTAGAAAGTGGGGCGGAGTTGATATTTTAGTGAATAACGCGGGGATTGACGGAAAACATTCCCTTATATACGAATCCGATATATCTGAATGGGAAAAAGTAATTAAAATAAATTTATTCGGTCCTTTTTACTGCGCCAGAGAAGTTTTACAGCATATGATAAACCAGAAAAAAGGCGTTATATTAAATATGACATCCGTTCACGAAATAATTCCATGGAGCGGTTACAGCGGATATGCGGCTGCAAAAGCTGGTCTTTCTATGCTAACGAAAACTATGGCGCAGGAATTGGGTTCGTCCGGTATCAGGGTGCTGTCTCTTGCACCCGGGGCGATTCAAACCGATATCAACAAAAGCGTATGGGATAATCCTTCGACACTAAAAGACCTTCTTAATAAAATTTCGCTTGGCAGAATGGGTCAGCCGGATGAAATTGCCGATGTTGCAACATTCTTGGTATCCGATTTAGCCTCGTACATTACCGGCAGTACTATATTTGCCGACGGCGCAATGATTGATTATTCTAATTTCACGCATGGCGGTTAACACTGATTTTAATAATAAAATATAAATCAATATACTGAATTTAATTAAAATAAATTTTGCGTTTAAGCATTATTTGATTCAACGCAATATTTTAAAGGGTGTAAACAAAATGGATAATGAATCTTTTGCTCCAGGATGGCCAGGAATACCGGGCAGGTGGACGGGAGCCAATAAAAGCGGCGTAGGAACGGCTTTTAACGGAAGTTCGGTCTGGTTCACAATGTCTCACGGTATTCTGAATGAAGTCTATTCGCCGAGAGAAGACGAGGCGGCAATCCGCGACCTTGGTTTTGTGGTAACGGCGGACGACGGTTTTTTTTCGGAAGAAAAAAGGCATGCTAAACATTCCCCTTCCCTTATTTATACGGGGATACCGGCATATCACATTGAGAGCGTCTGCGAAAAAGGATATTATCGCATCGAAAAGGATATTATCGCCGACCCTAAAAGGTCGGTAGTTCTGATAAGGGGAAAATTTACTCCGTTAAAACCAGGCAATTACAGGCTCTATGCAATCACCGCATCGCATATAGGCAATCACGGCGCAGGCAATACTGCATGGTTAGATGAATTTAAAGGAAAAACGGGACTTTTTGCTTCACGCCGCAACACTTCCTTATGTCTTATGAATAACGGCGGTTTTAACGATTGTTCGGTTGGATTTGTCGGGTTTTCCGACAGCTGGCAGGATTTAATCAAAAACGGAAAACTAACATCTATTTATAAAAGGGCTGAAAACGGCAATGTTGCGCTAACGGGAGAAATAATTCTTCAAGACGGCACTTTCGTTTTGGCGCTTGGATTCGGACGAAATCCTTCCGAAGCGGCGCTTCAATCGATAGCCTCTATAAACGAGGGTTTTGATAAAATTCTCGAATCCTATTCCGGCGAGTGGCGGGAATTCTGGCAAAAACAAAAACCTGTTTTTTATGCCGAAAAACATGAGCTTTTTTCTATAAGCGCAATGGTAATATTGATTCACCGGTCTAAATATATTCCGGGGGCGGTTCTTGCCAGTCTTGCCGTGCCGTGGGGTTTTTCAAAAGGAGACGGCGACCTCGGAGGCTATCATCTTATTTGGCCCCGCGATATGGTTCAGTCCGCAGGCGGGCTTATCGCCGCAAATATTAAATCGGAAGTTATGAATATGCTTATATATTTTGAATCGACGCAGGAATCTGACGGTCATTGGCCCCAAAATATGTGGATTGACGGTTTTCCATACTGGAACGGTATTCAAATGGATGAAACAGCCCTGCCTGTTTTGCTTTTAGACCTTGCCCGCAGGGAAACAGCTATTTTAGAAAGCGATATTAACCGTTTTTGGCCCATGGTAAAAAAAGCCCTTGCCTATATCGTAAAGAACGGTCCCGTTACGCAGCAGGATAGGTGGGAAGAAAACGGCGGTTATACTCCATATACTATTGCGGCAGAAATTTCCGCCCTTATAATCGGAGCCGAACTTGCGGAATTAGCCGGCGAATCCGATTATGTCACATATTTAATGGATACGGCGGATTCATGGTATTCATGCATAGACCGCTGGCTTTACGTAAAAGGAGGAGAACTTGCCGATAAAGCGGGCGTAGAAGGTTTTTACGTCAGGGTTACCCCGCCCGATTTTGAAGAAGGCGACGATGTTATATGCATTAAAAACCGTCCGCCCGCATCCTGTTATCCTCATATATCTTCAGTAGTTTGTGCGGATGCCCTTGCTTTAGTTCGTTTTGGGTTAAGGAGAGCGGACGATAAGAGGATAGTCGATACGGTAAAGGTTATAGATACAATGCTTAAAATGGAAACGCCGTCTGGTCCTTGTTGGCATAGATACAACGGAGACGGTTACGGCGAGCATAAAGACGGCAGACCTTTTGACGGTACCGGCAGGGGACGGTTATGGCCTCTCCTTACCGGCGAGCGGGGACATTACAGCGTGGCATTAGGAG
>JAKAOK010000056.1 GCA_021812245.1 bacterium | reverse complement strand
TCACAGTTTGAGGAAAAGGGAAAAGTTGAAGATTTATAAGTTGTTGATTTTACTAAATAAAAAGGTAGGAAATTAGGCTGCCCTATTGACGTAGCTTAAATACGTCGGAATCGCTATCGCCGCCAATATGCCGATAATGGCGATGACGATTAAAAGCTCGATAAGGGTAAAACCCTTCTTTCCCTTTAATCTGTTAATGTTCATTTGTGTTGTCTCCTTAAAAAGTTAATATGTTAATCCAATTAATTATCCCAAAAGATAATTATTTTTGTTCTTAAATTAATAGAAGCATATTTTGTGCCGTAACATAAAAAACTATTAAAAACTATGTAATATGCCTATTTTACCGCCGTTTATATAAAATCCTAATAAATTAATATTCTATATAAAAATATGTTATTTAACAAAAATTGTCAACTAAAATTAAAATTATTAATTAATTGTTTATGATTATCTGATTTTATTATATTTGGCGGGCATGACAAAAATTGTCACTAATTTACAAAAATTGTCATAGGTCATCTTGCATAAGGTATATAATGGAGCAGATTTATTTATTCCATATTTATTTCATTAATCCCGTCTCCGCCCTCGTCTTCGCGGTCGAACTTGCCGGCGTCTAAAGTCTTGGATGTTTTTGCGCCGAGCAGTCTTATTTTTTCAAATCTCGACATTATATTGCCTTTTCCCGAAACGAGAAGTTTTTTGGCGTTATCGTATGCCGCGGCAGTTTTATCTATCGAAGCGCCTATATCTTCCATGCTTTTTGCAAAAGAGCAGAATTTATCGTATAAGCCTCCGGCAAGCTCCATAACTTCGGCGGCTTTCTCCCGACTTTTTTCCTGCACCCAGAGGCTGTAAACGATTTTCAAGATAAGCATAACAATCGACGGAGTCGCTATAATGACGTTTTTGCTATATGCGTAAGTTAAAAGCTCCCTGTCGTAATTTACCGCCACGGTATAGGCAAACTCGACCGGTATGAACATAATAACGGAATCTATGCTCTTTGAACCGGATAAATTTAAATATTTTTTATCGTTTAATTCGTTTATATGCCTTTTGATAGACAGGATATGGGATTTAAGGAATTTATCGGCATCCGCGCCGGCATCGGCAATGCCGCCGGAATTATCGCCTGACCCGCCTGCGGTTATTCCGCCTGCCCCCGCACCGCCGCCCGCCGAACTCAGGCTCATATATCTTTCGTAATCCGTTAAAGACACTTTTGAATCGATGATTAAATCTCTGCCTTTAGGAAGATGGACGATAACGTCGGGCCTTAAATTTATTTTCTCGTCCATTTCGTTGGTCGTCTTTACCGTTTTCTGGATTTCATACTGAATTCCTTCGATTAATTCGGAATATTCCAGCAGCTGTTCCAGTATCATTTCTCCCCAGTCGCCCTGAACCTTTCCGGTGCCTTTCAGCGCCGTCGTCAGGTTCTCGGTGGTCTGCTTCATCGTATCCTGCGTTTCTACGAGCTTTTTTATTTCGTTTTGAAGGGAAAATCTCTGCTTGGATTCTTTATCGTAAGTTTCCTCTACTTTCTTTTGAAACTCCAGAATCTTTTCGGAGAGAGGGTTGAGTATGCCGCTAATGCTGTTTTTATTAATTTCTAAAAACTTTTCGCTTTTTTCTTCGAGTATTTTGGTTGACAGGTTTTCAAATACTTCTTTAAAATCCAGAAATTCCTTTTTTTGCCGTTCCAGCTTGGCTTCATAATCGGCGGCCAGACTTTTTATTTTTTCGCTAAGATTGTTATTGTCCGCCGTTAACTCGGAAACTTTAGCGAATAAATTTTTATTTTCTTCCCTCAGTTTTTCCGTTAAAGCGTTTGCGGTTTCCAGCGCGCCGCCTGCCGCCTCGAGCCTGCCGTTTAAAGCCTTGACTTCTTCCTTGAATACGATAATTTCCTTTGTAAGTCCATCTTTTTCAGACAGGCTTCTATCGATTATCTCCGCCGTTAATTTCTTTTGCCTGCCCGCGTATCTGACGAAAAATACCGCAACGGCGGCAAGAGCCGCAAACGATAAAATAGATAATGCCGCCAGCAAATCAATTGTTATCATTATGAGCCAATCCTATAATTTTATAAATATTATCGAAACCGTTCTGCGTTAAATAGCCTTTTAATCCGTTTGCAATATTTTCTATAATATTCGGCTCTACGAAAGAATAAGTTCCTACCGCGACGGCGGTCGCTCCTGCGAGAAAAAACTCCGCCGCGTCTTCCCATGAGCTTATTCCCCCCATTCCTATAATCGGAATCCTCACGGCATTATAAACGTCGCTTACGAGCTTTATCGCGACCGGCTTGACCGCGGCGCCTGACAACCCGCCGTAGCCCCTGCTTAACTTAAATTTTTTAGTCTTTATGTCGATACGCGCCGCCGGAATAGTGTTTATCAGCGAAATAATATCGGCTCCCGCCTTTTCGCAGACTTCGGCGATTAAAGATATGTCGCTTACCATAGGGGTGAGTTTCACGATTAAAGGCAGTCCGTCCCCTATTCTTTCCTTTACCGACGAAACCAATTCATATACGACTTCAGGGTCGGAACCGAAAGACCTGCCGCCTTCTTTTATGTTGGGACACGATATATTCGCTTCGAGCGCGCCTATACCTTCCACGTTTGCAAGTTTTTCCGCCAGTTCGGCATATTCATCGATATTGCTTCCGAAAAAATTTACTATTACGGGTTTTTTAAAATTTCTCAGGAAAGGCATTTTTTCGTCCCTGAATTTCTCGAACCCTACATTCTGAAGCCCTATGGAATTAATCATACCGCAGGAAGTTTCGCATATCCTCGGCATTTCGTTTCCTTTTGAAGGCTTAAGCGATATTCCTTTGGTAACCAGCGCCCCGAAATAATTATAATCGATAATTTCAAAAAATTCCTCGCCGTATCCGAAAGTGCCGGAAGCCGGCATAATGGGATAATCCAAAAACAAATTTCCGAGTTTCACGGAAAGGTCGGGTTCGATGTTTTTTCCGGCGCTTTTTATACCGCTTTTTTCGAGCGCCTCCGGCTTTTTTTCTGAAATTAAAATCTCGTCCGCGTAAAAAACCGGACCGTCTTTACATACTCTTTTATATTCAAAATCAGTCTTTGTTTTCGTCTTTATTACGCATCCGAGGCAGACCCCTATGCCGCAGCCGAAACTTTCTTCTAACGACGCCTGAAGCCTGCCGGAAAGCCCGGACGCC
>JAKAOK010000055.1 GCA_021812245.1 bacterium | reverse complement strand
GGCTTAAAACATTTTCTTCCAATTTTTTTAGGGCTTCCTCGAATGTCAAATCGTTTATATTTTTTTCTTTCGCGTCCATAAAATAATTATAAAATAAACGGAGAAAATTATCAATATCAACCTTAAATAAAAAATATATTGAAAAAAATATTTCTATTTTGTATTATTAAATTAATATTAATTTTTTAAATAAGAAAAACGGAGAAGCGAACGATGTCGCCGTACATAAATTTTATTTTTACGTTTAAAGGTATTTTTTATCTGTTAGTCGTTCCGGGCGCATTAATAATGTTTATGAATATGATTATAGCGGCTTTCCTAAAAAAAAGGATACCCGGCGGATTCGTCGGCAGATGGCTTAACATTATGTGGGTGTTTATGTTTTTTTCTTTTGGCGGAAACAGGCGCGTTTTTCTTTATTTCATCCCTTAATAATATAAATTTATCTTATTTTCTTACAGGCGCGGTTTTATTTTTCGGGTCGGTATTCGTAGGCATGGTTAACAGGTTTATATTTCACTTAATCATGAAATTAGAAGTCCACAAATAATAAAATAATAAAAATAAGGCAGTTATCATGGACATAAAAGGAAATATCACAAATTTAGAACTTTTCGACGTATTAAAATTCTTAGAAATTTTAAAGAAAGAGGGAGTGTTAAACCTGCGATTCGAAAATTTCGCGGCAAAACTTTTCATTAAAGACGGAATGTTATATTTCCTTTCTATTTCCGACAATAATATTCTCGAAAAATTAGTACTTAAACTACTCGACATGAGCAAGCAGGATTATCTGCAGATGCTTGAAAAATACCGGACGTATTATAAAACTACCGCAGGCTTCGATATATATTTCTTTAAATCGGGAGCTGTATCTAAATCTAAGGAGCATGAATTCACATCCAGCTATATATCGGAAACTTTAAATTATATACTTTTTTTGACGAACGGGGAATTTGCTTTCGACGAAAAACCTCTGCCGGAGATTATTGATTTTGCAACTCCCATAAATTTATCGCCTATTCTGGCGGACTGCAAAAAAAAGCGCGACGAACTGGCGGTAATAACTAAAGTTATTCCGTCAAAAAATTATATTCCTGCGGTAATCACAAACAAGGGCGGAAATCTAAGGCCGCTTTCCCTTACTCCTTTGGTATGGAACATTCTTGCGCTGGTGGACGGCAAAAGAAACGTGAACCAGATTCTTTCCTTAACGGTAGAAAACGATTTCTTCGTATTGAAAACGCTTTATAATTTATTGCAAAGCGGCTATATCAAACTCGACCCTCCGCATAGCGAACCGTCCAAGGGCGCGGATTTGGTCAATTCGGTTAAAAAAATATTAAAGGAACAGCTTGGGAATAAAGCGGATAAAGTGCCCGTCGATTTTAATATTTTGAGCAAAGGAGACAGGCAGTCTTTAACGAAAGCGATTCAGGATATAGAAAGATACGTCTATATGTTTATCGACGATAAAAAAGCGGCAAAAATAGATTACCTGTTAAAACAATTGCTTATGGGCGTTTAATATGAAAGAACAAAAGGATGCCCGACTTTTTGCTCCGCCTCATTTAACCGGCATTTTCGGTTATAATATAAAATATTCTCTTTCCCCTACGATACACGGCTTTCTCAATAAACTCCTCGAAACAAACTTATGCTACGGCATGTTCGACGTTCCTCCGGAAAAGTTTGCCGCCGCATTTAACGGATTTAAGGCTCTCGGCATGAAAGGCGCAAATATTACTCAGCCTTATAAAACCGAAGTTTTGAAATATATCGATTCTTTAAGCGAAGAAGCTGAAACCGTCGGAGCCGTTAATACGGCAAATCTGGAGGAAGACGGCAGTTACCGCGGATACAATACGGACATAACAGGATTTATTAAAGCGGTAAATTATGAATTTAAAGAAAATTTAAACGGCAGGAGCGTTATTATTATTGGAGCTGGAGGCGCTTCCAGAGCGGTACTTTATGCCTTGATAAAAGATGGAGCCAAAGATATTTTAATAATTAACCGCAGTGCGGACAATGCAGATAAACTTAAAAAAGAAGCCTGTTTATGGAAAGAGTCCCTAAAATCGAATGCCGGAATTGAATCTTACGGTTTTAATTCAGGCGCGGCGTTAGAAAGTATTTTATCGGGGAAATGGGATATTATAGTTAATACCGTAACGCCGTCTGCAGAAAGCGGCAGGTTGATTAATAATTTATTTGCGGGTTTAAAAAAATTCAGGCGCGGCTTTTTTTTGTTCGATATTTCTTATTCTTCAAAATATTCAGGCTTTTTAAACGTTCTCGAGGAAAAGTCGCTGAAACGCGCAAACGGACTGTCTATGCTCTTATTTCAGGCAGTAGAAAGTTTTTATATCTGGACGGGTAAAAGAGCCGATTTTAATATTATCAAAGAAGTTTTAAACGTTATATTTTAAAAATTTCTAATTTTATGATAAAATTAAATAGGCAATATTTTTGCATATTTAATTTTATAAAAAGCTATTATAAGGGATTCGCATGAATAACGACCACCTGTCGCCGGTTAATTTTAGTAACGAAAAATTAGGCGATATTTTATTAAAGCGCGGCATTGCAAAAAAAGACGACATATCTAGCGCCTTGCTTATACAAGAGAGAACAAGACTGGGAATAGCTAGGGGCGAAAGGCTCAAAGACGTCAAACTCGGAGAAATTCTAGTAAAAAACGGCATAATAACCTCCGCAGAGTTGGAATC
The DNA here is from genome assembly GCA_021812245.1 of bacterium. GTDB lineage: Bacteria > SZUA-79 > SZUA-79 > Acidulodesulfobacterales > Acidulodesulfobacteraceae > Acidulodesulfobacterium_A. The sequence continues at coordinate 482 of JAKAOK010000055.1, read as the reverse complement.
GGCGCTTAAAGAACAGAAGCGGGTCGGCGGGAGCATAGGAAGACAACTTACGGAACTCGGTTTTATTAAGGATTCGGATCTGGTTTCTTTTCTTTCTAAAGAGTTCGGCGCAGCAACCGTTAATCTGCTTGAAGGAGAGATTCCTGAAAGCATAATAAAACTGATACCGCCGGATTTGGCGGTCAAACTTCAAGTGGTCCCTTTTAAAAGACAGGGCAACACGATGTACCTTGCCGTATCCGACCCTACAAGAGTCGAGGCGCTGGACGACATAAAATTCTTAACGGGTTTGAATATCGAAATAGTCGTTGCGTCCGAAAACGAAATCGCCGCGGCATTATCGAAATATTATAACGCATCCAGCATTCTTACCGAAAACAAAGATTATCTCAACTCAATCGCTATCGAGGAAACCAATGAGGAAGTAGATATATCCGAACTGCAGAGGTCGTCTTCGGAGCAGCCTATTATAAAATTCGTAA
>JAKAOK010000054.1 GCA_021812245.1 bacterium | reverse complement strand
TTTCTAAAAGCATACTTCCAAAAGGTTATTTTTCCATTATCGAAGCAATATTTATCGCGATTTTCGGGATTTTAGCGATAAAAATAATTCAAAAAAGCTCGTCTAAAATACTTAGCGGGTATATTTCTGAAGATAAGGCGGGATTTCTAAGGTTTTTATTAAGTTTTACCGGATATTTTATTCTCGTTCTGTTTATTTTTACCACGCTTGGCATCGATATATCGAATATCCTTCTAGGCGCTACTTTTATTGGCGTGATATTCGGAATTGCCGCCCAGTCTTTTTTATCCAACCTGCTTGCCGGTTTTATAATATTGTTCGGGAAACCTTTTAAGATAGGCGATAGAATAACTATAGTCACATGGCAGTACGGTTTATTAATGTCCACTTATCAGCATGAAACCGCCAAGCCGGGATATACCGGCGTCATAAAAGATATAAATATGCTTTTTACGACTATCATCGAGGACAGCGGTTTTACTATGAGAGCGCCCAATAATATTTTAATGCAGGCTTTAATAACGAATTACGACAATACAAAAAGAAGATTAGTCAGAGTAAGGTTCGAACTTGACAAAGAAACCTATTTAGATAGTTTCAGAAAGGAACTTTATGACTATTTAACGTTAGCCGGGGATTATAGCAATATCCCGGCGGACGATTCTAAAATTATAGGCGGTTTAATAGAAAAAAATCCGCCACCGGTTATTAGAGTCGCTGATGTTTCTCTGACAAGTTATTTTGTCGCCGTCGAAGTTTATACGCCGCAAATTTATGAGGACCCGGTAAGGGATTTAATCTTATCTTTTGTTTTAAGAATAAAAAGGAGAAATAAAAATGGAAACGATAGCTAAATATCCTTTTAAATTTTATACTAGATTAACTTTGCCTCAGCTTACCGGAATTTATGCCTTAAATTTAAAAGAACTTTTAGACGGCATAAAAAAGTCGGACGATTCCATCATTTATTACCATACGCATCATTATCTTATACAGCACCATTACGTTGTACCCGATGCTCCAAACGACTTTGCCCACTGGATTATCCACACGCTTGGCGAAAAATTGCTGGGAGAAGAAATATCGAGTATAGATATGTTTAATTATAATACTATGAACGATTATAAACTGGAACTGATAAAAAAATTAACGGCTTTTATATCTAAAGATTCAAAAACCAGACGCGTCGAAATGAACGAAAGGTTTAATTTTATGAAAGCGGTTACTTTCGTAATGTCTACCGGGAAAGAGGCATATACTCTCAGGGAGTTTCACGATATTTTAAAAAATATCACTATTTTTTCGGTATATTATCATTTTTTCGAATCCCATTTCAGATTGGGTTCGGGACTCGACGATTTTTCGATATGGATTAAGGACGAACTTAAACTCTCTGATTTAGCCGGTAAAATTCAGAAACTCGACCCTTATTCCGTAACTATGGACAGACTAAAGGAACAAATAATAAATTATACGGAAAAATATTTTTAAAAATAGCTAAATAATTTAAATTAAATAACCGTAATAATAATAAAAAAGGATATAAAATGAGGTCTATAAAGGATTACGCTGATATTGTTGGCAAAGAAACGATAGAAGAAATCGAAAAATTAGGTTCTTATTTAAGCGGTAAAATTATTCAAAATATAAATTCCACTCCGGTCGGCGGCGGCGTCGCCGAAATTCTTTCCAGAATGGTGCCTCTCCTGAAGGAAGTCGGCGTAGATGCCAGATGGGATTTTATAAAAGGCGGAGAAAAGTTTTTTGAAATAACTAAAAAAATTCATAATTCCCTTCACGGCGTTGAAGAAAATATATCGGATGATGATTTTAAGCATTTTCTTGATGTTACGGAAGAAAACTTAAAGGAAATCAATCTGCTCGGCGATATTATATTCATACATGACCCACAGCCTATCGGATTAATAAAGGCAAAAGATAAAAACGGTTTTAAAGAAAAAAAATTTATATGGAGATGCCACATAGATTTGAGTTCGGCTAATCCGAAGACTTTTAATTTTTTAAAAAAATTTATAGAAAAATACGATTATTCAGTGTTTTCGTCCCCGCTGTTTGCAAAAAAGCTTAAAATACCCCAGATATTAATTTCGCCGTCGATAGACCCTCTTTCCGATAAAAATAAAGATTTGCCTGTTGAAACTATAAACGAAGTATTATCGAGATTTAAAATAGACCCAGAAAGAAATATTATTACGCAGGTGTCCAGATTCGACAGGCTAAAAGACCCGTTAGGGGTTATCGACGTTTACAGGCTTGTTAAAAAATACGTCGATTGCCAGCTCATTCTTGCGGGCGGAGCGGCTGCAGACGATCCTGAAGCGACGGAAGTCTATAATGAAGTTATCGAAAAGGCGGGCGGAGACAAAGATATATTCGTTTTAAATCTTCCGCCGGTCAGCAATATCGAAATAAACGCTCTTCAGAGGGCGTCAACAGTAGTATTGCAAAAATCCATAAAAGAAGGTTTTGGACTTACCGTTTCCGAAGGTTTATGGAAATCTAAACCCGTTATAGCTTCTGCGGTCGGAGGCATACCGCTTCAAATTACGCACAAATATTCAGGACTTTTATCCAGAACTATAGAAGGAACCGCTTTATATGTAAAACAGGTTTTACAAAATCCCTCATATGCCAAACAGCTTGGAGAAAACGGGCATAACCACGTGAAGCACAATTTTTTAATTACCCGTCATCTAAGGGATTATATTTTACTTTTTTTGAAAACAGGATATACGCAGATGCAGGATACGGTTTATCTATGATTTTAAATATAAAACGTTAAATATATTATTCATAATCAATTAGAAATTAATATGAAAATATGGAGATTGTATCTTTCTGAATTTATTGGAACAGCTCTTCTTATAGGCATCGGCGTATCTTTCGTAATCCTAGATTTCGGCAAGGGAAGTCCGATAGTTTCTTTAATTCCAAGTCCGGGGATTAGAAGGGCGCTAACGGGATTTTTGTTCGGCGGCACCGGTATGCTTATAACGTTCTCGCCGGTGGGTAAATGGAGCGGCGCTCATATTAATCCGGTCGTTACGTTTTCATTCTGGATGAAAGGTAAAATTAAAAGAACTATGGCTATAGGCTATGTCATAGCGCAGTTTCTCGGAGCGGCGGCAGGGGCTTTTATGCTTCTTTTTTGGGGAAGCATAGGAAAAACGATAGATTACGGAGCGACTATTCCGGGAAAAGAAGGC
>JAKAOK010000053.1 GCA_021812245.1 bacterium | reverse complement strand
TCGGTTTGAGGAAATTTTTCAAAAGTAAAACGCGGTATTTTAGTTACTACATAGTCTATTGAAGGCTCAAAACACGCAAGCGTTTTTTTAGTTATATCGTTGGTAATTTCGTCTAACGTATATCCTACTGCAAGTTTTGCCGCAATTTTTGCTATAGCAAAACCTGTGGCTTTAGAGGCAAGGCTTGAGCTTCTCGATACCCTTGGATTCATTTCTATGACGTAAACGTCTTCGGAGTCAGGGTCTAAAGCAAACTGAATATTTGATCCTCCGGTTTCTACGCCTATTTCGCTCATTATCTTTATAGAATAATCCCTGATTTTTTGAAGGTCTCCGTCGCTTAAAGTTTGAACCGGAGCAATAGTTATAGAATCGCCTGTATGAATTCCCATAGGGTCAAGATTTTCTATAGAGCATATTATAATTGTATTTTTATTTTTATCGGTCATTACTTCAAGCTCTACTTCCTTAAATCCTATTGCGGATTTTTCTATCAATATTTCGCTTATAGGGCTCAAATTCAAACCGTTTGCGGCTATCTCCCCAAACTCATATATGTTATAGGCTATTCCGCCGCCGCTTCCGCCGAGAGTAAAAGAAGGTCTTATAATTACGGGAAATCCTATAGTTTTCTGAACTTCATATGCTTCGTCCATATTCCTGGCAAAACCGCCCTGTAAAACAGGCACTCCGATTTTTTCCATGCTTTTCTTAAAATATTCCCTGTCTTCCGCTTTTTTGATAGCGTCTATGTTTGCGCCCAGAATATTTAATCCGTATTTTTGTATGACTCCGGCATCAAAAAGTTCCAGGGTTATATTGAGCGCAGTCTGTCCTCCAAGCGTAGGCAATATACTGTCGGGTCTTTCTTTCTCTATAATTTTTTCGACAAAATCCTTAGTTAGCGGTTCTATATAAGTTTTGTAGGCGTTGTCGGGGTCGGTCATTATGGTCGCAGGATTCGAATTTACCAATATTACTTCGTATCCCTCCTCGGTAAGAGCTTTAGCGCCCTGCGTACCTGAATAGTCAAACTCGGCGGCCTGCCCTATTACTATGGGTCCCGAACCTATTATTAAAATTCTTTTAATATCCGTTCTTTTAGGCATATAATTATTTTTTTAAGTTTTATTTTATATAATTAATATTTATCGTTTTGAAAAAAGCCCGTCAAATTATTGCTAATTAACGATTTTATCGCAGCCGAATATTCCCCGTTAGTAATCGGCATCGATATATTATCGTCATACTTGGCTTTATAAGCCGGAAAATACTGACTCATAATACTTACGGGAACATCCATACTAAGCTTTTCGGCTATAAATTTAAAAGAATCCTCGTAACCGCTTATTCCATTCGGCAAAACAAGATGTCTTATCAGAAGTCCCGATACCGCAATACCGTTTTTTTTATTTATTCTTAACTCTTTAACCTGTTCATACATTATTTTTAAAGCCTTTCTGTTTACTTCTACATAATTAGATATTCCTGAATATTTTAAAGCATATCCGTCATTGGAATATTTAATGTCCGGAAGATATATATCTATTAAATTAGCCAGCAAATATAATAGTCTTTCGTCTTCATAGCCGGAACTGTTATAAACTATCGGTATATTAAGCCCGATTTTTTTAGCCAAAAAAATCGATTCGGCGACAAAAGGCATATAATGGGCAGACGTTACAAGATTAATATTATTAGCGCCTTTTTCCTGCAACTTAACCATTTTTTCCGCAAATTCATACGCATCATAATATACTCCTGCGCCGTATCTGCTTATAGGATAATTCTGGCAAAATTTGCATTTTAACGGACAACCGCTAAAAAACACCGTACCGGAACCGGTTTTCCCCGATATAGGCGGTTCTTCTCCAAAATGAAGATTTATGCTTGCTATTTTAAGTTTGTCTTCTCCGCCGCACAAACCTTTTTCGCCTTTTAACCTTTTTGCTCCGCACCGTCTCGGACATAATCGGCAATTTTCGGCTAAATCGTAAAGCGCATCTATTTTTGCGATAAAATCGGCGTTAGAAATATTAAGATACGAAGGCTTAAACAAATTAAAACCGCCTCTTATCTTAAACATATCGCTTTAAATTCGGAAAACAGATACCGCGAATCTCTCGGACCGGGAGAACTTTCCGGATGATATTGAACGGAAAACGCCTTTAATTTTTCGTTCTTAATGCCTTCGACAGTATTGTCGTTCAAATTTATATGCGTCAAAACAGTATCCTTATCGGCTGATTTACCTTGAAAATCTACGCAAAAACCATGATTCTGGGAAGTAATTTCTACCTTGCCGTTTTTTAAATTTTTAACGGGCTGATTTATTCCGTGATGTCCAAATTTTAACTTATAAGTTTTAAAACCTAAAGACCTCGATAAAAGCTGATGTCCGAGGCATATTCCAAAAATAGGCTTTTCGCCCAGCAGGCCTTTAATAGTTTCAGCTTCTTCGGACATAGCTTGCGGATCGCCCGGGCCGTTTGACAGAAGAATTCCGTCAGGCTTGGTATCTAATATATCTTTTTTAGAAAAATTGTGGGGTACGACGGTAACGTCGGCTTTTATATCGTTTAAACATCTTATCGTATTAAGTTTAACTCCGTAATCGATAATCGTAACCCTGAATTCCGGAAAGTCCGTTTTATTTTCGTAAACCTTTTTGCATGAAACGTTTGAAACTAAATTTAAACCCTCCATTTTGGGCAAAGAACTTAATTTCTTTTTAATATAATCGATGCCAGCTTCTTTTGGAGCTATATATAAGTTAGACTGCCCTCCGTCTCTTATAGAAATAGTCAAATGCCTCGTATCTATTCCCGATATAACGGGATAACCGTATGAATTTATGAATTCCGATAAACTTTTAACGGCACTGTAATGCGAATAATGATTAACGTAATTCTTTGTTACTAAACCTGAAACCCATACCTTATTGGACTCAAAATCAAACTCGTTTATTCCGTAATTGCCTATCATAGGATAGGTCATAACTACGACCTGTCCATTATAAGACGGGTCGGTAATCAATTCCTGATAACCGTTCATAGCGGTATTAAAGACGGCTTCGCCGCCGGATTCCAGAGGCTTCCCTTCGTAAAATCCTTCGTAAAAATCCCCGTTTTCAAACATCAATATCGCTCTTTCTTTTTTGAAAGTATTATTCATATTTAATTAATATTTTTATTTAATTTTCTTTTAAGATTTTACCGCCTGCTATCACAAAAGAGGATTTGCCTTTAAATTTTTCTCCTATAAAAGGCGAATTTAGATCGGA
>JAKAOK010000052.1 GCA_021812245.1 bacterium | reverse complement strand
CATCCTTACGTCTTTTCCTTTTGCGCGCTCTTTTATCAGAGAGCTATCGGTTCCGGGAACACGCATCATATCGCCGTAGGCCGCAAGTATAACATCCTGCGAATCCGCAATTTCTATAGCTTCGTCTATTCTTTTAACGGGCATCACGCAGACGGGACACCCTGGTCCGTGAAGAAAATTTATTTTATCTTTAAGGAGGGCATGTAATCCGTATTTCATAATGGAATGGGTATGTCCGCCGCATATTTCCATTATATTAATAGTTTTTTTAACTTCGGAATCTATAACGGACGTCAGCCTTTTTATGTCGTCTTTTCTTTTAAAATCGGAATATATTTCCATTGTTGAATGTATTGAATAATGCGTGAGTGCGTGCATTAAAATTTTTATTAAATTTAGGCAGTGCAATATATTTTTCTACTGCACCGTTTTGTTTTCTATTTCCCTGAATAAATTAAGGCTTTCGGCCGCTTCTTTTTCGTCTATTTTCTGCATTGCGTAGCCGACGTGTATGAGCAGATAATCGCCTATAACGGCGGGCTCTTCCAAAAGCATCGTAGAAACAAGCCTTTTAGAACCCATAGTATCGACTATAACGGTACCTTCGTCTTTTATTTCTATAACTTTAGAAGGAATCGCAAGACACATTTGTTCTTTTTAACCCTTTTTAATAATATGCTTATCGTTATTAATTATATCAATTCTTTTTAGATTATATCATATTTTCAAAAGATGAAACCGCAATTATATCTCAAAGATATCCCATAACCGCCCGCATTATTCAAGAGGACGCGAGATTCAAATCGGCAATGCCCGTTACAAAAGCCGTCTTAACGGTATCATCCATATATGCGGTTCCGCAATCTTTTCTATCCTGTCGCCGTTATATATCAAAATTCCTCCGCTCCATGATTTGCCGAGACCTTCCGCAACGGCTTTCATCGGTCTTAAATCGGAAGTAGCTGCGGTACTGCGGTTTTTAATTTCAATCCCTATTATTCTATCGTTTATTTTTAAAAGCATATCGAGTTCTAACCCTGAACGGGTTCTATAGAAATACATAGAAACCGGTTTTTGCATTGTTTTTATCCATTTGTAAATCTCAGAAACCGCCATAGTTTCAAATATATCGCCGGAAACGACGCCGCCCCAAAATCCGGTCATCTGCCTTAGCAAACCTATGTCTATCCAGTAAATTTTAGGAGTTTTTACTGCGGAACTCGTTATATTCGCGCCGTAAGGCTGAAGCAGTATCGTCTGATACGATATTTTCAAATACTCTAAGTATCTCTTGGACGTATCCACGCTTATACCTGCGTCTCGTGCCAATTCGGAATAATTAAGAAGTTTTGCGTTTCTTAATGCCGATATAGTTTGGAATTTCTTAAAAGGCTCTAAATCTTCTATTCTGGACAAATCTGAAAGATCCCTTTCTAAGTACGTATAAGTATAATCTCTTAGCCATTTTTGCCTTTCGGATGTATTATTAATAGTTAAAAGGAAAGGCATTCCGCCCCATCTCGACAAATGTTCCTGTGCTTCTTTTAATTTTACGTCTTCTTCTCCTATTAAAACGGAAGGAAGACTTTCCATCAGTTTCTGAAAATCTTCTTCATCGATTATGCGGTCTAAAAGAGGCTGTTTAATAATTTTGGCGGCTGGTCCGGAATATATCTCCGACATCATTAACGGCCACAGTTCGTAAAGCGATATTCTTCCCGCAAGAGATTCCCTTATCTTCTTCAGTAAAAGAATCTGGCTTGAACCGAGAAGCACCTCGAAATCTAATTTTTCTTCGTCGTATGCATATTTAACTTTTTCAAACAGCGAAGGTTCTTTTTGCGCTTCGTCAAGTATGGCTTTACCGACGTCTTTATACCAGTTTGAAGCCGGAATCTGCGAAATACCGTCCCTGATTTCGGGAGAATCCAAATTTATATAACGCAGTGCATTATATTTATTTTTAGCTAAAGTCGTCTTCCCCGTCTGGCGTGCGCCGGTTATTAAAACTATTTTTCTTTTTTTTTCGGACGGCAAAAAATTGTATATAGCCCTAAAATACTGTAAATTTTCGCTCATAATCGTAAATTTTACAGTACATTATGTGAAATGTCAATTGTTATCATTGTTATCATTAATCTCAAATCCCTATTTAGTTAAAATATTAATAGTTATACCGGCAGAACCGTGCTTCCCCACGATTCGTTGATGCTTTCGGCCGCCGCAAGGTAAAATGCAAGGACGGCGGTAATAAGCCCGAAATATCCGCCGGCGACGGTTATAATAGCCGCACCCGTCCAGAAGCCGATAGCAAGCAGATAAAAAGTCGCCGTAAGAAATAAAAAAATCAGCATAAGCGCCTTGACTTTTTTCAAAGACGCAACCCACATAAACATGGTAAACAATCCCCACAAGAACAGATACCAGCCTACGAACGCTCCGGTTACGCCTTTCGACAAGAATAAAACGAACAGGGCGAAACTCCACCAGAACGCCCCGTAACCGCAAAACGCGACCGTGCCGAAACTGTTGCCTCTCGGCATTTCCATAATACCGGCGGCGAACTGGGCCGTACCGCCGAAAACAAAAGCGCATGCAAGAACCATCGGCATATTTGCGCCCGAAAACCACCCGACGTTAATCATGCTCAGCAAAAACGTCGTAAGAGCAAACCCCGAAAGTCCGAGCGGAGCCGGATTGGCTAATTTTGTTTCCATAAAATTTCCTCCCTTAATTAATTAAAAGTTAATTCACAAAAATACGGTAAAATTTTTATATTTATTTACATATTTTTAATTTTATAATTATATGCCGTAACCTACCCTTATCCCGCCCCAGTGCCTGCCGTCTATGAAAACGGGGACGCCGACGTCGCTTATTACTTCGCCTGTGTCTCTCGGATAAGTCTGAATTATAAGGTTATCGGTGTTTCTTGCTACCGCAAGGCCGACCGGGTCGTTAAATATCCTCATAGACCTGTTGCCTGCGATATCTTTTGCGTAATCGCCGGTAAGCGGCTTGTCGAATATCGAATTATGCGCCGCGGCATAACCGTTTTCGTCAACCAGCAGAAAATATTTGAAACTTGGGTCCATTGCAAGATATTTATCTTCTATAGGCTGAATCCGCCTCTTTACGAAATCGGTAAATTTTGTTTTATATTTCTGCGGATTTGTATCCGTTAACGGAATATAATTTCTGTCCCATATATCGGATGAGGAAATCTCCCCGCTTTTAATAGATTTTTCTATTATTCCCACAATTTCCCTGATTCCCTCCTCCGCAAACTCCGCAATTTTTTCGATATGCGCTCCTACTTTGACTTTTTTAAGTATATTTTC
>JAKAOK010000032.1 GCA_021812245.1 bacterium | reverse complement strand
GATACCGCTTAATCCCATATAAACACTAGTCAAAATTGCAACGGTAGTAAAATTTTGCAGGAAATAAAAATACAGATGCGCTATTTTATTGACTTTGAACTGGGTGGGGTGTCAAAGTCAGGACGAAACGGTTTTCGAAAACCAGAGCGCAAATTACGGCTGGTTTAATACTAATCCGCTTGGAGCGGCATCCACAAGTTTAAAATACGGTTATTTAAACAGCGGATATCAGACATTAATGACCGGTCTCGGAGTTTCTTACCGTTACGGCAGAATAATTGCCGACGCAAGGGTATTGAAAACATTACATGCAAAAAACGGTCCGAATTTAACCATGGGACTCTTATCCGTAACAATACCGTTTAAGTTTTAGAAATGCCATCTCTCGCAGGTTCTTGTTTGTTTGCGGGGGAGGGGGGGGGGGTAGAGATTAAAATCATTTGTCTCACATCTTTACCCTTACCATTACTCCGTTGACTTTTTCGGCGGGAAGTTTGTAAAACCGGACGAATGAAGGCGATAGTTTTTTAATCAGCGCAAATATCCTCCAGAATATATTATTGCTGACTATTTCCTCGAATCCGTAAAATATGACGGTTTCGTCTATATTGTATTTCCTCAATACCGCTTCTACGTCAACGACCTCTGAATAACCCGCCCTTATAGAAAACTGGCTTAGTCCGGGAGCGACGTCGTTTTTAAACAGGATGTCCGTTCCGTAGGGTTTCTCGGTTCTTTCGATTGAAACAAAAATGTTCCTATCGTAAATAATATTGTTATTAAACATCGTTTTAATAATATAAGGGGATACCTTGTCTGAAAGGCTTGCAAAAAAAAGCGACGTTCCTGTCAATTTTGAAAAGTTCTTATACCGGTATTCGTATTCTTTTAAAAATATACTGAAGTCGGTCATTTTATATATACTGTGGAGCTTCTTCTGTCCTTTTGTGTATATCATTATAACGGCAAAGGGAATTGTGGCAAATATCAATGCAAAATAGCCACCCTGCAGGGTTTTATAGAGCAGGTTAGACGTTAAAAATATAATATCCGCAAATGTCGTTATTAATGAAATAAACAGCATAAAATATCTTCTCTTATGAAAGAAATGGATGTTTATTAAAATGCCTGTAAAAGTCATAGTTCCGCTGACGGCAAGACCGTAAGCCATTGCAAGGTTATTCGACGTCCTGAATATCAGTATAGCCGCTAAAACGCTTAGAAATAAAAACCAGTTTGCAAAGTTGATATAAATCTGGGATTGGATTTCGCTAGATTTGTAGCTTATTTTTAAAAGAGGAATAATCCTGTTGTTTATAAGCTGATAAACTATAGAGAAAATACCGCTTATAACCGCCTGTGACGCTATTACCGTTGCTATAATGCTTAAAATGAGAATGGGTATGTAAAAAATGTGCGACTGCGAATAAAGCATCTGAAAAAAGGTATTAGTATCGTTTTTATGGGTAAGCAGAAAAGCGCCCTGCCCCATATAGTTTAAAATAAGGGCGATAAATACGAAGGCCCATGCTTTGGTTATGGGTTTTCTGCCTATATGTCCCATATCGGCATAAAGGGCTTCTCCGCCTGTCGCGGAGAGAATTACGTCCGATAGGACGAATAATGAAATGATGCCGTGGGCTATTAAGCTGTTTGCCGAAATATTGCCGTTAAATACGAACCTTAAAGCATAGCATGGATTTATAACTTTTAAGAAAATTTGCGGCATATGCGACAGTGACAAAAAACCGAAAGCTCCTATAGCGATAAACCAAAAAAGCATAACCGGGCTGAAAATATTTGCGACTTTTTCCGTTCCCTTGTGTTGATACCAGAATAATAAGGCTGTAATTATAATTGAAATAAAAACAACCGTATCGGTCGTTATATTTTTAAAAAAGGGTATCAGGCTCATGCCTTCGACCGCGCTCAATATACTGATAGCGGGGGTAATGACGGAATCGCCTATAAGGAGCGATAGGGCGATATACGATATTACGGTTATAAAAGCAATTTCCCTTGCGGATTTTATATATTTTTCGATGATATTTTTAAGTATTATCGTTCCGCCCTCGTTTCTTTCGCTTATACCCATGGCAAACCAGACATACTGGACGGTGACCAAAAGCGTGAGCGTCCATATTATAAGCGAGACGACTCCCAGAACGTTCGAGTTTGTGACTTTGAGATAGGCGAAAATAACGGCTACGGTGTATATGGGACTTGTCCCTATGTCGCCGAACACGATTCCTAGGGCTTTGAGCGATTTATTTTCCGTCAAGGCATTTTTAGCTTTATCTATGCGCAAGTTATTCAATTTTATTTTGTTTATTTTATAATGAATATTTTTATTATCGAAAACATTATTATATTACTTTTAAGAAAAAATGAAAGCGGATTATGTAACCCAAATCCCGATTTAGGAATTTATTTTCTGGCATTTCCATCCGTATCAAAGACATGCTTCGATAAACACGGATGGAAATACCGCTTTCGCGGGAATGACAATATGGGGATTTAAGATTTCACCCAACGGGTGTCATTCCCGCGAAAGCGGGAATCCAGTGTTATTTAGTATTAGAACTTATAAATATTTTCTAAATCGGGATTAGGGTGTAAGTTATGAAATTTTTACATTTATATAAAATTACGGTATAATTTAACTAACATTGCTGAGAAGTCCCCATCCGTAAGGGCGGGATAGTTCACAGTTAAGCAAGAGGCGGCTGTCGGGTGGATAAAAACGGATTCAGTCTTATAGAAATAGTCTTTACGATAATTATAATCGGACTGGCTATGGGCGCGATAACCGAAAGTTTCATAGCCGGTTCGGCAAAGAGCGTAAATGTAGTGAATGAAGAAACGGCGGTTAATGTTGCGAAACAGGAAATGGCCGCGCTGAATTACTGCCGGAACGGTTGGACGGTAACGGGGGTATGCAGTGCGTTTCTAAATGGCGGTGGGTCGGGGGCTTCGCCATGGATAACAAATTCCACAAATCCTACTAATCTGTCCAATTTTGCGCCTAATCAGGCCGCTACTCCTATAAACAACGAATGCTTTTATACAATGATAGCGGCAAGTAATGTTGATTTTAACGATACCGTTGGGAATGGGAAGATTCAGAATACTTCACCTCCCAATTCAACTTCCGATTTTATCCAGACTATAGTTCAAACGGGGTGGTTTTCACCGAGCGGCGGAAATTGTTCTACTGTTCCGGCAAGTTATCCATACATTACTCTTTCGACTGTTTATGCGAATTATTAACGATTGGTCATTTCCGCACATGCGGGTTTTAAAAACTAAATATTGTCATTCCCGCGAAAGCGGGAATCCAGAAGAAGCATTAATAATGAAAAATTATTATGCCTATATACTGAGCAGCAAACGTAACGGCACTTTATATACGGGCGTTACTTCCGATATTATTAAAAGAGTTTATGAACACAAACAAAATGTAGTCGAAGGCTTCACAAAGAAGTATAGCATACATATGTTAGTCTGGTATGAAATACATGACTCTTCTGAATCTGCTATTAATAGAGAGAAGCAAATAAAAAAATGGAAGAGGGCATGGAAATTGGAGTTGATTGAAAAGGAAAACCCCGGATGGATTGATTTGTATGAAAGTATATGCTAACAACAAAGACTGGATTCCTGCTTTCGCAGGAATGACGCCATGGAAGACTGTAATTACTAAATTATATTGTTAAATTTTTATGAAGATAACAATGAAGACTTTGAACGTTATTATTAGAAACAGAAAAGCAGGGTTTACGCTTATCGAACTTGTTATGACTATTCTGCTTACCGGCATCCTGTCCATAGGGCTGTATCAAGTCGTGATGTGGGGGATAAACGATTACCTGATTAACGAGGAATACCTGCACTCCAATAATTCTATGTCCTATGCGATGACGGTAATCAGAAGGAATCTGGAAAATGCGGCTAAGCCGCCCGCTACCCCTATTAGCCCTTCCCGCGTGTTTTACTGCAAATTATCTAAGCCTATTAATCCGGCAACCAGCGGGAATTTGCCGATTGTTACAGCTAATATGGCAGGACAGGCTAAAGTCTGCGGAGGGAGTATTCCGCAGCCCGTTTGCGACGAAGTCGCTTTTTACCAAAATATAAGCGGAACGACAAACCAGCAGCTTGTCGTGTTTTGCTTGAATAACAATATATTATACGAGGAGGTTACCGATGGAACGGGGACGACGATATCGCATCCGGTTGCTAATAATATTAGCGGTATTAGTTTTTAGCGCGACGGTTACTTTAAGCGGATGTACGAAACCTCCTACGCCTCCGCCACTGCCGGCAGCATCTACCTGCAATCAGAATTCTGTCAGCAAAGTCTATAATTGCAATATCAACATTATGATAACAAATACGGCGGGCTATGGGCAATACGGAGGGGTATCTGTAACGGTCGCAAATCCGCAGTAATGATGAGGGCGATATTTTTGTTCGCAAGTTTATCGAAGTATATCGATTTATTTACTTATTACTGTATGCTCCCGCCTGCCTCTGCGGAAATTTTAACAAAAACGTAACATAAATTTAATATAATTGAAATAAAATTTTCATAATCTTGTAATAGAATCTATGATATAAATAAAAACTCGCACTTTATTGTGAATTTTAATTAAACCTTAAAATAAGAGTGAGGGAATTTATTATGGACGGAAGAAAATCGCGCAGGAAAAGAAAAACGGAATTAAAACAGAGGAAGGAGAAAATCAGCTTTCAGAATTTTATAGACGGAATAAGCGGCGTTCTTAACGAAAGAAAAGAAATGGAAGATTTGTTCGGCAGAGTCTTGATACTTAATTCGGAAAGCGTATTGGCCGAAATGGAAATAAAGAAAAAAAATAACGAAATCCTGCAGGCGCATATGCGGACAAAGGCGGAAGAAAATAATAAAAGAAACAACGAAAATGTCCCAATAAACGAAGAGAAAAATTCACTTTGCTAAATCAATAGGTATATTTTTTTATGATAAAATTTTTTAAAAACGGACTTGTTAGTTCCAATAAGGGCATTTCCATAATCCTTGCGATTATAATTATCATAGTGCTGGGGTTAGCGGGGTCTATTTTCGCATATCTGACGTCAAGCGGGAATATAACTTCGAGGTCGAATTTAACGAGCGCGGCGGCTAAATATGCCGCAAAGTCGGGGATCGAGATAACGTTTTACGAACTGGAAAATAATTATCCTGCCGGCTTCAATTCAACTAATCCAAATACTTCTATGTGTCCGGCAAGTCTAGTACCCCCGCCGGGGGTGAGCGGGACACCAAGTAATAATAATAAATACCTTTCCGGCAACTTACGGGGCAATCTGCCCAAAAGTTCTGATTATACTCCGACTTTTTGCGCCGTAGAAGGTAAATTGAAAGGCGGAGGTACCCATAGTTGCATGGGTACTATCTTCTACGTCGTCACTTCCAACGGGTTTGCGGGCGGAACGGAAAGGGAGGTTACGGCGGAGGTCGGTATCGGCGGTGGCTGCACCGGCATCTACGTCGAAACCGAGTTACCCAATAATTAAAGGCAAAAAACTAATCCGAAAAATAATTTGCAATCTGCAAATTATTCAAATTTCGGAAAACTTGATATTTTAATATGTTATAATATAATTACATATTAAAATTAAATTTATAGGATTTACGGGAGAATATATTTTATGGAAGAAAACAAAAATATTGGCATAGATAAAGACATTCATCCGGAGCAGATTTTGACGATGATATCCGGGATAATTCCAAATACAAAATATTTTGAAAGCAGGTTCGATCTCTTACAGGTTCAGATTAACGAAATAAGACGGAATCAAGAAATCGACAGAGAGCAGGTAAGGGATTTTAAATTGGATGTCGATAGGCGTTTTAACGAAACGAGCGGTAAATTCGACCAGATATATAAAAGAATAGATGATTTTAAGTCGAATGTGGACGACAGGTTCAGGCAAGTTGACCTGCGTTTCGAGCAAGTCGATAAGCGTTTCGATTTAGTTGACCTGCGTTTCGAGCAAGTCGATAAGCGTTTCGATTTAGTTGACCTGCGTTTCGAACAGGTCGATAAACGTTTCGAACAGGTGGACAAACGTTTCGAGCAGATAATTGCATCGATAGATAAACTTAGCGACAAATTGTAATTTAGGGATAGGGACCAGAGGAGTTTTACGTTAAAAATGTTTACTATAGCAATAATGGTATCCGTTCTGGGCGTACTCGGGGCTTTTTTTAAAATTATAGGAATATTTTAATATAATATGTTTAATACAGCGCTTTACGCAATAAATTTTGGGGATTTTTATTACGAAAATCTCGATTGTTTCGCCCACTATTCTAAAATAGGTTTAAAAGAAATCGTTCTTATACATGTTATAGACCCTTCTATTTTTCAGCACAGCCTTTATTCCATTTATAAAAAAGAAGACGAAGAAAAGATAAGAAAGTTTGCCGAGATTAAACTCGAAGATATTAAAAAATATCTTGAAAAATCGGGATTCGGCGTCCGATACGTCATCAGGGTCGGCAACATCGCCGAGGAAATCGCCGAAGAAGCAAAAGCGGAGAATATAGACTTTATAGTTCTCGATAAAAAAGCGGGCGGCAAGCCTAAAAGATATTTTTCTTTTTACGGTTCGCCTATATACGATATTTTAATTAAAGTAGAAAAACCGGTTCTCGTTATGAGGCGCGTTTTGTTTCATTCTTCGAGCGATTTTAAAAACGATAGGAAAACAAACTGCAGAAATCTTTTCGACGACATTGTTTTCGCTGCCGATTTTTCTGAATCTTCCCTTAAAACCTTACCTCTTATAATGAAAATACCTGATGACGTAATTAAACTATTCACTATTTTGCATATTATCGACGAAAAATTTATCAAAGGACTAAAAGATTCTAATGATAATGAAATAGAAAATTACGAAAAGAGTCTGGCGGAAAAGTTCGAGCCGGTAATGCGCGGACTGAATTACAGGTTTACAAAAGAAAAATCAAATTTGGCTATAGTAGTAAGGAAAGGCGTTCCTTACAAGGAAATAGCCGATTTTATAGAAGAAACCGGAAAAAAATTATTAGTGCTGGGTTTTAAAGGAAGGGACAAGGAAGATTTAAGGGAAATTGTCTTCGGAAGCACCGCCGAAAGAATAATAAATGCATTGCCGTGCTCGATATTGATAGTAAAGTAGGAAAGACGAAGAATTGCGAAAAATGGCCGGCGCGGGAATGACGAAAGGTTAATCCGAAACAATAGCCGCATCGTTATATGATTTTGCGAAAAAGCCGAACAAAACGGTTGCCAGAATTATTATAAACGCGACTAAGCCATATGCGGATATATAGTTGAAATAACCGAACACCGCTCCTACCGCAAACGGTCCAAGGACAAATCCTAAATCGCTCAGCGTTCTGTAAATCCCTATAGCCTCGTCGTATCTACTTTTGTCCACGCTGTCCATTAAGTAAAGATTTCTTGCGGGACCGGAAAAGCCTCCTCCAGCGCTTAATAAGATAATCGATAAACCGAAAGCGATTACGTTTTGAAACGCGATGAAGCTTAAAACGCCGACCGCCGTTATAATAAAAGACGTAATTATGGATTTTTTAACTCCCATGGCGTTTATCACCCTGTCGGAGTAATATGTAAGAACCACGCCGATTATCGCCGATATAGAAACGAGCAGTCCTATATCCGCCTTATTTAAATTCATTACGCTGTAACCGACAAGCGGCGTAAGCTCCCTCCTCGAACCTATTCTCGAAAAGAAAAACGAAAATGTCAAAAAGCATAATGCAATAAAATTAAAATTATATAAAAGAGAGAAGTATTTTTTCATATGACCCGGCTGTGCGCCGCGCGGCGGTTTGTCGTGTGCTGTATTTATATTTGTTATATTCGTATTCGGAATATTAGTGTCCTCGTCGTTTATATTTTTTATACTTTTAAGATTATTTTTATTGCTTATGTCGTCGTTTAAAGCGCCGCCCGCATTGTTGAGGTTATTTAGAAACCCCTTATTGTAAAATGCTATAATTACCCCTATGGTCATTATTACCGCGTAAAGTAAAAAAGCGGTTTTATCGGTAAACTCGTAAGCTACTATAGCGCCGAGGAACGGCGCCGAACCCATTGAAAGCCTTCTCGCTATCATATATCTGCTTAAAACTTTAGCCCTTTTTTCTTCTTTATAGAGCCGCTTTGTCAGAATTATCATCGACGACGTGTTAATTATGCCGGAGCCGAAACCTTCGAGAAACCTGAATATAAAAAGCTGGTAATATGCCTTGGAAAAGAGATATCCTACGGCGCCGAGGAAAATAAACAGTATGCCTATATGAATATACTGGGAATTGCGTCTTTTGCTTATTATACTTATAGGAATATTGATGAATATGCGGGCTAAACCGAAAGAGGCTATTATTAAACCTATAGTAATTATGCTTGCGCCCAGACTTTTTGCGTAAAGCGGAAGAACTACGGTATTTAATCCTAATCCGAAATCCGCAAGGGCAATAGTAGAAAGAATTGCGATTAAAAGCCTTTTCATCGAAGGCGGTGCGGGTGGCGCAGGTGTAATTCCGGCAGTTTCTCCGATTGCGGATGGACTATCCATATTGTCCCCGCCGTTTTGATTATTATCAGATGCCATAAGCGTTTATTTTACAGTATAATGACTTTTTAGTCAATTATCGCCGCTCCTCCTTCTCCGTCCGGTCATGCTGACTTCTGCACACGCTTTAAAGCAGTTTTAAAGGTTTCTATCGGCGGCAATTTTGGTGATAAGGCCGGGAGTTGTCTAATATAATAAACTGAGATATAATTAATCATTATGACGGATTTATATTTAAAAAACGACGAAAGCGAAAGCGGTTTGGGGAAGCTGAAGAATACTAAGTCCGCCGAAGATACGATAGCATGGCTTCAAAAATATCTTGCGGCTGAAGTGGCGGGCAGAGATTTATATATCGAGCAGACAAAAACCCTTAAAGACCCCATTCTTGTTCAGGCGTTAAAATCTTTTGCCTCAACAGAAAGCGGACATATTATAAACATAAGAGAAAAAATAACCGAGCTTGGCGGAACGCCGAGGCGACTTAATGAAATAAGAGAAGCGCAGAAAGGAGTCAGCGAGGCTTCTCATCAGGTTTCCGCCCCTCTCGATATGCTAAGAATCGATTTAAAAATCGAAGAAAACGCGATAAACGATTATACGGCAGGCTTGGAAGTAATCGAAGACCCCGGAGTGAGGGCGCTTTTAGAAAATAATCTTGCAGAAGAAATACATCATTCTTTATATTTGTCAAAAAGGATAAACGAAATTTTAGAGTCCACAAAAGCTCGTATCGGTGCAATTAGAGGCGTAGAAAAACCGGGCGGAAAAGAGGCGTCGGAAATTTTTAAGGCATCCGTCGAGGTCGGACAGGCAAGACTTCAAAGAAGCTGGCTCGAAATGTCTATGTCTGGTCTTATCGCCGGTATGAACGTTACGTTCGGTATAATCGCATCTTCGTATGTCGCGGGAGCGACCGCGCCGTTTGTAGGCGCAAACATCTCTAAAATATTCGGCGCGCTATTTTTTCCAATCGGCTTTGTTTTTTTAATGATTGGCAAAAGCGAACTTTTTACGGAAAATTTTTTAGTTCCGGTAACCGCCGTCATTGCCAAGAGAGGTAAAGTTGCCGACCTTTTGAAATTATGGTCGCTTACGTTAATCGGAAACATGGCGGGAATTTTTATTTTTGCCCTTGTAATAGCGGGTTCGTTAAATCAGATTGTTCCGTCGTTCGTAGTCGAACATATGCATGGCATCGCTAATAATTATATGAATAAAACCCCTTTTGTAATGGTTTTAAGCGCTATATTTGCGGGCTGGCTCATAACGCTTATGACATGGCTTTTAATTGCTTCAAGCGGTACCTTTGCGAGAATCTTTATTATATGGACGGTCGGGTTTTTGATATATCTTGGTTCGTTCAGCCATATAGTCGTGGCATCGTCGGAGATTTTAATAGCAATTAATACGGGTTCACATATTTCATACCTTCCATGGCTTTACCGCTATGTTCCCTTAACTATCATAGGCAATATGATAGGAGGCTTATTTTTCGTTACTATTCTTCAGTATTTGCAGATTTTGCACGCGGCGTCTCCCGCTTCCGACGAGCATCTTTCGTCTTCATACGAACTTGATATGATGGGCGGAGGAGGCAGGATAAAAACTACGGAAATGGAAAACGTTGAAAATATCGAGGATACGCTTTAAAAAGATAAAAGTTGACTTATCAATTTATTATGATACGCTTTATATATAATTATATAAACGAAAACAATAAAGCAGGAGAGCTTTATGGAATATGACGAAAACGGGGTGAGCATCGTTCCTTCCGGATTTAAAAGGGAAATTTTCGAAGAAGCCAGAAAAGATTTCAGATATGAAGAATATGTCAGGGGCTGTTTAAACTGCGGCGTATGTACCGGCGGATGCCCTCCTCACAGGTTTTTCGATTTTTCCCCGCGCATAGTTCTACAAAATATGAAGTCTAAAGACCCGGAGCTTATTTGGACAATGATGGACGAGTATATATGGGCCTGTTTCCAGTGTTTTACCTGCGCTATGATTTGTCCGTTTTTGAACAGTCCAGGAGGCATTATCGCGGTATTGAGGGAAATTGCCGTCAGAAGAGGTTTTGAATCGGCAAAAAAGGTTTTAAAGCCTTATTCCAGGGTTCTTTTAAAACTTACCGCCTACGGCAATCAACTGTCGCCGGATATGATTCAGCCGGATTTCTTTCCCGACTGGGGTCCGCATATCGGATATGCCGCCACCGACCTTGCCGCCAAAAGAAAAGCGATACCTATGCCGACTTTGCAGGTAACTAATTTATCGTGGGACGTTGCGCCGGAAGCGATGAAAGAGCTATACGATATATTCGACGAGGCCGGGGTTTTTAAAATAATAGAAGCCGTCGACCCTTCGCTTTATGAGATTATACAGGATATAGTGGACGACGTTAGAAGTTCTTAAAGCGTTATGGATCCCGCGTACGCGGGATGACAAATAAAATAGTAAGGAGATATAAATATGGCTATAGAAATAAGCAACAGGCTCGGTCTTGCAAACGTGAAGTCGGATTATATTCATAGCGCAGGGAGAAAACTCGAAGATATTCACGAACAGCTTCTCGAACTCGAGGCAAAAGGCGAGGTTAAGGTCATACATATAAAAGACGAAAACAAGCCGATAGAGGCGAATACTTTATTCGGCTGGAAGAAAAAAATCCCTACTAATAAAATATGGCACCATAAGTCGTGCGGACAGTGCGGAAACATACCCGGTTATCCCGTTTCGCTGTTGTGGTTTATGAATCAGATGGGTCTGGAATATGTCGATGAAAGAAATCAAACATCGTGCACCGCATGGAATTATCACGGTTCAGGCACATCCAATCCTGTCGGGCTTGCCGCCGTTGCGGTCAGAAACTGGCACAGGGCTTACGAATTAGGTTTATTTCCGCTGTTTCATTGCGCTACGACTTTCGGTGACTATAAAGAAATGCGCAATATGCTGGTCGAATATAAGGAACTGCGGGACGAGGTCAGGAGAATAATGCACAAAATAGGCAGGGAATTAGTTATTCCCGAATATATCGTGCATTACAGCGAGTGGGTCCACGTTATGCGCTTTGAAATAGCGAAGTTAAAAAAATACGATTTAAGCAATATTATAGCAACCGTTCATCCGGCTTGTCATACCTACAAAATGATTCCTGAAGACTGTATTTACGATAAAGATATTTATGCCGGAAAAAGGACTGCGGTTTCTACGGGCATCGCGCTTGCGCTCGGCGCGCAGGTTGCGGATTATTCGACATGGTACGACTGCTGCGGATTCGGGTTTAGACATATACTGACGGAAAGGGAAGCGTCGAGGTCGTTCGTAATGGACAGAAAAATCAGGCCGATGGTCAGGGAAGCTCATTCCGACGTTTGTATTACGCAGGATACGGGATGCACCACGACGCTGGATAAAAACCAGTGGATAGGAAAAGCTATGGGCTATACCGAACAGGTTCCGGTTATGGCGGATGTTATGTTTGCGGCATTAGCCTGCGGCGCTGACGTTTTTAAAATAGTCCAGCTTCAATGGCACACGACCGATTGGAGGCCGTTATGCGAAAAGATAGGGATAGAATGGAAAAAATCGGAAGAAGAATATAACGCTTATCTGGAAGAGCTTAAAGCAGGGGGCAAGACGATAAACTTATATGAGTATCCGAAATAGATTTATGGCTGGATTTCTGCTTACGCAGGAATGACAAATAAAGTTAACTATAAAATGTGATCTGGAGGATTTTATATGGCGGAAAATATTTTAGTGGTAGGCGGAGGTCCGGCGGGTTTAAATGCGGCGGTGATGCTTTCCGAATTAGGCGTGAACGTAACTTTGGTGGAAAGAGATTCGTTTATCGGCGGCAATCCGAAAAAATTCAAATATAAATTTTTGTTTCCCGATATGCAGCCTGCGGATAACGTGATAGGGGAGTTAATTAAAAAGACCGAATCCGGCGGCAATATTAAAGTCTATTATTCTTCCGAAGTTTCAGATTTTAAAGAAAACGGAAAAAAGTTCGACGCAACTATAAAGTCGGCGGGCGGAAGCGAAACAAAAACATTCGATTCTGTTATCGTGGCTACAGGCTTCGAGCATTTCGATCCGGCAAGGGATGCAAAATATTCGTATCAGCTGTTCGACGACGTTATAGATATAAAAGACCTTGAAAGAATGATGGGAGAGAATAATTTCGTAAGACCGTCCAACGGGCAACCCCCTAAAAATGTTGCTTTTATATTATGCGTCGGTTCGAGGGACAGACATATCGGAAACCAGTACTGCTCGAGAGTATGCTGTACGATTTCCGTAAAACAGGCTATAGAACTAAAAGAGCATTTTCCGGACTGCGAAGTGTATATATTTTATATGGACATAAGGACTTACGGCTTTTTTGAGGATTTATACTGGCAGGCTATGGAAGAGCATGACGTCCAGATAGTTAAAGGCAGAATCGCCGAGATAACCTCCGGACCCAATAATACCGTGGTATGCAAAGGCGAAGATACGCTCTTAAGGGGGCCGTTTGAAATTCCCTTCGATATGGTAGTTTTGGCATCCGGCATGGAAGGCGGACCGCAGTCTCCTGAAATATCTAGCAAACTCGGCATCGAGCTTGACGAGCATGGGTTTTTGAAGCCGGAAAATATTACGCTGTCGCCGTTTAAATCAAATAAGGCGGGGATTTTTCTGGCGGGCGCATGCACGGGACCGAAGGCCATTTCGGATTCTATCACCGAAGGCGCCGCCGCCGCTATGAACGCTTATACGTATGCCGTAAAAAACAGGTAAAATGCCGTATATTTTAAAAAATAATAAAATAGATAAAAGATACGAAGAAAAATTTTTCGAAATCGTCAGAGAAAATCTGCCGGTTGAAAAAATAGAACTTTTTAACGGTCTTTTGGATATTAAAACCGAAATTATAAAGGAATTTTTATCGGATATAATACAAACAGGCGGCAAATTAGAAAAAAACGGATTCGACGAAATATTGTCTTTAATTTTTTCTATAAGAAGACATAAGGAAAAGATTTTAAATACAGTAAGCGTCGAAACTCTGAATAATGCGTTCGGCCTTCTGGCAGATTCTAAAAAATCCGCCGAAATTAGAACCGGACGTTTTTTAGAAGCATTTTCCTATGAAGACGTTATAGTTAAACGAGATATAGCTTTAGAACTTTTGCATTTTTACGAACCGGGGAAGAATGTTTTGTGGACGTCATGGGTTTATAGGCAGGATAACGGAACGGGATGCCTGCCTTATACGGCGGATTTTTTAAAAAGGACGTGGGACGGGAATCCTTATATTATGCCTTTCAGCATAAGAGAAATGAAGGACGAAATTGATTATTTGTACGAACTGTCCGGTAAAAACGGGCTTAATTTAAAACGCCCTTACGGAGCCGATATTCTTTTGAGCTATATGTATTCGGATTACGTTTATAAAATGGTATATGCGGAATCTAAATCTCTGTCTATCGGCGTTCCTGAAGGATTTACTTTAATGAAAAAACTGCTTGGAATTGAAAAGTTAGAGATGCGCGGAATGGAAGAAGCAGGGTAATTTTTTTATTGAAACTTGGAGGGATTTATGGCCTTGAAAAAACAGGAGCAAAGACCGGTTGCCGAAAAAGGCGAACATATTATAGCAAGGCATCTGATAGAAGACGACAGCATTAAAGAGGAAAAAAACTTAGTCATAGACGGCGTGGACGTTTCGGGAAGATGGAATACTTTCATTCTTTCGAGAGTGGATTCAGAGTTCGACAGAAGTTTTTTCAGGGAGATTAAGGACACCGTGGTCGGTTCAAGGATTAACAGGTGTTGGCAGTGCGGAATGTGCACGGCAAGCTGTACAGTGACGCCTTTATACAGAAGGTTTAATCCGAGAGCGTTTATTTATATGATGCAGCTCGGCAACTTAAAGGAATTAAAAAAATATATAGACGTTGCATGGAGATGCGTGGGATGCTATAAATGTTCGCAGAGATGCCCGAAGCAGGTAAATCCGGCAGAAATGATGGAAGCACTCGGACTTTTAATCAAAAAATATTTTCCAGAAGAAGTCCAAAGCAAATTAAAAGTTGACGAAGACGTTAAAAAAATATACGACGATATGATTTTAGGGCACGGAAGGCTGGACCTGGCAAAACTCCATACATCCGCAATGCAAAAAACCGGAAGAACAAAGGAACTGTTAGGAAAAATAGAAAGAGACGCCATTTTTAAAATGGCTAAAGACGGTAGGGCTTTTTCGATATTAAGGCTGGGGAAGCCTCATAACTGGAACAGTTCTAAAGAAGCGATGGGAAATTATTTAAAAAATCTAAATACCATTGAAAGCAGCGAGGCATAAAAGACGGAAAATCAGTAAGGATTAAGGTGAAATTTATTGAATAATTACGGGGGTTTAGATGGATAAATTAAGCGAAAATCAGGCGGCATACTATCCGGGATGCGCTCTATTGACTATCGACAGAGCATATAACAATAGTTCCAAATTAGTTTCAAAAAAGATGGGCGTGGAACTTGTCGAGATACCGGATTATAATTGCTGCGGAATAGGGGAAATGAAATCCAAAGGGGCGGCGTCGATGTATATGCCTCTCCGAAATATGATGCTTGCCAAAAACAGGCTCGGCTCAAAAAATTTAGTTATGGCATGTTCGGTTTGCTACCATGAATTCAGAAGGTCGATTGCGAGGGTCAGGGAAAATCAAAACGAACTTGAAACCGTTAATGCGATATTTAAAGAAGCAGGCGAATTCGGAGAAGAATATACCCCTGACGGTGAAGCAAGGCACATTTTAGAATTTTTATATAATGAGAAAGGCGTGGACGAGGTAAAAAGAAATACCGTTAAACCATTAACGGGTCTCAAGGTTGCGCCTTATTACGGCTGTCTTTATTCAAGACCGTCGATGTACACTTTTACGGATAAAAAGCCGCAGATGGACAATTCCGAAAGACCCCGTTTTATGCATGATTTTTTGGAAGCGATAGGGGCGGAAACCGTTTTTTACGGAAACGAAGTGCAGTGCTGCGGCGGCAGAAATTTGATTCAAGATGAGGAAATTTCTTTTACTCTGTGTTC
>JAKAOK010000008.1 GCA_021812245.1 bacterium | reverse complement strand
GAAAAGGCGGAATCGGAAAATCTACGACGACCCAAAATACTTTAGCGGCTCTTGCGGAACGCGGAAATAAAATAATGCTTGTAGGATGCGATCCCAAGGCAGATTCAACGAGACTGCTTTTAGGCGGGAAAAGTCAGGAAACGGTATTAAATTCGGTTAAAGAAGTAGGGCAGGAAAACGTTACGGAAGAAGATGTTTTTAAAATCGGGTTCGGCGGAGTAAGATGCGTCGAATCGGGCGGACCGGAGCCCGGCGTTGGATGTGCGGGTAGAGGCATTATCACTTCCATTACTACTCTCGAACAGTTAGGTTCTTACGAAAGGGAACTGGATTACGTCTTTTACGATGTTCTTGGCGACGTCGTCTGCGGCGGGTTTGCGATGCCTATAAGAGAAGCCTATGCAAAAGAGATATATATAGTTTGCTCCGGAGAACTTATGGCGCTGTATGCCGCCAACAACATATGCAAAGGAGTTCTTAAGTTTGCAAATTCAGGAGGGGTTAGGATAGGCGGGCTTATCTGCAATTCAAGAAATGTTGACAACGAAAAGGATATGGTCGAGGCGTTTGCAAAGAAACTCGGCACGCAGATGATATATTTTATTCCAAGGGATAATGTTGTCCAGAGAGCCGAAATTAAAAAGCAAACCGTTATAGAATTTGATAAGGATTGCGCCCAGGCTGATGTTTATAGGCAGCTTGCAAAGAATATCGAAGAAAACGAGATGTTTGTAATACCAAAGCCTATGGCTATGCAGGATCTTGAAGACCATATGATGGAATACGGCTTCATGGAAGAATATGAAAGGACTACCGACGGAAAAAACGCGGCGGTTTAATTTTAAGGTAATTATATATATATGAATACAATTGAAAAACACCCCTGTTTTAATAAGGAAGCCTCGAAACATTACGGCAGAGTTCATTTACCCGTCGCTAAATCCTGCAGTATTTCCTGCAATTACTGCCACAGGGATTACGACTGTCCGAATGAATCGAGACCGGGCGTAACGTCGGGTCTGCTCTCGCCCGAAGATGCCGTAGATAGAATATACGAGGTAAAGAGGTTTTTTAACGATATAAGCGTAGCCGCAGTTGCCGGTCCGGGAGATAGCTTGGCGGAGCCGCGCAATACGATGAAGACATTTGAACTTGTTAAAAAGGAGTTTCCGGAGATTATACTATGCATGAGCACGAACGGTCTCGATTTAGCCGAAAATTTAGAGGAACTTAAAGAGAAAAGAGTAAATTTTATAACCGTCACGCTTAATGCGATAGATGAGTCTATAGCCCAAAAAATATACAGGTATGTAAACTATAAGGGTATTGTTTATACGGAAAAAGATGCCGCAAAACTATTATTGGACAGGCAGATAAACGGTATAGAAAAGGCTGTAAAAAAAGGTTTTACCATAAAAATAAATTCTGTTCTTATACCCGGCGTCAACGATTTTCACATAAAAGATATTTCGGATAAGGTAAAAAAACTCGGCGTATATCTATTTAACGTTATGCCTATGATTCCCGCCGAAAAATCGTATTTTTATAAAACAGGCGTAAAAGGCGCAAGCAGGAAAGACGTCGCAGGCATAACCAAAGATATTGAAGGAATAAACATAATGGACCATTGCAGGCAGTGCCGTTCCGATGCCGCAGGGCTCTTAGGCGAGGATTTAAGCAAAAAGTTAAGCGAACGGGAGGAGGATTTAAGATGCGAATGCAAGAAGATGCCGTGTTAGGCTGTAAGCTATCGAAAAGCCTCAGCTTTTCTCAGGATGAAGAACTTTATATAGCGACGAGCGACACTAAAATTAAAATGGAAGAAGACTACGCGCCGTTTGTGGATAAAATTCTAAACAATATTTCATATATCCCTAAAAATATTTTAGATATCGGGTGCGGTCCCGGCTACATTGCAAGAAGAATGAGCGAGGTTTTGCCTAATTCCTATGTTTTTGGCGTCGATAAATCAGTTACGATGATAAACCATGCAAATAAGGTTTTTAATAAAAAATTAAAAAATAATTATGTTTTCCATTCCGAATTTGAGGTCGATAGCAAGTCGGTAAGAATGTTTAGAAATGAACCCGATTATTTGAACTATTATGAGCTAAGGCTTAAATATATGATTGCCGACAGCGCGAGCCTTCCCTTCGGTAATTTTAAATTTGACCTGATTATACTAAAAGGGACTTTTAAATGTTTAGAAGATAAGTTGAACTCTTTGAAAGAAATGTACAGGGTTCTGAATCACGGCGGGGAAATTTTTATATACGAGTTTAGGAAAGATATTCCGGAAGATGAATTTATTATGCTTACAAAACAGATGAACCCGCAAAAAATAAAATCGCTAAGGCGGAAATTAAACTGCTCTTTAGATATGGGGGAATATAGAAAGTATTTATTAGAATCAGGTTTAAGCAGGTTCTCGTACATAGATACGGATGGACTCGATTTAAAAATAAGAATAAAAAGGGGACAGATTTAAAATCTGTCCCCAATAAATAAGGAGGAAGATAGCGATGAGCATTATGGACGGTTTTTCCGGCGAAATAGATAATTACGTGAATGCGCCCCGTCGTTCCGGGATAAAGTGGGTTCCGCATTTTCTGGTAGAATTCGACCATATTAACTGCATATCATGCGGCAGGTGCATTAAAGTTTGTCCAGGCGGAGTATATATTTTCGAGGACAACGGGGATAAGATGCTCGTCAAGATAGAAAATTTGGATAACTGCATAGGCGATACCTGCTGTGAAAAGGTATGCCCTAAAAACAAGACGATGCATCTTCATAAATTTTCGCCGCTTACGAAAAATTAATACATACAATTAATAAAGGGGACAGATTTAAAATCTGTCCCCGATAAATAAAGGGGTTTAAAATGGCCGTTAATTTTAAAGAAAACGAAGGGATAGTCGAAGACATTCTAAGCGTCTATTCCGAAAAGGCAAAGAAAAACAGAAAAGAACATATCGGCATTAATAGCAAAGAAACATGCGGGAGCTGCGTGGCAAAATCTAACGTTAAATCCCTTCCCGGCGTTATGACGCCGAGAGGCTGCGCATATGCAGGTTCAAAGGGAGTCGTCTGGGGACCGGTTAAAGACGTTATTAATATAAGCCACGGTCCGATAGGATGCGGAATGTACAGCTGGGGGACAAGAAGAAATCTGGCTAACGGCGAGCCCGGAATCGAAAATTTTATGCCTTTTCAATTTACCACCGATTTTAAGGAAAGAGATATCGTTTTTGGCGGAGATAAAAAATTGGAGCAGGCAATAAAAGAATTACACGAACTATTTCCGAGCGCAAAAGGCATAATTATAGATTCGGAATGTCCGATAGGCTTGATAGGCGACGATATAGAGGCCGTGGCGAAAAAAATGACCGATGAAATAAAGATTCCGGTGATTCCGGTAAGGTGCGAAGGTTTCAGGGGAGTAAGCCAGTCTTTAGGGCATCATATAGCAAACGATACTATAAGGGATTTTGTCGTAGGAACGGGAGAAATAGACGAAAGCAAAAAGACTCCGTATGACGTAGCAATACTCGGCGATTATAATATTGGCGGGGATGTCTGGTCGTCGATGAAAATATTTAAAGAAATGGGTTTAAACGTCGTCGCCCACTGGTCTGGAGATGGTTCCATAGAGGAAATGAAGATAACCCACGGGGTAAATTATAATCTTCTGCATTGTTACAGGTCTATGAATTATATAGCAAGGCATTTCGAAGAAAAGTTCGGCATCCCGTGGATCGAGTATAATTTCTTCGGTCCGACTAAAATAAAAGAGAGCATCAGGAGCATCGCGAAATTATTTGACGGAAACATTCAGGAAAAATCCGAAGGGGTTATTAAAGCATACGAACCTAAAATGCAGGAGGTCATAGATAAATACCGTCCGAGATTGGAAGGCAAAAAAGTAATGATACTGGTCGGCGGTTTAAGGCCGCGCCATATAGTCGGAGCTTATGAAGATTTAGGAATGAAAGTCGTATCTGCGGCATATGAGTTTGCCCATACCGACGATTATGAAAGAACGACGAAAGAACTGGAAGACGGAACTATTATTGCCGACGATATGAACGAATACGAATTTGTCGAGCTTGCAAACAGGCTGAAGCCTGATTTAGTCGCCTCAGGCATAAAAGAAAAATATGTTTTCCAGAAAATGGGAATACCTTTCAGGCAGATGCATTCATGGGATTATTCCGGACCCTACCACGGTTACGACGGATTTGAAATATTTGCAAGAGATATGGACCTTGCCGTAAACAGCCCGTCATGGAAATTAGTGAAGCCGCGCTGGAAAAAATAAAAGAAATAAAATAACGCATAAAAAAGGAGGTTATTATATATTATGGAAAAAGAAGAGGTCAAAAAGATAAAAGATTGGATGAATACCGAGGAATATAAAGAAAAAAACTTTAACAGAAAGGCTATTACGATAAATCCGGAGAGAGCCTGTCAACCGCTAGGAGCGGTATTATGCGCCGCGGGTTTTGAAGATACCATGCCTTTTGTTCATGGTTCCCACGGGTGCGTCGCTTATTACAGAAATAATCTATCCCGTCATTTCAGAGAGCCGATTGCGGGGGTTTGCACGTCTTTGACGGAAGACGGCGCGGTTTTCGGGGGACAGGCAAACGGATTTGAGGGTTTTAAAAATGCAACCGCTCTATATAAGCCGAAAATGTTTGCAATATCGACGACGTGTATGTCCGAAATTATCGGAGACGACCTTGGTTCTATCGTAGGCAATGCAAGAGAAAAAGGTTATTTATCCGAAGATATATCGGCGCCGTATGCAAATACGCCTAGTTTCGCCGGCTCACATCTTGAAGGTTACGACAGTATGCTTAACGCTATAATCGAAACCCTCGGCAAAAAGCGGGATGCCGCCAAAGCGGATATTATAAATATAATTCCGGGCTTCGATACTACCGTAGGAAATATTAACGAGGTTAAAAGAATCTTGAAAATATTCGGAATAAATTATCTTGTTTTAGCCGATTATTCGAATACATTGGACAGTCCTTTAAACGGGGAATATAAATTATATCCCGACGGCGCTACGAAGCTCGAAGACGTTAAAAATTGCGTAAATAATAAGGCGGCTATCGCCATGCAAAAATATGCTACAAAAAAAACGGCGGCAATGCTTTCCGAGAAATTCGGCCAGGACGTAAGAGTCGTTAAAAGTCCCATAGGAATAAACTATACCGATGAATTTTTAATGACGCTTTCCGAGCTTTCCGGTAAAGAAGTTCCCCAAGAGATTGAAGACGAAAGGGGTAGGGCGATAGATTCTATGACCGACGCACAGCAGTATATCCACGGGAAAAAATTTGCCATATTCGGCGACCCCGATATGCTTATCGGACTTACGAGCTATCTCCTCGAAATGGGCGGAATACCGAAATATGTTTTATGTTCAAACGGCACGGAAGATTTTAAAAAAGAAATAGAAGATTTATTTGCCGCTTATTCGGAAAGCGGGGCTGAAGTTTATATAGATAAGGATTTATGGCACTTGAGGTCATTACTCATGACGGGACCCGTCGATATGCTTTTAGGACCATCCCACGGTAAATTTGCGGCAAGGGAAGCTAACATTCCTCATATCAGGGTAGGCTATCCCATTTTTGACAGGGTAAATATTCATCGCTATCCGCTTTACGGTTATAGCGGGGTAATTAATTTAACGACATGGATAGTGAATAAATTTTTGGATGTTTTGGATGATACAAGCGACGATGCACATTTTGAGCTTATGAGATAATTTTTAATTAAAGGAAGTGATATAAAATGCGCTTAGCGGCAAAAGAAGAATACTTTGACGAACCGTCTTGCGAACATAACGGCACCGCAAAGGAGAAAAAGGTTTGTAAAACTGCGGCGCCTGGGTCTTCGACGGGCGGATGCGCGCTTGACGGGGCATATATCGTTTTAAGTCCCATAAAAGACGCATTAAACATAGTTCATGCGCCTATTAACTGCCTCGGAAACAGCTATAACCAGAGAACGTCTAAAGCGGTAAACGGGAAAGATTATTATATGTACGGTTTTACGACCGCAATGAACGAAAACGACCTTATTTTCGGTTCGGAAGACAAGTTAAAGCGGGGCATAATTTATGCTAATAACAGATTTAAACCTAAAGGAATATTCGTTTACAACACATGCGTGCCTGCGCTGACCGGCGAAGACATCGAAGGCGTTTCAAAAGAACTTGCGGTTAAGTTTAAAATCCCGGTTGTTCCGGTTCTCTCGCAGGGATTTTCGGGAAACAAGAATCTCGGAAATAAAATTGCAGGCGATGCCCTTTTTACCCATATTATAGGAAAAAAAGAGCCTGTAATAGATTTACTGGGAGATTTTAATATTAATTTAATCGGGGAATATAACATAAAAGGAGAACTCTTTTTAATAAAAAAAGCGTTAAAATCTATAGGGATAAATGTTCTTTCGACTATTACCGGCGATTCCACGATAGAGGAAATAATGTATTCGCATAAAGCCGAGCTTAACGTCGTAATATGTTCCAAAGCCTTGGTATATCTGGCAAGAAAAATGAAGGAAAAATTCGGCATTCCTTATATCGAAGAATCGTTTTTCGGCATGACTTCAACCAATAAGGCAGTTACGGATATAGTAAATTCCATCGGAAATATGGAACTTGTAAAGAAGGCAAAAGATTACATTAAAATTATGACGAAAAAAACCGAAGAAAAAACTTACGGATATAAGAAATTTTTAACGGGCAAAAAAGTTCTTTTATATACCGGCGGGGTTAAGAGCTGGTCTCTGATTTCTGCCTTAAACGACTTAGGTTTGAGGGTTATCGCCACCGGCATTAAAAAAAGTACCGATGAAGATAAGTTAAGAATAATAAAGGAATTCGATAAAAACGGAAATATAATAATGCTCGATAACGGCAATCCCGTAAATCTTATTAAAATAGCAAAGGAAAACAATGCCGATATCATACTTGCGGGTGGGAGGAATCAATATACGGCAATAAAATCCCTCATTCCGTTTTTAGACGTAAATCAGGAAAGATTAGAACCCTATGTATCTTATGAAGGTATGGAATGTATGGCAAGGTTGATTTATTCGGAAATTAAAAATCCGCTGTTCAAGTTATTGAAAGAATCGATATAAAAAATATAAAATAAAATTATGGCGAATCTAATTAAAAATATTGAAATTAATCCCTTAAAAACAAGTTCGTCGTTAGGTGCGGCAGTCTTTTTTCTGGGATTGAAAAATGCAGTTGTCCTTATGCACGGAGCCGTCGGCTGTGCAAGTTTTGACAAGGTAACGCTGACGAAGCATTTTCGCGAAAACATTCCGATAGTTACCACTGCCTTAAATGAATCGGGAGCAATTTTGGACGGAAAAGATTTTTTAATATCCGGAATTAAAAACGTTTACGAAAAAATGAAGCCGGATTTCATAGGGATTACATCATCGGGTCTTACCGAAACAAACGGCGAAGATATCGCCGGCATTATTAAAGATTTTAAAGGCGGGCTCGATACCCCCTTTGCGGACCTGATTTACGCAGGCACTCCTGATTATAAGGGCGGTTTTGAAGACGGTTATACTGCGGCAATGTTGTCGCTGTTAACCGAAACATTAAATAAAAACAGCAAATCGATTAAAAAATCGAATAAAACGGTAAAAAGCATAAATGTTTTTTGTCCATCTTCATTTACCCCTCAGGATTTTTTAGAACTTCGTGAAACCCTGGATTATTTTAGTTTCAAACCTCTTATGATACCGGATTTAGGTTTGTCGTTAGATGGTCATCTGGACGAGAGGGGGTATCTGCAAACTACGGCAGACGGATTGGACGCAAAAGATTTACCGGATATTTATAGCGGCCAATTTAATTTAGTAATAGGTTTGAGCCTTAAAGGCGCCGTAAAAAACATTGAAGGATTGACGGGATTAAAGACATATTATTTTCCTAATATATGCGGCCTGAAAAACAGCGATAAATTTTTTAATCTTCTTTCTAAAACGACGGGCAAAGAAATTCCGGAAAAATATAAAAGGCAGAGAAGCCGGCTTATG
This sequence comes from bacterium, assembly GCA_021812245.1. Taxonomy (GTDB): domain Bacteria; phylum SZUA-79; class SZUA-79; order Acidulodesulfobacterales; family Acidulodesulfobacteraceae; genus Acidulodesulfobacterium_A. The sequence goes on along the minus strand of JAKAOK010000008.1, from coordinate 53,734 downwards.
GATGCATATTTAGATGCGCATTTTTATTTTTCGGGAAAAGAAATCGCGCTGGCTCTCGGAGTAGATCTTTTAGACTCTTTCTCTTCCGTTTATTCGGAAATCGGCGCAAATTTAAAGCTCGGAATAACGACAAAGGTTATAGGCGATATTAGATACAGATTTTTAGATTTGTGCGAAGGCGATTTAGATATGCTTGATACCTGCGGTAACGTGGATATGATAGTTTCAAATTCCAACGCAAAATTTTATGCCGAAAATTTAGGCATACCTTTGCTTAGAGCGGGGTTTCCTATAATAGACGAAATAGGGCATAATTATAAACATTATATACTTTACGGGGGAGCTATAAACCTTGCCGTTGAAAGCGCAAATTTACTGAATAAAGAATAATATTTAAGTTTAATTTAAAAAGATTGGGAGAGGTTGAAATGAAAGTAGGCTTTGCGACAAATGATAATATTTTAATCAACGACCACTTTGGATGGGCTAAAAATTTTGCGGTATATGAAATTAACGGGGATGGATTTAAATTTTTGGAAAACAGATATTTCGAAGAAGAGATTGAAGAACTTAGCAAGATAGATAAAAAAATCGAAGGGTTGCGGGATTTAAAGATTATCTTCGTGGAAAGCATCGGCGGCACGGCGGCCGCCCGTGTCGTAAGGTCCGGCATCCATCCGATTGTCAAGAAAGGGGACAGACTTAAGTCTGTCCCCTTTAAAATAGAATCGGTTATGGAAGAGCTTCAGGCGGTTTTATCAAAAAACCCGCCTCCGTGGCTGAAAAAGATTATTTTTAAAGAAAGTGGCACAAACCTTGCACATTCATAAATTATGGAAGACGAAAAAGGTTTAAATTTAAATGTAAAAGTTTTAGTCGTCGATGATTTAAAGGAAAGAAGGGAAGAACTTAAACTTATTTTAAATTCCGTTACGGCTAATATATATGAAGCCGACAACGGAGCGGCGGCAGTCGTAGCGGCGGAAGAATTTAAGCCGGATATTATATTTATGGATATAAAGATGCCGTCGATGGACGGAATTACCGCCTGCAAAAAGATTATGGAGAAAAACCCCGTCCCGGTTATTTTTTTAACCGCCGGAGCCGGCGACGTAAAAGATTACGATAATTATATGGAAGAATTGAAGGGGTCGGGGGCATTCTCTTATATAATAAAGCCCGCAAGAAAGAGCGAAATTTTAGCGCAGACTATAATCGCGATAGAAAATTTTAAGAGATTTCAGGATATTAAAAAAGAGAATGAGAACTTAAAGCAATATATAGAGGATAGGAAATTAATCGGCAAAGCAAAAAATATACTTATAAAAAAAGAGGGTATTTCCGAAAAAGAAGCGCATAACAGATTGCAAAGATTAAGTATGAACAGCGGACGCCCCATAGGCGAAATAGCGAAAGCGATTATTTTAACGGATTCATAGGTCTTAAGAAAAATAATTTAAACATATAACATTATAATAAAATAAAAGGAGACGGTTTATGGAAATGGTAAGGGCTATTATAAGACCCGAAAAAGAAAAAGACGTTCTTAAGGCACTTGAAGAAAACGGTTTTGTTTCGGTTACAAAGATGCATGTTTTCGGAAGGGGAAAACAAAAAGGGATAAAAGTAGGCGAAGTAGTTTACGACGAACTTCCTAAACTGGAGCTGATGATTGTCGTGAATAAAGAAGACGCAAACAGGGTTTGCGATATTATTCAGGAAAATGCGGTAACGGGGCATATAGGCGACGGCAAGATATTTGTAATACCGGTATCAAATACTTATACCGTAAGAACGGGCGCCGAAGGGCTATAATAAATTATTATAATTTTAACGGGGATTTTTATGGAATCAAAATTTGAAGAAAACGTCGTAGAAGTTATTGCGGTGATAAGAAGGCATAAAATTCAAGAAACTAAAGAAGCATTAAGCAAAGAAGGTTTTGACCAGATGACCTTTTATTCGGTTCACGGAAGAGGAAGGCAAAAAGGCCGCGGAGGACTCGCAAACGAACTAGACCCTGGATTAAATTTGATTACCGATAAAGCGGATATAGCCGATAACGATTATAGTTTTCTGCCTAAAAGAATGTTATCTCTGGCGATTAAAGAAGACGATTTAGACAGAGCCGTAAAAGTTTTAATAAAGATAAATAAAACTGGTCATTACGGCGACGGAAAGATATTTGTTTTGCCCGTCAGGCTTACGGAGAGGATAAGAACGGCTGAAGAAGGGCTTTATGCAATAAGTTGAAACTGACTATTGTTTTTCGAGGGACAGTAGAGCCGCTTTAAGCTTTATTCCCCCTCCGCCGGACCAGCCGCCTAATTTGCCGCCGGAGGCGGTTATTCTGTGGCAGGGAATAATAACGGGCGTTTTATTTATGGATAAAGCCGTTGCGCATGCCCTTGAATATTTACCGTCATATCCGGCTTTCATCGCAAGTTCTTTATAAGATAAGGTTTCGCCGTATTTTACGCTTCGCAGGGTTTTAAGTATTTTGACGCAAAAATCGGAATATAAAGAAAAGTTTACGGGAATTTCACTGAAATCCACTAATTTATAGGAAAAATAGTCGTCTAAAAGATTTATTAATTTATAAAGATGAGGCAGGAGATTTAAGTCGCTTTTGGAAATAGGCGGTGTTCCCGGTTTATATTCTACACGGTTGCCGCCTATTATTTCTATTTTCTCGATATGCTTTTCGTCGGCCTTTATTTCTAAACTTATATCCGATCCTGATATTTTTGTTTTAAATTCAAAAACATACATAGGTCAAAGTCGTAATACTTTTAGTGTTTGCAACTGCCGCCGGCGCAGGAGCATGAAGGAGCAGGAGCCGCAGCGGCTTTATTTTCTTCCTTGGATTTTTTTGTTTTATTGCCGCTTCCCGAACCGCTTGAACTTGAATAATCGGTTTTATACCAACCGGAACCTTTTAATACGAAACTTGAATTTGAAATAAGTTTTTCTAATTTGCCCCCGCATTGTTCGCATTTTTCTAACGACTTTTCATTAATACCCTGAATTACCTCGATGTAATTTCCGCAGTCTTTGCATTTGTATTCCCTGATAGGCATTTTAATTCCTTACCTCCTTAAATATGTATCATTATTTTAATTATAACATAAATATTGAAATCTTTGAATATGATTTTACATAGTTTACATATTTGCGTAATTTTATAATATAATATATAAAAATATATAAATAATTTGTTTTTATATAAATTTATCGGGGATTTATCTGCTTTATGGAAAATATTCAAATGCTGGATTATTTTAAATCTTTAAGCGGCGATGTTTTGAACGATATTAAAGCCATGTTTAAGGAGGAGGATTATGAGGCGGGGGAAAATGTTTTTTTAGAAGGCGATAAATCAAAGGGCATATATTTTGTCGCAGAAGGGACGGTTAAGGTTTATAAGTCTTCCAAGGACGGCAGAGAGCAGATTCTTAAACTTATTTATCCCGGAGATTCGTTTAACGACGTAACCGTTTTTGTGAAAGACGTTAATCCCGCTTCTGCGGATGCGGTTACGGACGTAAAATTATATTTATTATCCCGCGAAAGCATGGTCGGCTTGATTTACAAACACCCCGAAGTATCTTTAAACATAATAAGAAGCATGGCGGAAAAATTAAGATATCTGACGAGCACCATAGAAGACCTTTCGCTGAAACATACGCAGGAGAGAATCGCGAAAATACTCCTTTTATTCGAGGGCAAGAAACTGAGCCAGAAAATAATTGCCGATATCGCCGGAACGGCAAGAGAAGTGGTTTCCCGGGCGCTGAAGGATTTTGCGTCCCAAAATATTATAAAATTAGACAAAAGGGATATTATTATACTCGACAAGAAAAAGCTGGAGGATTTAGGCGAGTAGCGTAAATTTTATCGATGCGGATTATAGCCGGTTCATTAAAGGGGAGGAAGATTCCCAACGTATTTGATATAAAAAATGTTTCCCCCTCGTCCGATTTCTTAAAAGGAGTGCTTTTCAACATAATAGGAAGAGATATAGAAGGCAGGGTTTTTTGCGATTTATACGCGGGAACCGGCAATGTCGGTTTCGAGGCAATTTCGAGAGGGGCGGCTTTTTGTATTTTCGTCGAAACATCTCCCGAATTAATATCGCTCATTATTAAACTATCGAAACAATTCGGCATCGAAGAAAAAGTCAAAATTATAAAAAAAGACGTTTTAAAGGCTTTGGAAAAAGGAATTTTAAGCGAATATAAACCCGATTATATATTTATCGACCCGCCTTACGGTTCAGGGCTTTGCGAGAAAACTATAGACGAAATTGCCGGCAATAATAGCGGCGGCATAATAGTTCAGCGCGATAAACGGGAAGTTTTATCGGAGGAATATCCGCCGTATAAATTAATAAATGAAAAGATGCACGGCAAATCGGTCTTATCGTTTTACCGTGCGGTTTATAAATAATCCATTTTTGCGGAAAAACCCCTTAGCAATATAGAATTAAGGGATACGGTTATGCTGGAAACCGCCATTGCGGCGCCTGCAGCGGCAGGGGGTATTAAAAATCCCGTTAATCCGTAAAAAACTCCGGCGGCAAAAGGTATGCCTAAACCGTTAAAGAAAAAAGCCCAGAAAAGATTCTGTTTTACTTTAAATAAAGTTTTCCTGCCGAGAGATACGCTTTTATATACATCCCGAATATCGTTTTTTACTAAAATTACGTCGCCCGTTTCCCTCGCAACGTCTGTTCCACTTCCTATGGCAATTCCGACGTCTGCGGCGGCAAGAGCGGGAGCGTCGTTTATGCCGTCGCCGACCATTGCTACTTTTAAACCGGTGTTTTTTAGTTTTTTTATTTCGTTAAGTTTATCCTGCGGCAAAACGTTTGCAATTACGTTTTTTTCGTCTATTCCGGCTTGAACGGCGGCGTTTACGGCGGAATTCCGGTTATCGCCGGTCAAAAGATATACCGAAATACCCATAGATTTTAATTTGGATATTGCAGGTTCGGCCGTTTCTTTAACTTTGTCGGATAAAGTAATAATTCCTGCGATAGAAGAATCCGCCGATATTCCGATGACGGTTTTACTTTCCCTTGTATATTTTTCTTCAAGTTCGTTAAATTTAGACAGGTCAAAATTTCCGTCTTTAAACAGTTCTTTTTTGCCGATTATTATCTTTTTGCCTTCATAATTTAATTTTATGCCGAATCCGCCGATTTCTTCAAAGTTTTCCGGAGCAGGCATATTAGACCGCGCGCCGGTTTCCGTCGGCGAAATAATATTGCTTGAAGTATTCTTATTCAATATTTGGGCGGATGCGCCATTTTGTTTAACAAATTTATCGACTATAGCGGCGGCTATAGGGTGGGAAGAAAAACTCTCGCCGTGCGCCGCAATCCTTAAAATTTCATTTTCGGGCAGACCGTTAAGGGATATAATATCTATAACCTCGGGCTTACCGTAGGTAATAGTCCCCGTTTTATCGAAAACTACGGCATTTATCCTTGCAATTTCTTCAAGGCTCGAAGATTTTTTAATCAGTATTCCTTTTTCTAGACCTATCGAGCTTCCGACCATAAGAGCCATAGGGGTAGCAAGTCCCATTGCGCACGGACAGGCTATTACTAAAACGGCAATGGAGGCGGACAGGGCAAATAAAAAATTTGAATGAAATATAAATTTCCAAACCGTAAAAGTTATTAAAGATATTATGACAACAGCAGGAACGAAATAATTAGTTACTTCATCGGCTATACGCTGAATGGGAGCCTTGTCTGCCTGAGCGTCTTCGACTAATCTGACTATTTGGGAAAGCACGGTATCTTTACCTACCCTTAATGCCTTAATTTTAATAACCTGTCCTTTGTTTATCGTAGCTCCGCTTACCTCTTTGCCTATGCCTTTTTCTGCCGGAACAGGTTCGCCCGTCAGCATAGATTCGTCTATCTGAGTCTGTCCCTCGAAGATTATGCCGTCAACCGGAATTTTATCCCCCTTTTTTACAAGCAGAATATCGCCGGCTTTTACGGCGGAAGTGTCTATTTCTTTAATAGTTCCGTCAGCCTCGATGAGGTTTGCTTTATTTGCCTGAAGTTTAAAGAGGGCTTTCAGAGACGAAGCCGCCCTCTGCTTCGATATCTTTTCCAGCAGTTTTCCGGTTCTTATAAAAAGGATAAGCAAAACCGACGTATCGAAGTATAGTTCGCCTTTAAATAAAAAGACGGAAGCGACGGAATAAAAATATGCGGCTGAAATACCGAGCGAAACAAGCACGTCCATATTGGACGAAAAGCTTTTTAAAGAATAATACGCCCCTTTATAAAACGTCAGTCCCGCCGTAAACTGGACTATCGTCGCTAAAATAAATAATATAAATATCCTTGCTCCGATAGGGGCTTCCATTTTCGACATGCCGAACATATTTTTATAGGTCAGGATAACGACGGGAATTGCAAAAATAAGCGTAAATATAAGCATGTAAAGGTCTTTTTTCCAGTCCGGTATTTTATGCCCTATTTTTTCTTTTTCTTCTACCGGCGTATATCCGCTTTCTATTACCGCTTTGAATATCTCCTCTTTTGAAGTTTTTGAAGGGTCGAAAGATACCATGCCGCTTTCTCCGACAAAGTTTACGATTACGGAATTTACCCCGTTTACTTTTCCTACGTCCTTTTCTATAGCTTTTGCGCAGTTAGTGCAGTGCATTCCTTCGATTTTGAATTTGATGTTTTCCGATTTGCCGCGGCCTATTTCGCCGGATCCTATCAAATCAGCTCCAAAACCTGCAAATTCAATCATTTTTATTATATCTTCGGGAGCGGGTTTATCTTCTTCCGCATCGACGTAAAGGGTTTCGTTTATAAAGTTGAGGCTGGCATTCTTTACGCCCTCGATTCTTTTTACGGTATCGACTATAGTTGCGGCGCAGGTAGGGCAGTCCATTTTGCTTATTTTAAATTTGTAATTTTTTTGAGAGGGGCTTGTAGGTTCCATATATATTTATAATATCACAGTTTTTAGAGGTTGTCATGGTCCCCATGCCTAAAGGCAGGGGCTTGCAACTGCCTTTGCGGGCGTTGCTTTGGGGGTTTTTGACATAACCCCATCCGCAAGCGTATCTAAATATACCTTGCGGATATTGCAGGATGCGTTATAATCGGCGTTTGCCGTATATCCGCATTCCTTACAAATAAACTGATGGGAATTTCTATTAGAACGATGAACAAAACCGCATTTAGAACATCTCTGAGAAGTGTAACGAGGGTCGACATAAGTGGCGATAAGTCCTTTTCCTATAGCCTTATACTCGATAAAATTTTGAAGCTGACCGAATGCCCAGCTATGGACTATCGTTCTTTGCTTTTTAGCAAGCTTTATTCTTTTCCTGATATATTTAAGATCCTCAAGAACGAGAGTATCTCCGCAGGAGTTATTATCCACGATTTGCTTGCTGATATTATGGTTTACGTCGGTCATCCAGCGTTTTTCTTTTCCGCTAAGCCGTTTCAGGAGTTTTTTAGACCCTTTCGTGCCTTTAGCCTGAAGAGACGCTCTGAGCTTAATATATTGTTTTCTTTTATGCATTACTTGTTTGCCGGAGAATTTAAGCCTATCCGTAGTATAGGCAATGTTGTAAAGTCCCATGTCTATACCGGTAACGTTGCCGCTTGGAATAGCATCGTTAATTTCGTAATCTATGGCTATATGTATAAAAAAGCATTTATGCTTTTTGTCATAAACTATTTTAGCGGAAGTGGAGGATTTGCCGTCAAGCATATTCCTCTGGTAATCGCCTTTGCAGGTAGAAATGTTTTTAAGCCTTCCGTTTATAGAACTCATGGACATTTTCATATTTTTAAAAGAAAACGTCCTTGCGTCGAGATCAAAAGACAGTCCGTTAAAGATTTTAGATTTTTTGCTTGCGGACACCCTCGCTATCGCCCTGACGACAAGATTAGCGGGGAGACGGTATCTGTTCTTAATATCATGGTAGCAAAGCTTTTGAATCCTGAATTTATTTTTAATTCTATTTTCGTCGGATATTTTAAGAATATCGTTGCACGCGTTATTAAAAGAGACGAGAGTATTCTTAATAGAATTAAATTGCTCGTCGTTAAGAATAAGCTTGCATTTAACGGTCTTAGTAAGTTTTTTCATGGCATTATTATATCAAAAATATTAATTAATTTAAATATAAATATCGAGGCAAATTGCTCATCCCCATCGTTAAAACAAGGGGCTTCCGCAATTTGAATTTTTGGTGAAATTATGAATTACGGTCCTCTTTTATTGTATGCGGATATTATTTTTCCGAATTGTTGGATTTCTCGTAATAAGGCAAAAGATAAGACAGTAAAACGTTATAATTGCCTGAATTATAAAACTCTATCATAATTTTATTAAATTCAAGCGCATCCTTTGCTTTAATATTTAAAGCCGGATATCCGTTTTCCAGCAACACCCCGTTTGCCGTGAGCCTGCCCGTTCTTTTATTTCCGTCCCAGAAAAATTGATATTTGCTTCCGAACCCGAAAAATACGAAAGAACGGATAACCGGATTTTCTATATTAGAAATTTCTTTAACGCCTTTATTGAACAGTTCGTCTAATTCTTCGGCTTTCGGAGGAATATAATCCGTTCCGCCGATGGTTACCTGCCCCGTCCTGAATTCTCCGGGTTTAATAGATTCACCTATCGATACCGCGTAATTAAGTTTGCAAAACGTTTCTTTATCCAATTTAAATTCTTTATTCTGAAGCATTGAGAATAAAAGCGTAACGCTTTTATTCTGGTTTAAAACCTGCTGTTCATCGTCTATCTTGTGTCCTCCGACGGTGATTCCGTCTAAGAGGGTCTGAACCTCAGGGAAAGTCATAGGGTTGCCTTCTAAGGCGCAAACGTTGTAAATATAATCGGTTTTATTCTTCTTAAAAAGAAAAAGCGCAAGTTCCTTATCGTGTTTAACGGTTATATCGTAATGCTTGATATTTTTTATTTCGTCTATATATCGCATATACATATATAATAGCTCTTTGTCGATTATAATTTTATTCTTTTTTATTATATCATCAATATACGTTTTCGGCATCTCTCGTTTAAATACCGGTTTCAATTCCATATTGGTGCGAGTGAACTACCCCGCCCTTACGGGCGAGGCTTCTTGGTTCTCAGACGGGGTGCTTTTTAGGTAGCTAATGCTACCATATTCTTTTGCTGAAAAGCAGTGCTTTTCAAAACATGCAAAAGAATATATATCCACATTGCCCGTCTCCCCAAGCGTAAATGAGCTTCGCTGATTTCCGCTTTGCTCTAATTCCGGCAGTTCCTGCCGTATCGTTTTATTTAGTATATTTACAGCCGCATTTATATCTCTGTCATGAACGGTATGACAAACCGGACAGAGCCAGCTGCGAACGGATAAGTCCAGAGCCTTATAGACATAACCGCATTTTGATATTGCAGGTCTTTATAATGCCGTTTATGTTTCTGTGTTGTTTAAGTTTGATATGCCCGACTTTAGATAGTTTAAGTTTGCCGTCAACAATTTCGAAGCCGGACTGCGTATAGGCTACGCTGTCGTATCTGCCCGGAGGTTTAAAACGGGGATAGCCCGCATTACCGTTTCTATCTTTCAACCGGCGGAAAAAGGCTTTATAGGCTTTTTCTACCCTAAATAAGACGTCCTGCAATACCTGCGAATGAATATTCGTAAGATAGCCGATATTTATAAGTTTTTAGCATTTGACCGCTTCGCTCTCGGAAGCCTTCGGCTTCCTCATGAAGTTTCTTTGAAACTTTGAGACTCTATGTATTATATCACTTAATATTTTTTCTACTTTGGCAATTAATTTAAAAATCTTTTCTATTCCTGAATAAAAGCTATGCAAATTTAATGCAACGCTATCAAAATACAAGTCGTTATTTTTATCGATTGCTTTTTCCCATGCCATTTTCACTCTCTTTGCGGCAGTAGAAATTTCATTAAGTTCTTCTAATATTCTTGCAGATAAAACGCTCCCAGTATTCATATTAAGTTAATATAATGCCCTCCGTTAAGATAGCGGTTTTTATCGATTCCTTGCAATCGTTAAAATCTACTAAATCCACATTCCATTTACTGCTATAGCCTGTTGCATAGGCAGCGGCTTTGTAAAATATTTTGTCCGGTATGCCCCATACCGCAATATCTATGTCAGAATTTTTAATCATTTTATTTTTTGCAAGAGAGCCGAATAACATAACTTTGTCGGCTTGAAATTTATCGATCAGTCCTTTACCGATAGCTTCAGCGATTTTTATTGCATCTTTAATGTCGGATTCGGACAGATAAAAACTTTTCCCTGAAAAAGGTCTGTAATTTTTACAAGTTTGGACAGTTTGACTTTGTTTTAAAATTTCATTCATAAATTTATTTTAATTTTTTATATTATTTTATGTAATTAAATTATATCGCTTATATTTATTTTATTATTATATTTTAGCATAAATTAAACCGTCTTCCCATGGACGGATATAATGACATCCAAAATCGGCGGCACCTCCAAAAATGTCGCCGTCATTATCGATATTTTTATTTAATCCCGCTACTTCCCCCGCAAAACCATTACCGCAGGTTTCCCCATCGCCGGTTTTATCATATATTCTGCTTACCGTTACCGGCGATAGACATGTAAAACGCATAGTTTTTTTAAAATCCAGTTTGGGAGCGGTTTCTCATTTCAGACCCTTTTATTAAAAATAAATAAAATAATTATATTTTAAATTTTAATAGAGATTCCATATTATTTCAAGTAAATAAATTATATTAAATTTTTGAAATTATACGGTTTTCATAATAATTTCCGCCGCTTCTTTCAGGTCATTGACGTAAAAGTCGGGGGCAATGTTTTCGTCGTGTTCGTACATAAAATTTCTTATGTAGAAAGACTTTAAGCCGGAGTTTTTTGCGAGCATGGTGTCGCTGTCCTTGTCGCCTATCATAAATGATTTATCGGTATCGATATTAAACTTTTCGGCGCCTTTAAGCACCATTCCGGTTCCGGGCTTTCGGCAGGAGCATTTGATATTATAAGGTTCGACCGTTCCGTTTTCGTGGTGGGGGCAGAAATATAAATCGTCGATTATTATTCCGTTATCTTCGTATATTTTAAGCAGTCTGTTATTTACCGCCGTCAAATCGTCCATATTAAAAAAACCCTTTGCGATGCCTGCCTGATTCGTAACTATTATAAGCAGGAATCCGGCGGCTTTCAGAATTTTCAAGGCTTCAACGGAGTTCGGCATTATAATTATATCTTCGGGATTTTTTAAATAGCCTACGTCTTTGATTAATACGCCATCCCTGTCTAAAAATACGCATTTATTTTTATTCATTTTCGTCCGGTCTTGTTTTCCACCTGTTATGTATCCAGAACCACTGTTCGGGATATTGTTTTATTATATCTTCTATTTTCTCGTTAAACATTTTTAAAATATTCATCGTATCCGTCTTCCTGTTTCCCGTATATTTTATATCGAGCGGCTTTTCAATTATCAGTTTATGTTTTGTATAATTGCCCCGTGCATCTTTAAGTCTCGCGATAAAAGCAGGAACGACCGGCAGCCGGGTTTTAGCCGCGATATTAGCCATTCCCGGCATAGTGCAGGCTTTGATTCCGAAAAAATCGACAAAAACGCCTATGCGCTTGGAGGCGTTTTCGTCAGGCAGAAACCCGACGATTTCATTGCCGTTTAATGCCGAAATTATACTTTTTACGGCGTTTTCCCTGTTGTAAATCACTTTGTTTTCTGACCCCGTTCTTAATTTGTATAAAATTTTTTCTATATAAGGATTATCCAACGGTCTTGCCAAGACGTTGCCCCGATAGCCTTTCAGTCCGAAAGTTTTTGCCAGAAGCTCCCAGTTTCCGAAATGCGCCGTAAGCAAAAGCACCCCCTGTTTTCCGTAAATGTTTTTTATGGGGTCGAAATCAGATTCTACAAAATCGTCGATATTACCGGCGTTATATTTATTAAGCCTGAAAATCTCGACAAAAACCATTCCGAGGTTTTTATAAAATTTTATCGAAATATCGTTTAATTCTTTTTCGGTTTTATCCGGAAAGGCAATTTTTAAATTGTTTAACGCATGCTTTCTGTGTTTTTTATCTAATTTATAAAATAGTATTCCAAGAAACCTGCCTATTTTCAAAGATAAGCCCGACGGCAGAATGTTTAAAAATAGATAGAAACAATATACTAAAATAAATTCCGAATATGCCAATATCCTGTTTTTTTTCACGACGATATTTTTTTGTAATCGCTATAATTATTATAAATATATTCAAAAAAGGCTTTATCTATTATAATTTCAATGTCTAAATAATAAATTCTATCAAATATATCTGGTTTGTTAAATCTTTTTAATTTTACGTAATCCTTTAAAGTGGTAATTACGATATATTCCTTGTTTTTATTCAGTATGCTTTCCAAGTCTTTAATGTCGTTTTCCTTGTATTCATAATGGTCTTGAAATTCCATTTTATAATCTATTGCGGCTCCGCAGTTTATCAAATTTTCGTAAAAATAATCCGGATTGCCGATTGCGCAGACGGTTATGGATTTTTTACCTTTTAAATTCGCGCAGGGCATTACGTTATTTCGGGATACAAGTTTATCCGGGTCATAATAAGAGTAAAATATCGGACAATTTTTATTGTATTTTTTTATTTTAATTTTCGTATCATTCTTAAATGCGGAAGGATTTTCTAATAATTCGGGTCTGCATTTATTGATAACGATAATATCGGCATACTTTAAGGCGCTCAACGGTTCCCTTAAAATTCCGGCAGGAATGACGTTTTGTATAAAAATATCGATATTTGCGTCGATGAGGACTATATTTATATTTTTTTTGATGTTTAATGCGGTAAAGCCGTCATCCAGAATTGCTATCTTTTTATTCCCGTCGAATTCGCTATGGACGTCTTTATATGCGCATTTGAAATTATTAATTTCATCCGGAATCATATCCCTGCCTAATCCTGTCGTTTCCGCAAGATTATAATATATTTCGTCGTTATTCAGGCAAATATTTGCTGCAGACAGCCTGTTTTTAGACACTATGACCGGAACATTGATTTTTTGCAGCCTGAATTTTTCGATTAAAAGGATTGCTTCGTCGGGTAATTTTTCTCTGGAAGCGGGGATCTCGTATTCCCAGTCGGCTATATAGACTTTTTTTTTAAGCGTCCCTTATATCCGCGGGTGATAATGCAGGGTTTTAAACCCAGTTTATACAAATATTCGGCTGACGCGTAGGAAAAAGGGGTTTTTCCAGACCCGCCCATATTTATATTGCCGAAGCTGATAACGAATAAGCCGGGGTCTTTTGCTTTTACATTATCCGCGCCTCTTTTTATTTTTGAAAACAATACAACTGCAAAAGATAATAAAATAAGCGGAAGTTTCGGCAAAAATTTAAATACTCCGCCTTGTCCTTTCTTGTTCGTCAAAAAATTCAGAATATGTTTATAAAGTTTCATAGCGAATCGACGGCTTCCTTTATTCTGCTTAACCCTTCTTTTATGACGTCTAATCCTGTAGCAAAGGATAATCTTATAAAATTATCGTTGCCGAATTCAACGCCCGGAACGGCGGCTACGAGATATTTATCTAAAAGATAACCGCAAAATTCAGTAGAAGAATTAATACCGGATATCTTCGAGATATCGACAAATAAATAAAATGCTCCGTCCGGTTTTACCGGAACTATACCTTTAATGTTTTTATCAAAAAAATATAGCATATAATCCCTTCTTTTCTGAAATTCGTCCCGCATCATATTGCTGAATTCTTGTCCGCCCTTTAACGCCGCCAGCGCGCCATACTGTGCAAACGTGGTCGGATTGGAAGTGCTTTGCGACTGGATGTTATTCATAGCCGCTATTAAATCTTTCGGTCCTGCAGTGTAACCTATTCTGAAGCCGGTCATAGAATAAGTTTTTGAAACCGCATTTACGGCAATCGTATATTCTTTCATAGATTTATCGGCCGTTAAAACGTTAGAAAACTTTTTGCCGTCGAATATAATCTTTTCGTATATATCGTCGGTTATAATATATAACCCGCGTTTTTTTGCAAAATTTGCTATTTCTATTATATCCTTTTCGTCCATCAGAACGCCGGTAGGATTTGAAGGGCTGTTTATTATTACCCCCCTTGTTTTATCGGTTAAACCGTTTTTCAGCAGTTCAAGGTTAAATTTAAAATTCTTTTTAGATGTATCGACGGTTACCGGAACTCCGCCTGAAAGCTTTATGATTTCCGTATAAGAAACCCAGTAGGGCGATGGAATTATAATCTCGTCTCCTTCGTTAAGCATAGCCGAAAAAAGATTATATAAGGAATGTTTTCCCCCGCAGGAAACGATAATTTCGGAGTTTTCATAGCTTACGCCGTAGTCCGCCGAAAATTTTTCCGCGATAGCGGTTTTTAGTTCGTCTATGCCCGAAACCGGCGTATATTTGGTCTGCCCCTTATCTAATGCATCTTTTACGGCATTTTTTATATAATCGGGCGTGTCGAAATCGGGTTCGCCCGCTCCGAAACTGACGACGTTTTTTCCTTCGCTTTTTAGTTTTTTAGCTTTCGCCGTTATGGCAAGGGTAGCCGACGGCTTAATTAAAGAAGCTCTACATGAGAGTTTCATCGTTTTCTCCTTTCGCGTAAATTTTTGAAAGCTCTTCGGCTATTGCCGGAGGTACCATACTTGAAACGTCTCCTCCGAGTCTGGAAATTTCCTTAACTATGGTGGAACTTAAAAACGAATACTTTTCGGCGGTCATCATAAATATAGTTTCTATGTCGGGATTAAGCGTCCTGTTGGTGGTCGCGAGCTGAAGTTCGTATTCGAAGTCGGAAACCGCCCTTAAGCCTCTTATTATTACTTTTGCATCGATGCTTTCCACGTATTTTACGAGAAGTCCCTTTAAACCTATTACCGCAACCCTGTCCGAGTCTATTTCTTTATCGTCTTTTATAATTCTATTTATAAGTTCTATCCGCATTGACTGCGGGAAAAGATAGGGCTTTTTTTTATTGCATGCTACGGCGACTATAATCTTGTCGAACACGTTGAGGCTTCTCTTTAAAACGTCTAAATGACCGTAAGTTACGGGGTCAAACGAACCCGGGTAAACGGCGGCTTTGTATTTAATCGAATCTGCCATAAGGTTTATTTTTACCATAAAACCGATAAAATTGCAATTAGTCAAAAAAATCTTGACAGCAGGGGGGGGGGGGTATATTATTATATTTAAACTTTTAAATTAAAATTATCGGAAGATAAGAACAGCCGTAAAATAAGATTCAACTTATAATCATATAAAATATAAGGTATAACTAATGGTATAATATACAATATATGGGTAATAAAGAAGCACGGGGAGCTTATTACGCATTTAATAAGTTACTATGTCCTATATTGGCAATAAACGATAAATACGACGCAATATTTTTAAATAAAACTGCGGAAGAAGTATATAAAACCAATACCCGCGGCATTAATGAAGCCTCCGCAGACGCCCTTAGCGCGGGCGGCACAGTCGGCAAGTGTTATAAAATATCCCACGGCTACGACAAACCTTGCTTCCAATTTGGGGAAAACTGTCCGTTAAGGGAACTTATTAATAACAAAGATAAAAACCGCGCCGCCGTCAATCATAACCACCACGGGCAGATTTATAAAGTAGAAGCATACAGGGACGCCTCCGTATTTTTAGAAACGCACTTTAATATTTCCGAGTTTATTTCAGAAATAGAAAACATAGAGTTATCGGAAAAGAGGCTTGAAACGTTTTTCGATAACTTTCCCGTTCCGTCGTTAATCATCGACGTCGAATCCGGTCTTATTATAGATGCCGATAAAAAGGCGGTAGATTTTTACGGCTGGTCAAAAGAAGAATTACGCAATATGACCATGTCGGATATAAATCCTTTCGTATCCGTTAAAGAAATGACAGATTTCAGGGCTAAAGCCTTAAAAGAAGGTTATAACTTTGCCGTTTTCAGGCACAAGCTTAAAAGCGGAAGCGTAAGGGACGTAGAAGCTAGTATCTCCGGCTTTGTCTATAACGGCAAGACCTATATTCAGGTTATTATCAACGATGTTACCGAAAAAAAAGTCCTTGAAGAAAAACTTAAAGAATCGGAAGAGCTTTTCAGGACTCTGGCGGATAATATGCCGGTAGGATTAGATATGCACAGAGAGAAATTTGTTTACACTAATCCGGCATTTCAAGATATGCTCGGCTACGCTTCGGATGAACTGAAGAATATGTTCTTCTGGGAAATACTGTCTGAGGAATATAAAGAAGAAGCAAAAAGAGCCATTAAGGAAGGGCTTGCCGATATAAATTACAAGTATTATGTAAAGTTTAAGGTAATAAAAAAATCGGGCGAAGCATTATGGGCATATATTTATTCAGGTTCAGTTAAATATAAGGGCGAGATTGTAAGAGTCGCAAGCTTTATCGACATTACTGAAATGGTTAATTTAAGGAATTATATCGAACAGGAAAGGGACCTTTTTAGAGTATTAATCGAAAATATTCATTCCGGTATAGCATTATACAATAAAGATAAATTTTTATACGTGAATTCAGTGCTCTTAAATTTGTTCGGCTTGACAAAAGAAGAATTTATAAATAAAAGCGTTCTCGATTTTTTCGATATAGACGAAAATCAGATTTACGCCCCAAAAGTTTCTTTATTCAAAGTGCATCATGCCAATGAATTTTCGTCGAAGTTTATTTATAAGTACACGGATAAAAATGCAACTATGCACTATTTAGATTTATTCAGAACGGCAGTCTTTTACAGCGGGGATGAAATAGGTCTTGCCATTTTTACCGACGTAACCGACCAGATATTCGAGGAGCAGAACATACTCGTAGAAAAAAACTTATACAAAGAGCTTTCCGAAATAGACGCCCTTACGGAAATATATAACAGAAGGGTAATGGACGCCAAGCTGACCGAACTGTTCAACTTAGCCAAAAGATATAACAGACCCTTATCTCTCATAATGTTCGATATAGACAGGTTTAAAGACGTCAACGATACGCTGGGTCATACAAGCGGAGATTTAATCCTTAAAGAACTTGTAGCTGCCGCCAAAGAAGACCTCAGAAATACGGATTTTTTTGCAAGATACGGTGGAGAAGAGTTTATGATAATAGCTCCGGAAACGTCTTTAGAAACAGCTTTTGGTCTTGCCGAAAGATTGAGACTAAAAGTTCAAAGCCATGATTTCAAAATAGGAAGAAACATAACTATAAGCATAGGCGTTGCTTCCTTAACTGCCGAAGACTCCGAACAAAGCATTTTAAGCAGGGTCGATTCTGCCCTTTATAAGGCGAAAAAAAACGGAAGGAATTTAGTCAGCAGGTGAAAGGGGAAAAGATTTTATTTGATTTATTTTTAAAAATTTGGTATATTTTAAAATCTATTTCATTTAATATTTAAACTTGAGGAGTAAACTATTTATTATGGCAAATCATAAATCTGCGGAAAAAAGAGCAAGGCAGACGAAAAAAAGAACGGAGCGCAATACCGGCAGTTTATCTAAAATGAAAACGGGCATTAAAAAGCTTAAAGCCGCCGTCGCCGAAAACGATAAGGAAAAAGCCGCCTCGCTTTTTAATTCAAACGTATCTTATATTATGCAATTAGCCGCAAAAAAAATAATACACGGGAATAACGCATCAAGAAAAGTGTCGGCGCTTGCCAAACTTAAGAATACGTTATAAACAGCTAAGCTTAAAAATAAATTCCTCGAAAATCAAATCCGGCGGATACGATGTCGTCTTAAGTTTCAAGTCGGCGTCTTCCAAAAGTTTTACCGTCTTTTTTAATTCCTGAATACTAAAGGACGATAGATTTTTTATAAATTTCTTTTTCAGGAAAGGCAGGACGGAGTTTACGCTTAAAATAGTTTCGAAATCCATGCCGGACCGTTCCTGTATCTTTGCCCTGTGGAGCTTCCTTGTTTCGTTATATAATACTGATATAATTTTTATAGGTTCTTCCCCGTCGCCGTAAATAATATTAAATATTGAAAACGCCGCTTTTAAATCCCGGTCTAAAATCTTGTCTGTTAAATCGAATATATTAAATTTTTTTGAAAGGGAAATAACCTGTTTAATTTTGCTTAGAGGTATTTCTATTTTCATGCCCTTTTTATCTTTATCCGCTTTAGTCCCCGAAGCTAATTTATTAAGTTCCGAATCTATATTTAAAATATTATTTCCGGTATAGCGCATTATATAGTATGCGGCTTCGTCGGAAAGTCCGATGCCTTTTTCTTCGGACAGTTTTTTAATATACGACGGCAGTTCGCTATCATATAAGAACCTTATTTTATTAAGCCTGAAATAATCTTTATTTTTCGATTCTTTGAAAAATTTTGCATTCTCGTTGATTTTAGAATCTTTATAATAAAATATGACGACGGTATCGGGAGACGGAGATTTTATATATTCCAGCATATTTTCGTCGTTAAGGAACGAATCGTCGAAATCTTCTATCTGCACGATTCTTTTTTCGGAAAATGCCGGATAGCTTCCGGCAATATTTAAAAATTCGGATAAAGACGGAGATATAAGCCTGTCGAAATTAAAATCAAACTGCTCTTTTTTTAAAATTACGGATTTTATTTTTTCTATTTCTTTATTGATTCTAAATGCGTCTTCCCCGTAAAAAAAATAGATTAAAACTTCGTTTTTCATATATAATAAATTTTATAACAAAAAAGACTTTTTTAAAACCCCAAATCCCGATTTAGAAACTATTTAAATTAAAGAAATTCCAAGAACCCGTCATTGCGAGCGTAGCGAAGCAATCTTGTTTTAGATTGCTTCGCTACGCTCGCAATGACATTATTAAGTGATTCAGGCAATTCATATATAAAAATTTCTAAATCCCGATTTGGGGTAAAAGTTATTAGTTGACTTTTTTATTACATTTTATTATTATAATTTTATTATGATGATGTTTTTAACGATTTTATTGATAGTATCTGCCGTGTTTTTAGTTATAGTAATTCTTATGCAGCAAGGCAAAGGTCAGGAAATGGGCGCCGTTTTCGGCGGAAGTTCGCAGACTATATTCGGAGCGTCCGGAGCAGGTAATTTTTTAACTAAAGCTACTGCCGTTATTGCTATTGTTTTTATGGGTTCGGCTTTTTTTATATCATATATATCCGCAAAAAAGCAAAACCCCATATCAATTAAAAGTTATATTGCCAAGACTGCGCCGGTAACCGCAAAATCTTCCTTGCCGTTAGCGGCGTCAAAACAGGCAAAAGCGGTTTCTAACAGCGTCGCTAAATAAACTTAAACAGTGGAAATAGCATATTAGTTTGTAGGCCTTGGATTTTTATTTATATGATGCCGAAGTGGTGGAACTGGTAGACACACCATCTTAAGGGGGTGGCGGACAAAATCCGTGCCGGTTCGATTCCGGCCTTCGGCACCACCTATAAAACAGTCTTTTTAGACATCAGCAGGATGAATTCCCTCAAAAAAGCCGTATTATAAAGTTCGGAGTTTTGTTCCATAAGGTTTAACGCATCCGAAACGCTTAATTTAATTTTGTAAGGCCTGTTTCTCGTAAGCGAATCGAATTTGTTGGTAATAATTAAAATCTTGCCGTATGTCGAAATGTCTTCTTCCATTTTACCGAAAGGGTAACCCGAACCGTTAGAAGCCTCATGATGCTCTAATACCCCGTTAATTATGTTGTAGTTATCTATGTTGTTCGCCATTAAAATTTCTTTTGAATATATCGGATGTTGTTGAATTTTATAAACTTCGCTTTCTGACAAGCCCTTTTTTGACAAAAGTTCCTTGGGTATTTTTAATTTTCCGATATCGTGGGTCAGTCCGGAAAGACCCACTTCGTAAAGAGACATTTTATTTGAAAAACCGAGCCTGTTCGCTAAAGCCACTGAATATATGCTTACGTTCATTCCATGTCCGACTTCGTTATAATCGTAACTCGAAAGATTTAAAAGATTCATAAAGGCAAACTCGCTCATCAATAAATATTCTACGGTCGTTTCAATAGATTTTTTAACGTTTTCCTGATTGTCCCTAAGATTTCCGGTCGTAATAACGTATTCTGCGTAAACCTTGGAATATATATATATTTTTACGGCTTTTTCTTCAAAATTAGTGTCATTTGATTTTATAATAGTTTCGATATGTTCGAGGACGTCGTTGTCATACTTTTCTTTGTCTTTAATTTCGATGTAGAGATTATCGACCCCGTTGTTCTTAAGCCTCAAAGCATCGCTTTGGGAAAAAATAAGGGCTTTAGACCTATATAGTATATAGTTTCCACCGGATTTTATATAGAGGGGGTAATCGGAATTTTTTCCGAAAATCAAACTTTCGATTATTATAGGAGTATATTGAGTTTTTTCCATTTATTATTTATATTTTTAAACAATTTCGGATTTTAGTCCCTTTTTACGAACACCTTCCTTAAATTCTTCAGCCTGTTTTTTTTCTCCCACTATGGTGCCGTAATGCATAGGAATCGACGTATCGGCTTTAATTTTTAAGGCGGCTTCGATTGCTTCGGCAGGGGTCATAACATATGTGCCGCTTACGGGAATAAATAACAGGTCTATATTTTCCGATGCCAGATTATCCATTTCCGGTATATGGTCGGTATCGCCGGTATGGTATATTTTGACGCCGTTAAAAGTTACGATAAAACCGAGTTTTTTGTCTTCTTTCGGATGATAAACCTTGCCCGGTTCCCTAAATTTGTTAATGTTATAGGCGGGAACGCCTTTTATGCGCAAATCTTTAAAATCGATTGAGTCGCCAGGGTGGATAGTCACGATTTTATTATCGTATAATCCGTCTATTTCGTCGTTAGTCATTTCGTTCATAAATAATACGGTTGAATCCTTGATTACCTTATGGATATCGTCGGGAGAAAAGTGGTCGAAGTGTTCGTGCGATATAAAGATATAATCAGCTTTCGGTTCATCGCCGTGCAATTTAAAAGGGTCAAAATATATGCTTATTTTACCGTCGCTGACTAAAAAACTGTCGTGGCAAAATCTTTTTATTTCAAGTCCTTTATAATTAAACATAGGAACCTCCAAGTATAAATTTGATTAATCGTTTCTTATAATTTTATCACAATTTTTTCCGATTTGTTAATAACCCCAAATCCCGATTTAGAAATTTTTATATATGAATTACCTGAATTACTTAATAATGTCATTGCGAGCGCAGCGAAGCAATCTCGTTTTAGATTGCTTCGCTGCGCTCGCAATGACGGGATATTGGAATTTATTAAATAGTTTCTAAATCGGGATTAGGGATAAAGTTAAATATATTTTGATATTATTGAGGTATAATAATTTTATAAATATATATTGTAATTATATGCGGTCGTCGTATATAATAATTTATTGTTGAACGGTCTGTTTCAAGCCATAAAGAAAGGCTGATTATATGAATAGGCCGTTTTAATTTAAAACCTGAGGTGAAAATTATGAAAAACGTGAAAATCAAAAAGGGCTTATTATTTTTCGCGGCTTTCGCCGGAATGTTCGTTTTATTTTTAAGCGGATTTGCGGTATATTATTCCTCGCCGGCGTATTCTCAAGGCTACTATGGCATCGGCGTCGCAACTCCTAATTTTGCTTTTTCTTTCGGCAACGGCGTAAATGCCTATGAAGCTCCTATGTATGGCGGCTACATTTACGGATATAACGGCTATTATTACAGGTGGTTTAACGACGGATGGGTTTATTCAAACGTATATGCTGGTCCATGGTATCCGGTAACTGCGGGGATTTATCTTCCGGGGATATTAGCCTTTGGTCCGCCGCCCCCGATAGTTGTTTACAGGCCGTATTTTGTATGGTGGAGGATGCATGTAGGTCCATGGTATAGGGCTTATCATCCGGGCTGGTGGGCAAGGCATCAAATGTTTTTAAGGAATTACGGCGAATGGCGGTCGCATGTAAATCGTTTTTACCGCAATCATCCATATCAAAACTGGAGAATGAGGAAACATTTTGAACACGGGGGCCCAAGACGCGAAGGTCCGGGACGCAGAGGCCCTGAACACGGAGGCCCTGGATTTATGCACGGGCATCGCGGTCCATTTTAGGCATTAAAGATAAATTAGTTTCGTTGGAACACGGTTTAAAATTTTTGACATTCAATAAAGAGCAGTGGAGGATTTTATGGCAAATTTAAGAATTGCAATAAATGGATTCGGCAGAATCGGAAGGAATGTTTTCAGGGTATTTCAAGGCATGATAGAAAAGGGCAAAGAGGTTGAAATAGTCGCCATTAACGATATTACCAACCCGCAAGTGCTCGCCCATCTTCTTAAATACGATTCCGTTCACGGCAAAGCCGGCTTCTACGTGGGGTATGATATAGACCATATAATTGCGGACAACAGGGAAACGTTAATTACGGCAATAAAAGACCCTGCCGAACTTTTGTGGAAACATCTCGGCGTTGATTTAGTTATCGAATCTACAGGGCTTTTTACCAAACGAGGCGATGCGGAAAAACATATCTACGCCGGAGCTAAAAAAGTTTTAATTTCCGCTCCCGCCCACGACCCCGATGTTACGATAGTACTCGGAGTTAACGATAAAATTTACGACAAAAGTAAGCATTCTATCGTGTCTATGGCGTCATGCACCACAAACTGTCTTGCTCCCGTCGCCAAAGTATTGCATGAAAATTTTACGATAGAAAAAGGCAATATGACCACCGCGCATTCTTACACTAACGACCAGAGGATATTGGATTTACCCCATAAAGATTTAAGAAGGGCGAGAGCCGCTTCGCTGTCTATTATTCCGACTACGACCGGTGCGGCAAAAGCTCTTTGCGAAGTATTGCCGGAACTCAAGGACAAGCTCGACGGAATGTCTTTAAGGGTGCCTACGCCGGATGTTTCCATTAACGACCTTGTGTGCAAAGTTTCCAAAAAAACTTCCATTTTAGAGGTTAATTCAAAATTAGAGGAAGCTTCCGAAACCTATCTTAAAGGAATTCTTGCGTTCAGCAAAGAGCCTTTGGTTTCCATAGATTATATCGGAGACCCCCACTCTTCTATAATAGATTCTTTGAGCACGAAAGTTATCGGGGACGACCTCGTAAAGGTTCTCGCTTGGTACGATAACGAATGGGGATATTCGACAAGGCTTGCCGAAATGGCGGTTTTTATGGTGAAATAAGGAAAATCCGGATGAATAATATTGTTTATATCGATGAAATAGACATCAGGAATAAAACCCTGCTTGTAAGAGTGGATTTTAACGTTCCTCTCGACCAGAACGGTAATATTGCCGACGATACGCGTATAAGGGCGGTTCTTCCCACCTTAAATTACTGCCTCGACGAAAATACAAAAGTCGTTTTAATGTCGCATATGGGAAGACCTAAAGGTAAAAAAGTTCCGGAACTTTCACTGCTGGTAGTGGCAAAAAGACTGAGTAGGCTTTTAGACAAAGACGTTAAATTTGTCGGGGAATGCGTCGGCGAACTTGCGGAAAATACCGTCAAATCAGCCGGCTTCGGCGATATTATACTTCTCGAAAATTTAAGGTTTTATCCGGAGGAAACGAGCAACGACGACGTGTTCGGCAAAAAATTAGCTTCTCTCTGCGATATTTACGTCAACGATGCATTTGCCACCGCCCATAGATCGCATGCTTCCAATGTTGCGGTTACAAAATTCGTAAATACGTGCGCCGCAGGTTTTCTGATAAGGAAAGAGTTAAATTATTTCACCAGAGCCGTAGAAAACCCTATGAAGCCTTTTGTAGCAATAGTCGGAGGAGCAAAAGTTTCCGGAAAAATAGAAGTCCTGTCTAACTTAGCCGATAAAATAGACAAATTAATTATCGGCGGAGCGATGTCCAATACGTTTCTTAAAGCTCTGGGACACGACGTGGGAAGTTCGCTTGTCGAAGACGAAATGCTCGAATATGCCAAAAAAACTCTTGAAAAAATAAACGAAAAGAGAATAAAGCTTTATCTGCCTGTCGATGCGGTCGTTGCCGACAGATTAGCGCCGGATGCGGAAACAAAAGTGACTACGATTCAAGAGATTCCTAAAGGCTGGATGGCTTTGGATATAGGCCCTGCGACGGTTACTCTTTTTACCGAAGCTATTCAGAACGCTAAAACCATCGTATGGAACGGACCTATGGGCGTCTTTGAAATGGATGCGTTCAGCAGGGGAACTTTTGCTCTGGTTTCCAGCGTTGCAAACGCCTATGCTTTAACGATAGTAGGAGGCGGCGATACCGACGTCGCATTGCACAGGGCGGGCGAATTTGCAAAAATGTCATATGTTTCGACCGGAGGCGGAGCATTTCTTGAACTTCTGGAGGGGAAAAAACTGCCCGGCATAGAAGCCTTAATCGACTGTTCCAAAAAAAATAATTTAAAACAACAGACTATAAAACAATAGCAACTTTAATGAAAAAAAAATTAGTCATATTAATTTCCGTTTTTATCCCCGTTCTAATATTAGACCAATTATCTAAGTATCTTATAAATAACGGAATACTTTTGACCGATAAAATAACGGTCGTAAGCCATTATTTCAATATAGTCCATATCGACAACACCGGGGTTGCATTTGGGTTTATGAGCGGCTATTCGGCTCTGTTTATAATATTTCTTACGGCTTTAATAATTACGGCTATAACATACTTTTTATTCAAGGCAAAAATAGGCTCCGGTTTATTTGCAATATCTTCGGCTTTGATTATTTCAGGCGCATTTTCAAATCTTTTAAGCAGGATTTTTCAGAGATATGTAGTAGATTTTCTCGATTTTCATATTTACGGCTATCACTGGCCGAGTTTTAATTTAGCTGACAGTTCTGTGGTCGTCGGAACTATACTGCTTTTTATATCGGTCATAAAATATATTTAAAAATTTAGAATATTAATTTAAATGAAAGTTTCGGCAGATAAAAATTACGATTTTAATAAGATAGAAAGCAGATGGCAGTCTTTATGGGAAAAAGAAAATACGTTTGCCGTAAAGAATACTATAGAAAATAAGCCGAAATTTTACTGTCTGGAGATGTTTCCGTACCCTTCGGGCAGAATTCATATGGGTCATGTCAGAAACTATGCCATAGGGGATGCCGTTGCCCGCTTTAAAAGATTAAAAGGTTTTAACGTGCTTCACCCGATAGGATTTGACAGTTTCGGGCTTCCCGCCGAAAACGCCGCGATAAAGAATAAGACAAACCCCGCTCTCTGGACCAGAAATAACATAGATTATATGATAGGACAGCTTAAAGAGCTTGGATTTTCATACGACTGGAACAGGCTCGTGATAACTTCAGACGCTGAATATTATAAATGGGAGCAGTTATTTTTTCTGCAAATGTTTAAAAAAGGGCTGGCTTATAAAAAGATTTCCAACGTCAACTGGTGCGATTCCTGCAATACGACCCTTGCCAACGAACAGGTTGAAGACGGCAGATGCTGGAGATGCGGCAATAACGTGAATATAAAAAATATAGAGCAGTGGTTTTTTAAAATAACCGCTTATGCGGAAGAACTGCTTGATGATTTGGACGGTTTGGACGGCTGGCCGGACAAAGTCAAAACTATGCAAAGGAACTGGATTGGAAAAAGTTCCGGCTTAACCGTGGATTTTAAAATAGAAGGTTCGGAAGATTATAACGGCGAAAATGCGATAGAAATATTCACGACGAGGCCGGATACTATTTTCGGAGCCGCTTTCATTGCAATGTCCCCGTTTCACCCGCTTGCGAAAAAATTAATTAAAACTCCCGAAAAGATAGCCGAACTGGAAAGAATGACCCATAATTCGTTGATTTCTAAGGATATTGCCGACAAAGAGGGTTTTTTTACCGGTTCTTTTGCCGTAAATCCTTTTAACGAAAAAAAAATACCGGTATATGTTGCAAATTTTGTTTTAATGGATTACGGAACAGGTGCGATAATGTCCGTTCCCGCTCATGACGTACGCGATTACGAATTTGCCGAAAAATACGGGATTGAAATAATCAGGGTAATTAAGCCGGCAACCTCTGGAAAAGAAGATGAAAGACTGCCTTTTACCTCATCCGGAACGCTCACTAATTCGGGAGAGTTTGACGGGCTTTTTTCCGAAGAAGCTAAAGAAAAAATATCCGCATATGCCGAAAAAGCTGGAATAGGCAGGAAAGTTGTCAATTACAGGCTCAGGGACTGGGGAATATCGAGACAGAGATACTGGGGATGTCCTATTCCTATAGTATATTGCGAAAAATGCGGAATCGTTCCTTTAAACGAAAGCGATCTGCCCTTAGCGCTTCCGGGCGATGCCGCGTTTACCGGCGAAGGCGTTTCGCCTTTAAAAAAACTTAAATCGTTCGTAAACGTAAAATGCCCTAAATGCGGCGGCGATGCAAAGCGCGAGACGGATACGATGGATACGTTCGTGGAATCTTCGTGGTATTTTTTAAGATATACTCTTTTGGACAGGAAAGAAGAAGTTCCGTTCAAAGGCGAAGACGCCGCTTACTGGCTGCCGGTGGACCAATACATAGGCGGGGTCGAGCATGCCGTTATGCATCTTCTGTATTCAAGATTTTTTGTTAAAGTTTTAAGGGATTTAGGCTATTTTAAATTAAACGAGCCGTTTAAAAATCTTTTAACGCAGGGAATGGTGGTAAAAAACGGCGCAAAGATGTCGAAATCTAAAGGCAACGTAGTTGACCCCGATGGACTTATTAAAAAATTCGGAGCCGACACTGTAAGACTGTTCGTTCTTTTTGCCGCTCCGCCGGAAAAAGACCTTGAATGGAACGATTCCGGAGTCGAAGGGGCATTCAGGTTTATTAATAGATTTTACAGAACCGTAATTGCAGGGTCGGAAATACTTAAAGATGCGGACGGCGATTTTTTTATCTATAAAACCTTAAAAACCGATATAAATCAAAATATTAAAGAAATTGTTTACAAGTTAAGCCGGATAATCGAGAAAACGGAAACAGAAATGGAAGGACGCTATCATTTTAACACGATAATCAGTTCTTCGATGGAATTAATTAACGAATTTAACGATTTTATAACCGGCGAAGCCAGTAAAGAAACAGTTCTGAGCAAAGCCGATAAATATTTGCTTAAATACTTTTTAAACTCCGTTATTTTAATACTGTATCCTTTCATTCCGCATGTTTGTTCGGAAGCATTCGAAATATTGAACGGTTCGCTTATAGAAAATGAGCCGTGGCCTGAAATAATAGATACCGGCTATGTTCGGGAAAATTGTAATATCGCGGTGCAGATAAACGGAAAAATGCGCGACCTTATAATTGCGGATATAAATTCGGATGAATCTGAGGTGCTTAATATTGCATTGGACAGTGCCAAAATAAAAAAATACGTCGAGAATAAAAGCCTTATTAAAAAAACGATATACGTTAAAAATAAACTGTTGAGCATAATAATATGAAAAATAAACTTATACTTTTTGTTTTTATTTTATTTGCCGCCGGTCTTTCTACGTCTTGCGGCTTTAGGATTTTAAACGGAAAAGAAGGTTCCGCTATTGTCGCCGCGGGGGAATACAAGGGTAAGGAATATAATAATATCTCGCAAATATACATAAAACCTTTTAAAAATTTAACCTATAAAAGCGGCGCAGGGGTATATTTTTCCAACAATATTGCAAATTATCTCAATGTTCAGACCGATATGTTTACATCAAATAAAAACGACGCGTTCTATTATTTAACCGGAAAGATTACCTCAATTCAGAACAGCGTAATGTCTTATACCGGCGTTGCCGCGGCGGTGGATTATATGATAACGGTAAATGTGACGGTAAGTATGTACAAGACGAACGGGAAGATAATTTTCAGAAATGTCGGTTTTTCTTCAGGGGCAACCTATTATAATTATATTAACCCCCTTGTTGCACATAAACAGGAAAAAATGGCGATAGAAACGGCATCTAAAAGAATAGCCGGAAAAATCGTAATATATATAGAAACTAAAAAATTAACCTCACATTAAATCTTTTCAAAATTAAAATCCCCAAATCCCCGCATTTTTTTATATACAATGAGGGTTATTTTTGCGAATAGATAGCCTAAAATACCGCCGGCAATTACGTCTAAGGGGTAATGTTCGCCGTCGTAAACTCGGGAAAAGGCGACCGTAAGCGCAAGAATATAAAATAATTTTTTGTGTTTAGGAAATATATAAGAAAGAGCCACGGCCAGCGAAAAAGCGGTTACGGAATGACCCGAAGGAAAAGACCGTTCGGTCAGATGCCTTCCCAGCAGGTTTATATGGACGGCGCCGGTCTTTATTAGATTGTGAAGCGCTACGGCGGGTCTGGGCCTGTTTACGGCTCTTTTTATTATTATATCGAATATGCCGGGGACTATTTGAGTTAAAAAAAGCAGAAGGAACGATTCTTTAAATTTCAGGCGATTATAAAAATAAACATAAACAAGAACCAGCCAGTAAGCAACCCAGCCGTTGCCGAGATACGTAACCGCCCTCATATTATCGTTCAATAAAGAAAAATGAAAGTTGTCGTTTATTAACAAAAAAAAGGCTGTATCTAAATAGAGAATATAGGGAAGCATAAATTTTATGTTTTAATTTTATTGTTTATTAAGATATAATTTTAATAGAATAATTTGTCAAGTGCAACACAAAAAAGGGGTATTAATTTATGCAGGCTGTCATAATGGCTGGAGGTTTCGGAACAAGGCTTAAGCCTTTAACCAATAATACCCCTAAGCCGATGATACATATCGCGAATAAGCCGATGATGGAGCATGTTATTAATCTCCTTAAGACATATGGCATCAATGATTTAATCGTCCTGTTGTACGTCCAGCCCGAACTTATAAGAAACCATTTTAAAGACGGAGCCGATTTCGGAGTAAAGATAGAATACGTTCTTGCCGAAGAAGATTATGGGACGGCGGGGGCGGTAAAAAATGTCGAAAATATAATAAAAGAAGACAATTTTGTCGTAATCAGCGCGGATATTATTACCGATATTAATTTAAGCAGGCCCATAGATTTTCATATAAGCGGGAAAAGCGATGCCACGATAGTCCTTACAAGAGTCGAAAACCCTCTGGCTTTCGGAATCGTAATTACGGACAGCGAAGGCAGAATAACCAAATTTCTTGAAAAGCCCACATGGTCTGAAGTATTCAGCGATACTATAAATACCGGAATTTATATTTTAAATAAGTCGGCATTAAAAATGATTCCCGAAAAAAGCGAGTTTGATTTTTCGAAAGACCTTTTCCCTATACTTTTAAAGGAAAATAAAAATCTTTTCGGCCATATATCGTCGGGCTACTGGAAGGACGTAGGCACGCTTTCCGAGTACAGGCAGAGCCAGTTAGACATTATAGCCGGAAAGATAGATTTGAATATCGAAGGAGAATCTCTGTCCGATAAAGATATAAAAATAGGCAGTAAAAGCATTATAGATATAAGTTGCGACATCGAAAATTCTATATTTGGAAAAGACGTTCGTATTCTTCAAAATTGTAAAATAAAAAATTGTGTTATAGGGGATAACTGCACTATAGGGGAATCCTCCCAGATAAGCGGTTCGGTTATAGGGAAAGCTTCAAAGATAGGCTCAAACTGCGATATACAGGAAGCCGTATTGGGATATAAATCTCATGTGGGAAATAATGTCTTTATAGGTTCCGGCGCAGTAATATCCGACGTATGCCATATAGGCAACGGCGCAGTTATAAATCCGAATGTTAAGATATGGCCTTTTAAGAATGTGGAAGACGGCGCTATATTATCCGAAAGCCTCATATGGTCGGATAAATGGAGCGCAAAAATATTCGGGCAATACGGCATAACTGCCCTTGCAAATTTAGAAGTTACCCCCGAGTTTGCGTCTAAACTGGGAGCGGCATTCGGTGCGACGATAGGCAAAAACAGGACGATTTCCGTATCCCGGGACAGCCATAAGACATCCCGTCTTTTTTCAAGGGCTATGATGTCCGGCGTACTTTCGGTCGGCGTCAACGTTAACGATTTCAGCGATACCCCTATTTCTATAGTCCGGTATCAGGCAAAACAGTTCAAAAGTTCCGGCGGCATACACGTCAGAAAACATCCGTTCGACAAAAAACTTTTAAATATAAAGTTTTTCGATTCAAACGGTTTAGACCTGTCTTCTCTTGGAGAACAAAAAATAGAAAGGCTGTTTTTCAGGGAAGATTATTTGAGGGTGGGGTCGGAAGATACCGGAGAGATATTTTATCCGACGCATGGAACGGAATATTATACCGACGGTTTTCTCAATACGATAGACGTCGATAAAATTATAAAGAGAAAATTTAAAATCGTAATAGACTATTCGTACGGGAGTTCAAGCAAGATTTTTCCTTCAATAATAGGAAAACTGGGAATAGATTCGGTTCATCTCAATGCAAATTTAGACCAGACCAAGATAGCAAAAACGGAAAGAGAATTTAAAAAGTCGCTTAAAGAGCTGTCCAGTATAGTCAGGTCTATAAACGCGGATCTGGGAATTTTTATCGATAACGGCGGAGAAAAGATTTATATTTGCGATGAAAACGGCGACAATATCGACGGCAATACGGCTTTAACTTTAATGGCGCTTTTAGTTATGAAAACGGAAAAAACCGACAAGTCTATTGCCATTCCGGTCGGTTCTTCTTTTAATATAGCAAAATCGGCTAAAGATTATAACTTCGAAATATTTTTTGTCAAAAATTCTTCGAGCTGCCTTATGGAAAAATCGGCTAATTCCAATATTTACTTTGGCGGCGATAATGAGGGCGGATACATTTATCCAAAATTTATGCCTGCATTCGATGGAATGTATTCGGCGATAAAACTTCTTGAAATGCTTGCTAAGCTTAACACTTCGATTAAAAACGAGCTTAGATACATAGAGCCTTCATATTTTGAATATAAACGAGTGCCTTGTCCCACCGAATTAAAAGGCTTCATAATGAGAAAATTTTTCGAGAAATACAGCGGTGATAATGTTTTATTAATGGACGGAATAAAACTCATAAAATCAAGCGGATGGGTTCTTGCTTATCCCACGTCAGAAGGAGCGCATTTTGAGATATTTTCCGAAAGCAGGGATAAAGAGGAAGCGCTGTCATTGCTAAACCAGTTTAATAACGATATAGAAAGGTGGAAAAATGAAAGAGACGTCAGCGCCTTGTCCTGATTGCGGAATTGATTATAAAGTCTTGCGGGGATTTAAGAAAAAGATAAAAAATATGGGAGAAACGGAATGACGGAAAAAGAGGGCGGAAGGACCTTAGAAATTGAATTTGGAACGTCCGGCTACAGAGGCAGAATCGCCGACGACTTTACATATGAATCCGTTAAATTAGTTTCGCAGGCGGTGTGCGATTTTTTAACCGAAAAATATAAAGAGCCTTTCCCGTCTAAAAAGATAATAGTCGGTTACGATACCCGTTTTTTATCCGAAGAATTTGCGAAAATCAGCGCCTGCGTCTTTTGCGCCAACGGCTTTAACGTAATTTTTGCCGATACTTTCACCCCTACGCCGGTTATTTCGATTAAAATATTAAAAGAAAAAGCTCTCGGAGCTATAAACATCACGGCAAGCCATAACCCTTACGACTATAACGGAATAAAGTTCTCTCCGGATTGGGGAGGACCGGCTCTTCCCGAAGATACGGAGGTCCTGACGAAAAAATCAAATGAACTCCTTAAATCGCCGAGGTATAAATTTATGGATTTCGACGAAGCGAAAAGACGGGGTTTATTGGCGGAAGAAGATTTTATAGGATATTATATAGACCTTGTAAAATCTAAATTAGATTTAAAACTTATTGCCGACGGCAGCCGCGGCATTTATCCGCTTATTTCGTCTATGCACGGCACTTCCAAAGGTATGATAGGAAATATTCTGGGAGAGGCAGGCTATGAATTTAAAGAAATATATAAGGAAAGAGACGCTTTTTTCGCACCGGGTTTCGCGCCCGACCCGTCTGCAAAGAATTTAAAAGAAATGGGTATGCTGATTAAAGAATACAATAAAAATAAATCGGGAAAAACAGCCATAGGGCTTGCGGCGGACGGAGATGCCGACAGATACGGCGTGCTTGACGAAGACGGGGAATTTGTAGAACCCAATATTATATTCCCTCTTCTTTATAATTATTACATCGAAGGCAAGGGAGCAAAAGGGGATGCGGCAAGAAGCGTTGCGACGACGGCTTTAGTGGACAGGGTAGCAAAATATTACGGTTTTGAGGTTATAGAAACTCCGGTAGGATTTAAGTATCTTGGGAAACTTATATCCGAAGGCAGGGTCGTAATGGCGGGCGAAGAATCTTCGGGCTTGACGGTGGCGGGACACACTCCAGATAAAGACGGAATTTATACCTGCCTTTTAGTTCTGGAGATGCTGTCCTATTATAAGAAGCCGCTGAAGACTCTCGTTAAAGACCTTCTTGAAAAGTTCGGTCCGATTTATACTAAAAGAATCAACGTTCCCGTCGATAAAGAGAAGTTTAAGGCTGAAATAGACGAAAAAATGGAAAAATTTCCGAACGTTTTCGAGGGCAAAAAAGTGACGGGCAAAAACACGACCGATGGATATAAAGTCTTTTTTGACGACGATTTATGGCTGTTGGCAAGGCTTTCGGGAACCGAAGATTTAATGCGCATTTACGGAGAGGCGGATACCGAAGAAAATCTCGACGTTTTAATTAATTCTTTTCAAAAATATTTAATATGAAATTTTATACTATTCCGGCAGGACCTTTTGAAGTTAATACATATATAGTATTTAACGACGAAACAAAAGAAGGATTCCTAATAGACCCGGGCGGAGAGGAAAAGAAAATAGAAAAAATAATTCGGGACGAAAATATAGATTTGAAGTTTATTCTTAATACACACTGCCATATAGACCATGTTTCAATGGACAACTATTTTAAGGGAAAATATAGCATAGATATTATTGCGGCTAAAGAAGAAGAACAAATACTTAAAAATTTAGAAGAGCAGGCGGAATATCTCGGTTTTGAATATACCGGAGACGTCGTAATCGACAGATATTTAAAAGACGGGGAAGTTATCGAATTGGGAGACATTAAAATCCTGTCTGTTTTTACGCCCGGACATTCGCCCGGAAGCGTATCGTTTTTAGTGAACGATAAA
This sequence comes from bacterium, assembly GCA_021812245.1. Taxonomy (GTDB): domain Bacteria; phylum SZUA-79; class SZUA-79; order Acidulodesulfobacterales; family Acidulodesulfobacteraceae; genus Acidulodesulfobacterium_A. The sequence goes on along the minus strand of JAKAOK010000008.1, from coordinate 20,500 downwards.
CATCTTTTCAGCGGCGATACGCTTTTTAGAAATACTATAGGAAGGACCGATATTTTGGGCGGTTCGTCCGAACAGATCATAAGCTCTATTAAAAACAAACTTATGACTCTGAAGGACGACGTAAAAGTTTATCCGGGTCATGGAGAGGCTACGACTGTAGGGTATGAAAGAAAATTTAATCCTTATTTAATATGAGACGTAAAAGCGTCATTGCGAGCGCAAGCGAAGCAATCTGGTATGAAAGGAAATTTAATCAATATTTAATTAATATGAGTTTACAAGATAAAAACATTCTTTTATGCATCACCGGCTCTATTGCAAGCTACAAAAGCGTCGATTTATACAGAAGGCTTAAAAAAGAAGGCGCAAACGTTAAAATCATAGTAAGCGCCTCTGCCGGAAAATTTATCTCTCCTTATATTTTTGAATCATTCGGGGAAGAGGTTTTTAGCGACGACGCTTTTAAAAGTCCGCTTTCGCATATAGCTCTTTCGAAATTTGCAGATGTTATATTAATAGCCCCGGCTACTTATAACACTATCAACAAACTTGCCGCAGGCATTGCCGATACCCTGATAACGCTGACGGTTGCGGCTTCGCCGGATAAGATTAAGGTTTTAGTCCCCGCGATGAATCCAAATATGTTTGCAAATAAAATATTAAAAGACAATCTTAATAAATTGGCGAAACATAATTTTTACGTCGTTTCGCCGGCAACCGGAAATGCCGCCTGCGGAGATTTCGGAGAAGGCAGGTTCCCCGAAATAGAAGATATTATTTGCGATATCGAGCCAATTTTTAAAGAAAAAACGCTCAAAGGCAAGAGGGTTTTAGTCACGGCGGGGGCTATGAGGGAATATCTCGACCCCGTGAGGTTTATGTCCAACGGTTCAAGCGGGAAAATGGGGATTAGCCTTGCGAATGAAGCGGTAAAAGCGGGGGCGGAGGTTACGCTGATTGCGCTTAATATCGACATACCCTGCAAATATATCAACAGGCGGATAAAAATTATAAACCGCTCAGGTTTTAGGGATTTTAAAGAGGCTTTGCTTACCGAATTCAAGAAGTGCGATACGCTTTTTATGGCGGCGGCGGTTTCTGATTACGGTTTTAAAGAAAAAAGCCCCGTAAAGATTAAGAAAAGCGGCAATGCCGGCGCAGGCGGCATACTTAATGTCGAACTTATTCAAAACGAAGATTTATTAAAAGCCGTTTCGGAAATCAAAAAAGAGGGGCAGACAGTTTTTGGTTTTGCCGCCGAAACCGATTCCATAATAGAAAATGGACGGAAAAAACTTTCCGAAAAGTCTTTGGACTATATTTTCATAAACGACATATCCAAAGATATTATCGGCGGCGACGAAAACGAAGGTTTTTTGATAAACAAGAAGGGTGAAGTAATTAGATTTGAAAGGCAGCTAAAAAAAGAACTGGCAATAAAACTGTTTTCCCTCATTAGTACTTCCATCTACTAATTTTATATAAAATTTTAACGCCGCAATCCCTCCAGCGCTTTATGCTTTTTTAAAAATCTAGTCACGGAGGGATACGAGATTTTAATGTCGTATTGTTTTGACAGCTCCAGGTAAATCTGTTTTTCGGAATAATTATTATTTAAAAGCTCTATTATGTTGAATACATTTTATATAGAGATAATTTTATAAAAGAAAATGATGAAGTTTTAAAAAAGATTAGCGCAAGTTCGGGTTCTTATGATATTTATAATAATAAGTATAAAGGGAAATTTCATCGCGGATGCTTTGTTCGCATAGGCAGGCATTCTGGTGCTGAGGCAGTTACTATAAAAGGAGAGCCCCCAAATATCTTGAACATACTACCAGAATTTGGCTTGCGTCTGAAGAAAGCGACCCCAAAACAAATGAAGAGTTCTTGCTATTCGGATATGCTATATTGGAGATTTTGGAGTAAAAACTTAAATGCCGGTTCTATTTTAACTGCCAGCCCTTCATAGGCTATCGTTTCTTCTTGGGAAAGCGTTAAAATATGCCCGGTATTAATTTTAAGGTTTTTACAGGCTTCCGCCAGCCCTTCCATTTCCCTTTTTCTTGTGTCTGCATCGGAGAAATAGGCGCATACCTGTATTGCCGTTTTTTCGCCCCCTTCGTCGTATAAAACAAAATCGCATTCTTTTTTGCCCTTATAGAAAAATGTTTTATATCTCATTTTTTGGAATTCAAGAAACATAAGGTTTTCGAGAAGTTTTCCGTAATCGGCGGAAAACTTAAAAGTTACCGCTTCATAAAGAAATATAATTTTATTTACTGTTTAAAAAGGTTGCCCACGTTAACGGGTTTAGCCTCCTCTTCGGAAACGGTAAAAGATTCTCTGAAAGTAAAATTAAACATCCCTGCTATTATATTTGAAGGGAACTGAATTACCATATTATTATATTCCATAACCGAGGCGTTGAAAGCCCTTCTGGCGGCAGATAACTGCTCTTCGACTTCGTTAAGCGCCGCTTGAAGCTGCAGGACATTTTCAGATGCCTTCAGGTCGGGATAGTTCTCCATCGAGACGAATATCGACTTCAACAGCCCGGCAGACATTTTATCGAGCTTATCCGCTTCTCCCGCGTTTAACTTGCCGAAATCCGTGTTTTTAAACTGCGTTCTAAGTTCTGTTAACTGATTTAATACGCCCTTTTCATAACTCATGTATTCTTTGACCGAAGAAACAAGGTTAGGGATTAAATCGAACCTCTTTTTAAGTAGGGCGTTTATGGAAGCACTCGCGTAAGTAATGCCGTTGCGCCTTGAAACAAGCATATTGTAAAGTGATATAAAATAAACCAGACCGATTATTATAACGGCGGTTAGAACGTAAATCATAAAATACCTCCTGTAAATTTTAATCTTATTTATAAATTATTTATCCTTCAATTTCTGGTCCATATCCTGGTATTCAAATTCAGCTCATTTACTATTTGAGGACCGACGTTAAGCTTGTATAAGTAGTTTTTATATAAATTTTTATCCAGTATAGTCGAAAAAACGGGGATTTTCAATCCGTCATATCCGGGTATTCCGACATACAGCGTTGAGTCTATCAGAGATATTCTTATGTCCTTGCCGATATTTTCCCTGTAATCAAGTATTCTTTTGACGAGGCTGGTCGAGAGAACATATCTGCTCATTATCTGGTCGGAACCGTAAACGTCGAAATATTTATGAAAATCGGGGTCTTCAAGCGTTACGCTTTTAGAGGATTTGAAAAGCTTGAACCTGTGCGGCAGGACAAAAACCTCCCCGTTAAAGCTCTTATTAAAGTCGGCGATAAACATTATGCCTTTAAATATCGTTGTTCTATGGGTCGTTTTGTGTCCGTTGGAATCCTCATCTTCCGTTTCTTCGTAAACATAAAGATGAGAGAACTTTATAGAGGTTTTGCCCATTTTTCCATATACCAGGTCGGAACCGGAAAAGCCGTCGTAATAGGTGGAGTATAGCTTGCTCTGGGCGTACTCTTGCTTTGTTATATGGTCGCTGCGGGAGTAAGAGAGGCTTTCGTCTATAAATTTGATTAATTTGTTTAAAATATCGGAGGAAAAAGAGCTCAAATATTTGCGGGTAATAATATTATATACCGCGACATAGACTACTATGGAAATTATAAAAATAAATATCCCCGTAAACATGCTAAAGCCCGTGCCTGCGAAAATTATTAAGCCTATTACGATTAATACGGCGATGATAATATAAAGGCCGGTCGCGGCCTTTTCCCGTTTTTCTTCAACTTTTTCCAGAAAAGGTGAAATCTTTTCGTGGAAAAATTCGTCGAAATTGTTAATATTCATAAATTCACTCCCTATAAATAATAATTATAAATATAAAAACTTATTTTTAATTTTACAATAAAATTAAACAAGAAATATAAAAACAATATTGTTTTTTAGTATTGTATATAATTTAGGTATATGATAAAAATAATTATGGTTTATTATTAATTTTAATATCGTATAATTTGATTTTTTGTTGACTATAATCTAAATATTTATTAAATTTGAAATATATGTCTAATAAATAATATTGCGTAATACATAATATGGAATTTGTTAATAAAATCTCTATTGCCGGTTTGCTTCACGATATTGGAAAATTCTACCAAAGGACAGGACTTGAATTAAAAGATAAAAATAATTACGCATACTGTCCAGACGAAGGCAAATCCCACATTCACTCGGCATACACGGCCCAATTTTTTGACGATTTCGAAAAAAAATTTGCAATATTTAATAATATTAAAGATGGTGACGACCAAAATATTTTAAATATTTCGGCATATCATCATAAACCGTCATCACCTTATGAATGGATAATAACTGAAGCAGACCGGCTTGCAAGCGGGTTTGATAGAACGTCATACGATGAATATAATAATTATAGTAATTTGACAGGAGAAGAGCATAAGCAGCAGGAAAGATACGATAAAGCAAGGCTTCTCTCACCTTTTTCAAGGCTTTATCTTGGGAAAAGCGTTACCGACGTAAAACTTGACGAGGCTTTTTACGAAATAGACGAACTAATTCCGGAAAATATATTCCCAAAGCCTTTAAAAGATTTGAATTTAAATAATCACGACGATATAAAACCGTCTGAAAAATATTTGAAATTATGGAATAAATTTCAATCCGATTTTCAGAAAATAGATTTTACTTTATCTGCCGAAAATTTCAATAATTTTTATCAGAGTTTGCTTTATGTTTTAGAAAGATATACTTCATTCGTCCCTTCATCCAGCTACCATACGATAGCCGATATTTCACTTATTGACCATTCTAAAGTAACTTCCGCCATAGCAACCGCGCTTTATATGTTTCAGAAAGAATCCGAAAATTTTGATAATAGCAGTATTCAAAATAGGGAAGAACATAAATATCTTATGGTTCAGGGCGATTTTTCGGGAATTCAAAAATTTGTTTTCGATAGATACGGCGAGTCAAATAAATTCGCCGCTAAAATATTAAGGGCGAAGTCCTTATTCGTATCGGCTTTTACAGAACTTACAGCCTCGTATATATGTTCTAAAGCGGGAGTTAATAATGCCTGTATTTTAATAAACGCCGGCGGAAAATTTGTATTACTATTGCCGAATACGAAAGATATTGCTGATATTATAAAAAGCGTTAAGGACAATATTAACCATAATTTTCTTTACGATGCTACTTATTCGCAAACCATCTTTAATATTACATCCCTTCCTTTTTGCGGAAATGATTTTAAAATGGAAACCTTTTCCGGCAAAATGAAGCAGATTGCCGAATCATTGGAAGTTCAAAAACTAAAACCGGAAATTAAAAAAACAAAATACGTGTTTCAAACATATCTCGATGATGTTTCTAAAGCAGGCGGAGTCTGTGAAATTTGCGGCATAAGACCCATAGAGAAAACAAAAAATATCGGCGGGGATATAATAGGATTATGCCGCTTTGACGAAACAGCTATAGAAAACGGTGAATATCTCGTAAAAAACGATTTTATAATATTAAAAACCGACTCGTTCATAAGGTCTATGGAGAACGATAAAACGGCATCATCCGGCAACAATAAAGAAAAATATGATTTTATGGATTTTGCGGCATTAAACGGTTCAACGTTAAATAAAAAAATTAATAAAAGCGACGTAATTTACGATATAAGAGGCATATATGACGAAAAGAGGAATCCTTTAGAATTTTACGGTTATGCCAAAAAACCATATAAAGCTTATGTTCCAGTATTTAAAGACGGCGACGCTAATAATTTAAGATACGACGATATATCCGAAAAAAATAAAAAAGACGATATAAATCCCGATGCAATTAAACTATTTAACTATATTTCAAGAGACGGAAGGAAAATAATTAAAGAAGACGGAAAAGAAAAATCGGTCGGCGTTCATCACTTTGCAGTTTTAAAAGGCGATATAGACAATGCGGGAGAAATTTTTATAAACGGGTTCAAAAAATTGAACGAATCTGGAAAGTGCGAAGATATTTATACGGTGTCTCGGTTGTCTATGTTATCCAGGATGTTTGATTATTTTTTTGGAGTCTGGCTGCCTTATCAATTTTTATCAAACGAGTTTAGTTCTATATATACCATATTTGCGGGAGGCGACGATTTATTTTTAGTGGGACCTTGGAATCAGATTATCAGGCTATCGAAATTAATATCGGAGAAAATTGGAGAACTTGCCGGCTACAACGAAAAAGTTCATATTTCAATTGGTATTTCTCTTGCAAGTTCAAGCGTTCCGGTTTATCAGCTTGCGGATGAAGCAGAAGAAGAGATAGAAAAAGCGAAAAAAATTACCGATAAAAATGCCGTTGCGGTTTTCGGCAAAACTCTGAAGTGGTACGAATTCTATAAGACATTTGCGCTCGAAGAATATTTTGGCGATTTGCTTGAAAATAATAGCGGGAAAGTATCTATCGCTTATATCTACAGGATTCTTAAATTCGTAGAAATGAACGATAAAATAGAAGTATGCAAAAGAGGCGGCGGAGTTAATTTGAATACACTCTACGAGAATGCTAAATGGAGAGCGCTTTTTAGATATACAACCCACAGAAATTATAAAGACAATAAGACTTTGGCGGAAAAATTAAATTCGATACCCGAATATATAGAAAAATTTGGAGATAAATTAATAATACCGATAAGTTATGCAATTTATGAAAGGAGGGATTGATTATGGGAAATTTTCAGGGACCTAAAGGTAATTATCAAGGAGGGGGAGGCAAAAGCAATTTAAACCACGGTCAGAATCCTCCGGCTAATGTGAATATAGAACTTTATGAAGGAAACGATAAAAATAAAATAAAAATTGATTTATTTGACACGCAGGCCGAAAATGCCGCTAAACGGATAATAGACGAAGGCGCTACTAAAATAAATCAGATAAGAATATTTTATAACCAGTTTTTAGTCATTAATGAAAAAATAAATAATTCAGAAGAAAGTTTTCGCAGACAGCTTCCATATATTAAAATGATTAAAGCTAGAGCAAAATATTCAAAGGGAAGAAAAAATATAGGTAATTATTTTGAAAATTTTTTACTAAAATGTATAGATGAAGTAAATACATTAAAGGATTTTAAAATTATATGCAGTTTTTTTGAAGCTGTAGTAGGTTATGCAACATATTATAAAGAACATCATAATAATTAATATATTTCTATATTTTGAATATTTTAAAGAAGGAGCAAAAAAATGAAACTAATTAAAATAATATGGCTTGAAGGAATTATTGAATTAAAATCGGGTTTACATATAGGAAGCGGAAGCGACGAAATAAAAATAGGAGGAACCGACCAGCCCGTTATCAAAAATCCTATTGACGGAATGCCTTATATACCAGGTTCATCTTTAAAAGGGAAAATTAGGTCGTTAATAGAATGGAAAGAAGGGAAAGTCGGAACAGATGGAGGACCTTATTCTACGGGGGATTCCATAGACAGCATAGCAAGAATCTTTGGAAACGGTAAAAATAAAGAAGGCTATAAAGGCGGTCCCACGAGAGTTACTTTTAACGATTGCCATTTAAATTCCGAATATGTAGAAAAATGGGCGATAAAAGAAAATATGGATAAATTATTTGAGATAAAAACGGAAGTCTCGATAGATAGAGTTAAGGGAACGGCAAGTGGAGCAGGTCCGCGAAGAATGGAGAGGATAGTCGGCGGCGCTAGATTCGACTTTTCTCTGGCATATAAAATATTCGATATGGAAAGCAACGGGGATAACGGAAAAATAGACGAAGAAAATTTTCAGCTTTTGTTAAAAGGGATGAGAATGCTTGAATTGGATTCATTAGGAGGCAGCGGGTCAAGAGGATACGGGAAAATAGAATTTATCGATATTAAAAAGGATAAAACCGAAGAAATCGATTTAAAAAAAATAAGCATTAATTAACTTTTATTTTTAAATGAAATCATTAAAAATTTATATCAAACCTTTATCGTCTTTTAAAACTAAATTTCACAGCGATACTTTGTTCGGTCAATTTTGCTGGATGTATGGTTATCTTCACGGTTTTAATAAATTAGAGGAAAGAATCGAAAATATAAATAAAGATTATTTTATAGCTTTTTCGGACGGCTTTATTAATGATTTACTGCCAAGACCGTTAATTAAGCCTTACAGTTTTGAAGACGGCGAACTCAAGAATGCGAAAGAATATAAAAAGACCGAATTTGTGAATGCGGAATTTTTAATTAAAAACCGGAAAAATTTAAACGATAAATCTATATTTGAATTTTGCCGTAATTCAAAAATAAAAAAAGAAGAATTCTCAAATACCGTTAATATTTTAAAAAATTCTATAAACAGAATTAGCGGTACTGCTTCTGAAGGTCAACTTTATAATTCGGAAGAGACTTATTTTAATGACGATGTTAATATCGCAATTTATATGAAGTATAATGAAGACATTGTTGCTAAGGACGAACTCTTAAATATAATAAATCAAATGGGCACGCTCGGTTTTGGAAAAGACGCTTCTACGGGCAAAGGAAGGTTTAAAATAGACAACGGAAATTTATCTATAACAGATGAACCGGAGGAATTAAAATATTTTGAAGGCGCTAACGCATTTATGAGTTTATCGCATGGGATACCCGCTACGTATAAAGATGAATGCGACTGTAAATTGAATTACGGCAAAATAACCACTAAATTTCCAAAGCACGGAGGCTTTCTTTCAAACGCCGATTATTTTAAAAATCCATTTATTGCTTATAAACCAGGTTCTACTTTTTTAATAAACGATTCAAACAGAGTAAAAGAAATTTACGGGACGGTTTTGAATAATTTATCGAGACACGGCGAAAATCACGTGCAGGGGACTTTTTTGATGCCGTTTTTTATAAAAATTTAAATTAAAATTCAATTTCTTTAGATATGCGAAAAATAATAGAGACTTATAGAGCGGAATTAACGACCGTTACTCCTATACATATAGGAACGGGAGAGGATTATGTTCCAGTCGATTACGTAATTAAAAAGAAAGGCGCAGACGACCAAAATTACTTTTATTCGATACGAAGAGGAAAATTTATAGATTATATTATAAGCAAAGATAAATACGACGAATTTTTAAAGGTTTGCGATAATACAAATTTTATGCAAATCAATAAATATATTTTCGATAATTTCGATGAAGAAATGATCGACTGGAAAATGCCGGTTTCAAAAATTGTTTTTGAGACATATGACAAAAATATATCCATAGAGGTTAAAAAAAATGATACCAACAGACTTGAAATAAGGTCGTTTATTCATGATACTTTTAAAAATAATATATATATTCCGGGCAGTTCCATAAAAGGTTCCATTAGAACCGCTGTTTTAAACTATAAAATTAAAAACGAAAAGAAAGCATTAGGCCTCAATAGTAATTCAAAAGCAATAGAAATAGAAAAAAGCATCTTAAATATAAAAGAAAAAGATAATTCTGACGATCCTTTCAGGTTGGTTAAAATATCCGATTTTATTCCTGAATCTAACGAAAAGAGATATTCATTTATAGATAGGGTAATAAATATAAAATCAGGAAAAGATTTATCTGAAGGAAAAGGTATTCCTGTCTTTATGGAACTATCTTTAAGAGAAAAAAAATTTATAGGCGAAATTACGATAATAAACGATGGATCAAGAAGTGACGATATAAATTTTAATCTCATAAGAGATGCTATGAATTATCATTATGGAGAAAGCAGTTATAAATTTGAATTAAACACTTTCCCCAATGTTTTTAACGATAAAATAATAAAAGTATTTGAAACCGTTAAAAATGAAACAAAAATAAATAATAATGTATTTTTAATGAAAATAGGCAATCATTCCGGCGCTTTCGAAGTAACAATGGAAGGGTATAGAAAAATTAGAATTAAAAATCGTTCAAGTTATGATGAATCGGATAGACAAACTACTATTTGGTTAAATGAAAATAATAAAATGCCTCTGGGTTGGGCAAAATTTTCTATGACCCAAATAAAATAGAATGCTTAGTTAATTTATGAACCTTCTAATTTCCTTAATCAGCGATCAGACTATTCCAAACGTATTATGCATAGAACATTATAAGCCGGATGCCCTTCTTATGGTTTCGACCGATAAAGTGGGCGCTAAGATAAATTTCATACTTAGCGGCTTAAAGAGAATATCCGATGATTTCGACTTTTCCGAAGAAAAAGGAAATTTATGGACTGTTAACGTTAATCCTGAATCTCCTGCAGATGTAGAAGGAAAATTAGAAAACTGGTTTGCGGATTTTAATAGCCGGTATGGCGAAAAGTTTGACGAAATTATCGCAAACATTACCGGCGGAACCAAGATTATGTCTTTAGGCTTATACAATGCCGTAAAATTAACCAAAAATCTGCCTGCTAAAAAACATACGATAGCATATATTCCGATTAACACAAATAAAATAGTAGATTTAAGCAAAAACTGCTACGGCTCTTACGATTGCGAGCCGTTTGTAGATATAAAAAGAAGATTGAATATAGCGCAGTATTTCGAATCAAACGGCATAGGGATAGTATCTAAAGACGACAGTATTTTTAATAATGGATTTAACGATTCTTACGAACCCGTCCGGTTTGCGCAACATACAATAGAAATCTCGAAATTTATAATGCGCAATTACGAAAGTCTGGAAAATTTTTTAACGTCTTTGTTTCACGAATTAAAAGTTCAGCAAATTCCTTTTAACAAACACAATAAACCGCATAATATTGACACCCATTGTATTTTTAATGACGAAAACCACGAAACTACCATAAAATTAATAAAAGAATTATTTAATTTTAATTATTTGAAACATTTCTCTGTATCATCGACAACCAGCGACAATAAAAATTTAAAAGTTAATATCTCGGTTGAAATAACCGAACCTGTTTCCGTTCATCATTTTGTGGACGATAATAAAAATTTAAACGTTCGTATAAAAGGCGAAATAGCAAAACACGAGTTTGATTTTTTAACAGGAGGATGGCTTGAGCGGTTTTGCTTTAACGAACTAAACGAGTTAAAAGAACAGGGGATATTTAACGATTTAGGGATTAACGTCAGGGTTAGGAATCTTTCGACCGGCATGGAAGCCGAGAATGAATTTGACGTTCTTTTTACATACAATAACAACTTATATATGATTGAATGTAAATCCCTAAATCAGGGGCACGATACCGAAACCGATATACTTTATAAAATATCTGCCCTGCAGGCTGACCTTGGACGTTTAACGACAAGAAGTTTTCTTGCAAGCACGGCATCCGACAATATAATAGACAATAAAGACCACCCGGGCGAAATAAAAGAAAATCTTAAAAAGCGTGCAAAAATGTTAAATTGCAGTATTATAAAACCTTCGGATTTAATTAATGTTAAAGAAGAAATAAAAAAGGAACTCAAAATAATTTAAAAGCATTTTTTTAATATGCAAATAATTCTAATATCTTACAAGTGAATCCAGTATTACCAAGCCTTTCCGTTATCCATTTTTGTAACAAAACCCCTTGACTTTACGGAAATGCAGATATATACTGACATTAACGTAAAAAAATATTGCTATTTGACATATAAAAACTGTTAATAACCTGTGGATAACTTGGACATTACGAAAAACGGTTCCAATTGAATAATTATTCCGATAACTTACGAAGGGTAGTATTGGAATATATCCCTGATTTATAAGGGATTGCGACGTATAACCTCTAAAATTATTCCTGGTAGCTATCTTATGGATTAATTGGAATATATCCCTGATTTATAAGGGATTGCGACCTTCGCTTAACCTTAACTCTAACGTCATCATAATAATTATTGGAATATATCCCTGATTTATAAGGGATTGCGACCTTTCGTTACATTTCCCGCTAATTGAATGCGATTGTAAATTGGAATATATCCCTGATTTATAAGGGATTGCGACCCGACAGTAATTTTGTTAATTGAAATCATTTTTTCCTCTCCATTGGAATATATCCCTGATTTATAAGGGATTGCGACTCCGCCAAGTGTCCTCTTTCAAATACTATTTGCTGTTCAATTGGAATATATCCCTGATTTATAAGGGATTGCGACTAATTCCTAAAAAATTTGATTTAATTGTTTCCATTTTGATTGGAATATATCCCTGATTTATAAGGGATTGCGACATTTCTTCGGCGTCTTCGTCTTCGTCAAACATTCCCTCGATTGGAATATATCCCTGATTTATAAGGGATTGCGACATTGTTGACATAAATCCACCTCCGCCCCTTTAATATTTAATTGGAATATATCCCTGATTTATAAGGGATTGCGACGCTATTTCTATTTTTTCTTTGGTCGCCGCTTTCATATATATTGGAATATATCCCTGATTTATAAGGGATTGCGACTCAAAACCTATTAAGCTAATGCCGATTAACTTTTCCATTTTATTGGAATATATCCCTGATTTATAAGGGATTGCGACTAATTTAAATCGCTTTCGTATCCCATGATATTTCTCCTTTATTGGAATATATCCCTGATTTATAAGGGATTGCGACATTCATTTGCTTATACCTTTTTTAAGTTTAGAAAATATCTTAATTGGAATATATCCCTGATTTATAAGGGATTGCGACTGTCAATTTCGTTAATTTCCGTTTTTACGATTTTATTACATTGGAATATATCCCTGATTTATAAGGGATTGCGACTTAAATTTTCAACTGCCTTTATCATTAAATTAGAAGCTATTGGAATATATCCCTGATTTATAAGGGATTGCGACTCAGCTCCTGTCTCGTTTCTTTATTTGCCGAATTTATTTATTGGAATATATCCCTGATTTATAAGGGATTGCGACAGCAGTTCTGAACTGCTCGTAAATCTTTTTTGTTTCTGACATTGGAATATATCCCTGATTTATAAGGGATTGCGACCTTAACGGAAGCGATGCGGAGAAGTTAGTCGTCATAAATTGGAATATATCCCTGATTTATAAGGGATTGCGACCAGAGCCGCAATCAACTTTTTCGCGTGGTAGCGGTTTTCCGATTGGAATATATCCCTGATTTATAAGGGATTGCGACTATAAAATTCGTTGACTTCGCTGTCCTCGCTTATTTTAATTGGAATATATCCCTGATTTATAAGGGATTGCGACAGTTAAATGGTTGCGGCTATACCTCTTTTTCAGAGCCGCATTGGAATATATCCCTGATTTATAAGGGATTGCGACCTATAAAGCCGTATTCCTTATTATTAACGCCGTATTTTTATTGGAATATATCCCTGATTTATAAGGGATTGCGACCCTTTAAAAGTTAAATTTTAAATTTTAAATTATTTTTCATTGGAATATATCCCTGATTTATAAGGGATTGCGACGGCTATACCTCTTTTTCAAAACCGCAACCAATTTTCGCATTGGAATATATCCCTGATTTATAAGGGATTGCGACCCTAGTAAAACGATATTATTGGCGATTATCTCGCTAATATATATTGGAATATATCCCTGATTTATAAGGGATTGCGACTTAATACGGCTTTCGGCGGAGAAACATATAAGATTAATTATTGGAATATATCCCTGATTTATAAGGGATTGCGACTAAAGCTATTAAACTAATTCCTAAAAAGTTGTTTTTTATTGGAATATATCCCTGATTTATAAGGGATTGCGACTTGCGGCTGTATCTTTTTTTTAACGCCGCAATCAGTTTTATTGGAATATATCCCTGATTTATAAGGGATTGCGACGAGGCGGCATAATCTTTTTTCCAAAATTCCAACCTTATTGGAATATATCCCTGATTTATAAGGGATTGCGACAATTTTAACTGGTTGCGGCTGTATCTTTTTTTTAACGCCGCAAATTGGAATATATCCCTGATTTATAAGGGATTGCGACGGCTTGTCGAAAATGTCGTAAAACTCTCTCGTCTCGAAAGATTGGAATATATCCCTGATTTATAAGGGATTGCGACACAAGCACCCGCTGTCCCTTGCTTGATTCTTGGTAGGGATTGGAATATATCCCTGATTTATAAGGGATTGCGACATTACCTCTTTTGTTTTTAAATTTAAGACTGATAATTTAGATTGGAATATATCCCTGATTTATAAGGGATTGCGACCCATGAGGATTCAATCTCTGTAGGGGTTGAATAATTATTCATTGGAATATATCCCTGATTTATAAGGGATTGCGACTAGTTGATGCCGTTTTTTCTTAATATTTCTAACATTTTATTGGAATATATCCCTGATTTATAAGGGATTGCGACAGTTTTAAGGACGCCCCGCACGGCTCCCCTCCTTATTATTATTGGAATATATCCCTGATTTATAAGGGATTGCGACCTTCGCTATAATAATCGAAGCCCAGCTTTTTCAGCAAATCTATTGGAATATATCCCTGATTTATAAGGGATTGCGACAGGGAATTAAAGGTTCTGGAAGATATGGGCGTCGAGATATTGGAATATATCCCTGATTTATAAGGGATTGCGACACTGCAAATTTCCGTAAATACTACCTGCAGTTTCTGATAATTGGAATATATCCCTGATTTATAAGGGATTGCGACTTCATAAATTCGAGAGTCACCGTGATATTATCAATATCTTATTGGAATATATCCCTGATTTATAAGGGATTGCGACTTCATAAATTCGAGAGTCACCGTGATATTATCAATATCTTATTGGAATATATCCCTGATTTATAAGGGATTGCGACATAATGCACTTTTTGCAAATACTTATTGTTGCGTTTTTATTGGAATATATCCCTGATTTATAAGGGATTGCGACCGTTGCCGCCGGTTTTTTAATGATAAGCAACATAGGCTAATTGGAATATATCCCTGATTTATAAGGGATTGCGACTTTTTTTAGCGGGATTGTATGATTTAGCGGCTTTACAGATAAATTGGAATATATCCCTGATTTATAAGGGATTGCGACTTCAAATTTTTGATTTGTGATAGTCATTTGTTTTACCCATTGGAATATATCCCTGATTTATAAGGGATTGCGACGCTTTCGTATCCCATAACGCCGCCCCTTTTTTAAATATCGATTGGAATATATCCCTGATTTATAAGGGATTGCGACCGTTTGAAAGGGCGCAGTCGTCCGCCTGCTCTTCTATGTATATTGGAATATATCCCTGATTTATAAGGGATTGCGACGTTTCCATTTTGTTTGCCTCCTAAAATTTGATTTGATTTAAAATTGGAATATATCCCTGATTTATAAGGGATTGCGACCTACAAAGTCAAAAACATATAAACTCTTCATTGTGAACCATTGGAATATATCCCTGATTTATAAGGGATTGCGACAACCTTCTAACGACACAACTTCATCGTTAATGTCTATTACATTGGAATATATCCCTGATTTATAAGGGATTGCGACTTATCGTCAATATCTATGACTTCCAAATCCGTTCCTTATTGGAATATATCCCTGATTTATAAGGGATTGCGACTAAATATTACGTTCCAGCAGGATATTCCTACTTGAAATTGGAATATATCCCTGATTTATAAGGGATTGCGACATATAAGTAGCCGTAAGGGATATTAATATCCCTTCGATGAAATTGGAATATATCCCTGATTTATAAGGGATTGCGACCTTCGCTGATTATATCGCCAACTCTTAGATTGCCGTAAGATTGGAATATATCCCTGATTTATAAGGGATTGCGACATGTCAACTGATTGCGAGCGTATCTTTTTTTTAGCACCGATTGGAATATATCCCTGATTTATAAGGGATTGCGACCAAGGCGAATCCGCAATGTCCTCAAAGGTCTCTATGAGTTATTGGAATATATCCCTGATTTATAAGGGATTGCGACCTGTAAAGGTTGGAACACTACGGATTAAATTATCACCTATTGGAATATATCCCTGATTTATAAGGGATTGCGACTCACCCGGTCATCCATAGAGCTTATCTCCAAAGGCTTCGATTGGAATATATCCCTGATTTATAAGGGATTGCGACTTTCGATGAAATTTCTTAATTGTCATTTCGTTTTTTCCATTGGAATATATCCCTGATTTATAAGGGATTGCGACCAAATACTTATTGCGATATTTTTTGTTTTCCATTATGAAATTGGAATATATCCCTGATTTATAAGGGATTGCGACCTTCAAGCTCTGCTAATTGTGTTTCAATTTCATTGATTCTATTGGAATATATCCCTGATTTATAAGGGATTGCGACTCATTTTGTCATCTCCTTTGCCCCTGCGGGCTTTGAAATTTATTGGAATATATCCCTGATTTATAAGGGATTGCGACGAACCCCCTGAAATTTAAATTTGATTTGATTTAAAAAGATTGGAATATATCCCTGATTTATAAGGGATTGCGACGGTCTCTTCGACCTTAACATTGGGGATTGTTTTTAAAATTGGAATATATCCCTGATTTATAAGGGATTGCGACGGTCTCTTCGACCTTAACATTGGGGATTGTTTTTAAAATTGGAATATATCCCTGATTTATAAGGGATTGCGACTTTTTTTCTTTTTTTGCCATTGTTTCTCCTTTGATTTTAGATTGGAATATATCCCTGATTTATAAGGGATTGCGACGAACGTTCCCATTGCAGTGCTCATTTTATTCTCCTTGCGATTGGAATATATCCCTGATTTATAAGGGATTGCGACCTGCTCATAAATCTTTTTTGAATCTGACATTTTTTTCATTGGAATATATCCCTGATTTATAAGGGATTGCGACCGAAACTATGACCCCGGTATAATCGCATGGTAGTTCATTGGAATATATCCCTGATTTATAAGGGATTGCGACACTTATTATATACCCCCCTCCCATGTATGTGGGGCTAAATTGGAATATATCCCTGATTTATAAGGGATTGCGACCGATCTCAGAGTTGCCGAAGGCATCATATTTGATGCCTTATTGGAATATATCCCTGATTTATAAGGGATTGCGACCTTCCGTTTGGAAGACGGTAAACGCTGCGGGTCCGCAACATTGGAATATATCCCTGATTTATAAGGGATTGCGACATTTCTTGAAATATGAGATTGCTTCGCTGTGCTCGCAATGACGGATTGGTTAGCTGTGCTGGATTTAGCTGTGCCGGACTTGCCGGACTTCGTCCGTCCGCTGCGCTCGCAATGACAAATATTGGAATGTATGTTAATGCGTAAATTAAACTAAAATAAGGAGGCAAAGAAAATGGGGTTATTCAACTGGTTTTCTGATTTATTCGGCAATTCTGATGATATAAACTCAGATTCCACTAATTTTGGCGTAAATCCTGCAACCGGTTTACCCATGATGGACGATTCTATGATAGATGCAGGCGGGAATCCTTACGGAACAGATTTAAACGACGATTCTGCTACTTTCACCTCCGCTTTTGATGATAATGGATTTTCATCTGACGATAGTTTTTCGTCTTCCGATAGTGGAGGTTTCTCCGCCTTTGACCATGACGATTCTTCGTTTGGAGGTAGCGGCGGAGGAGGTTTTGACGATGACGGATTTTAAGATTTTATTTCTAAAATATGATATAATAATCAATAAATCAATCAAATTAATTGAATAACTCTAATGATTAATCTTATATGTCCCGAACGTCCGTGCTTGAAAAATTAGAAAACACCGCAGTTTATCCCAAATATTATACCGCGCGGGATTATTTTAACCTTCCGGAAGGAGCCCCCTATCAACTAATAGAAGGAGAACTAGTAATGAGTCCGTCGCCTTTAACGGAACACCAGATAATTTCCAAAAACCTTGAACTCGTCATTTATACCCACGTTAAAAAATATAATCTGGGACTTGCGTTAGACGCTCCCATAGACGTATATCTCAACTCCAAAAACGCCTTTCAGCCCGATATTATTTTTATTTCAAACGAAAATAAAGACATCATAAAGAAACACGGCATAGATGGAAGCCCCGACCTTGTCATAGAAATCCTTTCTCCTTCCAACAGCTACTACGACGTAAGGGTCAAAAAAGAGGTATATGAAAAAAGCGGAGTGAAAGAGTACTTAATAGTAGATCCTAAAACCAGAACTATCGACGCTTACGGAAGAACCGAAGGAACTAAAACCGGCAGTATTAAAAATATTTCCGGTGCAAAGAAGACAAATAAATTATTCAACACATTTATATCCATAAAAGCGGAAAATGACGAAAAACTTTATATTAAAACTATTGACCTCGAAATAGATTTAAAAGACGTTTTCGAGGGAGCTTAAATATAAGCATATTTCATATATATTAAGGTTATTTTTTGTTATTCCGATGTTTTACATTATTTCCTATGATATAAAAGACGACAAAACAAGGCTTAAATTATTTAAACTCCTCAAAGACTATGGAACCCACGTGCAGTTCAGCGTGTTTGAGGCAACGCTTAAGCAGAAGCAATTCGACAAAATGCTTTCCGAAATCGGCAAAATTAAGATCAACAAAACCTATGATAGCATTATAATTTATTCCTTGAATAAAATTTGTGTAAAAAATAAAATAAAGATAGGCAAATTCATAGAAGATCCCGAAAAGAATTGTTTTGTTATATAATTAATATCAAAAAATTATAAAAGCAAATGGGGGAATTAATTCAGAGTATTACGGAATACTCAAATTTTGTTGCCGCCTTTAACAAAGTTTCTTCCGGCGGCGGAGCTCCTGGCGCCGACCATGTTACCGCCGATAAATTTACCTTAGAATTAGATAAAAATATCCACCTCTTAATCGAAGAAATCAAAACCTCCGTTTATACTCCAGGTCTGATTGCTAAATTTCAGCATAAAGCTCAGTCTTCAGAAAAGATAAGAACGCTTGGAGTCCCATGCGTTAAGGACAGGATAGTTCAGACGGCTATTCTTAATGTTTTAGAACCTGTGTTCGAAAAACTGTTCCTTAGATGTTCATACGGCTATCGTCCCAGAAAATCAGCTCTTCAGGCAGTTATGAAAACCGAAAAATTTTGTAAAGACCCTGCAGTAAATTTTGTTTTTAATGCCGATATACATTCGTTTTTCGATTCTATAGATACGGCGCTTTTATTGGATAAAATCAAAGCCGTTATAAAAGAAAAACCTTTGATAAACCTGCTTTCGGTTATAATAAAAAGCTCTTCCGAATCTTCGCCTAAAGGAATAACGCTTGGCGCCCCTACATCTCCTTTATTCGGCAATATTTACCTTAACGATTTTGATAAACTAATTTTTAAAGAATCAAATTCAAGATATTTACGTTATGCCGACGACTTTGCGATGTTTTCCGATACCATTGAAAACTGCCGAAAATTGCAGGATACCGCCGTTAATTATTTAGAAAAGGAACTAATGCTTGCTTTATCCGAAGAAAAAAGTTCATTAGTAAAATTAAACGAAAAAGAAGGCTTTGATTTTTTGGGCTATCGTTTCAATAAAAACGGAAAGTACCCGTCCGAAAAATCATTATGCAGTTTTTCGGAAAAAATTAACGGCATCTCCGCCGAAGGAATAAAAAATATTTATATCGACAGTATTATAGACGGTTGGCTTAATTATTTCGATATTAAAACGACTAACAAATACAATAACAGGGAACTTTTAGACAACGTAGATAAACTTTTAAAAGAAAAATCGGAGTTAAATATAGGATTGTCTCTTTTAAAGAGCGCCCTTCTCGCAAAAAGTTATCAAAAAGACATATCGTCGTTTATCATAAAATCAATAAAAGACAAAATATTGTCCGGGGAAACCGCAGGCGGTTCGGACGATTACGCAAGAGACGTCAAGTTAGATGCCGCAATACTGTCAAACGAACTTGATCTTGAAAAAGATTCGTTTGACTTTATATCTAAAGATACCGGCGACGGAGGCAGAATTCTTAAAATTTCTGATTATTTCGTAGAAAAGGGCGACTATGAAAAAGCAATAAGGTTATTAAACAGATTTACGGAAAAAAATCCCGAATTTACCGACGGCTATGAAAAATTATCTTACATATACGGAAAAATGGGCTTAACCGGTTTAGCCAAAAAAATGAAAGAGTATATTTTGGATAACAATTCAAATATTTCAGAATCAAATATCTCAAGTATTAATATTAATAATGCCGAAGATAAAACCGAATTTAATGACGATTCCAGTGTTTTAAAATTATTGGCACCTAAAATTTTATCTCTTTTTACCGGTTCGGATAACTGTTACGCAACAGGCGCAGTTACTCAGGAAGGTAAAGTTTTTTATTCCAGAATAGAAAAGCCTCTCGATGAAGAAGCGGTTATTTCGCATATTAACGGAACTTCAACAGTCGGGGAATATATAGTAAGGAACGATAATTGCGTAAATTTTGCCGTATTAGACATCGATATATCTTCCGAATATATCCCTAATTTGCCGATAGAAACTTAGCTAAAAACTAAAAAACTCCTTTATTTATCTGTCTTTCAGTGATATAATTATTGCTAATTATATTCACCCATCAGGTGAAAAACAAATAAAAAAGGAGGTTA
>JAKAOK010000007.1 GCA_021812245.1 bacterium | reverse complement strand
GCTTTACAACCCGAAGGCCTTCATCGCTCACACGGCGTTGCTGCGTCAGGGTTTCCCCCATTGCGCAATATTCCCCACTGCTGCCTCCCGTAGGAGTCTGGACCGTGTTTCAGTTCCAGTGTGGCTGGTCATCCTCTCAGACCAGCTAACCATCTTTGTCTTGGTAGGCCATTACCCTGCCAACTAACTAATGGTCCATAGGCTCATTTATAATCGATAGCATTGTGAAGAGGCCACCTTTGGTACTTAATCTTATGACTAAGTACATTATCCGGTATTAGCAGTCCTTTCGAACTGTTATCCCGAACTTATAAGTAGATTACCTATGTATTACTCACCCGTTCGCCACTTTACTCATTCCTTGCGGAACTTTCACGTACGACTTGCATGTGTTAGGCACGCCGCCAGCGTTTGTTCTGAGCCAGAATCAAACTCTCTATAACAATAAATTATAAGAAATTAACTGATTTGTTTTAATGCTTTTTAATGCGTGCTGTTTAGTTCTCAAAGACCGATCTTCTATAGCAGGTTGGCTAATAATACATTAACTACCTTAACTTGAAGTGTTTAAACAGTATATAAAAATGCAAAACCAATGTCAAGCGTTTTTTTAATTATTTTTTAACTTTATTTTATATATTTTTTTCTTGCCTACTTTCAGTATGAATTCGTTAGAATTTGAAGGGATTAAATATGGTATTTTACTATCCTCGTTGAGCTTAATTTCAATTTCTCTGGAATTTTTAATATCTGTATCATATAATTTAAAATATAATTTGACGGCATCCTGCTTAATAAGCCTTTTCGCTTCGCCGTTGCTGGAAGCCGCATTAATATGCACCAGTAAAGATGCTCCGTTAATTCTGACCCTATCTGAAGGCTCAAGGGGTGAAAACTTAACAGGCTTAGGGGATTTACCGTCGAAGTAGGATGCCTCTTGCCCGATATTTTCTATAAATTTTCTCCAATGAATGCCGTCAAACTCTATGGAGGCTATCTCATCAGGATTAGTCTTTTTTTGAAACTTATCCTCGAAATATTTCTCGGCATTACCTGCAAACAGTTTATCATAATACCTTTCTACAATCTCCAGCGCAAGCCTTTTTTTAACTATTATGGGATTTAAGCCTTTATCTAATTCTATTTTTAATTTCGTTAATTCTTCATTGGAAATATAACTCAACAGCTCATAATATTTAATCATCATTTCATCGGATATCGACATTATTTTGCCGTACATTTCGTTAGGCTCGTCGGATACGCCTATATGATTTCCGAGCGATTTGCTCATTTTATTTTTGCCGTCAAGCCCTTCCAACAAAGGCATTGTCATTATAACCTGAGGAATTGAGCCGAAACTTTTCATTAATTCCCTGCCGACGATAAGGTTGAATTTCTGATCGTTTCCCCCAATTTCTATGTCTGCTTCGAGAAATAGAGAATCGAAACCCTGCAGAAGCGGGTAAATAAACTCGTGCATAGCTATAGGCCTGTTGTCCTGAAATCTTTTTTCGAAATCGTCTTTTTCAAGCATTCTTCTAACCGTGTAATTGGAAGAAACTTTTATGAATTCGTCTAACTTTAAATTCGACAGCCACCAGCTGTTAAAAAGAATTTTTGTTTTTTCCGGCTTTAATATTTTAAATGCCTGTTCTTTATAATCCTTAGAGTTTTTTAAAACGTCTTCTTTGGACAGCGGTTTTCTCGTTTCCGACTTTCCCGTCGGGTCGCCTATCATCGCGGTAAAGTCCCCTATAATAAAATATACGATATGCCCGAACTCCTGGAAGGTTCGCAGTTTATTCAATAAAACCGTATGCCCCAGATGTATATCGGGAGACGTGGGGTCAAAACCGGCTTTGATTTTCAGCGGTATATTATTAGATACGGAATATGATAATTTTTCGTAAAGCTCGTCTTCTTTTATGAGTTCGGCGCTTCCTCTTTTAATAGCTTCTATCTGCCCGCGGATTTTGCCTTCCATCTCTTTTTTTGCGCCAACGTTATTCAAGCTGTTCATATTTAAATTTAAGAATTTATATCTGGATCTTTATCGATGCGAATTTTTTGAATATTTTTACTTAATTTCGTTTTTTTGTCAACTGTTATAGAAACTGCATTTAAAACTATGTCGTTTTCTTCAGGAATAAATTTTTCCGGCATTCCGGTTAAATATCTTTTAATAGCGATATCTTTATTGGTTCCTAATACCGAATATTTTGAACCCACCATTCCCACATCGGTAATATAAGCGGTACCCTTTGGCAATATCATATCGTCGTTAGTCTGTACATGTGTATGCGTACCCAGAAAGGCGGAAATACTGCCGTCTAAATATAATGCTAACGCCTCTTTTTCGGATGTCGCTTCCGCGTGAAAATCTATAACTATAGCATCCGCTTCGCCGCAAACCACTTTAATTATGTCTTTTACAACCGTAAAAGGCGACTCGGAAAGCCCCTTCATAAAAACTCTTCCTTCTAAATTTATAACGGCTGTCTTCCTGCCTAATTTTGAATCGAAAACGCCGTATCCTTTCCCCGGAACTAAAGAAGAGTAATTTGCCGGACGCAAAAGCCTGCGCTGGGTATCAATATAAGGAATTATGGTTTTTTGATCCCATATGTGGTTTCCGGTAGTTATAACGTCTATACCTAAACCAAACAAGAAACCCGCAATATCCGGAGTTATTCCCATCCCGTGGGCGGCATTTTCGCCGTTTGCAATAATTAACTCCGGCTTGTATTTTTCGGTTAATCTGCCCATAAGCGATTTAACGGCTAATCTGCCCGGCTTCCCTATGATATCGCCTATAAAAA
The DNA here is from genome assembly GCA_021812245.1 of bacterium. Classification (GTDB taxonomy): domain Bacteria; phylum SZUA-79; class SZUA-79; order Acidulodesulfobacterales; family Acidulodesulfobacteraceae; genus Acidulodesulfobacterium_A. The sequence continues at coordinate 62,963 of JAKAOK010000007.1, read as the reverse complement.
GAATATTGATATCGTCATCTTGCAAATTCGGTAGCCCTCGTTTCCCTTATAACCGTTACCTTAATCTGCCCCGGGTACTGCATAGTAGTTTCAATCTTTTTTGCTATATCTTTAGACAGCATAACGGAATCTTCATCGGTTATTTTCTGGCTCTGAACTATAGCCCTGATTTCCCTTCCTGCCTGAATGACGTAGCTTTTAGCGACTCCGCTGAAAGAATTTGCGATAGATTCCAGATCTTCGAGCCGCTTCACATAGGTCTCAAACATTTCTTTCCTCGCGCCCGGTCTTGCCGCGCTCAAGGCATCTGCGGCGGAAACCAAAACGGCAAGAATGCTGTTTGGTTCCTCGTCGAAATGATGCGCCGCTATGGCATGTATTACCTTAGGAGATTCTCCGAATTTTTTTGCAAGGTCGGCGCCTATAACCGCATGAGATCCTTCAACCTCATGGTCAACCGCTTTTCCTATATCGTGCAAAAGCCCCGCACGCTTGGCCTGTTTAACGTTAATGTTAAGTTCCGCCGCCATTATTCCGCAGAGAAAAGCAACTTCTATGGAATGGTTATACACGTTCTGGGAATAACTTGTCCTGTATTTTAACCTTCCCAACAGCTTAAGAAGTTCCGGGTGAATACCGTGAATGCCTACGTCGAAAGTAGCCTGCTCGCCTGCCTCTTTCATAGCCTGACTAAGCTCTTCTTCTACTTTGCCGACTATTTCTTCTATTCTTGCAGGATGGATTCTTCCGTCGGCTATTAATCTTTCCAATGAAAGTCTTGCAATCTCTCTTTTTACGGGATTAAAAGAAGACAGGATAACCGCTTCGGGAGTTTCGTCTATTATCAAATCCACTCCCGTAGCGGCTTCTAGCGCCCTGATATTCCTGCCTTCCCTTCCTATGATTCTGCCTTTCATTTCATCGCTTGGGAGTTGAACGGAAGATATCGATTTTTCCGCGACGTAATCCCCTGCATACCGCTGAATGGCGGTGGCTATAATCTCCTTCGCCTTTTTATCCGCAATTTCTCTTGTTTCGTCTTCTATTCTTTTTATAGCCTTTGCGGATTCATGCTTGGCTTCTTCGGTAATCGAATTTATCAGGGTATTTTTAGCTTCCGCCGAGGTCATTCCGGAAATCTTTTCTAATTCAATAATTTTTTCCTTAAGTTTTTCTTCCGCAAGTTTTTCTTTTTCGACGGCTGTTTTTTCGGATTGAACCAGCGTCCTTTCCCTTCTCATAAAATCCGTTTCTTTTTTTTCTATTAAGGATATCCTTTTTTCCAGATTATCTTCCTTAATCGACAATCTTTTTTCAAGCTGACTCAATTCCTGCTTCTGAATTCTGATTTCTTCATCGGCGGTCTCTTTATACCGGATAACTTCCGCTCTAGCGGCCAAAACGGATTCTTTTTTAATTTCTTCGGCTTTTTTTTCAGATTCCTTTTTAATTGAATCTATTTCTGAAGATGCGCTGTCTATTGAATTTTTATCGATGATATGCTTGATAAAAAAACCGGCTGTAAAAAATACTGCGGAAACAATAATTATTAAAATTGTTAAAAAATATTCTGCCATCCTTATTTCTCCTTATTTAATGCAAATCATTGCAAATTAGTTACTCTGCGCATTCCTTTCTCCGTAAGTATAAAATCCATTCCGATATCGTTGCCGTCCGTTTCCAGAATATCGCCTGAAATTAATTGAAAATCGTAACATACGCCTACAAAAAAAGATTTGCCTGAATTTTTTAATATTCTGTCGAAACAACCCTTCCCGTAGCCCGCTCTATTTCCTGACGTATCGAATGCAAGCCCCGGTACAAAAAAAACGTCTATTTCTCTTTCGTCTACGGTATTATCGTTTTTTGGACAGGAAATGCCGAAATAATCTTTCTGCATAGAATTCATATCTTCTAATTTATTAAAACAAATATAATCTTCTCTTTTGCAAACCGGCAAGAATATATCGAACTTTTTTTCTTTATTCAGATTTATAATATACTGAATTCTGACCTCGTTTTTTATGCTCATATAAATCGCTATATTTTTAAATGAATTCGCTGTTATATAATCGAAGGCAAATTCCGCAATCTTTAAACTGGTTGATTTAATAAAAAATTCATCCAATTTATCCCGTTTATTTCTCATCAAATCTCTGGCGGCGCTTTTCTTTATCATGTTTTTTTGAGGAATTAATTAAAGAAAGGAGAACAGCGGGGGGTCGAAAAGCCGCAATATACAAAACCCCGCTTGTACCGAAGATGTTCTAAAATTGGACCTATTAAAAATAGGTGGTAACCGTATGCCGATTGAAAAAGGAATCAAAGTTTCCAAGTTTCCTTACCGTAACCGGCGGTGACAATCCCATTCTATCCAACTGTTGGGTCAATTTTAAAAACAAACATCAAATACCGCAGGGTTTTTTATAAAATCAAAAAGTAAAATTATCTATGAAGATTTCGATATATAATTATATATATTGTTAACTTTATCTAAAACCCTTTTACTTTCGTTATTAACTTCCATTTTATCCGACATAAAATCATCGGCTATATTCAGCGCCGTCAAAACGGCGACATTAAAAGAATCGACCGACTTAGTCCCTTTAACTACTTCATCCGCTTTGGCGTTTACGTATGAAGCAAGCCGTTCTAAATATTTTCTATCTTTATCGCTGTTTAAGATAAACTTATGATTCAAAATCGTAAGTTCGACTAATTCGCTCATAACTGTATCGTTTCTAAGCTATTTAATATGCCGTCTATTTTTTTTATTACCGAATCGTTTTCGGCTTCATTTTGGGCAATTATATCCTTCAGCTTATTAATCTCGTCATCTTTATATTTAACCTCCGTTAAAAGTTTATCCCGTTCTATTTTTAATTTTTCGAACGATTCCTTAATCAGAATAACTCTTTCTTCTATAGCGCTAAGATTGTTAATGTCCATTTTTTGAGTTCCAGAAAATAATTCATTCATAAATTTAATTAATTATGTTATTTACATTTGCATATCAAGCCGAAGTATAAAGATGAGCATAAGGCCTTGCACTTGAAGGCACTATCTTATAGAAAGGCTTGGCAGTAATTTCCTCCGAAGAAATATTAAAACTATCGGTATAATCGATTAAATATTTTTTTAAAAAATTCATATCGTTTTCGTCCGCCTCATAGAGTTCCACATCTTTCGAATATTTAGAAAAATCTATTTTTTTTCTGAGATATATAGTACCTCCGTGCATACCGGATGCAAAATACTCGCTGTCGAATTCATCGGAATCGTTAAGCCCTAATAATACTATTATGCCCCCTGCCATATATTCGGCAAAAAAACTTCCGACTTTTCCTCCTATGATAATAATAGGCAGTTGTTCATTATAACCTTTCATATGTATTCCTACTCTATAGCCGGCATTGCCGAGGATGTAAATTTTTCCCCCTCTCATTCCGTATCCTACGACATCTCCCGCGTCTCCCTTTATTAATATTTTACCGGCGTTCATAGTATTGCCGACATTATCCTGCACGTTATTGTTTGCAATTAAAGTCGGACCGTCCATAAAAGCTCCAAGATCGTTCCCCGGAATACCGTTTATATTAATGACGACGTCGTCTCCTTTAATTCCGTCTCCTATATAATACTGTCCGTTGACGTTTTCAAGAAAAAATTTTCTAATACCTTTTTCGATTCCTTCTCTTATCAATCGGTTAAGCTCTTTATAGTGCATTCCGGCGGCATCTATAGTTATCATATCTTTATTAACGCTCCTTACTTATTTTTAAAAATAGATTATAATCCCGCATGCTTAATTCCAAGGGCATTTAGTTCGGCGTCCGTTAATTCGACGCCTCTCAATCTTTCCTTGGAGCCCCGCAAACTTTCAATGGAATTAACCCCCATTGCCCCCAAAACTTCCTGAATTTCATGGCTCCATGCGGAAATCAAATTATATAATCTCTCTCCGTAAACTTCCGGGTCCAGCCTCCTTACAAGTTCAGGCCTTTGCGTGGTAATTCCCCAACTGCAGTTTCCGGTATTACACTTGCCGCATACATGGCATCCCATAACTACTAGAGCGGCGGTTCCTATAGCAACCGCATCCGCACCTAAAGCAATGGCTTTTACGGCATCGGCGCTTGACCTGATGCTTCCCGCCGCTATAATCGAAGCCTCGTTTCTGATACCTTCTTCTCTAAGTCTTTCATCGACTTGAGCAAGGGCAAGTTCGATAGGTATGCCGACATGGTCTTTAATTATATTAGGGGCGGCTCCCGTTCCTCCGGTATAACCGTCTATATAAACAATATCCGCTCCAGCCCTGACGATTCCGCTTACTATAGCAGCTATATTATGTACCGCCGCTACTTTAACGGATACAGGTTTTTCATAATCGGTGGCCTCTTTAACGGCATAAATAAGCTGCCTTAAATCTTCGATAGAGTAAATGTCATGATGCGGGGCAGGGGAAATTGCATCGGTTCCCACGGGAATCATTCTTGTTCTAGATATATCCGCGCCGATTTTCTCGCCGGGAAGATGGCCTCCTATACCCGGCTTTGCACCCTGTCCTATTTTTATTTCCACTGCAACCCCGCTGTTCAGATAGTCCCTGTGAACGCCGAATCTCCCCGAAGCGACTTGAACTATGATGTTCTTACCGAACGGAACTAAATCGTCATGCAATCCTCCCTCGCCGGTATTCATAACGATTCCTAAAGCTCTGGCGGCTAAAGCCATCGCCTTTTGCGCGTTAAGAGAGATAGAGCCGTAAGACATTGCTCCAAAAACAAATGGGGTCTGTAATTCTATTTGCGGAGGCATTTTTGATTTTAAAATAGGCTCGCCGGTTTCATCAAAATCTATATCCAGCTTTGAAGGCTTTTTGCCCAGATAAGTCCTAAGTTCCATTGGTTCGCGCAGAGGGTCTATTGAAGGATTGGTAACCTGACAGGCATCCAAAAGTATATGGTCAAAATATTTTTTATATTTGAAAGTGGTTCCCATACCGGAGATAACGATTCCACCGGTTTCCGACTGCCTCCAAATATTTTTTATGAGTCCTTCTTTCCAATTTGCATTTTCTCTAAGAACGGTAGGGTTTTTAACTATCGAGATAGCTCCTTCCGGACAGTATGTATAGCACCTGCCGCAGGCTACGCATTTAGAATGGTCGGCAAGAATTTTATCCCCGCCGAAGCTGTATGTTCCCCATCCGCAATTCTGGATGCATCTTTTACACCTGACGCATTTATTATGGTCTATGAGCGCTAAATATTCGGATTGTATATTGGAAAACGAGGATTTTGTCATAAGCTGATCAATCCTCCTTTCTGGGGTATATTTTTTTCTTCAAACTCCACGATAACCGGTTCTCCCGCTTTAGGCGACCATACGATATCGGGAGACGGGCAAACAGCTCTTATTGCGGCTTCTTCCGATGCTACGTAAGTAAAATCGCCCATAGCGGCGGCAACGAGAGGTCTTAGCTTTATCCTGTCGTTCATAGCTACCATACCATTGGAATATCCGAATACTATAGCAAAAGGTCCGTTTAAAAGCGCGCTGCCGTAAATCTGCCTTAATGCGGTAAATAACTCTTTTTTATCGTCGTCCATTTTGTCTATTTTCTGATAAAACGGCGAAGCAAGAACCGTTAGGGCAAGGCGGACTGGAAGTTTATGCTTTCTGATAAGCAGGTCCAGAATATATGTTATCACTTCGGTATCCGTTCTGAGCGCAAGATTATATTTATACATCTCAAGATACCTTTTGTTTATTCCGTAAGAAGATATCTCTCCGTTATGCACGATAGACCAGTCTAATAACGTAAATGGATGAGCGCCTCCCCACCAGCCCGGCGTATTTGTCGGAAACCGGTTGTGCGCCGTCCACATATAGCCTTCGATTTCTTCTAATTTGTAAAAATCGGCGATATCTTCAGGATAACCTACCCCCTTAAACGCTCCCATATTTTTTCCGCTTGAGAAAACGTATGCTCCATCATAATTTTGATTAATCAGCATAACGCTGTTGACTACAAAATCGTCATCACCGAGTTCATGAAACAGCTTGTCCGGCCTATCGGATTTAGGCTTTATAAAATAGCGGTGCAGATAAGGATGGTCATATATTTTAGAAGTCCTAAACGTTGGAATAGGCTCTTCTTTTTCGATTATAAAATTATTTTTAAGATATTCTTCGACATCCGCCTTGGCCGGAAGATTATCGTACATTATATGAAAAGCATATAATTCGGCATAATCGGGATAGTTGCCGTAAACGGCAAAACCGCCGCCTAAGCCGTTTCCTCTGTCATGCTCTACCGATATAGCCCTTTTTATATCGCCGCCGTTCGTCTTGACTTTTTTTGCGTTTATAATGCCGCATAATCCGCATCCGGATATATCTCTTTCCGCATTAAATTTATTTTTTATCCTGAACACTTTAATCCCTCTATTCTTTATTATAAATTTGTATAATATTTACGATTTAAATATAACATATATACATTTTTTTAACAATATGTCTTATAAAATATTTTCGTCTATAATCCTTTTGAATTCCACATCTAAAACCTTCTTTACGGGCGGAAGCCCCAATTTCTTCCGCATCCCTTCCTGAGGGTCGCCTAGCCTCAATGTTTTAAAGAAAAGCTCCTCTGCTTTTTTAACATTCCGGGGGCCGACGTCGTTTTTTATCGCAAGATTTTTAAGGGTAGTAAGAACGGTTTCCCAACTGTAATTTTGCGGACACAACTCCACACATGTATGGCATTCAAGACATTCCCATACTATTTTCGACGACATCGCCCTTTCGACGTCGTCGTCCAAAATCATTTTTATGACTAAAGGCGGGTCATAAGATTCAAAAGAAAGGCTCATCGGACAATCGTTTTTACATGCGCAGCAATTATAGCATCTGACTAAAGAGTCTCTGTCGAAAACAGTTGAATAATCGGTCAAAGCCTTTATTTCGTTAAACTTTTCTATAAACTTTCCCGCTTTAATTTTATGCTGCAATATAAACTCTTCGGCGCCCTCTATGCCGAAAGCCAGACACATAAGTTCTTCTAAGGTTATGACCGGAATCTGGCGGTTAAGCCCCTCCTTTAAAAGCATAAATTGATTTGTATCGAACTGGGTAAAACAGGAAGGACAGACGGTAGAAATAGCATCGGCTTTGCTCTCGTTAATGGAATCTAATTTTATTCTTGTCATAATCAGCGCTTTATCGTGTTCATCGACTCTGTCCAATGCCTGTCCGCAGCACATCATTTTGTTTTTATACTGGACGACGTTAGCCCCGAGCGCTTTTAAAATATTGTCGTATTTAAGGGGTTCGAAAGGGGAATCAAAATTTATGGCGTGGGAAGGCCTGACTAAATGGCATCCGTAATGTATCGCAATATTTAAACCTTTAAGCGGATATTTGACGTTTGCCCTGATTTTATCGAGTCCGACTTCGTCGTGCAGGTGTTCTATAAAATGATACACGGACGATTTACCCGAAAAGTTTAAATTTAATTTTTCAAGAGTTTTATTTAACTTTTTTTGATACGGAAGGTTAGATGCGACTTTTGCCTTTATCTGCTTAAGATTTGAATAACATCCGGTACAAACCGACATTATATCGACACTTTCATTTTCGGCAAGAGCGATATTTCTGATTCCGGTTATATCAAAAAGACCTTCGTCGATGTTTTTCACTAAAGATTTTTCGGGACAGCAAGTAAAAGAATCGATATCCCTGTATTTTATATTTAATCTGTCTAAGACTAATCTGGTGGCTTTTTCCATAAAGGGAAACTTTGCCTGTATGGTACAGCCCCAAAAAAAAGCATATTCTTTATTCATATTTATATTTATATTTTATTATTGTATAATTTATTTATATAGTTGAATTAAATTATTAAATTTTTAGTAAATTTAACATTAAACCCGTTATAATCAGTATAAAATATATTAAAAAAAAATTCAATTTTAAAATGATTTATTTTAAAATTTTATGGATATTATAAATAGTATTCAGCCGTTAGCAACTGATTCACCCATTGATTTCGATTATGCTAAATCATTTTCCTCTTCCAGTATGCCTATAGCGATAAAGGGAATTAAAGGCGAAATTCTTTATATGAACGAACCTGCTAAAATACTTTCTAATTCTTCTAAAGAAACTATATTCGTTTCATACGACGAAAGATTATCCGAAGACGCAAAACAAATAAATGAACTTAGCCATATAGCAATAAATAAAAAAATAGACGTTAAAACGGGGGACGGGCAAACAAGGGAAAGGTTTTTTAATATAGAAAGCATAACTATTTTAAATAAATTCGGACTTTTTTCCGGAACTTTATTTATTTTTCACGACCTCACGCCTTTAGTCGATTACATCGTCTCTTTAAACGGCAAATCCGGCATGGTTTATGACGAAATAACCAGTATGTTTTTAAAAAATCAGTTCGAGGAAATTTTTTCTAAAGAAACAGAAAGGTCGGAAAGATACCGTTTTCCATTATCGGTATCGGTATTCTATTTTGAAAATTTAATTTTTTTCGGACAGTCGTTCGGAAACGACAGACTTAACCGTGTTCTTAAATATATAGGTATTTATTTTAAGCAGAAATTGAGAAAAACTGATACAGTTTTTAGAATAGATTTTAACAGCTTCATCGGCATCCTGCCTCATACCGATTATGAAAACGCCGATAAAAAATTTAAAAAAATTAAAGATGAATTTTCAGGATTGTTAAAATTCCCCGACAACGTAAAACCTGTTTTAAAATATGGAATTTCCGAATTAAATTTAAAGAAACACTATAAAAATTACAATATGCTTATAGAAGAAGCTAAAATAAATTTGAAAGAAAGGGATAGTCTATCCGCTAAGCAGAACAGCTGATACGCTTTTTAAATATTTATACGATGAAATCAAAGAAAATATTATGCTTATAAAAATAAGCGCCAAACCTACATATCCAAAATTCAGATAAAAATGTTTATAATAAATAAGCAGGCAAAATATTCCAAACATTTGAAACGCCGTTTTCCATTTTCCTTCTTTTCCCGCCGAAATAACGATGCCTTTTTCGCTTGCTATCGCCCTTAATCCCGTAACGAATATTTCTCTAAATATTATTATAGCTACAACCCATGCCGGAATTCTTTTTAGGGGTATCAGCATAATAAGAATAGTAATGACGAGCAATTTATCCGCAATGGGGTCCAGAAAAATCCCCAGATTGGTCACCAGCTTTTTTTTTCTGGCTATATAACCGTCTATAAAATCGGTTAAAATTGCGAGAAAGAAAAAAACGGCGGCATATATCCCGTAAATTTCTTCCTTAAAAAATAGCAAAAAAAATATTACGGGTATAATCAAAATTCTTGAAAAGGTTAGAATATTAGGAATATTGTATATCTGCTTTTTATTTTTCATTTGCGCTATCTCTTTTCCTTATAGTATTCCATAACTTCGTTGACGTAGTTGCGGGTCTCGTCGTACGGGGGTATGCCGCCGTACTTTTTAACGGCTTTACTGCCGGCATTATAAGCGGCGAGGGCCAATGGCAGATTGCCTCTATATTTGGCTATAAGGCTCTTTAAATATTCGGTGCCGCCGTAAATATTCTGAGACGGATTAAAAGGGTCGGCTACATCGAGCCTTCTCTGCGTTTGGGGCATAAGCTGCATAAGCCCTTCCGCTCCTTTATCCGAAACCGCTTTTATGTTAAATCCCGATTCGGCTTTAATGACCGCTTCTATTAATTTCGGACTTACGTTATATTTTTTTGAAGCCTTGAGTATTATATTTTTATATAATATATGTCCGTAATTCTTTAGATTATTGCCGCCGTTCCTTTCCGTGCGCATATAAAGATTATATCCGCTCGAAACCGGAACGTTTGAGAAATAAGCGGTTCCATTTTTGCCGACGCGCATATAGATATCGGCTGCGGCGACATTGAGGTAAATTATGTTTATTAAAAAAACGGTGGCCGCAATAAAAACATATAAAGTCTTCATAAGCTTTCACGCAATAAAGCATTCATAGCGGCGGCGGCGGATGAACTGCCGCCCAAATTTCCAAAATTTCCTATAGCATTATAAAAGTTATTTTTATAAAGAGCCGCCTTCGACTCCGCCGCGCCCACAAAACCCACGGGCATTCCGATAATTAAAGACGGTTTGTAGTTTATCGTTTCATAAAGTCCGCCACAGAGCTCCATCGCCCCGGTCAGCGCGGTGGGAGCATTGCCTATTATTATTATATCGGGCAATGTTTCGCTTATAGCGGTTTTTATAGAAAAAGCCGATTTAGTCGTTCCGGCATCGGTAGGCATTCCGACGGAATTTATATAACAGCTTAAATCCATAATTATATTTTTATTGACGTTTCTGCTTATTCCCGCCCTTGTCATCTCCGAATCGCATACTATTTTTAAAGGTTCTTTTTTAACGATTTTTTCTTTAATGAGCCTTATGCCTTTTTCTGCGGAACCATTGGTAAAAAAAATAGTTCCGGCATAACTTATGTCGCTTGTGGCATGGATAACCCTTTTTACGACCGCCTTCTCGGCTTCGGAATATGAATCGTTGAAATGTTCCTCGTCTTTCAAAAGAGAATCTATAATGCTTACGCTTTTTCCATAAATAGTCTCGCCTGCGTTCATACCGTAAAATAACGCGGTTCCGTTCATTATTTATATATCCCCTATTTTTTAAATGTTATAATAGATATATACTATAATAAAATTTACCATATTTTATCATTAAAAACAAGCAAGGAAGGCCCGTAAAAAAATAATAAATATGGACAGTAAATATTGGATATTCGACAAATCACAAAAAGAACTTGAGGAATACTGCATCGAAAAGGGATTTAAAAAATACAACGCCGAACAGATTATGAGATGGATTTATTACTGCAGGCTTTTCGATTTTTCTAAAATGACGGATATTCCTAAACCTCTCAGGAAAAATCTTACGGATAATTTTAATGCCGTCCTTTCGGAAATCGTAGATACGCAATATGAAACGGATGCAGGAGGCGGTTCTAAAAAATATCTGATAAAATTTAGGGACGGAGGGATAATAGAATCCGTTTTAATAAACTATAGAAACAGAAAAACCTTATGCTTATCGTCCCAAATAGGGTGCAGAATGGGCTGTGCTTACTGTGAAACCTCTGGTCTGGGTTTTACCAGAAACCTGACGTCCGGAGAAATAATATCCCAGATATTGACCGTAGAAAACGATACCGGCATCGGGATTACCAATATTGTTTTTATGGGTATGGGCGAACCTTTAGATAATATAGAAGAAGTAGAAAAATCGTTAGATATAATATCTAACGATAAATTTATCGGCATAGCTCCGAGAAAAATAACCGTTTCCACATGCGGCATGCTGAATGTTTTAAGCGGCTTAAATTTCAATGAATACAGATATAAGATTGCGGTATCATTAAACGCATCCGACAATATAACAAGAAGTATGCTTATGCCCATTAATAAAAAATTTCCTATAGAAAATTTATCCGCTTTGATAAACGGCAAAAAACCTTCGGTTCATAACAAAACAACGATAGAATATGTACTGATAAAAGGGATAAATGACGGCATAGAAAACGCCAAAAAATTAATTAAAATGTTTTCGCCTGCAAAGGTAAAATTTAACCTGATACCTTTAAATAAAGAGCAAAATTCGATATATCTGAAAAACTTCGAAAGACCTGACGATGCCGAAGTCGATAATTTTAAATCAAAATTGGCTAAAGCGGGCTTTACGGTAACGGTGAGATTTTCCAAAGCTAGTTCTATAAACGGCGGGTGCGGACAACTTAAGGCTAAAACGATAAATTCCCGATAAAATATTTTTGGAAAATCCCGCTGCCCGAAAGAGGGAAATTTTTAGATATTTTAATTATATCTTTTATATCTCTTTCCCTTTGCAATGAATCCGCCGATATGTATTTCAAGCATCCGGAAAGGACCGACCCGTCTAGGATGTTAATACTCTTTTCTTTGAAAGGAAAGATATCGATTAAGTCTATAATATCGGGTCTTATATGGCTCCCGAACGTTCCCGAGATATATACGTCGAAATCTTCATAGTCCGAAATTTTAAATTTATCAAGCAGTATTTCGGAAGCCGATTTGACTGCCGATTTAGCAAATTGAAACTGCCTGACGTCTTCCTGAAAAAACTTTATATTATTTTTCCCGTCAAAATAAAGAATAATTTCATTTTCATCTGCTTTTTCGGCTTTTACGACAACGGTAAAATTTTCGGATTCTATCTCTTCAGGAGGCAAAATTCTACCGTTTTTATTTATTACGCCTTCTTTTAAAAGTTCATAGATAAGACTCATTATGCCGCTGCCGCAAATTCCGGATGGAGCCGAATCCGATATAGTTTTAATCTTAAATGAACCGTCCTTGAGGCGCACCTCGTAAATGGCCCCGTCCGAAGCGGTCATTCCCGATTTTATATTTCCGCCTTCAAATGCCGGTCCTGCAGGAGCGGAAGTAGTATATATTTTATCTTTAAAGCCGACGGCTATCTCGACGTTTGTTCCGAAATCAGCGATAAAAACCGGCTTGTCGCTCCTTATCATATTTAAATAATAAATAGAAGCGACCATATCTCCTCCTACAAAGCCGTCTAATACCGGAAAAATAAATAATTTCTTATTTTTAGGATGAAAGTCCGGAAAATAATCGGTGTTATCCGGAAAGAAGAGTTCGGACATAGGTCTGTAAGGAGGCTTTGAAAGAGATACCAAAGGGTAGCCGCACAATGCCATTTCCATAACGGTATTGCCGGCAACCGCAACTTCTTTTATATCGCCGTAATCGAATCCTAACTCATTTCTGTATGAATCTACGATGGCGTTTAAAGTAGATACCGCCCTTTCCTGCAGTTTTCTAACCGAATTTTTATCTAAACCGTTCTGTATCCTCTTTACGGAATCCAGACCGAATTCCGGATACTGAAAATTTAAGAGGCTTTTAGCCGGAAAAACGGTTTTTTCGCCGCCGGTTAAAATTGCCGCAACTGTCGTCGTGCCAAGATCTACGCCGAGCGAGTATTTCATTATTATGTTATGTTTATATAAATGCCGTCTTTTACGCTTTTATCTAAAACCCTGCCTATCTTATAAAGAGGTTCGCCCTTGATTTTAAATATTTTTTCCGTTTCAGAGGCTTTGTCTTTCGGAACCGAAAATATTAAACCCCCCGAAGTTTCCGCCCCAAAAGCTATCCATAATAAATTTTCCTCAAGCCCGTCTTTCATAGACGTATATTCGCTGAAATATTTTCTGTTGCGCTTTGTTCCCGCCGGATTAATGCCCTTTTTTATCAATTCCGGAACACCGTTTATAACGGGAAGGGAATTCAAGTCTATTTCACATCTGGTTCCGCTTGCAATCATCATTTCGCTCAGATGCCCTATCAGCCCGAACCCGGTAACGTCGGTTACGGCATTAGGCGACATTAAAGAAACCGCTAATTCGGAAGCATATTTGTTTAGCTTCGACATAGACAGCGTAGCCTCGTTCAGCGTATCTTCATTAAGAAAATCCGTACATATGGCGCTTACGGCAAATCCAGTACCGAGACTTTTAGTTAGATATAGAATATCCCCCTGTTCCGCGCCGCTATTTGAATAAATTTCATCTATGCCGCATATACCAGTAACGCTAAGACCGTATTTTATTTCTTTATCATCGATTGAATGACCCCCTAAAAGCGCGGCGCCAGCTTCTTTAATCTTATCTAATCCGCCCATAAGTATAAGATTAAAAACCTCTTTTTCTATATCGTTTATAGGAAAACAGGCAATATTTAACGCCGTTAAAGGCTTCCCCCCCATGGCATAAACATCCGAAAGAGCATTGGCTGCGGCAATCTGACCGAAAGAATAGGGGTCATCCACGACCGGAGTAAAAAAATCTACGGTCTGAATAAGACATGTATCGTCGTTGATTCTATAAACGCCTGCATCGTCTTTATATCCGAACCCGACTAAAACATTGTCGTTTTCAGGCACGGACAATTTTTCGAGAATTTTAGAAAGGTCCTCCGGACCTATCTTGCACCCTCAGCCGTGGGCACTTGTCAGGTTTGTAAGTTTGTACTTATTAGACGTCATTTTTGTTTTTTAAGGAGTGGGTATTTTCCCGCCTACTATAAGGTATTTAAGGTCTTTATCCGTGAATTTGACTCCCCCGCCGAAATATACCGACCTGTTGCCGTTATTGAATATATCGTCATATCCGGCATCCAAAAATATATGCCTGTAAAAAGTATAGGCGATGCCCGCGTTAATATCCTCGCTGACGCCGTTGTTATCGGCATTAAAACCGAACGCCCTTGCATAAAGCTTAAGATTTTTGCCGGTATCCGGCACGTAATAGTTGACGCCGACAGCGCCGGTAGAATACAGCAAACCGGCAAGAAGCGTAAAGTTATAGAAATTTTTTGCTATCAAAGCGTTAATTTTTATATTATTGGAGTAGCTGTATTGAGTCGTATTAGTAGTTATACTCGAAGGATAAAACTGCCCCGACGGAGGATTATTTGTAGTATAAGTGGTCGTCTGAGTTTCTCCGTAAGTATTCCCATAACCCATCGGCACCGAAGCCACACCGAGTTCGTAATAATGCCCCGGGGACGGCTGAAGTTTAACGTTCACCTGCGAAATAGAGCCTTTACTCCTTGCAAGATACTGGGAATTCATATTTACCTTAACCTGAAATTGGCTGTATCCGCCGACTAAATTATTAATGCCCTTAAGCGAGCCGTTCAGGTTGTCATACACCGAATTTCTGTTGACTAACCTGCCTATAGTTCCCTGACCGCTATTGATTTTAGAAGAAATTCCGTACAGCTCATTTAAGGTAAGTTTTAATTTTTTTGTATCGGCATTTATATTTTTAAGGCTACTGTTGATATTACCTTTATTTTTAGCGACGATATAATTAAGATTTTTAGAAAGTCCCTTTATATTTTCGGTAATGGCAGGAAGTTCTTTTTTTAGATTATACGATATGGAATCGAAATTATGAATAGTCCTGGTAATGGCGGCATCATTCCGCACCGTTAAACCGTTTATATTTTTTGAAATAGAAGCAAAATTAGACAGAATGACATCCACGTTTTGCTGGTTTACATACACAAGCCTGTTTAAATTTCTCGAAAGCGTCGCGATATTGTGAAGTATAGCCTTTATATTTTTTTCCCCCGTCTTTGTCCCTATCGAATTTTTTAACGATTTAGAAACTTTTTCCAGATCGCCTGCAGTCTTGGAAAATTTCATAATAAGGGCAGACATACTCTGAGGGGACATCTCGCTTCTTATAACTTCGCTGTTCAAAGATTCTTTAGTTTTGGACCCGGTCTCTCCGCTGACCGGCGATATAGATATATAGGCTTCTCCAAGCAGGCTCATCGACCTTATAGACGCAACATATTGCGGATAAACCTTATACTCGGTTTTTATGGACATATAAACCCTGGCCAGTCCTTTTTCCAGACTGATTTTTTCTACCGTTCCTATTTTTATTCCGGCCATCGTAACGGGAGTTCCCGTACCGATGCCGTTTGCAGATTTAAAATATGCGGAAATAGTATAGGCGGGCGGCTTAAAGAGTCTGATTTTCCCAACCTTTACCGAAAAATAGGCAAGTATAAGCAATACTATAACGACGAAAATGCCTACTTTTGTTTCTTTATTGATATTCATAGTAAAGAAATTAAATTAAATTAAAATTGGACCTTCCATGCTTCCCGATATAAACTGCTTTACTACGGGATTGTTTGAATTTTTGAACTCTTCCCGCGTACCCGATTCTATAATTCTGCCTTCGTAAAGCATTGCAATAATATTTCCGGTTTTGAAGGTCCCCGATATATCGTGGCTTATAATTATTCCAGTAAATTTAAATTTATTATGCATAGATATAATTAAATTATTAATAACGTCGGACATAACGGGGTCAAGTCCGGTAGTCGGTTCGTCGAAAAGCATTATTTCGGGATTAAGTATTAACGCCCTTGCAACCCCGACCCTCTTTCTCATTCCCCCCGAAATCTCGGACGGCATCTTACTATCCTGCCCTTCTAGCCCTACATCTTCTAGAACAGAAATTACCCTGTCTTTTATTTCTTTTTCGGAAATCTTGAGATGCCGCCTGAGCGGAAACGCCACATTTTCAAACACGGTTAAAGAATCCAGAAGCGCTC
Source organism: bacterium (assembly GCA_021812245.1). Taxonomy (GTDB): domain Bacteria; phylum SZUA-79; class SZUA-79; order Acidulodesulfobacterales; family Acidulodesulfobacteraceae; genus Acidulodesulfobacterium_A. The sequence continues at coordinate 46,714 of JAKAOK010000007.1, read as the reverse complement.
CGTCCTGAAATACCATTCCGAATTTTTTTCTTATTTCGTTAAGCTCCTTTTTTTTTAATGTATTTATATCTATGCCGCCTATTAAAACCTTACCGGAATCAGGTTTCATAAGCCCGATTATGTGCTTCAGCATTACGCTTTTTCCGCCGCCGCTTCTGCCTATAACGACCGTTATCTGTTTTTCGCCGAACTCGATGTCTAAATCGTCTAACACTTTTATGCCGTTAAATGATTTTGACAACCGTTGCAAAACAATCATAGCAAATGATTAATGAAATTAATAAAAATGTTTATATCTTTTATTTAACGGTTCAATTAAATTAAACATATTAAATTATATCAATATCAATATATATTTTATAATTATATATCCCGTCGTTTAATTAATCAATTAATAATGCGGTAAAAAGGTAAAAAATATTTAAAAAAGGATCGAGGTAAGCAAATAATCCGCAAAAAGAATATAGACCGAGCTCAATACGACCGCCTGAGTAGTAAACCTTCCTACTCCTTTTGCGCCTCCGGTAGTCTGAAAACCTTTAAAAGTACTTATTACCGCGAGTATTGCCCCGAAAAAAACGGATTTTAATAAACCGTTATATATATCGCCCAGTTTAATATACTGATATATCTTTTCGATATAAGTAATATGATTTAGTCCCAAAAAATATACGTAAACTACGTAACCGCCTATTATGCCTATCAAAGAGCATAAAACGGCCATTACAGGAAGCATAGCCATTGCGGCAAGTATCCTCGGCACGGAAAGAAAATAATACGGATCCACCGCCATAACTTCGAGAGCGTCTATCTGCTCCGTAACTTTCATGGTTCCTATTTCCGATGCCATAGAAGAACCGCATCTTGCCGTAATCATAAGGGCGGTAAGAACCGGACCCAGCTCTCTTACCATAGACAATGCGACGGTAGGTCCTATCATATACGTAACTCCAACTATTTTGGCGGCGTAATAAGCTTGAAGGGACAGCACCATACCGGCAAAAAGACCGGTTAGTCCGACTACGTAGAATGAATCCATACCGATAAAAATTATCTGGTCTATAAGATTCTCGAAATTTATGAAATATTCCGGTATCGAAACAAAGGATTCCCACACATAAATCACGATAGAACCTAACTCGTCAACGGTATATAATACAAATTTGCCTACTTTTTCAAACGGGATAAGGATTATATTCATAAAACCGTTATTATGATTCTTCCAGTTCAACATGCCAGTAAGCGTTATCCACGAGATTCAGAAAAGGCATCCATTCTTTGTACATAATGTTGGTAAGGGATATATGGTAATACGGCGACCACTCCGGTTTTCTGGGCTTCTTTACGAGTTTCATTCCGGCTCCTTCCGGCGTCCTTCCTCCCTTGGCTCTATTACATGGGATACAGCTGCATACAACGTTTTCCCACGACGAAACTCCACCGGACATTCTTGGAATAACGTGGTCTAAGTTTAACTCGCTTTTTTTGAATTCTTTTCCGCAATACTGGCATTTATTTTTATCTCTTAAAAAGATGTTGGCTCTGGAAAATTTGATATATCTTTTAGGTAATTTATCGTAATTAAGAAGAATTATGACTCTCGGCGCCCTTATCGCCCTGCCTACAAGTCCAATCGAGTTTGTTTTTTCGGTAACCGAAAGGTCCTGCCATGAGTCGAAATTAAACGTTCTATAGTTTTCATCCACCGCTTTGGCGATATCTTGATAAAGAAGTATAAGCGCCCTTTTCAGTGATGTGACGTGGACCGGCAAAAAAGACTTATTTAATACAAGAACGCTTGAGGATACCATAATTATTTTATTTATATTTATATTTATAAAAAAATTAAATATTAATATATTATATCAATAAAATAAAAAATCAAAAAGTCTTATTTTGAAATTAATACAAAGGCATTTAATATATCGCTAAAATCATCTTCCAATACCGTTCTCATATCAAGCAAGTATTCCCCGTTTTTTATTTTTCCGATAATCGGCACATTACAGTCGCGTAAAAATTTGCCCAGTCCTGACGCGCTTATTTTTTTATGGGCAATTCTCAAAGCAAAAGTCTTAAGTTCATAATCCGGAAGCGCCCCGCCGCCGACTATGCTAAAATCTTCGATTATTTTAAAATCGAATAAATTTTTATCGATATTTTTAAATTTTTTAATCTTATTTAAAAGTTTTACGGCTTTTTTTCTAATTTCCTTTTCGGTTTGGGCTATAAGAAAAAGCGTTGGAATATTTTTAACGGCTCTTTCTATATCTAAATATTCAAATAGAATTGCTTCCAGGGCGGCAAGCGTCATTTTGTCTATTCTAAATGCCCTGTTTAAAGGATTTGAAGCGATCATATCGATATATCCGGCTTTTCCGGCTATTATTCCCGCCTGAGGTCCTCCAAGGAGCTTATCTCCGCTGAACGTAACGATGTCCACGCCTGCGTTAACGACTTCCTGCGCCGTAGGCTCGCAGGGCAATCCGAATTTTTCCATACCGACGAAACTGCCGGAACCCAAGTCTTCCATAACGGGTATATTATGTTTTTTTCCGATTGCGGCTATATCTTTGCTCGACGGCGCGCTGACAAAACCGCTCATCCTGAAATTGCTTTGATGAACTTTCAATAATAGCGCTGTATTTTCGTTTATAGCGGATTCGTAATCCTGCGGCTTGGTTTTATTAGTAGTCCCTACTTCTATAAGTTCCGCCCCCGATGCCTTCATTATATCCGGTATTCTGAATGAACCACCTATTTCGACCAGTTCGCCTCTCGAAACGATAACCTCTTTTTTAGATCCTGCGCAAAAAGATGAAAGCGCCATAAACACCGCAGCAGCATTATTATTTACTACTAACGCCTTTTCGCATTTTAAAATTTTTTTTAGAAGATACTCTATATGGGAATATCTTTTACCTCTTTTTCCTTCTATCAAATTAAATTCTAAATTGGAATATGAAGACGAAATCTTACGGACGTTCTTAACGGCGCTTTCCGGCAGTATAGAACGCCCTAAATTTGTATGAATAACGACCCCCGTTCCGTTAACTACCTTTTTAAGGCTATAAGAAAAATTATTCAAATCGTCCAAAAGTTTTTTAACGAAAAAATCGACCGTAAAATTAAAATTATTCGATACGGTGCATTCATTTTCCGAATTTAAAGATTCAATTGCTTTGCTTTTTTCCGATTTTATTAATTCTTCTATTTTTTCTTTGATAAATGCATGGGGAAATGATTCCGCAAGCCTGACGACCGCACTATCCTGAAGAATGGACTGCACGCTTGGAAACCGCCTTAAAATATTTTGTTTTTTGCTATCTTCCATAATTTATTTTATATAGTTTCAAAGGACTTAAGTCTTTTTCCCGTATGAAAAGACAAAAAATCTCTCAAAAATATTGAACAGTCCGTTAATGTATCATCTTTTACCGCTAATTTATTTATTATGGACAAATCCGACTCTATCATTAGATTAGATAAATTTATAAAATTAACCGGCAGTTTCTTTATTTCGGAATATCCGAACCCGTTATTTTTATCTTCGCCGCAGGACTTGCAGATAACCCCTCCTTTTTTTAAATTAAAATCAAAGGCGTTATATAAATTACTTTCCGAACAGCCTATGCAATTCGAGAAATTAGGGTAAATTCCCGTAAATTTAAGCAGATTAGAAATAAAGTAAATTTCATACTTAAGGAGGACGGAATTTACCGAAATAGCCTGCCGCCCGGCGGCAGGCCCCGTCTCTAATTTATTAAGACTTTTAAAAATATTTCTTATAAGGTAAAAAATATTTTTATTATTGTCCCTTTCCTGACATAAAATTCTTGAAATTTCGACCAGCTTTGTTAAAAAAAGATATATATTAATATCCTTCCTTAAATTCTTATAATCTTCTATTAAATCTACTTCATACAGAATATCCAGAGTCATCCCCGGTTTTTCGTAAAATTTTATATTGGTAAGCATTGCCGGTTCCAATTTGCCGAGAAATCTTTTTTTGCTTTTTCTCGCATTATTAGCAAAGCATGTAATCTTTCCGTAGTCCTCGGTAATATAGCTTAAAAGCAGGTCGGCTTCGTTCATCTTTTTTGAGTAAATAACAAATCCGTTTGTAGAAAACAGTTTCATAAAAATTAGTTACCCTATCTGCCTGAATTAAATATTATAAATATTCCGATTATTATTATAAAAACGCCAAGCCATCTTCTCAGGCTTACTTTCTCTTTCAAAAATATTTTAGACAGCAGAACCACTAGAACATATCCGCTCGATAACATAGGATAAGCAATAGAAAGCGGAAGCTTAGACAAAGCAAAAAGATAAAAAACCGTTGCAAAAAAGAGCATTATAAGCGCACCGAATATAAAAGGGTCGAAAAATACAAAAATGGATTTAATGCCTATGTTTAAATGCTCATTTTTAACTCTGCCGGAACCTATTTTTTGCAGGATTTGGCCTATTGAAGTGAATATTACGGCAAGACCCATAAAAATATAAGAAATTATAGCCATAGTATTATATTATATATTTTTTCAGCCTTAGCAATTCCGTATAAGTAGGCAGAATATAAATTTTTTTATCGGAAGGATTTCGCCTTCCGGCAATTTGAAAAATTTTTTTAACCGCTTTTTTTAAATTATGTTCTACCGTAATATTATTTCTGTCCATACCTGCCGCTTTTAATCTTACGGCTAAATCGAAGGGTCTGCGTCCGGAAATCACTATTTTTCCGATATTTTGGATATATTTTTCGAATTCGACGTCCCAAATCCATGAAACGTCTCTACCGTCGGCATCCCTGTCGGAAAATGCGAATAAAATATTTACAGGATTGGAACGGATACCGCCGCTTCCGGTTATTTTTTTAAGGACGCGGTTGAATCCTGCCGGATTTTTTACAAGGTCTATATTTACATCCAAATCTTTTATATTTTTTCTAAAAGACCTACCGAATTTAGTTTCAAAGTTTTCAAACGAGTATTTTATTATATCGCCGTCAATTTTAAAATTCTTTAAAACGGAATAAGCCGCAAGATAGTTAGCAACATTATAATCGCCGGTTAGAACCGGCTTAAAAACAAATGCGCCGTCAGTTTCTTTACGCGATATTATTTTTATTGCCTCGGGATTATTGCATACGGCGTAAACATCGGGGTTAGAATTTGCGAAACTGCACTTTTCGCATTTAAATTTAGTCAAAAGAGCATTTTCGTTCAATTCTTTTCCAGCCGAAAGAATGCTTCCGCACCCTGGACATGTTAAAGCGTCTGTCAGAGCCGTCTCCGCAAAATATGCTCCTGTTCCATCTTTATTAAAACCGTAAAATATTTTACGGTTTTTTACTTCATAGCCTGTAAATGAGGCTAACGGTTCAAAGGAAGGCAGAACAAGCAGAGGATTGCCGGATAAACTTTTTACGGCCTTTTTTATTTCAAAAACGGTAGAGTTGACCTCCCCGTACCTGTCTAACTGGTCCCTATAAAAATTAGTTATAACGACGGCAGACGGCTTTAATCTCGAAGATATATAAGGAAAGACTTTTTCATCCGATTCTATAACAATAAAATCAGCGGAAAATTTAAAAGCCGGGCAGGTCAAACCGCTTAATTCTGCAAACTTAAAGCAGTTTATAACTGCCCCGAAAATACCGTTAGCCATATTAGCGCCGTTTGAATTTGAACAAACGCTTTTTCCGGCGCTTTTAAGCGTTTCGGCAATAAGGTTTGCCGTCGTGGTTTTCCCGTTGGTACCGGTTACCATGATAACCGGAATATCGAGGGCGGCAACATATCCGGCAAAATCGTCAAAAATATTTTTGTCTATTTTTTTTAAAATATGGGCTGGAAAAACATCGCCTTCCCTGCCTAAAAGTTTATTTAATACAAATTTTAAAAAAATATAAAAAATAATTTCCGCGTTGTGTTTTTTTCTTAATAACATAATAAATTAAATAACTTATTTGATTTCCCTTTAAATATCAAAGGCTTAATATTGCTTAAAAATTAATCATTTTGATTAACTGCTTAATTTTTCTATAAATCCTTTTTGCAACATTAAGACTTTAATATAAGAAATTAACAGCGGCTGTGAAATTGTCACAAAAACGTAATAAAAACGTAACATTATTGTAATATTATCTTTATAAATCTGCAACAAACCGTTTTATCTTCTCGACCGCTTCCATAGCATTTCTGGCATAAATATCGGCATTGATAGATTTTGCGTAATCTTCGGTAACGACGGCTCCGCCGACCATCGAAAAAACCTTTACGTTATGTTTTTTAAGTTCCTTAATGACGTGCTCCATTTCGGTAACGGTCGTGGTCATTAGGGCAGAAAGTCCGACAAAATCCACTTTATTTTTTACCGCTTCTTCTACGATATTTTCGGTTTTAACGTTTCTTCCGAGGTCTATAACCTCATAACCATTGTTTTCAAGAAGCATCGTAACTATATTTTTTCCTATATCGTGCACATCGCCTTCAACAGTAGCCATTAGTATTTTGGGTCCCGAAGAAACCGCATCGTTTTTAGGCATTTCGTTTTTAATTATGTTAAATGCCGTTTTCATGGCTTCGGCGCTTTCCATTACCTGCGGAAGAAAATAAATATTTTTATCGAAAAGCCTGCCGACTTCTTCCAGAGCGGGAATTAAATATTTGTTGCCGATATTTAACGGTAACTCTCCGGCGGCTAAAATTTTTTCGACGTATTGCGTTATATGTTCTTTTTCTCCGTGAACGACGGCTTCATATAAAAGTTCGCCTTCGGTTTTTGCCGCGGCGGAATCGGATTTTTTTTCATTGCTTGCGGAATAATCTTTGGCTTCGCTCGAATATCTGTTTATGTAATTTTTAAAAAGATAATCTTTGCCCAGAAGCGCATTCATCGCATAAAAATTTGCAATTAAATATGAGTCCTCGGGATTTATTATAGCGGCGCTCAGACCTTCTTTGAGGCATAAAGACAAAAAAGACGAGTTAATAAAAGACCTCTTCGGAAGGCCGAATGATACGTTGCTGACCCCTAAAACCGTGGGAAGATTCAGCGCGGCTTTATTTTTAAAAAGGGCTTCGATAGTCACAAGAGACTTTTCCTGCCCCGCGCTTATCGGCAGGGTAAGAAAATCTACTATTATGTCGTAAGACTTGACGCCGTAATCCACAAGCCTTTGATACACGCGATAAGCCGTTTCAAGCCTTTTTTCGGCGGATTCCGGAATGCCGTCGTCGTCTAAAGCTAAAATTAAAACTCCTGCCCCGTATTTTTTTATTAAAGGCATAATCTTCGTCAGTTTATTTTCTTCTCCGCTTATCGAATTTACCAAGGGTTTGCCAGGGTACAGCATAAGAGCTTCTTCTAAAACATCCGGATTTGAAGAATCAAGCGATACAGGTGTATGAACAACGCCGGTTACCGCAATTATACCTTTTTTCATCAAATTTATCTCGTCGGTGCCCGGAACCCCGACATTCAGGTCTAACACCGCTGCGCCTGCCTCTGCCTGCTTTAATGCGGTTTTTCTAATATAATTGGTTTTACCGTTTTTAAGCTCTTCTATAAAGTCTTTTTTGCCGGTGGGGTTTATCCTTTCGCCTATAATAACCGGCGGGTGATTATAGCCGCACGATATAAATTCGGTTCTCGACGTTAAAAACAGCCCCTTTTCTCTCTTTATGCTTTTAGGATGCAAACCGTTTTCATTAACGGCGTCAATCTCTTTTTTTAAGGCCGAAACAAACGCCTCGTTGCTGCCGCAGCATGCCGAAAAAACCCTGACTCCTATTAACGCAAGTTCCGAAATTAACGACGTAAAATCTTCCGGTTTTCCCGGAAAAATAGTAACCCCGTCTTTTAATTTCGGTATTCCGGCATTGGGCTTAGAAATTAAAGGCACATCGGTAACCGAAGCCATTTTTTTTAAAATTTCGTAAATTCCCGCCGGACCTACGGAGCAGTTTGCGCCTATTACATCGGCTCCGAGGCTGTCGGCAGTTATCGCAAAAACCTCCGGCGTAGTTCCAAGTATAGTCCTATAAGTGCCGTCGAACGTCATCATCGCAATAACGGGCTTATCGCATAATTCTTTAACGGCAATGATAGCGCTTCTGATTTCCTGTAAATCTATCATCGTTTCAAGCTGAAAAATATCGGCTCCCGCGTCTAATCCCGCTCTTATCTGTTCCTTGTATATTTCCAGACTTTCTTTAAAAGTCGTTTCCCCTACGGGATAAATAAATTTTCCGGTAGGACCTAAAGACATGGCGGTCAGCGCATTGTTTCCTGCAATTTCTTTAACCGCTTTGACGGCTTTAAGGTTTACGTCGTATATTTTATCTGCCAGACCGTACTCGGCTAATTTAATTCTGTTGGCGCCGAAAGTATTTGCGACTATTATTTCGCTTCCGGCATTAAAATAGTTTTTATGAACGTCTTTTATATATTTAATTTTTTCGGAAATATTAAAACTTTCGGGAAGAAGTCCTTTTGGCAGAAGGTTCTTAAGCTGAAGAACCGTTCCCATAGCTCCGTCCGAAAGTATCAATCTTTTTTTCAATTCCGCTCTAAAATCTTTTATCATAATAAAATTGTAATGAATTATCCTGCGTTAAATTTATTTTATACCGTCCGCTAAGCCGACGTTTTCTATCGGCCTTCCCAGAAATTTTCCGCCGAGTTCTTTAAATTTCTCGATGTCATCGCTGACGAAAAACAGTTCACCTCCTTTTTTCGCTCCGGATTTTAACATCCCGTTTTTCTCTAAATAATTTTTAACCGCCCCGGCGGTTTCTATGCCGGAATCTATTATTTCCGTATCTCCGTCAAGTTGGGCGGATATCAAGTCTTTGAGGATGGGATAATGGGTGCACCCTAATACGAGACATGCCGGTTTTTCGGCAGTTAAGGAAGATAAATAATGCGTTACGACGCTTTTTGTTATTTCTTGGTTTAAAAATCCTTCTTCTACCAGCGGCACGAAAAGCGGGCAGGCTTTCTCCGTAATTTTAAAACCGCTGCCGAACAGACGGCTCTTATCGCCTTTTAAAAAAGCAATTTCTTTATATATCGCCGTTGAATACGCCCTGCTTTTAATCGTTGCGGATGTTCCTATTACGGCTATATTTCCGCCCGAAGATGTTTGTACCGCTTTTTTCGCTCCCGGTTCTATTACGCCGAATACGGGAACGTCCGTTTTGTTTTGCAAATATTCTAAAGCCACGCTCGACGAAGTATTGCAGGCAACCACTACAATTTTGACCTTCTTGCCGGTTAAAAATCCTAAAATTTCGGACGAATATTTAATTATCGTTTCTTTTGACTTGTTTCCGTAGGGGACCCTTGCCGTATCGCCGAAATAAATCAAATCCTCTAAAGGCAAGATTTTCCTTATTTCTTTAAAAACCGTCAGCCCTCCAAGACCGGAATCAAATATTCCTATAGGGGAATCGTTAAATTTCATTTAATAATTTTAATATGGAATCACTTTAATAATTATGATAAAATCAATTAATTACCTTAATTATTATAAAATAAAAAATAAAAAATAAAAATAAAAAACTCGATGGAAGACAAATATATAAATAAAAGGTTCGACATCCTATCGGAAAAAAATATTGATGCCGATGTCTTAGAAACATTGGATTTCCAATATCGTGGAAGCGGCACGCTCGTAACGATAGGGACAAAGGAGTTCACGTCAGTCTGCCCGTGGACGGGACTTCCCGATACGGCGGAGCTCCTGATTACGTATCTGCCTTCTAAAAAATTAGTCGAGATGAAATCTTTAAAATATTATCTTTTGTCTTTCAGAAACGTAGGCATTCTTCAGGAGCACGCCGTAAACAGAATTATTAAAGACCTTTCAAAAATACTCAAGCCTGAATTTATGGAAGTAGAAGCAAAATTTGAATCCCGCGGCGGATTAAATACGGTAGTAAAAGTTAAATACGAAAAAGAAAAAAAGACCGGCAAAACTATCTAAATTAAACAAATTTTCTCAAATCGGCAATATCTTTTCTTGCTTTTATTTCAAAATCGCTGTCTATATTATTAATGTTAACCCCGTTTCTTTTTGCGGCTTCGGAAAGCCTGACCCCGTATCTGTTTTTTAGCGCCGTATCTATAAGATAATCACAAAAGGCAAAATTTTTCGGCAGAAAACTTCCATGCAGGTATGTTCCAAAAAAATTTCCTGCCCTTGCCCCTTCGGTTTTATCTTCTCCGTTGTTTCCGCATCCTTTCAAGACTCTGCCTAAAACATTCTGCCCCTTTTCCAAATAAGTCCTGCCGCCGTGATTTTCGAATCCTGCCAGAATGAAATCGCCGGCTTTGACTGCTATATTTCCGATTAATCTGGGGGGTTTAGATTCCGTATAACCCTTAAATATTGAAATACCTTTTATTATTTTGCCGTCTGTAGATTTGTAATAATCGCATAACAGCTGATAACTGCCGCATACCGCCAGCATTATTTTATTATTTTCCACCGCTTCGGTTAAAATATTTTTCTTATTGTTGATAAAATCTTCGTAAATTAATGCCTGTTCGGCATCCTGCCCTCCACCCATAAAAAAAATATCGGCTTCGCCGCATTCTTTTTCCGAACCCTTTACCATAGAAACATCATAAGTTTTTATATCGATTCCGTAAAGGGAACATCTGTATTTAAAATAAATAATATTCCCTCTATCCCCGTAAATATTCATAATTTCAGGATATAAATCTACGGCGGTCAATTCAAAATTCTTTTCCATTATTTGATTTTACTGTTTATTATTTTATTATTATGCTGTTTAATTTGGGGTTTAATTTAAAGATTTAATTTAATATGTAAATATGTTATTATAATAATCGCCTATGTCTTTATTATCCGAACTAATCTCAAGCAAAATCGAAAAAAATAAAAAGCTGGGGCTCTATAGAGAAATTCCCGAAATAAGCTTCGATAAATATAACCTAAAAACTTGCGCCGATAAAAATATTTATAACAAATTTAATTATAGCACCGGAACCATTAATCTTGCAACAAACGATTATCTAGGGTTTTCTAAAAACGAAAAAATAAAAAATGCGGCTAAAAAAGCCGTCGGTATATATGGAACTTCAGCCTCGTCTTCTTTTTTAATATGCGGCCATTCCGATATACATCGGGAACTAGAAAAAGAATTGTGCGAATTCAAGGGAGGCTATGAAGACTGCATCTTATATCCTTCGGGCTATCAAGCTAATACGGGAATAATCAGGTCTCTGTCAAACGTTTCTCCTTTAAAAACATTCATAGCTTTTGACGAACTTTCCCATGCATCGATTATCGATGGAGTTATGTCATCCGGCGTAAAATTCAAAAGTTTTAAACATAACGATTTAAACCATCTAGAAAGCGCATTAAGCAGGCATAAAGACTATGAAATAAAGCTCGTTATAACCGAGGGCGTTTTCAGTATGGACGGAGATATCCCCGATTTGCCGGGTATTTTAAGTATAGCAAAACGATACGATGCTTTAAGCATCGTCGATGACGCCCATGCAACAGGGACTATCGGAGAAAAAGGGGGCGGAAGCGCCGATTTTCATAAAGTAAAACCCGATATAATCATAGGAACTCTGGGCAAAGCTCTGGCATCAAACGGGGCTTTCGCTATTTCAAATCGTTTAATAATAGAATATCTGATTAATTTCAGCAGAGCATTCATATTTTCTACCGGCATACCTCCTGCGTCAGCCGCTTCGGCTCTTGAAGCCTTAAGGTTAATAAAGGAAAACCCCGGAATAGTCCAAATATTAAGAGATAACTCCGAATTTGCCCGCGAATATATAAGCGGGTCGGGATTGAACACTCTGAATTCATCGACTCACATAATTCCCATACTAATAGGAGAAGAAGATAAAGCCGTTTTAATAGAAAAAGAATTGTTAAAAGCCGGCATTTATCTCAAGGCGGTAAGATACCCCGCTGTTCCTAAAAAAAGCGCAAGATTAAGGCTCGGCATAAATGCGGCGATAAACGGCGCAATGCTTGAGAATGCTTTAAAAGAGATAGTCGATAAGGTAAAATTGAATATGGGCAATTAAATGTAAAACGTATGATAAATAAACATAAAGTTAAAAAAAATTTTTCCGAAGCTAAAGATTACGACAATTATACATCCTATCATAATATAACCCTCAAAATGATATCTCAATCTATAAAAAATTATAATTATGATAAAAGGCGGCTGAATATACTCGATATAGGATGCGGAACGGCGCAGGGATATTTTGCGGTTAAAGACGCCGCCACGGAAAATTCTTTCGATTATTTAGGATTAGACCTTGCCTTTGGACTGCTTAAGGAAGCAAAAAGAAAAATAAGAGTGTCCGGCGATGCGGCGGATAATGCGTGTTTAATTTGCGGAGACGCGGAATCTCTGCCTTTAAAAGACAAGAAATTTGACGTCATATTATCGAATATGACTCTGCACTGGCTCAACGATATAGATTATTTCCTCAATAGATGCAATTCAATATTAAAAGACGGCGGAATTATTATCCTGTCTTTTTTAATTTACGGAACATTAAAAGAATTAGAAGAAAATTTTAAAAACACCGAAAATGAAAACGTAATAAAACTCCATAAGTTTCTAAAGTTAGAATATTTTAACGAAAAAATTGGTCCGGCGGGCTTAAAGGCCGACTATTCCAAAACCATAGAATATATAGAAACCGCAGGGTCTTCTTTGCAGCTCCTAAAAAGAATAAATATGCTTGGAGCAAAAAATGCGGTTAACGAAAAAATATGCGAAACGGCTTTCTTAAGGAAAGGGCTTATTAATTACGACAAATGTTACCGCAATAGCAATGGAATGGTCTTCTGCACTTACAATATCGCATACCTGACGCTTAAAAAAAAATAAAAAACCCTGAATAAATTATTAATTTATTCAGGGCTAAATTTTAACTTAAAACTTTAGGGAGTTGCCGTTTATTTAGCAACCGCAAAATGGTCTCTTCTGTTTATCGCGTAACATACTCTCGTATGCGCCCTGCATAAAGGTTTTTCTTTTCCGTAGCTGATTGTTTTGAGCCTGCCTGCCGCGACGCCAAGGTCCTGAAGGTATGCTTTAGCAGCATTAGCTCTTCTCCATCCAAGGGCAAGGTTATATGCTTCAGAACCTCTTCTGTCGCAGTTTCCCTGAATCTGAATAGCAACATTGGGATTATACTTAAGATAAATCGCATCTTTTTTAAGTATCATCTTATCGAGCGGGGTAAGGATAGATTTGTCGAAAGCAAAATGAATGTTGTTGGAGTTGGCTTGAATATTGTAATTTGCAAGCCACGGATACTTTTTCATGTAAGAAGGCGCCTGTTGAACCTGCGGACTAACTGCGGTCGCGGCGGCTGGCTTTTGTGCCGGCGGCAGGGCGCTCGAGGACGTTTTTGTTACTTTTGGGGCGCATCCTGAAAGGACGGCAGAAACGCCGAAAACTAAACCAAGAATAGAAAGGCCGATCTTTGTTTTTTTGTTCATCGTAAACTCTCTCCTTAAAAATTAAAATAAGATTAAATTAATTGGCTTTTAAAACCGGATTATCCGGATTAGATAAATTGATTAATTTTTACATAATATATATATATATCATTATTTAAAAAAAAATCAATAGTTTTTTTCTGTTTTTTATCGGGAGTTTATCTATATTCTTCATCTTAAAAATTGAAAATTGAAAATTATGCGGTATAGTTTATAGAAACGGATAATAATATAAATCGGGCTTATTAATACTAAATATATAAAATAAAAAATGGACGGATACAACGATAAAAAAAATATAAATAAAGATTTTTACGTGCAATGGCATTTTATAGACTCATGCAACCTGAGATGTGTCCATTGCTATCAAAACGATTATAATCATAAAACCTTAGATTTAAATATTTTAAAGGATATATTTCTGAAATTAGATGAAGCGATGGCAAAATGGAAAATGAAATGTTTCGTTTCCCTTACCGGAGGAGAACCTTTTTTGAAACCAGAAGGACTTTTTTATTTAATGGATATGATTGAAAGCTCGGATAATTTCAAAAATATTGCGATTTTGACCAACGGAACGCTTATCGATAACACACTGATTAAAAAGATTAAAAATTATAAAAAATTAGCCGAAGTTCAAGTTTCCCTCGATGGACATGATGAAGAATCCCATGACGGCGTCAGAGGAGAAGGAACATTTTTGAAAACGATAAATTCTATTAAAATGCTTAAAAATTCCGGAATTAAAACCGCGGTAATGTTCACTCTTCATAAAAAAAATATCGGATCGGCATCCAATATGCCGAGACTCGCCGCCTTGCTAAACATAGATGCTTTAACGGTGGAAAGAATGACGGCTATGAGCGATATAGAAAGGGATGAATTTTTCATCGAAGCTTCCGACCTAAAAAACGTTTATTTCGATGTTTACGCCAGTGCAAAAACAGAATTTAAAAATAAAAATACTAAACTTTCAGTATCCCGCCCGCTATGGAATCTGATAGACGAAAATGCCGGCGGATATTGCCCTGCAGGCTTATCGTCGCTATGCATACTGCATGACGGCGCCCTGCTTCCATGCAGAAGGCTTTATCTCCCGCTCGGAAATATTTTAACCGACGGACTCTTTAAGGTATGGTACAACTCCGATATTTTGTGGAAGTTAAGAAAAAGGAACGGGGAGAACGGATGTGCAGGTTGCAGCCACGCCGACAAGTGCGGGGGGTGTAAAGCTATAAGCTATTATTATAATAGAGATTTAAACTCTAAAGACCCGCAATGCTGGATATAGCCGAATATAACAATATAATATAATAAATATAATATGATTATGTTTATTACGGGAGAAATAAATGCTAATACTTGCGGATACCGTATCTTTAAAACAGGACGAAGAGAATTTTATGCTTTTCGACAATATAAGCGGTAATATTTATAAACTTAACGAATTATCGTATGAAATTTTATCGCTTTGCGACGGGAAAAATACGGATGAAGACATACTATTAAACATAACGGAAAGCTTTGACGCAACAATAACGGAGGCGGAAAAGGATTTTGAAGGATTGGTGCGCATTCTTTTAGATAAAAAATATATTTATGACAACGACAATGAAAAAGGAGGTGAGCTTTATGAAAAAGATCTATAATGCGCCGCTGTTTCTTGAAATCCCCGCGGAAGAATTTTACGCTTTAATTACCGAGGGATACGGCTTAAAGGATTCGTGCTACTCCTGAAAGGAATGCAAATGAGCGCAGTTTGCGCTTACCCTAAACGCTCCCCTGACCTCTTTCGCTATTTCCACAAGAAGCGGTTAGGGGGCGGCATATTGAATTTTTTTACGGTTTCTGATATTATTAAAACAATATGGAATATAAAGATTACTATAAAATACTCGGCGTCGGTAAAACCGCTTCCGCGGACGAAATAAAAAAAGCGTACAGAAAATTAGCAAGAAAACACCACCCAGACGTCAATCCTAACGATAAAACCGCCGAATCGAAATTTAAAGAACTTCAGGAAGCATACGACATTCTAAAAGACGAAAAAAAACGAAAAGAATACGATGAACTTGGAACCAATTATTTCAACTATAAAAATGCCGGCGCGGGTGGCGGAGCTTCACAGGGACAATATTACTACGACTATTCCGGAGGCGGCGCTTCCGGCTTCAATTATAATTACAACAATGCCGGCGGAGGGGAGGGGGTTAACTTCGAGGATATATTCTCGGACCTTTTTAACAGGTCTGGAAGAAAAAATGGACCGGCAAAAGGAAACGATTTGAACGCTTCGCTTGAAATATCGGTCGCGGAAAGCGTCAAGGGCGCCGAAAGAATAATAAATTTAAACGGTGAAAAGATAAAGATAAAGATACCTGCGGGAATTTCGAACGGCGGAAAAATAAAACTTTCCGGAAAAGGGTCCTCGGGTTTCAATGGAGGCGCTAACGGCGACTTATATATTACGATTTCGGTTTTAAACGATAACATATACGAAAGAAAAGAAAACGATATCTACGTTAATAAAAAAATAAAATTAACCGAAGCCGTTCTTGGAGCAAAGGTAGAAATCTCCGCAATAGACGGCAAGTTTATGCTTACCGTCCCTGCCGGAACCCAAAACGGGACAAAGTTCCGTATTTCTAAAAAAGGGGCTACGGATGTTTCGGGGAAAAAAACCGGCGATTTAATAGTTACCGTATTCGTCGATATACCTTCAGACATATCGGATAAAACAAAAAAGATATTTTCCGAGCTTTCAAAGGAAGGAATTTAAATAGGAATTAAAAATGGATTATTCCATCAATCTTTTAAATCTATGCGGCAATATCAACTTAGACGACGAATCCGCAATGTTTTTCGTAGATGAAGGAATAATTTGCGTCGAACGCAGGGAAAACGAATTTTATATAGACAAAAAAACTGCGGACACGCTCAGATTGATTTCCGAAATTAAAAACGAGCTGGGGGTCAATGATGAAGGGGCGTCCGTAATTCTGAACCTGAGAGAAAAAATTATAGATTATCAAAGCAAGCTTAAAACCGTTTTTGACGCAATGGACAGGTCTAAAAGCATAGACGAGCTTATGTTTATAATTAGAAAAAGTGAATCGTTTCGGAACATAATCGGCAGCCCTTTAGATAACGGAGATGAGAGTTTTTAGCATCCCGCAGTTAAATCGACCCGTTTTCCGGTTAATAATTTAATAAAATAAACAAGGACGATAAATTAATGAATATTACATTAAAAATAAAAGAACTAATCGACGGAAGCATAGAAATTCCGGACGACATTCTTTTATCCGTTTTCGAACTTTCCGGCGCTCCGCTGATGGAGCTTTTTTCTCTATCCCTTGAACTAAAAGAAAAATATACCGGGAACAAGGTTAACTTCTGCTCTATCGTCAGCGCAAAAACGGGAATATGCTCGGAGGACTGCTCATTCTGCGGTCAGTCCGCAGTTGCCGGAAAAAAAGAAAAAAAAATAAAAGTAAATGCGCTTATGCCCATTTCCGAAATAGTAGAGTCGGCCAAAATTGCGAAAAATAACGGGGCAAATGAATTTTCCATAGTTACAAGCGGAACTAAGGTATCAGACCGGACAGAACTCGAAATAATCGGGAACGCCGTCAAGTCTATAAAAAACGAGGTCGGCATTACTCCATGCGCATCCCTCGGACTTATGGAATATGAACATTTGTTGTTTTTAAAAGAATGCGGACTCGAAATATTCCATCATAATATCGAAACAAGCAGAGGCTATTTCCCGAAGATATGCTCTACGCACTCGTTTGCCGACAATATCGAAACCGTTAAATCGGCAAAAAAAGCCGGGCTCAAGGTATGTTCCGGGGTAATTATAGGAATGGGCGAATCCCGTCTCGACAGAATAAAAATGGCGAAAGAAATAAAAGAACTTGACGTCGATAATATTCCGGTTAATTTTTTAAATCCTATTAAAGGAACGCCTCTTGAAAATACCGAACCGCTTACGCCCATGGAATGCATCAAAACTCTTGCGATATTCAGAATAGTCAATCCTAAAAAGAATATACTGGCGCAGGGTGGGAGGGAACATAACCTCCGCCAGCTTCAACCTCTCGCTCTTATGGCCGGGGCAAACGGATTCCTTCTCGGGAATTATCTTCTTACAGCCGGAAGAAATCCTGAATTAGACTTAGAGCTGATTAACGATTTAGGATTTGAGCCGAATGTTTCCAAACCGCCGCGGGCTGAATATGCCTGAAAATATAAATAAAAAAGCTCTCGGTATAGATTTCGGCTTAAAAAGAATCGGATTGTCTTTAAGCGACGATACTCAAACTATCGCTTTTCCCTTTAAATATATCCTTAACGAATCGTTAAAAAAAACCGTTTCCGAACTAAAAGAAATTATAGATAAAGAAAATATCGGGTTAGTCGTAATCGGTATGCCTATAGGGCTTAAAGGAAAACAGACCGAAATGTCCGTTAAAATCGGCGAATTCATTCAGGAATTAAAAGAAAAAGCCGGCGAAAAAATCACGGTTGCGGTTTACGACGAAAGATTTTCGTCCGTTCAGGCGCAAAAAAGCCTTATAGAACAAAATATTAAAAGGAAAGAAAGGAAAGGAAAAATAGACTCCGTCGCCTCGACCTTTATATTGCAGTCTTACTTGGACAGGCAAAAAAAGCAAGAAGAAAAAACATTTAAATAATTTAAGAATGTTATTATGCTATATGTTAAATATACTTGATAACAATAATAATAAATAAATGTGCTATTTCGACTATAGGCTCTATAAGCGGGTTAAAAAGATAATTTTTATTTTAGAAATTGCCGTCCCCGCCATCATTATCGGGTACCTCTTTTTATACGCATTTACTCCGCAATCGTCCATCTATGAAAAACCTGCGCTTATTATTATTTCTAAAGGAAGCTCATTAAAAGAAATAGTATATAAACTTTACGATAAAAAACTCGTAAACAACCCATATCTTTTTTATTTCATCGGATTTATCAGCGGTTATTCAAGATATATACAGGCGGGAACTTATTACGTATCAATGGACCAGTCGCCGGCTTCGATATACCATGAATTCGTAAACGGCAGGGTCGCAAGGGTTAAAGTCGTAATCCCGCCCGGGTTAAATATTTTCGATATGGCGCAGGTTATGTCTAAAGATAAAATAACGGCCGGAAAGCTTTTCTTAGAAAAGTGCTTCAATAGGAAATTCCTTTTAAGCATTAAAATCGATGCTAAAAGCGCCGAAGGATTTTTATATCCCGATACCTATGTTTTCAAAATAAATTCAAAACCTAAAAATATAATCAAAAGAATGGTAAGCGAATTTTTTATAAAAACAAAAAATATGAAGCTAACTTATAAAGATTTAATTATAGCGTCCTTGATAATAAAGGAAGCGGATGAAAACGATAAAAATTCTACCGGATTTATATCGTCGGTAATACATAACAGGCTAAAAATCAATATGCCGCTCGATATCGATTCTACGTCTATTTACTCGTTAAACCTGATAATGTATGAAAACTACTTAAAAACGGGGGATAAGTATAAACCTGTATTTCATATGAAACAGATATATCTTAAAACAAAATCACCTTATAATACATATATGAACTACGGACTCCCACCGACTCCTATCGCAAATCCCGATATAAAAGCTATAAAGGCGGCTATAGCTCCGCCAAAGACAAAATATTTGTATTATATGGCTGAAAAAACAGGTAAAACGGTATTCTCAGACAGCCTTGCAGGTCAGATAAAAAATATTGACAAATATCTTAAATAATAATTTAATAATATTAGTTAAAACAATTATAACTAAATATATACTTACTAATATAAATTTTAATTTAAAATTAACAAAGGAGGATTTTTAATGTACTTTAAAGTTCAAAGATTTGCAAAAGCTTTGAGTAATTCAAAACTTAAGATTTTAGCTTTAGTTTTATTCCTTTTACTGCCGGTTGTAGCTTTTTCCGGATGTGCTACTACCGCAGGAACAGGAACAAGTTCCAGCGGATTATCTTCCGGCAACGTAGGTTTAAATACCAAAATGAGTTCGTCAATCTTTTTGCAACCGGTATCGCCGCAGAAAAAAATAGTTTACGTCAGCGTTAGAAACACATCCACGGCTACCGGACTTAACTTTAGGCAGGAACTCATATCCGAATTAATCGGCGAGGGTTACAAAATTACCAATACTCCTAAAGAAGCAAACTTTATGTTAATGACCAACGTTCTTTACATTGGCAAAAGGACAAAATCATACACTATGGCGGGAGCGCTTGCCGGTGGTTTCGGCGGCGCGTTGGTTGGTTCAAGATATAATACGGGAACGGGCGTCGTCGGAGGAGGATTAATCGGACTTGCAGCAGGAGCTTTAGTCGGCGCAATGTTTCAACACAAGGCATATATGATGGTAGTCGATATACAACTTGAACAAAGACAGGCGGGTTCATACACAACAAACGGAACCTCAGCCAGCGAAGGATTAGGAAACTCTACGACTACTTATAATGCAGGCGTAAAAAACTGGGCAATATACAGAGACAGGGTTGTTTCTCAGGCAAAAGCAATAAATTTACAATTCAGCACCGCAGAACCTTTACTAAAACAACAAATCGCCCACTCAATAGCAAACCTGATGCCGTAAATATATACCACGGTTATTATTCAAAATATAAAAAGTCTGACTTATTAGTTAATAAGTCAGACTTTTTATATTATTCCTCTTTAAAATTAATTAATTTTTTGGATAAAAACTAATATTATTTTATACGAGGTACATCTATTTAACCTTAAATCGACTTAATTATATATCGTCTAATTTTATTCCGGTCAATTAGGGTGCTAATACAAATTATTGTCTTATTTATGTTGCTATTTTTTAAAAAAATATTAATTAATAGTAATTTCCGTCCGGCGACATAGAAGGCATTACCGCTTCCTGTAATATAGAATTATTTTCGTAAATATATTGCATAATATAAATTACCTTGCCTACACTTCTTCCGTATAGAAGTTTTTCGTATTCGTTAGGTATGTATTTTAGCGTCTTAAATAAAATAGGAAATCCGTAAAGATTTTTTTGAATCAAAGCGCTTAACGGTATAATTGCGGAACTATTTGCTACTGCAAGTTCCATCCAGCATACGCCGGAATCATTAAATACGGCTTCATATTTAACTTTATTTAAAGTATATTCGTAAGCCTTTATGTCGGAATTTTTGTAATTATATTGCGAAAGATTAGGCTCTAGCAAATACAGTTTGCTTAAAGGAATCCTTTTCATATGATATTTCGATTGCATTTTTTTTAATGTACTTCCTACGGATGCAAAAGTTTTATTAACATTACAAATTGAAATAATTACAGAAACAATCGAAACGAAAATAATTAGCTTTAACGACAACGATATCTTATTTTTCATTTTATCACTCCTTGTTTAATTTATTAACTTTTTAATTTATTTAGTCTAATTAGTAAAGACTTTATTTCTTTCATCCCTGAATAAAATTTATCTTTTTTAAAAATTTTATAAGCTTTTTTATAATATAAAATACAAAAATATTTATTATTATTGTAAAGATATGTCAAGCCTAACGATTCAAATCCAAAACCTGTAATTAAAGCATGACTGTTCTGCCTTGAGTTAATATGAATGGATTTTAAGGTATATTTCCTTGCATAATAAAAATCCTTTAAATTCAAGTAATCCTCGCCTAAAAAGTAATATATTCTTCCTATTACATAAAAATTATGAACCGATTTATATAGCAAAACAGCCTTTTTATAATAAAATATAGACTTATTATAGTTATGAAAATAATTGCCGTAAATAAAACCTGCCTGCATATAATAAAATCTGTCTGCCAACTGCAGTTTATTGTTACTAGAATTTTTAATTATAGCTTTGCAATAATAAAATTCTTTGTTTATTTTTTTCTCCTTAAAATAAATCCAAAATAACGACTTCAAACTTAATAATTTAAACTGTTTATTTTTAAATTTTTTTGCCAAAATATAACTATCATTGTAATAAAAAATTGCTTTTTTAATATCTTTATTTTTAAGATAATAATTGCCTAAAAAATAATAATGTTGGAAATTTTGTTGCTTTTCGGCAATACTCCCTATGGTAATAGAGCCGTATGAATTAATCGGCAAAAAGAAATTAATACCAAAAAATATTATGAATATCAGTAATCTTATTATATCTTTTTTCAAATTAATCATCTAAATAAATAACTGGTTATAACTGATTAAAAAATCATTATAAACAACATATACACAACCAAAAACATTAAAACAAATATAAGCAATTGACCGATTTTAATACTCGCTTCTCCAGAACTGCCAAAATATTTAATTGATAAAGTTTTTGAATATTGAACCATCATTTTAATAAACTTAAAAGATATTTTGAGTATCCCCAATAAAACTTTAATTATTATAAACCCTATTAAAAAACCAAGTATAAAATCTTTTAGCATAAAAAAATACCATCAACGAATGCTATATAAATTTTAAAAATTAAATTATTTTTCATTTTATTTTAAACTTTCCAACCAATTTGCAATTTGCGCTACTTCATTGCTTGGCATATTAGCGTTTGGGGGCATAGAAGAATTTGCAGGACGGATAATCTGGTTTTCTATTTCCGCCAAACTCATCGACGAACCTATATTGGAAAGATTTGAACCATTTTTATAACCCTTATTATAGATTCTGTGGCAATATAAGCAACCGGACATCTTAAATAGCTGGAATCCTTGTTCTTGAAATATTTTGCTTGAAATATTCGGAACATAGGCAACCTTAGGCGAAGGCTTTTGTGAATTTGATAATCTAACCGTTTTTTTATACGGAACAGAGGATTTCGTCGAAACTACATCACTCGCGGTCGTTTTATTTTCCTTTACTATATTTTGAGATTTACGAACAATGTTTGGTTGATATATATTGCCATGATTTATCCGATTTATAGGTTTTAAATTATTATTATTTTTTGCTATATTTATACTTTTATTTGAAACAGGTTTTATTATTTTTTTATTTGAATGAGTAATCCCTCTTTTTTTAAAATAAATAACTAAAGACACTATAATTATCAAGCCTATTAATATTGCAAATTTTTTCGAGGTATTAGATTTAGTATAATTTGTATTATTCCCGCTTTGATTATTATTACTTTTATAATTATTAGTATTAATATCGGTATTTATTTTAATTCCAGAATCGTTCAATAACTTCTTTATTGTTTCATCTAAATATTCTTGTATCTGATTTTTAGTAAATAAAACATCATCATCATTGTAATTAAATTCTTTTGTAATATCTCTTTTTATATTATCTATTACTTTATTCTCGATTGTTGATGTTCCTTTAAAAACACCTAATCTCTTTTTTATTTCTTCTTCTATTTTTGATAAAATATGTGACCTATAGGATTCTTTAAAATCATCATTGGATAAAAGTTTAAACTCACCACGCACATTAATTGCTAATTTATGAAGCGAACTAAGTTTATCCCCCTTTTGTATAGAACTTATAAGCTTATTAAGTTCGTCTTTTTTTTCATCTGGAGGTACATCTTTTTTTATTTTTAAAAAGATGTAAATATCAATATAACTGTTATCATCCTCTTTTAAAAAAAAATCGGCCTTAATAAAATCTTTATCTTTATGTTTTTTGGCTTCGCCTATAAAACTCTCGAAAGATTGTATAGATTCTGCATATTGGTTTTCTGACATAATTTTATTATAGAGAAATTTTATTTTTGTGTTTGAGATATATGCTGTTTAATGGCATCGTCCTTTTGCTCTTTATCCATTCCACCTGCTAATTCGACTTTTCCTGCTATTTGTTTATGTGTTTCCAAATCTTCCACTAAAAGTTCTAATATCTTATTTTTGTTATATTTTAAAACTATCCTAATTTTATCGCCTACTGTTCTAGGCGGCAAGCCGGATAGAGTAAACTCCCCAATCTTAGAAACTAATTCTACGTTACTTCCTTCCCCTTCCGTTAACCGCGCCCGTAGCGATGTTTGCCCGTTATCATGATAAGTAAGTTCATCATTAACTATTTCGCATGGAATAGGAGTTTGCGCCTTTATCAGATTAAATACGAACTCTTTGTCATCTGCTCCAATGGTAATTATACCTAAGGACTTAGCTACACATTCGGTAACTTTAATTGACGGCAATGACCCTAATAATGTTTTTTGAGTAATTTCCGCTTGCTTATCGCCTAATATTGTTCTTTGTTTATTAACTATATCTTCTGTTTTTTGTAAAAATCCGTACCAAGCGGCGCCTTGCGCCACACAAAGATCGGGATTTACCTCGGTGGAAGGCTTTTTACCGCTCATATTTTCCACCAATTTTCTTATCATAGGCATATAAGTCGATCCCCCGACTAATAAAACCGTATCAATATCATCCCATTTTTTTCCGGCTTTATTCAAAACCAATTCGGAACAATGCTTGCATCTATCCAGCAAATCTTCCGAAAGTTCCTCAAATTTTTCTACATTCATTTGGTTTTTATAACTTTTACCATCGGCGCTTGTAATTATATCAGCGTTTGGTCGAGTCGATAATGAAATTTTAGCCCTTAAAACCCTATCGTAAAGCTCTTGATATGAGTCGAGGTTATCCTGGGGATCTATATTATTATTTTCTTTTTTAAAGTTTTCTACGCAGTATGACAATATTTTATCGTCCCAATCTTTCCCCCCTAAACGGGCATCCCCATCGGAAGCGAGCATTTTTATATCATTTCCTTTTATTTCTAAAATAGTTACATCAAATGTTCCTCCGCCTAAATCAAAAACAAATACGGTGTTATTTTTATTTACGTTATTAATACCGTAAGATAATGCGGCAGCGGTAGGCTCATTTAGTATATTTAATATGTTTAGTCCTGCAATTTCACCGGCATCTTTAGTTGCAGAGCGCTGTTCCATGCCAAAATACGCCGGAACCGTTATTACGACATCTTTAACTTCAATATTTAAGCCTTTATTTTGAAAATAAGATTCGGCATCCTTTTTTAATTTTGCGAGAATTTTTGCCGATATTTCTTGCGGCGTATAATTTTTGCCGTAATAAGATAATGAATAATCTTTTGAACCCATTTCGCGCTTAATAAAGCTTACCGTATTTGAAGGATCTGCGAGCAATCTATTTACTGCTTCGTCGCCTACAACATATGAATCAGCACTATAAAAATTAATAACCGACGGCGTCGTAAGTTTATTTTCTATATTTGGAATTATAACCGGTTTTTTAAATTCATCGATATAAGCGATGGCTGAAAATGTAGTTCCTAAATCAATACCGAATACTAAATTATTATTTTCAATGTTTTCAGGCATATTTACCTCCTAAATTAATTATTATAATTATTTATTAATTATGTTTATTTACACAAACCTCTTGTGGTCTGAGCATTTTATCTTTCCATAAAAAACCGCTTCTAATAATTTTGATTATTTTATTATCGTCAATTTCTTGATTTTTTTCAATTTTTACAGCTTTTTGAATTTTGGAATCATAAGTGCGGTCTGAATTTTCCGGTATAATTTCAATGTTTTGCCTATAAAATATTTCTAATAGCTCATCTAAAATAAAATCTGTTTCTTTTAATAACATTTCATCATTTTTATTATTAGTTTCTATTTTTGATTTAAACTTTATAAGACTATCATAAAATAACAATAAATCGCCCAATAAGGGTCTAATTGCAGAATCTTTAATGTTATCTTTTTCTTTTGCCTCTTTTAATTCGTCGTATAACTTATTGAAAGCTTTATCTTTAGTTTCGTCAACGGCAATTTTAACGTCTATATCGTCCTTAATTTTTTTTAATAAATCATTGTTTTCCTTTATTAGTAAAAAAACTTTTTGATCTATTGATTGCAAATCGTATTCTTTTATATTATCAACGGGTTTTGCCTTATCGCTTGAAATCTCCGAGCTTTCCGAATCGTTAATCTGGGAATTTAAATATGATTCCGTTGCGCTTCCGTTCTCCATTTTCCGCCTCCGTAAGAGTTGTTTTTATCGAAATTTATATAACAACAAAATATAACTAATCTATGCCGTAAATTCTAAATCTTCTTTTTTTATTATTTAATCATTTATTATTTTTTATATATATTTTCAAAAAAAATGTCAATAAAATTCCTATAAAAGAAAAATTTTATTTACGGGAGCATTCCTGCGCCAAAAATTGCTCCTACCCCGCCTATCTGAATTTCTTCGCGCATATATCGGGAAACCATAGTCATATTCCCTAATTTTTGATACGATAAAATTATACCGTGGATAGCCTGCATATATTTAGGATTGTATTGTAATGCCAGATTAAAATCCTTTATAGCTCTATGATACCTTTGTTTATCGTTATACATATTGCCGCTTGAAGTATAGTAAAAAACGGCTTTACCGATATTTCCCGTTTTAACGTATGAATTGGCGATATTTCCGTATGGATAAATATACCTGCGGTATAATTTTATAGAAAGCCTAAAAGAATTTACCGCCTGCATATAATTCCCAGTCCTGAAATATGCTAATCCTGATTTATTGTATTCTTTCGCCGCCCGCCTATTTTCTCCCATTTTTCTGTAAATAGAACCTAAGTTCAGATAAGCCATAGTATAGAAAGGATTTAAACTTACGGCTTTATTGAAAAACTCCACGGCTTTATGGTTTTTGTCCCTCTCTTCTTCTACAAAACCGACATTATTATAATAAACCGGATTTTTTGGATTTAATTTAATCATTTTTAAAAAAGTTTCGTAGGCTTTTTTATATTTGCGGTTTTTGTTGTAAGCAAGACCCAAATTATCATAAGCGTTTAAATATTTAGGATTTAATCCTATAGCCTTTTTATAATAATTAATTGCTTTATGGGTTTTATTTAATCTGCCGTAAGATATTCCTAAATAATAATATAATTTTGGGTTTTTCGGATTTTTTTTGACCATAACGTTTAGTTTTTTTATAGCAAGTTCTGGATTTTTGAATAATATTTTTTTAACGTCGCTTATGCCCGTTTCTTTCTCTGTTTTGATTTTACTAATCTTAGTTAAAGCAAAGGTCGATGCAGGACTTAAAAAGAAATAACAAAATAAAAATAACATAATCGGATAAATAATGCTTTTAATTTTCATTTAATTCCACCCTAATAAATTAATAATATACGATTTATTTTTTGTTTATATTGGAAGAGTGATTTTAATATACCCATTTGTAAATAATTTGTCAAATATTTTCCCTTGACATTAATTATGCGTTATATCATAATAGACACAACATAATATTTTTTTACATTTCTTTCTTTTTTCATTTGCTTTGATATGATTCGAATATCGTTATAACATTTTGGATATAATGAAAGAAAATTAAAACTAAATATTAAATAATTAATCAAGGAGAACGGGCGATGAAAAATACCGGAAACAGATTTTGCGCTATCTTCGTAATTTTCTTTTTTACATTAAGCCTCTATTTATTTTTACCCTTTAAAAACGCTTTTGCCGGACCGGACGATTCGGGAAACAACTTTTTCTTTAAAGGACCGACCGCTTTTGGAGTCATGCCGCCAAATAAATTCATTACTTTTCAGGGTTTGACCTACCAGACCTTCGGCTCTGTCTTCACAAACAGTGGCTCGGTAGAAAACAAACCGGCTCAGACCGATAAATTCGTCTTCCTGCCGGAGTTTATATGGACGAAAAACATCCTCGGCGTCACTAATTTCTTCGAAGTCGTAACGCCGGTCGGAAGCGCATCGCAAAATATCACTAACGCCGACCAGCCGTCAAGCCAGCCGTCCAACTTTTCAAATTCGAGCGGCGGGCTCGGCGATATCCTGCTTTTTTACGGAATTTACAGCAAAAATTATTCTTACGGAAATTTTGGATTTAATTTT
Source organism: bacterium (assembly GCA_021812245.1). Taxonomy (GTDB): domain Bacteria; phylum SZUA-79; class SZUA-79; order Acidulodesulfobacterales; family Acidulodesulfobacteraceae; genus Acidulodesulfobacterium_A. Next base: position 19,237 of record JAKAOK010000007.1, on the reverse strand, counting down.
TTCCCCCAAATCAGTTTTACGGTTCCCACGGGTCAGTGGAGTTCCGATTCTTCGGTTAATATCGGTGGCGATGAATGGCAGATAATGCCTACCCTTGCGGGACAGTTTACTTACAAACTGCCCGCAAAGCAGTCCATAGCCTTGGATTACGCTTTAGGTTACAGCAAGAACGAGGGGCATTCGACCGTTAACGTTTCCGAACCGGCAAGCTATACCGACCCGGGGAACAATATCTTTCTGGATGCATACCTTAACTATTTTATTACTCCTAAACTCGATATTTACAATGAAACGGCATACGTCAAGCAGTTTGATAATTACGGTTATATAAACACTTCGTATGGAACGGTCAACGCTTACGGTCTTATCAACAACGGCTACAAAGACGTAATAAGCGGGTTCGGCGTCGATTACCATTTTACTCCGGCTTTTCAGCTTGACGGACGGGTGCTGAAAGACCTTCACGGCGACAACGGACCGGACGGATATTACGGAATGGTAGATATAATTATGGCATTTTAATAAAATATAATAAAATAAAGCCGCGTTTTTGAAAGCGGCATTTATTTAAAAACTAACTTAAAATCGTAAAGGATAAAAAATGAAAAAGAATATCGCAATTTATTACGCAATAATTTTTTTTATCGGCTTATTTTTGATTTTCGCCGGAATTCCTATGCTTGCCGAAAATATTTCTAATGCCGCAACATTAAGGATAATGGCGGCGGATGCCCTGCCTAAACCGATTATGGAGATAGGTAATATCTTTAAAAAAGAGCATCCGGGTGTAAAAATAGATTATGATTTTCTGGGCGCAGGAGTTCTTAAAGGCGATATCGAGGAAGGTGCGCCATGCGACGTCTTTCTTTCAGCCAACGGAAAATTTCAGAGACAGCTTAAACATAAAGGGTTTTTAAAATTCTATGAAGTCTTTGCATACGATTATTTAGCCGCTGCCACGCCTTATAATAATCCTGCGGGCGTAACCCCTTCTAACTTAATACAAAAGCTTATGGACCCAAACGTCGCTCTTACGACCTCCAGCCCTCATGCCGACCCCGCAGGCGACTATACATGGAAAATGTTTAGAATAATAAACAGGCGGTTCCCCGGAGCTTTTAAAAAAATAACCGGACACGTAAACCATCTGCTTGACGCCGCTTTAGTTATGCCCGTGCTTGAAAGCGGAAATACGGATTTAGGAATACTTTACGCTTCCCAGCTTCTCGAACTTAAAAGAAGCGGAGCTAAAATAAAAATAATAGCCATTACCAAAAAGTATAACACTAAAGCAAAATTTACGGCTTCCGTTTTAAATCAGTCAAAATATAAGTCTTTAGACGAAGATTTCATAAGACTTCTTTTTTCTAAAAAAGGAAAAAAGATTTTAAAATATTGGGGATTTTCTCCGGTTAATTCCTTAAAGTAAAACGTTAAGATTGGTTAGCTGCGCTCGCAATGACATAAAGGCGGGGATTTTTATATTTTATATTTCAATAATATTTCCGATATTATAAAATGATTAATATATGCCTTTAAACAAAAATAAAATATTCGATATACTTGTTTATATTATTTCGTTCTTGTTTTTTGCAACACTGATACTTCTTCTTTCCGGCATATTTTTCCAAACCTCTATTCATATTTTCATGAAAGAACTAAAGGATGTCGGCCTCTGGAATTCTATATTTTTAAGTTTTAAGCTTTCTTTCATAGTCATCATCATAAATTTAATAATCGGAATTCCCATAGCCTACGTATTGTCGTTTAAAAAAGGCAAAATTTCATTTTTATTGGACCTAATTTCCGCCCTGCCTCTTACGACCTCGCCCTTAGTCGTCGGCTTTGCTGTTCTAATTACTATGGGTTCGCTTAATCCTATAGGAAAATTTTTTATCGATAACGGAATAAAATTCGTATTCACGCCTCAAGGCATCGTGTTGGTCCAGCTGATTATATCTTTTCCGTTTTTCGTAAATATAGTAAAAACATCATTCGATTCCATAAACAGAAAAATGCTGAATTTAAGCAAAACGCTGGGCGCATCCTCATTCGACGTTCTTTTCAAAATTATAATTCCGCTTTCTTATAACGGAATTATCGCAGGACTTGCAATGAGCTGGTCAAGGTCTATCGGCGAGTATGCCGCAACGCAAATGGTTTCCGGCGTTATCCCTAAAATAACCGAAACCGCTCCTATAGAAGTCTTCGTTAAAACAAGCTACGGCAACTATCCCGCCGCAATTACTATTGCCGGTATATTAATGATTATATCGCTATTCTTCCTTGGTATTTTTAAATATTTCAACTATAAAATAAAAACTAATGCATAAAAAAAATTAAACTGATATGAAACTGCTGGAAATTAAAAATATAAGTAAAAGTTTTTTGAATAAGAAAGTTTTGGACGGCATAAATTTAGAAATCGAAGGCGGAGAAATTTCTTCTATTTTCGGCTATTCCGGAGAAGGCAAAAGCACTATGTTAAAAATTATCTGCGGAATATTGAAGCAAGACTGCGGAGACGTCATTCTTAACGCAAAAAATATAAATAATCTTGAATCCTACGAAAGACGCACGCCGCTTGTAATGGACGAACCGCTTTTGTTTCCCAATATGAATGTAATAGAAAATATCAAATTTGGTTTAAAATTAAATATCAACAAAAGAAACCTTATTAATAATATCGGGAAAAATAAAAAAATATTTTATTCTCCAAGAGAAATAATGGAACTGCTCGGAATAACCGGACTCGAGAAAAGATACCCGTCCGAAATAAGTATGGGGCAAGCTCAAAGAGTTTCTTTGGCAAGGGCTTTGATCGTAAATCCTGAAATTATACTTATGGATGAACCTTTTTCTAATCTTGATATTATTTCAAAAACAAAGGTCAGAAAGCTCATCAAAGACGTCAACCGCGAACTTAAAATTTCAATATTGCTCGTAACGCACGACATCGAAGACGTCGTCAATTTATCCGATAAAATGTTTATCTTAAACGACGGCAAGATTCAAGATTCGGGGCATCCTAAAGAAGTTTTAAGAAAACCTTCTTCTATAGATACCGCTTTCCTTATCGGAACGGAAAATATATTAGGCGGGGTCATATCGGAAATAGACCGTAATAATAATTTAATAAAAGTTAAGGTTAAAGTTAGAAACGGGAATACGCATACCGGTGTTATTATGGAAGCAGATTTTCAAGGAAATTTTGAAACAGGCGAACAGGTTTTTTTAGCCGTAAGGCCCGAAGAGATAATAATATTAAGAGAAGATAGGGAGGCTTCAAAACCGGTAAGAGAAAACCGTCTTTCCGGAAAAATTATTTCGTCTATTTTTACTTCCAGAATGATGGAGATATCGATAAAATCGGAAGAAAATCTGGAGCTTAAAGTTTTAATACCTTTTCATGCTTACGAAGTTATGCATCTTTTTGAGGGAAAAACTGTCAAAGTATCATTAAAAAAATCTTCGATTCACCTTATAAAAAAGAAAAAAACCGTTAAGAACTCGATTTCCCCTTAATCCTGCAATAAAATATCGAAGATTATGGCTTATTTACCGACGGGAAGGCAGGCGGCTCTACTTCCAGAATTTTTGATTTTAAACTGCCGTCGTTTAAAACTATCTTTATATTTTCGTTTTCTTTAACTTGTAAAACCGATGAAACTACCGCTTTTTCTTCCGAAAAAACTATGCCGTAACCCCTTTTAAGAACGTTATAGGGACTCAATGAATTCAGCGCCTTGCTCTCCGTTCTGACCATGTTTTTATAATTTGAAATTACCGTTTCCGCTGCCCTTTTAAGCCTGCCCGATAGTCCGGTTATATATAATTTGCGTTCTTTAAAGATATTTAAGGGGCTTTTCAGTAAAAGCCTTTTATGCAAATGCGAAACATTCAGCCTTAATAAATTTATCCGTCCTTCGACTAAACTTTGCAGGCTTCCGTCGAGGTCGTAAACCCTGATTTTTCTATCCTGAATAATCCTTTTTGGAGAAACTTTTTCCATATTTTTAATTAAATTAGACAGCTCGGCTTTTCTGCTTGAAATTAAATTAACGGCGCCAAACCTTATTCTGTTTCTCAAAGTTCCCGCCTGCTTTACTAATTCCGATTTTACCGGAACTGCCATTTCGGCAGCATTTGACGGCGTCGAAGCCCTTTTGTCGGCGACGAAGTCGGCAATGGTAAAATCCGTTTCGTGGCCGACGGCGCTGATTACCGGAATAGACGAGTTATAAATCGCCCTTGCGGTAATTTCTTCGTTAAAAGCCCATAAATCCTCTATACTCCCGCCGCCTCTGCCGACTATAATCACGTCTATTTTTCTTTTTGTCCTGCCGTATAAATTTAAAAGTTCTATGGCCTGCGCGATTTCCGCCGCGCTGTTTTGCCCCTGAACGCTTGCATTTGCAAAAATTATGGATACGCTTTCAAACCTTGACTTTATGATTTTCACGATATCATGCAAAACCGCGCCGCTTCTCGACGTAACTATGCCTATTGTTTCCGGCAGGAAAGGTATGGCTTTTTTGCGCGATTCGTCGAACAAGCCTTCCCGTTTAAGCTTTTCTTTTAGCCTCTCGAGCAATATATAAAGCTCGCCGTATCCGAGAGGTTCTATTTCCGATACTATAAAGCTGTATTCGCCTCTAGGTTCGTATAGGTTAATTCTTCCGTAAACCGTTACGGACAATCCGTCTTTTATATCGAATTTTATTTTACTTAAGTCGCTCTTGAATATTATACATTTTAATTTTGCGGATTCGTCTTTAAGGTCAAAATAATATCCCGAAGAATAATTTATTTTTAATCCGGATATTTCGCCTTTTATCCCGACGGCGTAAAAAACATTTTCTATTGTTGCCTTCAGAATGCGGGAGAATTCAGAAACGGTCAAAACTATCTTATTAAAATCTTTTTCGCCGGTATCTTTATTCATAGTTATAATAATATCATATTCTATCTGCTATGCCTTTTATTTTTAATAAAAAAAGCCACGGCCGCTCCGACAATCGTCAAATAACCGAGTATGGCAAACGAATCTCCGTAAGAAGCAATCGAAGCCTGCATTTGCACTATTTCGTCAAAAAAGCCCAAAGTCGGGTTCGGAAAAATAGTTCCAGGCCTCAAATATGCGGCGGCTTTGTTCACCAAATCACCGTTAATGAAATTTATTACGCCGCGGTACGCGTAAGAATTATATTTAATATCCCCCGCATACTGGTTTAAGTGATAAACCTGCCTTGCCACAAGTTCGTTGCCTATGAAAGCTATGCCGAATGAAGCTCCTATCTGAAGCGATACCGGAATCAAACCGGAGGCTTCGGGGAGCATATCTGTTTTTACCGAATTTAGAGCGGCGCTCATTACCGGCGCATTTAGAAGCCCTATCCCGACGCCTCTTATTAGTTGATTTACTACTATATCGTAAACGCTTGTGTTTAAAGAAATATTATCGAACATGAACATAGATGCCGCAACTATTAACAGTCCGGCAAAAAGAGGATACCTGGGTCCTATTCTATCGGATATTTTCCCCGAAAAAGGCGATACCAATGCCACCGCAATAGCGGTGGGAGCCATTAAAATACCGGCGTTCATAGCATTATAGTTAAGGACGTTTTCTATGAAAAGCGGAAGTAGGAACATAGCCCCGAAAATTCCTACCGCTCTCACCATATTGACTATAAATGCAATGACGAAATTATAATTCTTAAAAATATCAAGATTGAGAATAGGCGTTTCGACAAATAATTCGGATATTACAAAAAAAACAAACGAAAAACCGCTTATAACTTCCGATTGTATTATTATAGGCGCATGCCACCCGAGCGTCTGCCCTTCGTTTAGGGCATACAATAAAGAAGCCATAGACAAAGCCATAAATAAAAAACCGAGCGCATCGAATTTTTTGGTATATCTTTCTATCGGTATATCATGGGTTAAGATTGCGATAGAACCCAATATAGATATAATACCTATAGGGACATTGACGTAAAATATCCATCTCCAGTCCACGTAATCCACAAGATATCCTCCGAGAGTCGGCCCTACCGCCGGAGCTACCATTGCGCCGATAGACCATATCCCCATAGCCTCGCCCCTTTCATCAGGCGGGAACACTTCCGCAAGCAAGGTAAGACCGGTCGGCGTAAGTCCGGCGCCTCCTATTGCCTGTATAACGCGAAAAATAACAAGGTAGGTAAAAGAAGGGGAAAGCCCGCATAAAGCCGAACCGATAACAAAAATGACGATGGATACGATAAAGGGATATTTTATTCCCCACTTTCTTCTGACATAAGCCATCGGCAGTATAACAATAGAATAAGCAATAGTATATGCTATCATTACCCATTCCACATCCGTAACGTTAATTCCGAAATGAGACATCATCTTGGGGAGCCCGACCGTTACTATATTAACGTCGAGTATTGCCATAAAGGAGGATACTACGACAAGGGCAAGAACTATCCACTTGTAATTTTTGTGGGTTTTTTCAACCATTTTATTTAAAAAAATTATTTAACGGATATGCCGTGAAGAAACAGATTTAATATCTCTTCCGCGTCTTTTTCTATCATTTCCGGCGTCGGTTCGAATCTGTCGTTAAGGAAATTATATATAGCGCACGTCTTAATTAACGATACAAGCATATATCCGCCTTTGGCAGGACCTAAACCGCCTCTGAACTCTCCCGAATCTATTCCCGATTTGATAATCTCTCCTATAAAATCGGCATATCTTCTTCTTCTTAAATTAAAGGACTCTTTTGATTTTTTTTTCAAAAATACGACGTTAACTTCGTCTAAAAAAATCGTTTTAAAAAAATACCTGTTTTCATAAATATGATCGATATTCTCGCTAATAAGGGCCTTTAATTTATTGATTCCGCCATTCTCTTTTGCAACCCGGTCTTGTATTCTTTTAAACATTCTCTCAAAACCCGAGGATAGAACTTTCTCTAAAAGTTCGTCTTTATCTTTAAAATAAAGATAAACCGTTCCTTTGGCTATACCGGCTTTTTGCGCTACCCTATCCATGGTTAAAGCGGAAAATCCAATTTCCTCTATCAGCTTTCTTGAAGACGACAAAATCAATTCATATTTATCTATATTTTCGACCATATACATATTATTATAATGACTTTAAAGTCATAATACAATAAAAAAATAATTTTATTTTAATTCTGGCAAAATTGCATTAAAGGCTGTTTTATTTTTTTAATTAAAAAAGAAAGCGCCAAAAGCATTATGATGACATAAATTACGGAAAAAACAGCGCGGACTATGCCGTGATTTTCAACATTTAATCCGTAAATTAATAAATTTGCAAAAATTAAAACCGGAAACGACCACATCAGAATCCATCCTTCGATAAAATGAAAGCAGTGGGCTTCTTTACCGTAAAGCCCAGCGACTCCTGCAAGGACAAGCCCTATAGATATAATTAAAATTTCCGGATTTTTAAAAACAAAAACATAACCGGCTCCGGATAAAATCCCCAAAATTACGCAGGACAATATAAATATTTTAATCTCTTTCTTCCATACTAAAAGGAACGATGAAGAAATTAAAGAACCTGCGTAAAAAATAGAAATCCCCGCATAAAAACCGGGTATATCGGAATAAATATATGAAAAAGCAAATAAAGCTATTCCTATAAAGCCTATGATATAACCCGACCTGTAAATAATATCGTACGATTTAGGGTAATAAATTTCCTTTTCCATAAATAAAGCCGCCTTACTTTGTTATTGTACTATTTAACCTTGCCGAGAACGGAAATATTTCTGTTTTTCTTACTTGAAAATAACCGCTCGGAAATTCTTTTAACAGCCTGTTTATCTACTTTTTCTATCTTTTTTAAAACCTGCGCCTTGGGAACATATCTGCCTTCGTAAATTTCGTTAATAGCATTACGGTTCATAATATTTCCGGTAGATTCCATACCAAGAAGAAAACCGTCATATATATGTTTTTTTGCATTCATAATTTCGTCGTCGCTGATATCGCCGCCCACTATGCCGTCGATTATATCAAAAATAAGCTCTTTGGAAAGCTTGAATTTTTTAGGAGAAACGCCCGCATAAATATAAAAATATCCGTCGGACCTATGAAACACCGAATTTGAATAAATAGAATACGCAAGCCCTTTATTTTCCCTTACTTCCTGAAAAAGTTTAGAACTGACGGACCCGCCTAAAATAGTGTTTAAAACTTCTACGGAGAAAAAATCTTCGTCAGACCTGCTTATACCTTCGAGTCCAATTAAGAAATGGGTCTGCTCCAGATCCTTATCTTGAAAAAAATCGCCGTACACTTTATCGGTTTTAAATTTTTTTTGTACTATTTTACTATCGAACTGCGAAGCTATTTTACCCATACGGCTGTTGATCGAACCCGCTATTTTATCGTGTTCGAAATTACCTGCGACCGAAATTATTATATTTCCGGGATTGTAATGCCGGTAATAATAATCTAATATTTTTTTTCGGTTAAAATTTTTAATCGTATTTTCGGTTCCAAGAATAGGGAAAGCATACGATGAATTTCCGTAAAAATTTCTATGAAAGAGCTCCATCGAATAATCCGAAGGATCGTCCTGAACGCCGGAAATTTCCTGCAGTATCACGCTTTTTTCTTTTTCGATTTCATCTTCTGGAAACAAAGAATTAAACATTAAATCGATTAAAAGATCGACGGCGTTGTCGTAGTTTTTATATAAAACTTTGGTATATAAACAGGTAAGCTCCGTTCCGGTAAAAGCGTTCAGCGCTCCCCCCATAAGGTCTATTTCCCTGTTTATTTCTTTATAAGTTCTGTTTTTAGTTCCCTTAAAGAGCAGATGTTCTATAAAATGAGATATGCCGTTTAATTCTGCCGGCTCGTAAACCGAGCCGGTTTTTACCCACAATCCGATACTTATAGAGTTAAAATATGACTTTTTTTCCGTTATAAGCGTAATCCCCGATTCTAAAACTTCTCTTTTAAAATTCTTCATAAAGTTTCTTTTATAGAGAGTTTTATTTTACCAGCCCTGTCCACATCTAAAACCTTAACTTTTACTTCGTCGCCCTCTTTTAAAACATCGGAGACTTTTTCCACCCTCTTACTATCTATCTGTGAAATATGAACAAGTCCGTCCGTCCCGGGAAATATCTCCACGAAAGCTCCAAAATCCATTATTTTTCTGACTTTACCGAAATAAATCTTGCCGATTTCCGCTTCCTGCGTTATGTCGTTTATCATAGCAACGGCAAGTTTTAATGATTCGCCGTTTGAAGAAGAAATAGTAACCTTTCCGGAATCTTCTATATCGACCTTTGCGCCGGTCTTTTCTATTATCCCCTTAATAACTTTTCCGCCGGACCCGATAACTTCTCTGACTTTTTCAGGCTTAACCATCATAGTGACGATTCTCGGGGCATTTTTTGCCATATCTTTTCTAGGTTCGGTTATAGACTGAAGCATTATATTGAGTATATGTATTCTTCCCTCTTTTGCCTGGGAAAGGGCATTTCTCAAAATCTCTTTAGTAACTCCCGAAATTTTAATATCCATCTGTAAAGCTGTTACGCCTTTAGCGGTTCCCGCAACTTTAAAATCCATATCTCCCAAATGGTCTTCATCGCCTAAAATATCGGAAAGTATCGCAACTTTATCTCCTTCTTTTATTAGTCCCATTGCTATTCCCGCAACCGGAGCCTTTATCGGAACTCCGGCATCCATTAAAGACAATGTGCCTCCGCAAATCGTGGCCTGAGAAGAAGAACCGTTAGATTCGAGTATCTCGGAAACTAATCTTATCGTATAAGGAAATTCTTCCGCGGACGGAATTACATATCTGAGCGCTTTTTCGCCAAGCGACCCGTGCCCTATCTCTCTTCTGCCGGGGGACCTTAAGGGAGCGACCTCTCCCACGGAAAAAGGAGGGAAATTATAATGCAGCATAAATTTTTTAGTCGATTCTTTCTCGGGCGCGTCTATAATCTGTTCATCGAATTTAGTGCCGAGAGTGGCGACGACGAGAGCCTGAGTTTCACCGCGTGTGAAAACGGCGCTTCCGTGAGCCATTGGCAGTTCGCCGACGGAACAGCTGATAGGCCTTATATCTCTAAGCCCTCTTCCGTCTATTCTTAAACCGTCGTTAATTATGTTGCTTCTCAATATATCCTTTTGAATAGATTCAAAAATATGGCTTATCGCCGCTTCCTGCCCGGGATAAGACTCATTCAACAGTTCGATAACTTTGACGTTTAGATTTTCCACTTTTTCGTTTCTTTCCAATTTTGCGGAAATCTTAAGAGCGGCGGATAAATCGTCGTAAGAAAGTTCCTTAACTCTTTCATATAATCCTTCCGGTATGTTAATTTCTTCCGATACGGCTTTATTAATAGTCATTTCAGAAAGAGCTTTATTCTGAAACTCTGTTAATTCTACAATTTTATTGTGCCCGAATTCTATCGCCGAAATAAGCTCTTCCTCGTCTAATTCGTTAAAGCTTCCTTCAACCATCGTTATAGCGTCTTTTGAGCCTGCGACTATAAGAAACGTGTCGCTGGCTTCAAGTTCTTTATAAGTCGGATTCGCAATGAAATTACCGTTTACCCTCGCAATTCTAACGCCTGCGGTTGGTCCTTTAAACGGGGCTTCGGAGAGCATCAAAGAAAATGAAACACCTAACATTGCCGCCATATCCGGATCGTTTTCGTTATCCATAGAAACCACGGTGGCTATTATCTGCGTATCAAAAAAGTAATTATCCGGGAAAAGGGGCCTTATCGGTCTATCTAAAAATCTGGAGGTCAAAACCTCTTTTTCGGTCGGCCTTGCTTCTCTTTTAAAAAAACCGCCCGGTATTTTTCCCGCAGAATAATATTTTTCTACGTAATTCACGGTAAGAGGCAGGAAATCTGTTCCTTCCTTTATTTTTTTATTCAAACACGTAGTAACGAGAACCTTTGTGTCTCCTATTGTAACCAATGCGCTTCCTGACGCCTGTTTGGCAAGTCTCCCCGTTTCGATAGTTATTTTTTTACCGTCAAACATTAAAGTATTGCTTATCATCTTGTCTCCTATTAAATCTGATTAACTTGTTTTTAAGAAAAATTAATTTATCGTTTTTGTTTTATTTGCGAAGATCAAGAGCTTCGATTAAAGATTTATATCTTGCATCATCCTTGCTTTTCAAATAATCGAGAAGGTGCCTTCTTTTTGAAACCATTTTTAAAAGACCCCTTCTTGAATGATGGTCTTTGGCAAACTTTTTAAAATGTTCCGACAATAAATTAATCCGGTATGTAAGCAGGGAAACCTGCACCTCTACCGAACCGGAATCATTACTATGGGTCTTGAATTTCTCGATTATCGCGTTTTTTTCTTCTTTTGAAATAGGCATTTAATTGAACCCCCTTAAGGATATGTTTTAGTTAGTTTAATTAGTTATTATATATATTTTAATTAATGCCGCCGGTACGAATATCAGAAACGTTATTAATATGTATCAGGTTTTCGATTATGAAATCGGAACCTTTTTCGAGCAACTCCAGCGGCAGGGCTTCGGAAATATCGAAACCGCCCGCGCTCGTCCTTTTAAGGCTGTAAAGATGTGCCGGAATATCGAATTTATCCATTATATCCTGAGAGATTGCCCTTACGTATGTTCCTTTTGAAACGGTGCATCTGAAATCTATAAAAGGATTCCGGTGCGATTTTACTTCAAAATTATAAATTTTAACTAAGGACGTAGGATTTTCCAGAATTACGTCGATATTTTTTCTTGCATATTTATATAAAGGAACTCCTTTATGTTTTCTGGCGCTGAAAGCCGGTATCTTTTGAATAAAATCGCCTTCTAAATTATTTAGATAATGGATTACGCCGTCCATTTCCAAATCGGAAACGTCTCTTCCGCCGTTTTGGCGGCCCGTAATATCGAGGGTATCGGTGCTTATACCTAATTTAAGCGTCCCTTCGTAAGATTTCGGAAGATTAATTAAGCTGTCCTGGAGCTTTGTCGCTTTGTTTAAAAGAACGGGGAGAACTCCCGTCGCAAAAGGGTCCAAAGTTCCGGCATGACCTACCTTAGAACAATTAAGCTCTTTTTTGATTAAAAAATCTACTTTAAACGAGGTCATATCTTTAGGCTTGTCTATGACTAAAATCCCGCTTACGCTGTTATTTTTACCTTTATTCATAACCGTATTTATATTATTTCGCCGCAATATTTATATACTTCGTTTTTAATTTCGTTTATATCGCCGCTTACTTTACATCCCGCAGCAAATTTATGTCCGCCGCCGCCAAACTTCTCCGCAACGTAAGCGACGTTTGCATAACTTTTAGACCTGAAATTCAATCTATATTGATTGAATCCGGTTTCCCTGAAAAATATCGCTATTTCGACTCCCTGAATAGACCTTGGATAATTTACGAAATTTTCGTATAAGCCGTTAATCCTGTTCCCATCCGCTTCCTTTAAAACATCTTCTATCATTTTCTTGGTTCCAACCATAGAGGCTACCTTTCCGTTGGAGGAAAATTCGAGCGTGTTTAAACTTTTCCCCAGCAAAAAATACATCTCGGCGGGCTTAGTTTCAAAAAGCTCGGTGGCTATTTTAGCAGGGTCTAAATTATATTCGTTTAAAACGGAACATATATAAAAAGCCCTTTTATTCGCCGAAGAATAATGAAAAGAACCGGTATCGGTCAATATAGACGTATATAAAGACAGAGCAATGTCGTCGGTTACAAACGATAATATTTTTTTTCTTTCTTCCATCCCACAGGGAAGAGGTGGTTCGCCAAGTTTGTCCCCGAGAAAACTATCGAAGGGAGAATATACAATATCGTTTACATAAGCTCCATATGCCAAAAAAAGATAGAAGAGAACTTCACCTGTAGAACTTGCATCGGGCAGTACGAGGTTAGAATGTCCGAAAAAAGTGTTTGTAAAATGATGGTCGATATTAATTATTCTGTTTATGCCGGAGAGTTGTTCGTAATTAGCCCCGATGCGCGAGAATTCCCCGCAATCTACGACTATAAGCAAATCTATGGGTTCTTTCGGAAACTCGTTTAAAAATTTATCGACCTGCGGTAAAAATTTTAAATTATTCGGTATCTGGTCTTTATCGTATAAATAAACGTCTTTGTCTATAGTTTTTAAAAAAATACCCATCGCTATTGCCGAACTTATGGCATCGCCTTCAGGGTTTTCATGCGTCGCTATGAGAACTTTTTTAGATGTTTCTATAATTCTGAATATCTCATCGGCGTAATTATTTAAAGTCTTTAAGTCTGAAACGGAATATTCTTTTTTTATAGATACCATAATTGTTTATTTTATTGTTTGTTTTGTAGAATTATATTCGTTTATAATCGTGTTTATATCAAAAGCCTTTTGTAATCCGCCGTAATATTCAAACCTGATTTCCGGCACTACCCTCAAAAGAACCTTGGAAAAAACATTTTTTTTAATAAAATTTTTGGAACTTTCGAAACCGCTTAACGTTTTTTTTATTTCTTTTTCAGAGCCCAATACGCTGAAAAATACTTTACAGAATTTTAAGTCCTTTGAAATTTCGGCGCTTATAATAGTAACGTTTTTCAATCTAGCGTCGTTTACTTCAAATTCCAAACACAAAGAAACTTCCCTAGCTATCATTTCCGCTACCCTTTTATTTCTTTCTATCAATTTATTAAAACTCTCCTTACTCGTTATTGACGGAAGATTCCAGCGTCTGTTTAATATATTCTATATCGTAAGTTTCTATAATATCGCCAACTTTTATATCGTTAAAATTTTCAAGCAGAACACCACATTCAAAGTTTGCCTGAACTTCTTTTGCATCTTCTTTAAATCTTTTCAGCGAATCTATATGTCCGGTATATATTACCACGTTATCCCTTAACAGTCTGACGTTTGACGACCTTTTAATTAATCCACTTAATACGAACGACCCTGCAACCGCTCCGGACTTTGGAACGTTAAAAACGCTCCTTACCTCCGCCTTGCCCGTAATTTTTTCTTTTTCTATGGGAGCAAGCAGCCCCTCCATTGCATCCTTTATATCTTTTACCGCATCGTAAATAATGCTGTAATACCTGATTTCTATTCCTTCAGTTTCGCTTAATGCCGAAGCCTTAGACTCCGGACGTACGTTAAAAGCTATGATTATAGAATTAGTCGCTTTTGCAAGCATAACGTCGCTTTCGGTAATTGCCGACGCCCCGCTGTGTATTATATTGACTTTTACCTTAGGATTGGAAAGTTTTTTAAACGACTGTATTAACGCTTCCATAGAGCCGTAAACATCGGTTTTAACGATTAACCTAAGTTCTTTTACGTCGCCGGATTTAATCTTTTCGTACAATCCTTCCAAAGTAAGCCTTGCATTGGAACTTAACTCGACTTCTCTATGCTTCAGCTGTCTTTCCATGCTTATTCTTTTTGCTTCTTTCTCGTCCTTAAGGGCGATAAAATTATCTCCGGGAGACGCAACACCTTCCAAGCCGAATATTTCAACGGGAGTGGACGGACCGGCCGTTTCAATTTTATTTCCTTTGTAATCAAGCATTGCCCTGACTTTGACATAATACAAACCGCATACCGCGCTGTCATTAACCTTTAAAGTACCGCTCTGGATTAAAACCGTAGCCACCGGACCCCTCCCCTTATCGAGCTTTGCTTCGATAACGGTTCCCCTTGCCGGCTTATCCGGATTTGCTTTTAATTCTAATATTTCGGATTGAAGTATGATGAGTTCGAGGAGTTCTTTTATTCCGACGCCTGTTTTAGCAGAAACCTGCGCATAAAGAGTCGTTCCTCCAAGTTCCTCCGAAACGAGACCGTATTCCAGAAGGCTGTTTTTAATTTTAGCTGGGGTTGCGCCCGGCTTGTCTATTTTATTTATTGCGACTATAATGGGAACATTGGCGGCTTTAGCATGGTTAATCGCTTCGATTGTCTGAGGCATAACCCCGTCGTCCGCCGCAACTACAAGAACTACTATATCGGTTATACCGGCGCCTCTTGCCCTCATTTCCGTAAATGCTTCATGTCCAGGGGTATCGAGAAAAGTAATCATAGAATCGTCTATCTTAACGCTGTATGCGCCTATGTGCTGCGTTATTCCGCCGGCTTCGTTAGACGTAACGTTTGTTTTTCTTATGGCATCGAGCAGTGAGGTCTTGCCATGGTCGACGTGACCCATAACCGTCACTACCGGAGCTCTCGGCAAAAGCGATTCTTTCGCGTCAACGGATTCTTCCAGCGCTATCGTCTCGTTAAAGCTGACGTTTTCTACGGTATATCCGTACTCGGAAGCGATAAGGGAAGCTGCGTCTATATCTATTATATGGTTCATGGTAGCTATTATGCCGACGTCCATTAATTTTTTTATAACTTCGGACGCTTTGACTCCAATAGCCTGAGACAACTCGTTTACGGTTATGCCGCTGCTTATTTTAATTACTTTCTTGGATGCTTTTTTTTCCGGAACTATCTGTTGGACGCGCTTGGGCTGTTTATGAAACTTGCCGCCGAATTTTCTTTTATGCTTCCTGAAAATAAACGATTCCCCTTCCTCGGAGGTATCTATAAACTTTTCGTTTTTAGAAAATTTGGCTTGAGGACCTTTCTTTATCTCTTCTTTTTTGACGGGTTTTTTATGGGACGCGGATTCGGCTGCTTCTTCGGCTATACTTTTAACTTTCAGATTGTCTAAGGTTTTTATTACGCTGAGAACATCCGGCTTTTGAGCTTCTTCTTTTTTGCCGCTTTTTTTTGATTTAACAGTGTTTTCTTTTTCTCTAAGCGGCATTTTTTCCGCGGCCACGGGATGCGGCGGTTCAGGCTCTTTATGCTCTTTGGTTAAAACTCCGGCGGGCGCTAATAGTTTTTCGCCGCTTTCCTGTTTTTCGGCTAAAGATATATTTTCCGATGCCGCCTCAGTCAAATTTCCTTTAGTTTCTTCCGGTTCCGTCGTGCTTGCCCTTCTTCTGATAACTCCTTTAGAAACCCTTCTTTCTTCCATTATTTTCCCTTTTTAAAGGGGATAGACTTGAAGTCCTGCCCCATTTCTCTTTTAGATAGCATCTTTTTCTATTTTTTCTTTAAGTTCCATATCGGATTTTACTTTTTCTAAATAAACGCTTGCCGAGTTAATAATCTTCTCGGCTTTTTTTACATCTACGGAAATATCTTTGGCTAACTTCTCCGCATCCGAGCCAACTATATCGTTTGTCGAGACATATCCGTTCTGATACAGAAGCTTTGCCGTAATTTCCCCTACTCCGGGTATATCCATAAGGTCTTTATAGGCGTTTTTATCCTTTGCGCTGATTTTAGATTCGCTTAGAATGTCTATTTTATAACCTGTAATTTTTGAGGCGAGTCTTACGTTTTGACCCTGTTTGCCTATCGCAAGCGCAAGCTGGTCGTCCGGAACTATAACGGCAATAGATTTTAAGTCCTCATTGACTATAATATTGGAAACTTCAACGGAACTTAAAGCGCTTACGACAAATTTTGAGGGGTTATCCGAATAAGGTATAATATCTATTTTTTCGCCCCTAAGCTCGTTAGTTATGCTCTGAATCCTGATTCCCCTCATTCCCACGCATGCGCCTACCGGATCTATGTCCTTATTAGTTGTCGCAACGGCAATTTTAGACCTGAATCCGGGCGCTCTGGCAACTCTCACTATCTTGACCGCCCCATCGTATATTTCCGGAACCTCGGTCTCAAAAAGTTTAATGAGAAACTCGTCCGAAGCACGGGAAAGAATAAGTTTAGGTCCGCCTTTTTCCATTTTAATATTGGATAGGACGGCTCTTATCCTGTCGTGCGGCTTGTATGTTTCGCTGAATATTTGCTCCTGCCTCGGTAAAACGGCCTCGGTTTTTCCAAGATCTACTATTATCACAGACTTCTCAACCTTTCTTACGAGTCCGCTGACTATATCTCCCTTCCTCTCATTAAATTCGTTAAAAATATTTTTGTATTCGATTTCTTTTATTTTTTGGAAAATAACCTGTTTTGCAACCTGCGCTTCTATTCTTCCGTAAATATTTTTTTCGACTTTAAGTCCGAGGCTGTCTCCAATAATGGCATCGGGGTCAACTTTCAAGGCTTCTTCAAGGGATATTTCCGTTTTGGTGTTTTTAACCTCTTCTACTACCTGCTTAAACATAAAAACCTCAATCTCGCCGGTTTCCTCCGTAAAATGCGCTTCTAAATCGTAACCCTGACCGAGGTTTTTTCTGGCTATGGCAAGAATAGCTTGCTCTAAAGCCTCCACCACCAGATATCTTTCGATATTTTTATCTTTTGATACCTGGTCTATCACCGGGTTCAAATCGTTTATAATAATTTGCGGCACATTAAGACTCCTTAATTTTATAAATTTATATTATACGACCAATAAATTTCCTTTCTTTATATCGTAAAAACCTACCGTCCGCGGTTTATTCTCTATTTCATCAAAAATAGTAACGCCGGGGTTTTCGTCTTCGCCGGACGTATCCGTTATCTCCCCGATGAGGTTAATTCTGCCTTCTATTTTATTTTTTAACGCTATTTTTACTCTTTTGCCTATAAATTTTTTATAGTCGTTAAATTTCAAAAGGACCCTGTTTATGCCGGGAGACGAAACTTCAAGAGTGTATTTAAATTTTATAATGTCTTTGACGTCCAGAATCATACTCAATTCTTTAGATATTTCGGATAAGGCCGATATATCTACTCCGCCGTCGGTATCGACATATACTCTTAAAATAGCGCCGGTGTTCTTTCTTGCAGGAAAAAACACAGCCCCTACAAGATAGCATCCGTAATAAGGCACTATATCCTCGATAATTTTTTCTATATCTCTTATTAAATTTTCATGCATAAAACAAAAAAAGCGGGCATAACCCACTTTTATATAAAAACTCTATCGTAAAATCTTTTTTATATACTATCATATAGAATTATAAATAAAATTTAATAAAATATCAACAATAAATTTTATGCCCGTATCTTACCGAATATAAAAAAAGCCCGCGGGCAGGGGCGCATATAATATTACCGGCTTTATTTTCTCCTTTAAGCATATCGGTTAGGCTGCTAATATTCATTTTTCCGGTTCCGCATAAAATTAAAGTTCCCACTATTCTTCTGACCATATGCCTTAAAAAACCCTCTCCCTCTATAAATATATCGAACCCGTAATTTTTCCGGCATATTTCTATTCCTGTAATTACTCTGTAATAATTTATGAACTTTCTCCCCTTTTCTCTTTTAGCAAAATTAAAAAAATTATTTCTTCCTAAAAAAATACCTGCGGATTCATTCATTAGATTTATGCTTAACTCTTCTTTAATAAACCATGACCTGTCCGATAACAGCGAACTCCTGAATCCGGAATTTATTTTATAAAGATATATTTTTGAAACGGTATCACGTGTCGCGTGAAACGAATTATGCACTATTTCTATATTCTTTACCGATATGTCGCGGGGCAGAATTCCGTTTAATGCAGCTTTAAACTTATTTAAATCATAATAAAAAGGAAGTTTAAAATTGGCAACCTGGTTTAAAGCATGAACGCCGGTATCGGTTCTACCCGAAACTAATAATTTTACGTCAAACTTCGTGATAATTTTTATAGCTTTCAGCATTTCGTTTTCTACGGTTTTATTTCCTTCCGGCGCATTGACGACGTTTTGAGCCTGCCAGCCGTTATAGTTAGTTCCGCAATATTCAAAAACCATTAAATAATTCATTCGATTATTATCCGTTATTATCGTTTTTAGACAGTATATATCTTAAAGACCTTAGAGACAAACCTAAACTTTTTGCGGCTTCCAATTTAGAATTTTCCTTTTTTATCCTGTTTGCCGCTATATATTTTTCGACTTCTTTCATAAAATAGGGAAGCGATACGTCCCTTTTTTTATTGACGCGGTCGAATATATCGGCTATCTCCGCCATATAATTTTCGGCATCCGTCTTTTTGAACGAATCGTTTCTGCGAACTTCTACCGCTTCTTCTTTTACAAACCGCGTGCTCTTTTCTTTTTTATAGTCGTTAAAAATATAATCGGGGAGACACTCTATGCCTATTTCTTTCGGCGTATCCGCAACGCCGGACGTATAGCCGCCTTCGCAGTAAATACAGGCTCTTTCGATAAAATTTTCGAGCTCCCTGGTATTTCCCGGATAACCGTAATACATAAGGGTGGACAGC